>CADBCS010000004.1:38416-183403 GCA_902793195.1 uncultured Coriobacteriaceae bacterium | reverse complement strand
CTGAACGCAGTGAGGGCCAGGGACTTGAGTCCCTGGCCCGGGGCCATAGGGTTATACCCTTTGTGCAAACCACCCGCTATGCGGGTGGTCATGATTGGCTGGCTTTGCGCATGCGCGTTGGACGATGGGCACTAAAACCACGACGGCAACGTCAATCGACGTGGAACGCGGTATCATGAACAAGTTGCACTAGTTAGGAGCTACCCATGCCGGACACACCGTTCGAAGTCAACCCCACACGAGCGACGCTCAATCATTCGGGAGAGATGCCGCAGGATGCGAGGGCCGAGCAATCGGTGCTCTCTGCCATGCTCCTCTCCCCCGAGGTGTTCCAGGAGTGTCTGCTCGAGGTCAACGAGTCGGACTTCTACATCCCCTCCAACCGCAAGATATTCCTCACCATGCGACGGCTGTTCGACAACAACCAGCCGGTCGACCCCGTGTCGCTTGCCGACGCGCTCAAGAGCGAGGGTGAGCTGGACCGCGTGGGTGGAATGGGATACCTGCTCGACCTTGCCAACGCGCCCTTCTCGCTCACCAGCTGGCGGCACCACGCCGAGATGCTTCGCCGGGATGCCACGCTGCGCCAGATGATCGCCGCCTCCGCACAGATATCGGCCTTGGCGTTCGATGCTCCCGAGGACACGAAGACGGTGGTTGACCAGGCCGAGCGCATGCTGCTTTCGGTGACCAACCGCAGCGTCCGCTCGAGCTACTCCACGCTTGAGGAGATCATGGAGCAGCTGTACAACGACCTGGGCGAGCAGGCCGAGAACCACAGCGACTCCATTGGCGTCGAGACAGGCTTCTCGGGACTCGACAGCCGTCTTTTGGGACTGCGCGGAGGCCAGATGGTGGTGGTGGGCGCGCGACCCGGCGTGGGAAAGACCTCGTTCTGCCTCAACCTGGCAGTCAATGCCGCCGAGGCCGGCAACACCGTGGCACTCTTCTCGCTGGAGATGAGCAAGGTCGAGATAGCCCAGCGCCTCCTTGCCGCACGCTCGCTCATCAAGCTCACCGACATCCGCTCCGCCAACATTCGGGCCAACCAGTGGCCCCAGATCCTCGAGGCGACCGAGGAGCTGCGCGAGCTGGACATCCTCATTGACGACACGCCCGGAACCACGGTTACCGAGATTCGCGCCAAGGCGCGTCGCATGCTCCACGGCAAGGAGAAGGGCATCGTCATCATCGACTATCTTCAGCTTCTCTCCACTCCCCCGGGTGCCAACCGCAACGACAACCGCGCGACGCAGGTTGGAGAGATGAGCCGTGGCATCAAGATCATGGCAAAGGACCTCGACGTTCCGGTTGTGGCGCTCTCGCAGCTCAACCGCGAGGTCGAGGGACGCACGGGCAAGCGACCGCAGCTCTCGGACCTGCGCGAGTCCGGTGCAATCGAGCAGGATGCCGACATCGTGATCCTCTTGGACCGCTCCATGACGCCGGAGGAGGCCGAGCGCAACGATCGGCCCGACGCTGGAATCACCCAGTTCATCATTGCCAAGAACCGTTCCGGCCCCCTCGCGGCGGTGGATATGCGGTTTGACGGCGAGACCATCAAGTTCTACGAGATCGACCGCTTCCACGAGGAGTAGGGACAGCCTGGCGTACCCTCTTGCGAGTGCGTATCCGCTATACTCTTTGTCCGTACGTCAACGTCATGCGAAAGGAACGGCTATGCCAGCAGCGGTGCTAGTGGGAACACAGTGGGGCGACGAAGGAAAAGGCAAGGTCACCGACCTCATTTCGGGTGACTACGACGTGGTGTGCCGCTCGGCCGGCGGCGCGAATGCCGGTCACACGGTCATTGCCGGCGACAAGAAGCTCGCGTTGCACCAGGTGCCCAGCGGCGTCATGTATGAGGGAACGGTGCCGGTGATCGGCAACGGCTGCATCGTCGATCCCGAAATACTCCTGAGCGAGATCGACACGCTCGAGGAACAGGGAATCAGCTGCGATTCCCTCAAGATCAGCGGAAACGCGCACATCGTCATGCCCTATCACAAGGACCTGGACGGCGCGCACGAGAAGCGCCTGGGCAAGAACCTCATCGGCACCACCAAGCGTGGTGTCGGACCCACCTACATGGACAAGATGAACCGCACGGGCCTGCGCATCCAGGACATGCTGGAGGAGAAGATCTTTAGGGCAAAGCTCGAGGCGGCTCTCGCCTACACCAATCCCATCCTGGAGAAGGTCTACGAGATGCCCACCTACACCGTGGACCAGATCTGCGAGACGTACCTGCCCATGGCGACGCGCATCCGACCCTACATCTGCGAGAGCTCCCGTCTGCTCAACGACGCCATAGACGATGGCAAGAGTATCCTGTTCGAGGGCGCGCAGGCGACGATGCTCGACATCGACCATGGCACCTATCCCTTTGTTACCAGTTCCAACTGCACAGCAGGCGGCGCGGTTACGGGAAGCGGCGTGGGTCCCGTGCACATCAAGCGAGTGCTGGGCATCGCGAAGGCATACCTCACGCGCGTGGGCAGCGGCCCCTTCCCCACCGAGCTCTTTGACGAGATTGGCGACAGGCTGGGCGAGGTAGGCCACGAATATGGCGTGACCACCGGGCGCAAGCGCCGCTGTGGTTGGTATGACGCCGTGGTGGTCAACTACGCCGCCCGCGTGAACGGTCTTACCGATCTCGCGATCACCAAGTTGGATGTGCTGGGATGTCTGGACGAGATCAAGGTGTGCGTGGCCTACGAGTGCGACGGCGTGCGCTACACCACCGTCCCCGAGCACCAGAGCGTGTTCTATCACGCGAAGCCCGTCTACGAGACGCTCCCAGGATGGAAGTGCGACATAAGCGGCGTGCGTGACTTCTACAAGCTCCCGCGCGAGGCCAAGGACTACATCGACTTCCTCGAGCAGCTTGCCGGCGTGCGCGTGAGCATCATTACCGTGGGACCGGATCGCGAGCAGACGATCGACCGCTACTGGCACTAGGCGTGTCGGTGGAAGGACCCCAAAATAAGACCGAGAGAGGAACCTCATGGAGAAGATTGACATCCTGCTGTTGGGAGCGGGCGGACGCGAGCATGCGCTGCTCAAGAAGCTGAGCGAGTCGCCACGTGCGGGAAGGCTGTTTGTGTCACCGGGAAACGGCGGCATGCTCATGATGGCCGAGGCGGCACCAGTTGATCAGGAGAATCCCGCAGAAGTCGCGACGTGGGCCGCAGACAACGGCATTGGCTTGGTCGTCATCGGCCCCGAGGCTCCCCTGGTTGCTGGCGTGGCGGACGCTGTGCGCGCCAAGGGAATCCCCTGCTTCGGCCCGAATGCCGACGCAGCGCAGATGGAAGGCTCCAAGGAGTTTGCCAAGCGGGTCATGGCAAAGGCGCAGGTGCCCACGGCGGCATACCGCAGCTTTACCGACCGAGCGGCATGCGAGGCGTACGTGCGCGAGCTTGCAGGTCCCTGCGTGGTCAAGGCAGATGGCCTGGCGGCAGGCAAGGGCGTGATCGTCGCTCAAACGACCGAGGAGGCGCTCGATGGCGTGGCGCAGTGCTTTGACGGCGCCTTTGGCGACGCGGGAAGCACCGTGGTCGTCGAGGAGATGCTGAGCGGTCCCGAGTGCAGCCTGCTGGCACTCACCGACGGCACGACCGTGGTGCCGCTTGCAACCAGCCAGGACCACAAGCGCGCCTACGACGGGGACAAGGGACCCAACACGGGTGGCATGGGCGTGTATTCTCCGGTGCCGGCAGTGAGCGAAGACGAGCTTCGCACCATGGTTGACGTAATGAACCGGGTGGTGGCCCAGCTCAAGGAGGACGGGATTACCTATTCCGGTTGCCTCTACGGAGGGTTCATGCTCACGGAGGACGGACCAAAGGTGCTCGAGTTCAACGCGCGCTTTGGCGACCCCGAGACGCAGGTCGTCCTGCCGCGCATGCATGCCGACCTGTTGGAGGTCTTCCTCTCGTGCGACGCAGGAACCCTTGATACAAATGTAATACAGTGGGATGACGACTGGGCGGTGTCGGTCGTGCTGGCAAGTGCCGGATATCCAGGCTCGTACGAGTCGGGGAAACGTATTACAGGTATTGACGAGGCTGCTGCACAAACTGGCATTACCGTGTATCATGCGGGCACAAAGCTCGACGAAGCTGGGGTAATACATACTGCGGGCGGCCGCGTGCTGGCCGTTACGGCGGTGGCTCCCACATTTGCCGAGGCGCGCGAGCGTGCGTATGCGGCATGCGACCTCATCGACTTCGAAGGCAAGCAGTTCCGCACCGATATTGGAGCTCGCGCGCTGTAATACAGTATGAATACAGGAGGGACCATGGACATATTGCCAACGGCTGACGATCTTACGTCGGCGTCCGATAGCATGTCGGATGCCGTCGAGGCGTTCACCTACGACGGAGACAGGCAGACGAGCGATCACACATCCGGCGAGCCGCGTCGTCGCGGCCTCTATTTGGGTGGGGACGACATGAGGGATGATGCGCTCAACGAGCGCGTCATCACCGAGGATGTTGCTTGGACGGGCAGGATCTTCAACGTGAACCGCCTGCGTGTCGAGTTGCCCGACGGCCGCGAGGCCCTGCGCGATGTGGTGCGCCACCCGGGGGCCGTCGCCATCGTGGCACTCACCGACGACGGGCGGATCTGCCTGGTGCGCCAGTACCGCACCGCGCTCTCCCGCGTGACGGTGGAGATTCCTGCGGGCAAGCTAGACCCCGGCGAGGATCCACTCACCTGCGCTCACCGCGAGCTGCGTGAGGAGACGGGGATGGAAGCCGAGCGCATGGCGTTTCTCACCACGATAGCCACGAGTGACGGCTTTACCGACGAGCTCATACACATCTACATGGCGACCGGTCTTGAGTTTGTGGAGTCCAACCCGGATGCCGACGAGTTCATCAACGTGGACTTGGTGCCCTTGCCCGAGCTCATTGACGCCGTGCTCGACGGTCGCATCGAAGACTGCAAGACGGTAACGGGAGCCCTCATCTGCGATGCCGTGAGCCACAGACTCACGGAGTAGGGGAGTGCAGACGAGCCGATAGGGCACAGTGCCAAGTGGCAGACAAGAAACGCGGGGCCGCATGATCGTCGACCCCGCGTTCCCTATCTATTGCGTCACAGTATCGCATCAACCCACATTGGTACCTTGGAAGTTGTATACGATGGCAAACCAATAGACGCCGTTCAATTCATAGATGCCCACGCCAGCCCTAGTGGCAGTGGAACAGAGCATCTGCGCACGGTGTCCCGAACTGTTGGCCCAACGCTCAATGGCATCCGTTCCGGTTATCTGCCAGGTGGCATATTGCAGAATGTCGCTGTACTGGGTTTGAAGTTCTGCAGGGATACCCAGCCTGTGGACGAGTTTGCCTCGCTTCGCGCATTCTATGGCCGAATAATATGCATAGGTCGCACAGGTGGCGTCTGCGGTCACTCTGTTGCGTCCGTTGCGCGCACGCCAGTCGTTGTAGGCATTGAAAATATCCAGCTGCATCTCCCAGGGGCTCTTCGTACTGAGGTTCGACGTGTTCCAATAGCTGGACGCCGATGTGTTGCAACGGCCATCTGCCCCATAGACCATCGTGCCTCCCGAGGGTGCAGTCCACAGTCCCGTAAACTCATAGCCGTCCTTCGCCCAGTAGTTGTAGCCAAAGGAGGGTATGTAGTTGTAGTGAGCCGTGTTGTAGAACCACCGCACGTCGGTGCCATCGTTCGTGTTGTGCGGCGAGAACGTGGAGGTCGTCGATGTGTTGTGGTACGATCCCCGGTATCTGCCGCCGTTGGGATTGAACCTCAGGTAGGTGCAGTTTGGAGCCCACTGCGCATATAGGGTCACAGTGCGTACTGAGGTTCGACGTGTTCCAATAGCTGGACGCCGATGTGTTGCAACGGCCATCTGCCCCATAGACCATCGTGCCTCCCGAGGGTGCAGTCCACAGCCCCGTAAACACATAGCCGTCCCTCGTCCACCAACTGGAGGTAAAGGAGGGCAGGTAGTTGTAGTGAGCCGTGTTGTAGAACCACCTCACGTCGGTGCCATCGTTCGTGTTGTGCGGCGAGAACGTGGAGGTCGTCGATGTGTTGTGGTTCGATCCCCGGTACTTGCCGCCGTTGGGATTGAACCTCAGGTAGGTGCAGTATGGAGTCCACTGCGCATACAAATAAGATCCAGCCGAATCGGTGAGGTTGTACACTCGTGTCCCGTTTGCGTACGAGGTACCTGTCCCGTCGCTTTTGGTGTTCCATTCTTTAAACGTATGGCGCGTACGTGAGAACGGGTTGGAATTAAGCGTGACATAGGTATTACGGTTCATGATTTGGCTCGTCAGCCCACTACCACTACTGGTTTGTCCTCCGTTGCCAAAGAACCATATGGTGTAGGTCTGCTGTGTCCACTGTGCATACAATGTAATGCTTCCACCGGTTCCGGCAAGGTTGCAGACACTTGCTGCGTTGCCATAACTTGTGCCCGTGCCATTGTACTTGGTGTTCCAACCCGAGAAGTTAAAGCCGCTTCTCGTGAAGGTATTTGCGTTAAGCGTAATGTTGGCATCGCGGTTTGCTGTCTGTGAGCTCATGTTGCCCGTTCCACCGTTAGAGTCGAAATGAATCGTGTAGACATTGGTCTGCCACTGGGCATACAGTGTGACCGTCTCACCATCGTTTGCGATGTTGCAAACGGAGGATTGCGCGGCATATGCCGTACCGGTGCCGTCCCTCTTGGTGTTCCAGCCATCGAAAGACTTTGATTGCACCGTTGTGGTGCAATCCTGAAGGGTAACGTTCTCTCCGCGATTCACCACTTGTGTCATCTGGTTGTTTATCTGCTCGTCACTATAGGTGTTAAGACAGTATTGAACGGTGTAGGACTGCCGTCTCCATTGTGCATAGAGGGTAACGCTTTCCCCTGCTGTCGTAAGGTTACACACGGAAGCCTCGTTAGCGTAAGTTTGGCCTGTGCCGTCCTCCTTGGTGTTCCATCCCTCAAAGGCGTAGTTCTCACGAGTGAAGCTCAGCGTCCTCAACAAAACGTTAGAGTTCGTGAATACCGTATCAGAGCTCGTTGTTCCAGATCCATCGTTCGCGTCGTAGACGATTGTGTAGGTGTTCGAGCTATCTGAGGTCGGATATGGCTCGAACCATTGCGCGTACAGCGTTATTGATTCACCCTCGGGTGCTAGGTCAACGACTTCCTGCTGATCCCAAATCCACTTGCCGAGACCGTCCTTCTTGGTGCTCCAACACACAAAATAGAACCCGTCGCGTGAGAACCTACAAGCCTCAAGCTCGGTCTTCTCGCCGCAGCTTGCAATCGTACCCCACATATTGCCATCTCCACCGTTTGCATCGTAGAAGATGGTGTAGGTGGAACCGGACTCCCATGTGGTCCATGGGGTGTCTTCCAGCCACTGCGCATATAGCGTGACCGTCTCTCCTGTGGCCCCTAGGTTGCGAACGGATTCATCTTCCAAATACCACGAACCATTTCCATCTCTTCCGGTACTCCATCCAACGAAGACATAACCATCGCGCTCAAAGGTGCTCTCGCGCAGATCGACGTATGTGTCGCGCTTAGCCGTTGTGTTCGCCATGGAACCCGACCCGCCATTGGCATCGTAGCGAATGGTGTAGGCATTTGAGGTCGGCTTCGGCGTTGGTGCTGGTGTTGGCTCCGGCGTCGGTGCGATGGTGGAGGAGTCCGGTATCGTCATGTCGGGAGTGGGGGATACCCCCTTTGGCAGAAGACGCACCTGCATGGCCTCAAGGCGCTTGCCCTTGCCTGAGGTGCCAGCCATGTCCGGACCCTTTTTCCAACCTTGCCAGCCGAAGGTCTGCACATGAACGCGATACCAGATGTCGTACTTCTGGGCTGCCTCTCCCGTGAGACGCAGCTTCATGGCCTCCACGCGCAGGCCCCGCCCGCTGGTGCCGCAATACCCGCTCTTCCACGGCTGCCAGCCGATCTTCTGCACGTGGCCGCTTGCCTCAATGGAGCCGCCGACCCCATTCAACCTGAGTTCGAGGGCCTCCACGCGCAAACCGCGTCCGGATGTTCCCGCAATGACTCCGTCGCTTACCCAGTCTTGCCAGCCAATCTTCTGCACGTGGCCATGGTACTCAACGTGGGCCATGTTGGCGTTCTTGGGCCGCAAACACACCTGCAACGCCTCGATGCGCAGCCCCCGTCCGTTGGTGCCGGCAACCCCGCCGTTCTTTACCCACGGTTGCCAGCCAACCTTCTGCACGTGGCCGCGATACCAGATGTCGTACTTCTGGGCGGCCTCTCCGGTGAGGCGCAGCTTCATGGCCTCAATGCGCAGCCCCCGTCCGCTGGTGCCACAGTATCCGTATTTCCACGGCTGCCAGCCGATCCTCTGCACGTGGCCGCTTGCCTCGATGCCGCCACTCACGCCGGCAAGACGTAGTTCGAGGGCCTCCACGCGCAAGGATTGTCCCCAGGTACCCGCAATGTCGCCGTCGGATACCCACGGCTGCCAGCCAATCTTCTGCACATGACCCCGGTAGCGTATGGATGCCTGCTGATTGGGCTCTGCGGCGGGAATGAGGTCTAGGCCCAAGTCAGCGCTTTGCGTCTTGAGCGACGCGATGTCGTCGCTGTTGTTTGTACTGGGGTCTACGGCGTTGGACGCGACTGGCTCGACCACCTCTTCGGGGGAGGGGGTGGCTGTCTCCTCCGGCAGCACCACGTCTTCGTCCTGCTCTTCGATTACGACCTCGGCATCGTCGCCTTGGCTGGGATTGACAGAGTCTGGCTGTTGTGCGGCGTCGCTGCTGTTTACGGGCTCTATCTCTTGTGTGCCAACCTCCGTAGCATCGTTGGACGATGCCTCCTCCGGAGTCGTTTTCTCAGTCTGGTTATCGGTTTGAGACACATCCGCATCTGGATGCCTGCCTTCCTCCAGAGGTGAGGACTCGTTTGCGAATGCTGGGCTTGGGATGAGGAGGCTACACAGAAGGGCCACGCTCACTAGCAGCGACAAGCCTCGCTTCGCTGCCATCGACCATTGGGTGTTGCTGAACATCAAAGCCTCCCTCTTAAGTCAATAATATATATTTGTATATATTGGAATCTAAAGATACTTTAACATAAGTACATCAATAGTTACATGTGCAATCAGACCATAACGGATGAACGTCGCACGGAGAGGGGGTACCGTGCGGCGCGCTCTTTATGCACCCTCTTTGCGAGGAGATGCCCGTTTATGCGTTGCGGATGACGCCTAGAAGCTCCTGGCCCAGTTGAGTAGTGAGTCGGGCCAGATGTTGTTGGCGACGTCACGACGCATCTGGTCGGTGACCGGGCCGTTTGCGGCCATTCTGGACAGGATGTATGCCTGAAGCTGCTCCACCGTCATCTGCTCGATAGGCACGGCCGGAATCTCCACGTTGTCGAGTATGGGAGAGGGGCTCTTGGCGGCCGTCTCCTTTGCCTTCCTCTCTTGGGCGGCCTCGGTTGCGAACGTCTCCACAAGGTCGCCGTGTGCGGAAGACGCCTCGTGCGGCGTGCCATCACCCGTTGGTGCAAATATCTCGCCGCCGCACGCGGGAAGCTCGATGGGCAGACGTCCGTCCTTTGCATCTATGCTCTTACCGCCCAGCAATCCCATGTAGGTGCCGTCTTTGCAACCCACCTCAAAGCTCGTCTCGTGCTCGGCGTTGTTGACGGCCACTATCAGGTTGCCACGTCCAAAGGCGTACTGCTCGGTGGTAAGGTGCAACTGGCGATAGTCTCCAAAGGCAAGGTCGTGTGCGTGGGCGGCATGGATTTCTCCCAGCGCACCGATCAGCTGCGTGCAGGGGTTCGTGGCATAGTCGTCGGCATGCGCCTTTAGGTCGATGTGCGGTCGCAGCGAGTCGTCCGAGAAGCGCTCTTTCTTGCCCTCGATGCCAAACTCGCTGCCGTAGTAGACCGACGGGATGCCTGGCAGGGTATACAGCAGGATGTGAACCGGCAGGTAGTGGGCCTTGTGGTTTAGTTTGGTGCTTATGCGCTCGACGTCGTGGTTGTCCACGAAGTTATAGAGCTTTATGTGAGGGGGGACCATGCCGATGGTGCGTTGCACTGTGTGGGCGATTTCGAAGTAGTTGTGGTCGTTGTGCCCGCTGTACAGCCCCTTGTGCAGCGCATAGTCTGTGACGCTGTGCAAGGTGCGCTCGTTAGCCCATCGGGAATAGTCGCCGTGGATCACCTCGCCCATGAGCCAGAAGTCGGGCTTTGCCGCGTCGGCAACTCGGCGCAGGGCGCACATAAAGTCGAAGTCCAGCACGTCGGCGGCGTCGAGCCGTATGCCGTCCACGTTGAACTCGCTCACCCAAAAGCGCACCACGTCGCAGATGTAGTCACGCACGGCGGGATTGCGCTGGTTGAGCTTTGCCAGCAGGTCGTACCCACCCCAGTTGTCGTAGGAGAATCCGTCGCCGTACTCGTTGTTGCCCCAAAAGTTCACGTTGCAGTACCAGTCGCGATAGGGAGAGTTCTCGCGATTCTTGCGGATGTCGGCAAAGGCGAAGAAGTCGCGGCCCGTGTGGTTGAAGACGCCGTCGAACACCACCTTGAGGCCGGCCTCGTGACACGCCTCGACAAAGGCGACCAGATCCTCGTTCGTTCCCAGGCGGGAGTCCAGCGTCTTGTAATCGGTGGTCTCGTAGCCATGTCCGACCGACTGGAAGAGCGGGCCAATGTATAGTGCGGTGAACCCAAGGCGCCTGAGATGGTCAATCCAAGGAATCAGCGTCTGCAGACGGTGCACCGGCTCTCCGTAGTCGTTCTTCTTGGGCGCGCCCGTGAGTCCAAGAGGATAGATGTGGTAAAAGACCGCCTCGTCGTACCATGCCATGGGAACTCCTCTCGAAGGTTGGTGTCGTCGTGCTGCAGCGAAACAAAGTATAGGCGAGAATCACGTGAGCAAGGGGCACGGTATGGGTGGGGCGGGGGGCGATTGAAGACACTGTGGGTGTCTGCTGGTAGTTCGATATCACATAAGCATATTCCAAAAACTAAAATGTGGACAATCGTTTTATTGCTCAGACACACGAACTGGTGTTTTTTAAAATTTGATGTAACGATTGTCCACTCAGTAAAATAGCGAGTGGACAATCGTTACATCAAAATCGGTAAAACACCAGTTGGGATCCAGCCAATCGAAAACTATTGTCCACTTTTTCTTCTACCAGCACTCCACATCCGTAGCTTCCTCTTCCCACATGCTTCGAATTCGCTTGAATCGAGGAATCACCAACGATCGATTGAGTCTACGGCAGCATGACCCGCGTCCAACGCCCCTCTAGGAGTACAGTGAGGGGGTCACAACGTTGGGGGAGGTGCGTTATGGTGGCGATTGGGCTCAACGTACTGGTTGTCGTGCTCGAAGTCTGGGCGATCGGTACAAGCATCCTGCTCAATGGGATGCCGAACAACTTCGTGTTCTACACGCAATGCTCCAACCTCCTTGGCGCCGTGGCCTGTGCCCTGTGCCTGGTGGGGGAGGTTCGTGCCCTGCGGAAGGGTCAGGAGCTCGGTCGCGCGTTTCGCTGGACGAAGTACGCCGCCTCGTGCTGTCTGCTCATGACCTTAGTCGTCGTTGTGGCAGTCCTTGCCCCGATGCTCGAGTCGGCGGGGGAGCCCGGCTACTACCTCATGTTCTTCTACAGCTCCAGGTTCGTGACCCACCTTGCCGCACCCCTGCTCACCATTGTGTCGTACATCCTGTTCGAGGCCGACCGAGGCATGACGTTGCGCCAGAGCCTCGTGGGACTTGTCCCCACGATTGCGTATTCGGCAGTGGCCTACCCATGCAACGTCGCTCGATTGTGGGACGGTCCGTACCCGTTCCTCCAGGTATGGAACATGCCCCTGTGGATGACGATCCTGTGGTTCGTCGTGCTTTTGGTAATGGCTTTCACCATGTGCCAGGCACTGCGCCTTGCGGCCAGTGCCTGCGGCTGCCTCCGGACGCGGGGAACATCCGAAGAGTATCCTCGCGGATAGGACTAGTCCCCAACACGCAAGGTGCCGTCACTCGTCGTCGCGCGCGGTCTGCTCGATGCTTCGCCGTCCCTCTATTGTGGTGAAGTCGTAGCCGAGGTGGACCATCTCCTCGCAGTCCATGCCAAGCGACCGGCCAATGGCAACGAGCTTGGAACGTCGTCGCCAGAGGTAGAACTCGTAGCCAAAGGCGGCATACACGGCCAACACATGGCATCTGAGGCACATGTCCGGGTCGAATCGTGTGAGCAGGCCCACGATCACAATTGCCGCGCAAGCCGCCAGACGTCCAATGACATAGAGCTTCGAGTAGCGGTAGGCGACCTTGTTGAAGCGTCCCAACAGGAACGACGTGAGCAGGTACAGCGCCAGACACACCGAGAGGTAGATGCTCTTGGGCAGAAAGTCGATCTCGTCGCGTGGCATGTACGAGACCGCCACCGTTAGGTTGCCAATCACCACGATGAGCCACGACGAGATGGTCATGTAGGCCATGCCGTCAGTCTTTGCATGATGGTCCAGCATGTGGTCGTGCTCGAAGATGTAGATCAGGAAGAGGCCAACCACCAGCGTGAAGACGCCAACGGAATACCAGATGGACGTAGTGTGCGTCATGAAGGTGGAGATGGCCACGATCATCTCGCCAAAGGCGATGATGGTGAGCAGCGAGCAGCGCTCGGCCACGTGCGAGAACCGCGCGGTCTTCTTGCGATAGTGCGGTGCCTGCACCCACACGGTCATCCCAAAGACCAAGGCAACCCACGAGACGATAACGCTCTGCAGCGTGGGCAAAAACGCAGCGACGGTTGCGATGACGGCCTGCGCGAGCAGCGTTACGATCGACCCCGCCATTATGTGCATGTCGTCCCTGTCGAGGTTGGTGTAAACCCGCACCTTAATGATCCACTGAACGGCAATGTTGATGAGGATTGCCGCCCAGATGAGATTGAAGTGCGTGCTCGCATACGATCCGTCTGCCTGCGCGCCGTTGGCGAGGAAGTACAGCAAAAACATGTTGACGAACAGGCCGACGCACTCCGAGGACGACCGGTCGCCATAGCGGTTCATGAGCACGGTGGTATAGAACCAGATCTGCAGGATCACAAGGAGGCAGAACAGGTAGGTGAGCCAGGTGCCCCTGTCGAAGAAGCCGACCGTTATGTCCTGGCACAGCGACGTGAGCACGCTGATGCCGTACACGAAGATCAGGTCGTAGAACAGCTCGATGTTTGATACGCCCTCGGCGGGCTCGAATGGCCGTCTGCGCATGTTTCCTCCATACCGCCTGCGTCTCCCACATGAAACACGTTTGGCGGTCCAATTTCAACCGTCGTCGCTCGAGCGAATCGGCGGACCGCGTCCCGACGCCACGAGAGGGGGTTGTGTCGCGGGTATGGAACGCATCTCCCATCTTGTCGTAGATGCCGTCATTGGTGTGATCTGGCCACTAGCGGTAGTGTTAGCTCGATACCAAATCCACAAGGTGTTGTATATGTATTAGTATAGAGACGCTCCGTTGGCAGTTTTTTCGCGCTCTCGTCCAGTCTTGGGCACGCGCAGTTTTTGAGCAATACCCCACACTCTGGTACCATACGCAAAAGGTTTGTAACCGGAGTAAAGGAACAAGTAATGGCCAACGCAATATTTCGCAGTAAAAAGGAGTTCGTCAAGCAGTATCGTGATCGCTGCCGATCGAGCTTTGGCAAGGAAGTAGAGGACGCGAGTGCGCGCGAGCGCTTCTACGTGCTGGCGTCCCTTATAGCGCACAAGGCGCGCCAGGCCCACGTGGACACCCATAACCTTGGCGAGAAGAAGGTATACTACTTCTCCCTCGAGTTCCTCATCGGGCCTCTGCTTGACAACTACCTGCTCAACTTTGGCGTGCACGACCTCGTGCAAGAGGGCCTGCACGACATGGGAATGGATCTTGACGAGCTCTGCGGCTTCGAGGCCGACCCCGGTCTGGGCAACGGTGGCCTGGGTCGTCTGGCGGCATGCTTCCTCGACTCGATGGCCAAGGAGGGCATCGCGGGCTATGGCAACGGCATGCGCTATCGCTACGGCCTTTTCCGCCAGGAGATCGTGAACGGGTGCCAGGTCGAGAAGACCGATGCCTGGCTCGAGCACGGCTATCCCTGGGAGACCCGCAAGACGGCAAGTGCCGTGACCGTGCAGTTTGGCGGTCGCGTGGTGCGCCACGAGAAGGATGGTCGCTTCTGGTTTACCACCGAGGACGCCGAGAAGGTCCTCGCCGTGCCGTACGACGTGGAGATCGTGGGTTACGGCGGCAACAAGGTCAACAAGCTCCGCCTCTGGAAGGCCGAGCCTGCCGCGGACGACTTCGACCTCGATGCCTTCAACGACGGCCGCTATTCCGACGCGTTCAGCTTCCGCGACGACGCCGAGGCGATCTCGACGATCCTGTATCCCGCCGACGCCGGCGAGCACGGCAAGCTGCTGCGCCTCAAGCAGGAGTACCTCTTCGTGTCGGCAGGCCTGCAAACGATCCTGCGCACCTACGAGGGCGAGTATGGTACCGACTGGGAGCACCTGGGCGACCACGTGTGCGTGCACACCAACGACACGCACCCCGCCATGTGCGGACCCGAGCTCATGCGCATCCTCGTGGACGAGAAGGGCGTCGACTTCGACCTCGCCTACAAGATCGCGACCGAGACCTGCTCCTACACCAACCACACGGTCATGCCCGAGGCACTCGAGAAGTGGCCCATCCACATGTTCCGCACGCTGCTTCCTCGTCTGTACATGTTCATCGAGGAGATCGACCGACGCTTCCGCGAGAATTTCCCGCGCATGGGCTCTGACTGGGCGTCCATGCTGCAGGAGACGGCGATCCTGTGGGACGGCGAGGTGCGCATGGCAAACCTCTCCGTGATCTTCTCCAACTCGGTCAACGGCGTGAGCGCGCTGCACACCCAGATCATCAAGGACACGGTGCTCAAGGACTTCTATCGCCTCGTGCCCGAGCGCTTCAACAACAAGACGAACGGCATCTGCCACCGTCGCTTCGTGGGCAACGCCAACCCCACCCTCAGCCGCGTGATCACCGAGGCCATCGGCGACGGATGGTACTCGGACGCCACCGAGTTCGAGAAGCTGCTGCCGCTCAAGGATGACGCGAGCTTCCTCGAGAGCTGGGCTGCCGCGAAGAAGGCCGCCAAGGAGCGCCTTGCCACCTACATCAAGCAGACGACCGGCATCGTGGTCGACACCAACACGGTCTTCGACACGCAGGTCAAGCGCTTCCACGCCTACAAGCGCCAGCTGCTCAACGTGTTCAAGATCATGGACATCTACAACCGCATGCTCGACGACCCCAACTACCGGCCGCAGCCCACGACGTTCATCTTCGCGGGCAAGGCGGCGCAAAGCTACATATTCGCCAAGGAGGTCATCCGTCTCATCAACGGAATGGCCGAGGTCATCAACAACGACCCGCGCGTCAACGAAACGATCAAGATCGTCTTCGTGCCCAACTTCGCGGTCTCCAACGCCCAGATCATCTATCCCGCGACCGAGATCTCCGAGCAGATCTCCACGGCGGGCACCGAGGCCTCCGGTACCGGCAACATGAAGTTCATGATGAACGGCGCCATCACGCTCGGCACCTACGACGGTGCCAACGTCGAGATCTGCGACCTGGTGGGGGAGGAGAACATCAAGATCTTCGGCCTGCGCACCAACGAGGTAGCCGACCTCCTGAGGAGCGGGCGCTACTTCGCCTGGAACGAGTACAACGCCGACCGCGCGCGTCTGGGTCGCGTGATCGACGAGCTGACCGACGACACCTTCGCGCGCCAGTCCGGAAGCTTCGCTCTGGTGCACGACGAGCTGATGGTCAACAACGATCAGTATCTGGTTTGCCGCGACTTCCATTCCTACGTCCAGGCGTGGGAGGAGCTTACGAGCGGCTACTCTGACACTCGAAATTGGAACCGAGTTTCCCTTCACAATACGGCTAGGTCGGGATTTTTCTCCTCTGACCGAACAATTCGTGAGTATGCCGATGAAATTTGGCATGTTGGTGAGTAGGTAGTTTATCGGCCCAATGAATTGACGAAAGGGGAACGGTTCTATGAGCAAGAAGGAATGCGTTGCAATGCTTCTTGCCGGCGGGCAGGGGTCCAGGCTGGGCGTGCTTACGAGCAAAGTCGCCAAGCCGGCCGTGTCGTTCGGCGGCAAGTACAGGATCATCGACTTCGTGCTGTCAAACTGCGCGAACTCGGGGATTAGCACGGTGGGCGTGCTCACGCAGTATCGTCCGTACCTGCTTCACGAGTACCTGGGAACGGGCGAGGCGTGGAACCTCGACGAGCGCGATGGTGGCGTAGCGATCCTGCCGCCGTTCGCAACCCAGACAGGTGCCTCTTGGTATGCGGGCACGGCCGACGCCATCACCCAGAACCTCGGCTATCTGGAGAGCCAGGATGCCGAGTACGTCCTCATCCTCTCGGGCGACCAGCTCTATCGCATGGACTACGAGGACATGCTTGCCACCCACAAGGCCAACAACGCCGACCTCACCGTCGCCGTCATGCCCGTGCCCTGGGAGGACGCTCCTCGCTTCGGCATCATGAACTGCGCCGATGACGGCCGCATCGAGGAGTTCGTGGAGAAGCCGGCTGAGCCCAAGAGCAACCTGGCCTCCATGGGCATTTACATCTTCAACGCCGACCTCCTCATCAACACCCTCAAGGAGGACGACAAGGATCCCGACTCCACCCACGACTTCGGCGGAGACATCATCCCCAAGCTGCTCGCCGCTGGCAAGCGCCTCTACACCTACCAGTTCAAGGCCTATTGGCGCGACGTAGGCACCGTGGCATCCTTCCACGAGGCCAACATGGAGCTGCTAGGCGCCGAGCCCGCGTTCGACCTGTTCGCGCAGGACGCCCCCATCATGAGCAACTCCTCCACCCGTCCTCCCGCGTTCATCGGCCCCAAGGGCTCCGTGGACGACTCCCTGGTGGACAACGGCTGCACCATCTTGGGCCAGGTCGAGCACTCCGTCATCTCCGACAACGTGTTCGTGGGCAAGAACGCCGTCGTTAAGGACTCCATCCTCTTCCCCGGCGCTCGCATCGAGGAAGGCGCCGTGGTCATTAACGCCATCATGGCCGAGCGTTCGGTCGTCAAGGCCGGTGCGCACTTTGGCTCCGCAGATGAGGAAACCGTTACCCTCGGCGACGACGCCGTTGTAGAGAAGGGGGAGTAAACGATGCCCAAGGCAATTGGTCTTGTGACCTGCAATTACACCACTGCTTCCAAGGATGACGTATTCTCCGGTCGTCCGGTGGCCTCGATGCCCTACCTGGGCCGCTTCCGCCTGGTAGACTTCGCCCTCTCCAACATGGTCAACGCCGGCATCCGCAACGTTGGCATGATCATGCCCAACAACTACCGCTCCCTCGTGGACCACGTGGGCTCCGGCAAGGATTGGGACCTCGACCGCAAGAACGGCGGCCTGTTCATCATGCCCGGCACCGCCTTCGGCACCAGCCGCACCGGCGCACGCTTCCTCATTCGCGACCTCGTGCAGAACCGTGAGTTCTTCATCAAGAACAACGAGAAGTACGTCGTGCTCTCCACGGCCAACTTCATCTGCAACGTGGACATCAAGGCCCTCATCGCCGAGCATGAGGCTTCCGGCGCCAACATCACCGTGCTCACCAAGCGCGCCAGCTGCGACGGCAACATCGACGTCGTGACCTTCGAGGTCGAGGACGGCCGCGTAAAGAGCATGAACCAGGGCGTCAAGTTCGACCAGATCGCCTTCCTCGACTACGCCGTCATCGAGCGCGAGCTGCTGCTTGAGCTGCTTGACTCCTTCGCGGCCGTCGATCACCTCGACCTGTTCGAGGCCCTCAACTCCGAGTACGATCGCTTCCGCGTCGTGGCCGCCGACTTTGCCGGTTACATGAAGCCCATCTTCGACAAGCCCTCCTACTTCAAGGCCAACATCGACCTTCTTGACCCCGAGGTCCTGTCCGAGCTCACCGACGCTCGCCCCATCAAGACCAAGGCTCACGACAACCCGCCCGCGAAGTACGAGCCGGGCGCGAAGGTGTCCAACTCGCTCGTGGCCTCCGGCGACCGCATCTACGGTTCCGTGCAGGGTTCGGTGCTCGGCCGCAACGTCATCATCGAGGCTGGCGCGTCCGTGCGCAACTCCGTGCTCATGCAGGGCGTCATCGTCAAGAGTGGCGCCAAGATCGAGAACGCCATCATTGACAAGGCTAACGTCGTGCCCGCAGGCACCGAGCTTCGCGGCACCGATGGCGACATTCTCTACCTAAAGAAGAACTAGCAGTCGATGTGACGGGTCCGTGCGCGCAGGCAGCGATGCCGAGCGCACGGGCTGCCCGCACGTCACGTAAACGAGGAAGAGGCAGGGATCACCATGGCCGATAGCGTAAGAAGAAAGCTTAAGATTTTGTTTGCGGCATCCGAGGCCGTGCCCTTCGCCAAGAGTGGCGGGCTAGGCGACGTTGCCGGTTCACTTCCGCGCGCGCTCAAACATGCCGGGGCCAAGGTAGCCATCATCATGCCAAAGTACGGCACGATTGCGCAGGACTTCAAGGATCAGATGAAGCACGTTATGGACTTCTATGTTCCTCTGAGTTGGCGCAGCGTGTACTGTGGCGTCGAGAAGCTCACCTACCAGGGGCTGGACTTCTACTTTATTGACAACGAGGCCTATTTCAAGCGCGACGGGCTGTATGGATACTTCGACGACGGGGAGCGCTTCGCATTCTTCTCAAAGGCGATTTGCGAATCGATTTCCAAGGTGCCCGAGCTCCAGTGCGACGTGCTGCACTGCAACGACTGGCAAACGGCTATGGCGCCCGTCTTCCTGCGGGAGTTCTACAACCAGATTCCGGAGTGCAACAACGTCAAGACCATCTTTACGGTACACAACGTCCTGTTCCAGGGCCAGTACTCCGACAAGGTGCTCAACGACATCCTTGGTCTGGCCGACGTGCCCGCCGCCCGCGACCAGCTGTATTGCGCGCCGCAGGCCATCAACTACATGAAGGGTGCCCTGCTCTACTCCGACCTCATCTCCACGGTGAGCCCCACGTATGCCAACGAGCTACAGATGCCGTTCTACGGCGAGGGCATGGACGGCATCTTCCGCCGTCGCGCCGGCTCGCTCTCCGGCATTCTCAACGGCATCGATACCATCGAGTGGAATCCCAAGACCGACGAGGCCATTCCGGCAAACTACGATGCCGACGACATGAGTGGCAAGGCAGAGTGCAAGCGCGCGCTGCAGGAGGAGTTCGGTCTGCGTCAGGATGCCGAGCGTCCGCTGGTGTGCATGGTCGGTCGCCTCACCAAGCAGAAGGGCCTCGACCTGGTCCGCTACAGCATGAACGCGCTCATGGCGCGTGGCGTGCAGGTTGCGATTTTGGGAACCGGTGACAAGGACTACGAGGACTCCTTCAAGTACTTCGACTGGAAGTACGGCGACATGATGAGCGCCCGGATTGCCTTCGACGGCGCGCTGGCGCATCGCATGTATGCTGGTGCCGACCTGTTCCTCATGCCGTCCGAGTTCGAGCCGTGCGGCCTTGCCCAGATGATCGCCATGCGCTACGGCACGCTGCCCGTGGTGCGCGAGACCGGTGGCCTGCGTGACTCCGTGCAGCCCTACAACCAGTTTACGGGTGAGGGCACGGGCTTCTCGTTTGCGAACATGAACGCCGATGAGATGGCGGCTTGCCTGCTCAACGCGTGCGAGGTCTTCTGGACGAACCCCGAGGCATGGCAGAAACTGCAGCTTCAGGCCATGGCCGAGGACTTCTCGTGGCGTCGTGCCGCCGAGGAGTACCTGGACCTGTATCACAGCCTCCATCCCGAGGTCATTCGCTACAACAAGCGTCGCGACTAGTCGCACATGGCATAGACATTGGGGCAGCCCCCGCCTTTCATCAAGGAAGGCGGGGGCTGCCTTGTTCGGCTTCAATGTTCTAACCCATGAGGAACGAGCGAGGAATCACATGCCAATACGATGCTATTTGGCCACGCACCGTTCTGCAGACCCATAATCTGCTATCATATCGTGGCTTTTATATCCCTAACGGTGGGAGGACGTCACGTGAGAGCTACGCACATCACATCCAACAGCACCTATCGCACACCATTTGGCGCATGCCCACTCGGAGAGAGTGTGACACTGTCCATAGACATTCGCGACGTCGAATCGCCGCAAGGCGAAATACGTCTGTGGGTGGATGGCGAGGGAGAGACGCTGGTGCCCATGAAGCCCACCGTCCTTGCGATCGATGACGAACGCGTCGTACGTCTTACGGGAACGTTCACGCCCGAGAAGACCCAGATCATCTGGTACTTCTTCAACATCACGGACGACGACGAGTCCGTGTGGCGCTATGGCGCGAGCGACAAGTGCAGCACGGGGGAGGGCGCCTTCTACATGTCGGAGCCGCGTTCCTTCCAGATAACGGTGTACGAGCCGAGGCTCACGCGTCCCGAGTGGTATCAGCACGGCATCGTGTATCAGATCTTCCCCGATCGCTTTGATCGCGGCTCGGACTGGAAGGAGCGCATGGACGTGAGTCTTGGTGTCCAGCGCAACGGGCCAGGCCGTGAGTTGGTGGAGGACTGGAGCGCACAGCCCACGTACCACAAGGACCAGTATGGCCGCATCTCCACATGGGACTTCTACGGAGGCAACCTCGAGGGCATACGCGAGCGTCTGGGCTACCTCAAGTCAATGGGCATTACGGTGATCTACCTCAACCCCATCTTCGAGGCAGCCAGCAACCACCGCTACGACACTGCGGACTACATGCGCATCGACCCCATGTTGGGCGACCGCGAGACCTTCGTGCGCCTGTGCGACGACGCACGAAAGATGGGCATCTCTATCATCTTGGACGGCGTCTTTAACCACACGGGTTGCGACTCGCGCTACTTTAACAAGTACGGCAACTACCCCGAGGCCGGCGCCTTCCAGAGCGAGGACTCCCCGTATGCCTCGTGGTTCAAGCTGGGCGGTGCCGCCGATGGCGAGTACCAGTGCTGGTGGGGCGTGGACGACCTGCCCGACGTGGACGAGAGCGACCCATCGTATCGCGAGTTCATCTGCGGCGAGAACGGCGTCGTGCGCACATGGCTACGCCTGGGTGCCGCCGGCTGGCGTCTGGACGTTGCCGACGAGCTCCCCGACGACTTCATCGAGGACATAAAGGCCGCTGCGCTTGCCGAGAAGCCCGACGCCCTACTGATCGGCGAGGTGTGGGAGGATGCGTCCCACAAGGTGAGCTACGGCGAGCTGCGCCGCTACCTCCAGGGCAAGGAGCTCGACGGTGTTATGAACTACCCGTTCCGCAGCTCCATGATTGACTTCATCACCAACAAGACCACGGCCCACAATATGGCATGGCGTCTGGAGGAGCTCTACGAGAACTACCCGCGCGAGGCGTTCTACTCGTGCCTCAACCTGCTGGGTAGCCACGATCGCGAGCGTCTGCTCACGCTGCTGGGTGACGCACCCGACAAGAACACCCTTTCCGACGAACAGCGTCGCGACTATCGACTGAGCGAGGGTCAGCGCGGCCTTGCGGTGAGCCGCCTGTGGGTTGCCGCCCTGCTGCAGATGACCATGCCTGGCGTGCCGTGCGTGTACTACGGCGACGAGGCCGGTCTGGAGGGCTACACCGACCCGTACAACCGTGGCACCTATCCGTGGGGCAACGAGGATTCCAACTGCCGCACCATCTATCGCAACGCCATAGCGGTGCGCAAGTCGCTGCCGGAGGTGTTCGAGGACGGCGACTTCGTGCCGTTCGCTCTCAACGACGACGTGTTTGGGTTTACGCGCACCCTCGGCGACACGACCGTGTGCGTGCTGGCAAACGCCAGCCTCAAGGACGCGCACATGGTGGACGTGCCCATGGGTGGCGCCGACGTGGACGACATCGTGCAGGGCACGAAGCCCCAGATATCGGATGACGGCAAGACCTGCTCGGTACACCTGTGGCCTCTGGGCACTGCCGTTCTGTACTTCCACGACGAGCAGCGCCTCCAGCGTCCCATGGAGCGTGGCATGGGCGTCATCTGCCACATCACCAGCGTACCCAACGATGGGAAGCCCGGAACCATGGGCGAGCCCGCCAAGCGCTTCGTGGACGTTCTGGCCGAGACGGGCCAGACCTATTGGCAAGTGTTGCCCGTCAACCCAACCGACCAGTTTGGGTCGCCGTATGCGGGCCTGTCGGCCTTCGCGGGCAATCCCTACCTCATGGAGGGATTTCAGAACGACTTCGACGATCTGGTCGATGGCTTGGAGGGCGACGAGGGCTACGAGGCGTTCTGCAAGAAGAACGCAGACTGGCTAGAGCCCTATGTGGCGTTCCGCGCCATAAAGGAGGTCGTGGGTGACGACATCCCTTGGACGCTGTGGCCCGAGAACCTGAGCGCGTACAACCCCAACATGGTCTACGAGGGCGACGAGACCCTCGCCGCCAACGCCGAGACGCACCGTCGTGCCCAATACGTGTTCCAGCGCCAGTGGGACGAGCTGCGCTCCTACGCCAACGAGCGTGGCATCAAGATCATTGGTGACATGCCCATGTATGTGTCTGCCGACTCGAGTGACGTGTGGGCCGACCCAGAGATTTTCATGCTCGACGAGAAGGGCAACCCTGCCGGCGTGGCCGGGTGCCCGCCCGACAACTTTGCAAAGGACGGCCAGATCTGGGGCAACCCCACGTTCCGCTGGGACGTCTTGCGAAAGCGCAACTACGACTGGTGGATTCGCCGCCTGGAGCGCATGCTCGAGCTGTACGACTACGTGCGTCTGGACCACTTCCTGGGATTCTCCTCCTACTACAACATCCCCGGCGGCCGTGGTGCCATGGAAGGTGCCTGGAACTTTGGTCCCGGTTTGGACCTGTTCCGTGCGCTGCACGAGCGTTTTGGGGACCTACCGTTCGTGGGGGAGGACCTTGGCACCATTACGCCGGCCGTGCGCTTTTTGGTGGCGACCACGGGATTTCCTGGCATGGACGTCATCCAGTTCGCCAACGAGGACGTCCGCGCGAGCTACACCCCTGCGCCGGGAAAGATCTGCTACACCAGCACGCACGACACGCAGACGCTCATGGGCTGGATCAAGGAGAAGTGGCCCTACGACAACAGCGAGCACGTGTTCCGCGACCTCATGTCCAAGTGCCTGCGCTCGAGTGCCGACGTGGTTATCACGCCGCTGCAGGACGTGCTCGTCCTCGACGACGCATCTCGCATGAACGTGCCCGGAACTGCCGAGAATAACTGGTGCTGGCATGCCAATGGGGATGCCGTCGAGGCGTCCAAGGGCTACTTGGCCTCGCTGGCACGCGACTCCAAGCGCTGGCGAGCCGAGGAGTAACGACTGAAGGCAAAGACTGACGCCTGAGGGGGTCGCTGGGGATAAACCCAGCGACCCCTTATCTAGCATTACTGGCGGTATGAGTGATGCACACTGCGATTTGCAGCTTTGATTACGTGAAGTTCACAAAGTCGTGCACTGGTATTTCCAGCCCTGCGGCAATTCGTTCGATCATATCGAATGTGGGCTGGCCTTTGCACGCTCCAGATCGTATAGATAGGACTTGCTGCTCCCCACCATTGTGGCGAAATGTCGAGTGGAATAGCCTCGTTCGATTCGTGAGTTGCGGATACGCTGCGCAAGATCAGTGCGATGTGATGTGTATTCAACAGTAACCATGCGCCAACATTATGTCGACCTTTAGGGGAACTGGGTCGATATAGTGGACAACTAAGGATAATATGGTTTCTGAAGATAGGATTGAAGACATTATTGTCCACGTTGGAAGGGGGATGGCATGATTCGGTAAGGTAGGTACAAAGGGGTCCTTACACTCCTACTTGCTGGTGTACTTGCCATGAGTGCTATGTCAGTTCAGGCATATGCGGACGAGGCCGAGGTTTTGACAACGAACCCGACCGATAGCGATGTGGTGGTGGTCACTCAGGGCAATGAGGACAACGTGAGCGATTCGGATACAAGCATCAGGAATGCTACCGTGCAAAAGGCGGTCGGTGATTCAGATCAAGTAATGACAAGTGGCACATGGGGTTCCTGCCCATGGAAACTCATGGGTGATGGCCGACTTATCATTGAACCTGGTGTATTAGACGGTGAAAAACCATGGCACCAATTGGATGATCAGTACACCTGTACAAGCATAGTGGTTGTCGAGAAGGATGGTCAGAAGGTAATACCACCGACGGACAGCAGTTATTTGTTTATATCATTGCCATCTGAGGTAACCTCCGTAGACTTATCAGGTATGGATACATCCAATGTTACAAATATGGCAGGCATGTTCTTTTACAGTGACAAATTGACTTCAATTAACCTATCGAATTGGAATACATCTCTGGTTACAGACATGGCAGCGATGTTTAGTCAGTGCAGTAACTTGCGAACGCTCACGCTAGGTGATGTGTTTAACACATCGAATGTAACAAGTATGAATCAAATGTTCTATATGTGCGATGATTTAGGATATGTAGATGTTGGTAGATACAATACTTCCAAAGTAAATAATATGCGCGCCATGTTTCTCCTCTGCAGCTCGCTGCGATCCTTGGAGGTTTCCAACTGGAATACCTCATCTGTTGTTGATGGCTCCTACTTGTTCTGGGGTTGCTCGTCGCTCTCTTCGCTAGATGTGTCCAAATGGAATACGTCATCTATGGATAACATGGCAGACATGTTCTCAAGCTGCTCGTCGATTACTAACCTCAACGTAAGTGGTTGGAACACTTCGCGCGTACGGTACATGAGCGCCATGTTTTCTGGTTGTAAAAAACTCAAGAAACTCGATCTATCAAGTTTTGACATGTCAAACGTGACCGAGAAGGGGAGACTTGGTAGTTCGAGTGAGGATGTGTCGCAGTCCATTGAAGGCCAGGAGCTTTCTAGCCAGTCGGTAGATGTGAGTCTTACGGTACAAGATGTGTTTTATGATGGAGCGCGTAGTATGTTCAACGGCTGCACCTCGCTCGAGGAGCTGAAGGTGGGCTCCAAGTACCGCACCGAGCTCGACGGCGCGGTGCCTGTCGCGACCGCCTCCAACAGCAAGTGGTGGTCCTACGGCGCGCAGGCGTGGCTCACGCCGGCCCAGATAGCGCAGTCGCGCAACCGCACCGCCGACACCTACACGAGCTACGAGGTGAGGAAGGCCAGCACCGAGCCGATCTCCGCCCCCGTCACCCAGCCAGTCATGGCACCCGCGCCCCAGGTATCCTACCGCACGCACGTCCAGCGCGTAGGCTGGCAGAAGTACGTGACAGACGGGGCGATGAGCGGGACCTCGGGCAGGAGCCTACGCCTCGAGGGCATCAACGTCAAGTTCTCCGAAAAGGTGGGCATCGGCGGAGGCATCCAGTACCGCACGCACGTCCAGCGCATCGGCTGGCAGAGCTGGCGCAAGGACGGCGCGATGGCCGGCACCAAGGGCAAGTCCTACCGCCTGGAGGCCATAGAGATCAAGCTCTACGGCGAGCTGGCCGACCGCTACGACGTCTACTACCGAGTCCACTGCCAGAGGTTCGGCTGGATGGGCTGGGCCAAGAACGGGCAGAGGTCCGGAAGCGCGGGCTACTCACGCCGCCTGGAGGGCATCCAGATCGTGCTGGTAAGGAAGGGCGACCCGGCGCCGGGCGCCACGCTCAACGGCATCACCCAGCGCTACTCTGCGCCGTTCAAACAGAAAGGCAAGAAGTAGCGGAAGAGTATTGTAGGAATGGGCAGCCCCTTGGTGGTAGGAGTTCCACCAAGGGGCGTTTGTTTTCGGCAGAACAAGGATGCCGAACGTGGACCAATCTTCGTTCAATCTGGGCGTTGTGAGTATCATGCGATGAGCATTCTTCTGTAACCATGCACCGCGATTATTGTAGCGCTCATCATGAGTGGGCCTATATAACGGACAATCAGGTCTGATATAGTGGACCAAAGCAAGCTTAAGGCTAGCACAAAAGGCAGAAAGAGACGGCATTTTGGCGTTCGGTCTAGAGCTGGCCTCCCTGCTGACTAGCCACAGGCGGTACACCACGAGTCGCGTGCCGCTCAAGCGTTGACTGTCGGGTAGCGACACTCACTTGCCGGTGCAGAGACGACATAGGAGAGTGCATATTGCATACACGAGCAGTAGCGGTAAATCGGGCACGTTGAACATCTTGAATGAATGGGAGTCTACGATGGATGAGTGGAAGCGCGAGGAATACGTAACCCTACGATTGGAGATTGCTGACAAGATTAAGCTGCAGAACGATCTGCTCATGTTTGCCGTTACCACATCGATTGGTGTCCTCGCATTTCTGGCGGGGTCGGATGGTACTTCGTGGTGGGAGTACCTGCTTCCCCTGTTTGTTCTCTATCCGTTTGCAAGGATCATCAGCTATTACCGTGACACGGTGGGAAAGCTCTCTTCCTACATAGCGACGTTCATCGAAGAGGAAATTGTCAGTGGGGAGGGTTACAGGCCCCAATGGGAGACCCTCAACTCGCGATTGCAGCTTGACAGGCCGACCATCTCAGAGGAATTCGGGACTCGTAACAGGTATTACATCCGTAAGGGCGGCGAGCTACTCATGATGTCTGTCGTCTATCTGGCGATTTACCTCTACCACGTATATCGCGAGGTGTCTCCACTGTTCCAAGGCCCGATCGGCACAGACGAGGCTCTTCGTATCGCGGTCATTGCCATAGCGACCCTGTTTGCGTTTCTCGTCGTGGCCGGCATTGCGATGGTTCGCCCTGCGAAGATGCCCATGAAGAAGATCCGCGAAAAGTACAAGACGGCGTGGAACCAGATGCGCAACGAGGGGCTGAAAGCGAGCGTTGAGTTCGAAGTCGTTGGGGCAAAGAGGGAGCCCAAGATAACAAGCGAGGTTGTCGACAAGGGCGGACGGAAGGTCACGCGCGTTCGCGTGGATTGCGGGAAATAGAAGAGTGCTCGCCCGTTGGTCTGTGGCTTGCGGGCGTTTTAGGACGCACGTATAGCTGGGGAGGAGTGGCAATGATGCGAATGAGGCATGAAACACAATCGGGCCGAAGGACCGATTCGTCTGTAAGTGGGAAGCTGCTCCTTTTGCTACGGAGCGTGCTCACGACATTGCTGACTGTCTCCATGGCGTTTTCCGGTATCCCGTCTGTTGCCTTGGCCGAGGCGGTTGAGCGTGTCTTGGACATCTCCGATGAAAGTGGCAATAAGGGTGAGAATGCCATCGAAGTGATGCCTGAGGACGAGCCAATGGTGGGTGATACCAAAGAAACAGATATCACAAAGCACGAATCAGGCGACTCCGATATATCTACGAGTAATGGAGCGGAGGTATCTCTTGATGAAGTAGAGGAACTTGAATCGGAGACTGGCTATGAAGGGCAGGCTATGTTGTGCAGTGGACCACGCAAGTCCGACAATGTTACGACTTGGGACTGTGTGTGGTTCGGCTCTTATCCTCAGACGGAGATTAAAAAGTCTGATAGTATCTACAGCGTCCTGCAAAACGCGACTTACGATACCAAGGGCGATACAACTATTCGTGGCACGAAGTACAGGCGTGTTTCAAGAGATGATGTTTTTAGTACTTACTGGTCAGACGGAATTTATTACAAATATTTTATATATGAACCTGTGAAGTGGCGAGTGCTTGAGGTTTCTGGCTCGAATGCACTCGTAGTGTCAGACGTTGCGCTAGATAATCGAGGATACAACACGATTCATACTTCCGTGACGTGGGAGACTAGTTCCGTGCGTTCTTGGCTCAATGGTTATGACAAATCTGCCAATCAACCAAGAACGGACTACTCCGTCAAGAATTTTGTGGACAGTGCATTTTCGTCTGATGAGAGGACTGCAATCAACACGACTGTCGTCGTAAACGATGGCTACGGAACCCTAAGTGGAAAAAACACAAACGATAGGGTATTTCTACTTAGCAAATCAGAGATATCCGGTGACGGTGGTGTGCAGCATGGATTTGCAAAAGATGACAAACTGGACGATGAAGCACGGTGGTGCGTATGCAGCAACTATGCTTATGTGTTGGGTTCATATACCCCGACTACTTACAGTAACACCACTCCTTGGTGGCTACGATCTCCGGGTAGTACAGCAAAGGACGCTGCCTGTGTGGGCTATACGAGATATGGTGATGGCGAAGGTTCCGTATATAATTATATGGGAGTGACTAATACTTTCATTGCAGTCCGTCCAGCTCTGTATGTGAACTTGTTGTCATCTTGGGTTCAGCCGGCGGGGACGGTGTCCAGCAATGGAAGTAAGGACGAGTTGGCTCCCAGTGACACAGGTCATGATGACACCACCACCATCCAGCCCAAGCCCCTGCGTAACTACTACGGCGCACAGGAGTACATGCGCTCGTCAGCGATGAAGGCGCGTGACGAGGCTGTTGCTTTTGTCAACGCAATGGACGACTACCTGTCCGTGCTGAAAGTTCAGACCGAGAAGTCGGCAAAGAGCATAAGCGGTTCTAATCTTGCTGCCAATCATGGAAAGCTGCTCGAACAGGCCGTGGCGGATAAAGGCGAGCTTGTTGCGATGGATGCGAATATGCCGTCGGCCGCAAAGAATGCTGCGTATACGGCACTTGCGCAATACTTGGACACGTTCGTTGCTTCAGAGCCGTTCGAAAAAAAGGTTGACATGAGTGCAGACTCCATAAAAGTCTCGACACAGCTGGTCAACGAAATCAGGAATAACCTGAATACGACGGTTATAGATCGCAAGATAGGTGGCTATACCGTCCACTTGAGTGCCCTGAGCATGTGGAGTTCGGGGTTCGAAACCATCACCGTGACAGGTGGCGGGCATACATGGTATTTCACGTCTGTCACCAATGCTAAAGATACGGCTGATCTGCTTACTGCCTACGTAGAAGAACTCAAGAAGATTGAGAAGGACGCTCTGTACACCGCCATGAGGTCCATATTCACTGAACTCGCTGACGTCACGGGCATCTCTGACTGGTCGAAGAGGTCCATCAAGAAGGCGTTGGAGAAGCGGGTCGCCCAACTCCAGCAGTGCGGTTTCGGCGACCTGTTCAGGTATTGCACGGGGCTGCGCGAGGGCTACGACATAATCAGTAGCATTGCTTCAGCAACAGATGAACAGAGTGCCACTAGGGCCCTGCGCGATGCGACGGGGATGGCCGACAAGATTAGTAAAATCGACCTTTCGGATTCCGGAGTGCGAAACGGAATCGTAAAGACCGCGATGAAAAAGCTTCAGAACGCCAAGGAACGCTTCTATATGGCTCTATTCAACTATCTTGAGGATCCGGAGCGAGAGGAAGATCCAGGTTTCTGGGCGAACCTGTGGGAGGACGTTACGAGGATTTTCTTCCAGTGTCCGGTTGACGTCTATGTATACGATACTGATGGGAATGAGATCGGCAAGGTCGAAGATGGTGTCGCCACGTGTACGGAAGACATTTCCGTTACGGTGAATGGTGACGTAAAGGAGGTCCTGATTCCTAGTGGGGTTCAGGCTCGGGTAGAGCTTATTGGGACTGGTGAAGGCTCGCTGACGTGTTTTGTTGAACAAGCGGTTGCTGGCAGGGCTACTGGGCGAGCGGTTTGGTATGACATGCCTCTGAGTGAGGGCATGTCGTATACGCGTGCGGTGTCTGGCGAAGCGGTCACACAGGAGAACTGCGGCGTGATCGCATCGGCCAGCGGCGATGTGGCTCCGTCGGTGTGGTATTCGGCTGAGGACCAGGAGGCGCATGTTAATGTCGCCTGTGGCGCTGGAGAGGGCGGCACTGCCTCTGGAGGCGGTGTGTATCCGCTCGGTGAGTCGGTCGAGCTCACAGCTTATCCAGACGACGACTTTCACAGGTTCGCGGGATGGTACGTCGGTGATGAGCTCATGTGCAATGACTCCACGTATCGCTTTCCTGCAAGGGAGAACGTCGAAGTCGAAGCACGCTTTGTTCCCGCGCGCGTTGTAGATGATGCGTGGGAAGGTGCTGTGGCCAAGGCGTATGCGGACGATTGTGCGGCCGTGATGCTCAAGAGGTCGGACGGACTTGATGACGCCGCTATCGGAATGTCAGGCATGGAGTCGGAGATACCGACGTCAGTGACTTTGAAAAAGTACCGCGAAGGTTCGAGCGAGCCAGACTCCTCCCAATGCGAAGTTGAGGTGGAAGACGGGTATCGTGCGACTATCGGCGGTCTGGATCTTGAAGGGGTGACAAGGGTCGACGTTCTACTGGAGGACGGTTCGCCTCTCGCGGCGTTCATGCCTGCAGGCTCTGGGGTTGAGAGGCTCTTCTTGGATCCCTATGCCATCCTCTATCCTGACGGCGAGTTGGTCATCCAGCGGGGGGACGAGGTTGATGCGGGCAAGGGCGAGCCAGCTCAGATTTGGGAGTTGAACGAGGATGCCGAGATAGCGAAGAGTTCTGATGTGCCATGGTATCGTTACTCGAACTTGTATGGCCGCGAGAGGAGCCCAAAAATTACCAAGGTTCGTATAACCGATGAGATTCGTCCCGCGTGCACAGCATATTGGTTCGCTGGGCCCACGATACAGGAGATTGACGGGTTGGAGAATCTCGACACGTCGCGCACTGCCTCGATGTGCGGCATGTTTGAGAACAGCGTCGTTGAACACTTGGATCTCAGAGGCCTAGACACTTCGAACGTCACGAACATGAAGTACATGTTCGATGCATTTAGAGGATCGACGATTGACCTCTCCACATTCGATACGTCTAATGCAACAAACATGTACGGAATGTTTTCTCATTGTCGTGCGCTTCCCAACTTGGATTTCTCCACATTCGATACGTCGAAGGTGGAGGATATGTCGTACATGTTCGAGATGCGTGACATGGACGAGATCTGGGGTGAGGGGAATTGGGAGTTCGATTCCGTCGACCTGTCTTGGCTTGATACCTCATCGGCAACGACCATGTGCGGTATGTTCGAGGCTTGGCCTTGTGCCTCAATCGACGTGCCTGGCCTTGACGTCTCCTCGATTGAGGATGCTACTGGTATGTTCACCGACTGTCGCAATTTAGCGATTGTTGACTTGTCCGCATGGAAGTGTCCCAACCTAATGGGCATCTCAAACATGTTCAAGAATTGTGAAAGCCTAAAGAGCGTCAAGCTTCCCGATTTGAGTTCGGACTCGCTCACTTGGATGAAGGAAACCTTCTCGGGATGCTCATCTTTGAAGGCTATCGACGTCTCGAAAGTGAAAACGTCCAAGGTTGTAAACATGGCATGGTTGTTTGCGAATTGCTCGTCGCTGGAACGAATAGACCTGTCTGGATTCGACACGTCGTCAGTCAATTACAGGTGGATGGGGGAGAACAAGGGATGCGATGGCGCTACGGGCATGCTTGAGAACTGTGCGTCATTGAAGGAAATAGTCGTCGGCGAGCGGTTCGACGTGTCGCTGCAGGATGAGTTCCCGGCGAGCCCGGTCCACAATGACAGCTGGTGGTCGGTCGCCGAACGGAAGTGGATTCCAACAGACGAGATTCGCGCGACGCGGTCGGGCATCGCCGACACGTATCGCACAGCTGAGATCGTGAGCATTGGTGCGGCGAACGTTGATGCGATTCCCGACCAGGCTTACACGGGTAAGTCCCTCACACCAAAGCCTCAGGTCAAAATCGGCGGGCAGACCCTCACGGAGGGTACCGACTACACGCTTTCGTACAAGAACAACACCAACGTCGGCACCGCGACCGTCACGGTCACGGGCAGGGGCGACTACGAGGGCAGCACAAGCGTTTCCTTCAAGATAACGCCGGCGAGCATCGCCGGTGCTGCTGTGACGCTCGCGCAGACGTCGTTCACCTACGACGGGCGTTCCAAGGAGCCCGGGGTCACCGTCAGGCTGGGCTCCAAGACGCTTCGTGCGGGCACCGACTACACGGTAGGGTTCTCCAACAACGTGAATGCCGGCACGGCCACGGTGATCGTCGCGGGCAAGGGCAACTACGAGGGTACCACGTCTGCCACGTTCAAAATCGTGCCACCTCCCGTACCAATCCCAGCAATCACCCCCAATGTCTCCTACCGCACCCACGTGCAGCGCATAGGCTGGCAGAAGTACGTGGTCGACGGTGCGATGAGCGGCACCTCGGGCAAGAGCTACCGTCTGGAGGGCATCAACGTGAAGCTCACCAACCGCACGTTCGGCGGCGGCATCACATACCGCACCCACGTCCAGCGCATCGGCTGGCAGGGCTGGCGCAAGGACGGCTCCATGAGCGGCACCTCCGGCAAGTCCTACCGCCTGCTACTCGCGGCGCCTGGAGGGCATCCAGATCGTGCTCGTGCCCAAGGGCAAGTCGGGCCCGGGCCGCGCGTTCAAGGGCATAACGCAGCGCTACTCCGTTCCGTTCATGCAGAAGGGCAAGAAGTAGCGGAAGGGCTTCGGGGAAGGGGTTGTCAGGGTCAGTCCCTTTCCTCGAAGTCGCTACAGTCGTGGCGGCTTTTGGGGCACACGGCGTGCGGGGCGCTCAAGCCGTGTGTCGCCCGAGATCGTTGCGAGTGATCGTTCGTACAGCGTGAACGCGTCGAGGACCTCCTTGGCCGCATACAGCCCGCTCTTTCGGTTCTTCGAGCTCTGGAAGAGGATTCCCTGGGCCTCAAGGGCTCTCACGGCCGTGCGGGCTGCCGGATAGCTCCTGTTCGTGAGCCGCGCAGCGGAGGTAACGCTCACCACTGGGTTTCCGGGCAACGCATCCATCAACAGGCTCGTGGCGGAGTTTGATCTGGGCCGAACACGCTTCTCCCAAGAATTGCGAAGATCGACCATGCGGTCTTCGAACTCCTGTGCCCGCTCGCAGGCATGACACACCACGTGGCAGAAGAACTCCACCCACAGGCTCGCGGTCTCCGATTGCGTTTTGCCGTCCTCCCCAGAACCGTCGAACCGATATGCCGCCAACGCATCGTAGTACTGCTCGCGTAGGGTGAGGAGTACGAGGGATACCGGGACGAGGGTCCTTGTCATCATCGAGTTGCCTCTGAGTATGGCGTGTATCATCGCGCGACCGCAACGGCCGTTGCCATCGGCGAACGGATGGATGGTCTCGAGCTGGGCGTGCGCGATTGCCGCCTTTGCCATGACGGGAAGCTGGGACTCGTTGACAAAACGCACGAGATCTTCCATGAGCAGCGGCACATACGCTGGACTGGGTGGTACGTAGGAGGCTCCCAAGGGGTTGTACCAACTGCCGCCAATCCAGTTTTGCGCTGTACGAAGCTTGCCGCCCACATCCTTGAGTCGCGTGTTTCGCAGCAATGCGGTGTGCATCTGGCGGATGTCATCGGTGGTAATGCACGTGGCGCGAGAACCGATGGCGATTGCCTCGCGCATGGCATCGATGGTTCCAAGGACTTCCGACTCCACCGAGTTCACCCTGTGAGGCACGTCCAGCTCAATGAGAGCTTCGAGCTCAAGCAGTCTTCGCACGTTCATCTCCAGGCCCTCGATGCGCGATGAGGAGAGCGCCTCCGAACGTAGGAGCACGTGCGAGAGGCTCTCCGCAGCCGAAACGTAACGCGCCCGTGCGTCGAGCTCAGTTACTGCGACAGCTGCCATCTCGCATGCTCCAGCGGCATCTGAGGAGAGCTGTATGTTGGCGTCGCATAGGGCGTCTGGTCTGTACGGGTGATAGCTTCCGCTCGCACGATCTTGTCTTGTGGGGGCCAGGGGGTCGGACTCCCATATGGCCGTTTCGTATGTACCCATGGCAGATAGCCTTTCTTTTGGTGTCCGCAAAAGAAAGGCTATCAAATAAACGAGCGTAGTGCGATTGGGCAACAGCAGACGTTTTGCAAGAAGGGTGCGTATGCCTAGCTCCAACGGTAGTTCGGTGTCGGTGAGTGGGTCGATATAGTGGACACATTGGGATAGTATAGTTACTTAAGGAAGGGTTAAGGAAACTTGTAGGCTGAGAAGGAAGGAGAGGCGATGCGTTGGCGTGACGGACGAAGAGGGGTCCTTGCACTCATGTTGGTGAGTGCTTTTTTGGTGGGCGGTGCGTCTGCTCCGGCCCTTGCGGACGAGGCTGGCGTCGTGGATGCGGGGACGGCCCAGGACATCGCAACCGTGGTTCAGCAAGATGACGCAAGCGATGTGACCGGCCTCGAATTCATCGCGTGCGACAACCGCGGCCTCACGCTCAGCTACGCCGTGGGCAGCGGGGGAGAGAGGGAATACTCCGCGGACGCGCTCTTTGTCGACGGCGACATCCTGCGCGTGACACGGGGCACGGAGGCGAAGGACTACGTGTATGCGCAGCAGGACGGCGGGGATGGCACTGCGACCGGAGTCTTTGCATGCGTAGACGATGCCGAGGACGTCGTGAAGGCAAGCGACATCCTGCGCGTGGACGTCGACCAGAACAAGGTCGACATTGCATACGGTGGCAGGACCATCAGCGTGCAGGCCGAGCTCAAAGAGGACCTCGAGAACACGGCCATGACCACCCAAAACCAGGTGTCGAGCGGCACCTGGGGCACCTGTCCATGGCGGCTCATGGGTGACGGCAGGCTCATCATAGAGCCAGGTACAGGAGTAAACGAAACGCCATGGTATGACAATTTTGACGATCAATACTCCGTCACGCGGGTGGAGGCCGTGCAGAAGGGCGGTTCGAAGGTCATTGCGCCTGTGGACAGCAGCTACCTGTTCGCGTGCCTTCCCGACGTCACCTCGATGGACTTGTCTGGAATGGACACCTCTCAGGTTCGAAACATGCTCGGCATGTTCTCAAACGATGAGAGTCTGTCTGCACTTGATATATCGACGTGGAACACGTCCAACGTTGAGAACATGGGCCTGATGTTCCGCGGCTGCTCAAAGCTGGGTTTCATTGACGTGGAGCGATTCGATACTGGCAGAGTATTTAACATGCAAAACATGTTTAACGGCTGCAGCTCGCTAAAGCAGCTTGCCGTCTCAAACTGGAACGTCTCATCTGTAACGTACGCACCATACATGTTCTATGGCTGCTCGCAGATTACCGCATTGGATCTGTCTAAGTGGAATACGTCGAAGATGGAAAGCATGGCTGCCATGTTTGGGGAGTGCTCTTCGCTCAACTCACTCAGTGTGAGCGGCTGGAACACTTCCCGCGCAGTCTCTATGGCGTTAATGTTTTACCAATGCAAGTCGCTCAAGAAGCTCGATTTGTCAAGTTTTGATATGTCGAGTATCGTTGAGCCTGCATATCTGCGCGGTCAGGCAGCGGGCGATGGTCTTACTACGCAGGACGGTGCGGAATACGGTGCAATACAAATGTTTAACAGCTGCACCTCGCTTGAGGAGTTGGAGGTGGGCTCCAAGTACCGTACTGAGCTAGTCGGTGCGGTGCCTGCCGCGACCGCCTCCAACGGCAAGTGGTGGTCCTACGGCGCCCAGGCATGGCTCGCTCCGGACCAGATAGCGCAGTCGCGCAGTCGCATCGCCGACACCTACACGAGCTACGAGGTGAGGAATGCTAGCGTCGTGCCCCACGTCTCCTACCGCACGCACGTCCAGCGCGTGGGCTGGCAGAGGTACGTCACCGACGGCTCCATGAGCGGGACCTCGGGCAGGTCCCTGCGCCTGGAGGGCATCAACGTGAAGGTCGCGTCCCTGCCCTGCTCGGGCGGGATCCAGTACCGCACGCACGTGCAGAGGATCGGCTGGCAGGGCTGGCGCCTACTCGCGGCGCCTGGAGGGCATCCAGATCGTGCTCGTGCCCAAGGGCAAGTCGGGCCCGGGCCGCGCGTTCAAGGGCATAACGCAGCGCTACTCCGTCCCGTTCAAGCAGAAGGGCAAGAAGTAGCGGAAGAGCTCGGCGAGAGGGGACGGTCCCACCAGCCATCACACCACTGCAAAACGTACTCGTTCTCTGAGATGCGCATAGGCATAAACAAGGAATAATGTGATAGATGATATATCGGGGATGCTCATATGAGTATCCCCGACGTACTGCTTTAGCACTTTTACCCATGGTGTCGGTACTATCCCCCAGCCGCGTTGCGGCCTTTGGCCAATGTGGCGGCCTGTGATAAGGTAGTGAAGTTATCCGAATTGACAGATGGAGGTGCGGTCGATGCTACTACGCAAGATGCAAGCATGCGCCCTGAGTCTGGTGCTCTGCCTGGGGATGGTGCCCACGTCAGGGCTTGCGGAGGAGATTACGCAATCCGAGCAGGCGGGTGACCCCACCGAGGTCGTGAAACCAGACACGCAGGTGGAGTCGACAGATGTGACGAATCCCCAAGGGGAGCCTACCCAGCAGACCGACCCCACGGAGACATCGGCGCCGGAGGAGACATCCGTCGTACAGGAGGGTGAGGGAAAGCAGGTCTCGCAAGAAGAGACCCAATCGGAGCTTTCCGCACAGGACGAGGCCGTCGAGATGCAGGAAGGCACTGTGCCAAAGGCGAACGTGCAGGAAACGTCTGCCGAAACGGTTGAGGTGGTGACCAGCAAGGACGAGAAGTCCGGAAACGACGAGATAGCGATTCAAAAGGAGACGCCCGTCCCCACCATCACCTACCAGGCCCACGTGCAGAAGATTGGCTGGCAAAAGGAGGCGACCAACGGCGGCGTGTGCGGAACCTCCGGCAGGGGGCTGCGTGTGGAGGCCATCAAGATCTCCCTGCCCAACGGCATCGATGGTGGCATTACCTATCGCGCCCATGTACAGAAGGTCGGCTGGCAGGGCTGGAAGAGCAACGGTGGGATGGCTGGCACCTCCGGGCGCGCCCTGCGCGTTGAGGCACTCCAGATCAAGCTCACGGGCAACATTGCCAACAACTACGACGTGTGGTATCGCGCCCACGTGCAGAAGGTCGGCTGGCAGGCCTGGGTAAAGAACGGTGACACCGCCGGAACCTCCGGGCGCGCCCTGCGCGTGGAGGCCCTGCAGATCGTGATGATGCCCAAGGGGGCGTCGGCACCTGCGGGCGGCGACACTGAGCCTGCCACCGGATCCGACTTCGTGAGCAAGGGCAGCATCACCTATCGCGCGAGCGTGGGTGACATGGGTTGGCTCGGCTGGGTCTCGGACGGCGACCGTGCCGGAACCTTTGCGAGCAACACGTGGATGGACGGCATGGTGGCCGAGCTCTCGGGCAACAAGCTTTCCAACGACGATTTGCACTACAGCGTCTACATGCAGGATGCTGGCTGGCTCGACGAGGTGACGGGTTCCAAGAACGCGGGAAACCCAGAATCCGGCAAGCGCCTGCAGGCCATTCGCATGCGGCTTACGGGCACGTCCGGTCAGCTGTTCGACATCTACTACCGCACCTACGTCAACGGCGAGGGTTGGCTCAAGTGGGCCAAGAACAACGAGAAGGCCGGATTCGTCGATGCCAACAAGGGCGTACAGGTCATCGAGGTCAAGCTGGTGGGCAAGGGAGGGACCGCCCCCTCGTCCGAGGGTGCCAAGAGCTACACGTATTCCGGTCTGCCCGACCTCACCTATCGCGGGCACGTTCAGAAGATCGGCTGGCAGAAATGGGTTGGCGAAGGCGAGACAGCCGGCACCTCCGGACGAGCCCTGCGCGTGGAGGCATTGCAGGCCAAGGTCACCGGCACGGGCTTCTCGGGAGAGATTCAGATGCGCGCCCACGTGCAGAGGATTGGCTGGCAGGACTGGGTTGGCCAGGGCAAGACCGCCGGTACCTCTGGACGCTCCCTGCGCGTGGAGGCTCTTCAGGTACGCCTTACTGGCGAGATTGGCAAGAAGTACGACGTGTACTATCGTGTGCACGCGCAACGCTATGGCTGGATGGGCTGGGCCGTAAACGGCAACAGTGCTGGTACCGCGGGTCTGTCGTATCGCTTGGAGGCCGTGGAGATCAGGCTCGTTGCAAAGGGTGGATCGGCACCGGGGTCGACGGACAACGCGTTTGTGGACGGGGCGAACACAGGCAAGACCGGCTACCAGAATCCTCTGGGGTACTATCAGGTGAGCAGCAAGAACGTCAAAATACCCAGCGCGGCGACCTATCCCTTTACCTACGTCACGCCGTCACGCATCTCCAAGAGCGCCTCGCGCACCGATTGCGTGAACGCCTTCCTGCAGCGTGCGCGCGACTACTTGGGCGCTCCCTACAAGAAGGGCTATGCGTGCGCCCCGAGCGTGGGAGTCGACAGCGCCGGCCTCGTGATTCAGTGCGCCTACGCCTGCGGCATGGACCTGGGTGGGGGCACGGGCGAAAACGACTTCAATCCCTGGACGCACTACGTGGACGCGAATGGGTTGCACGGGCATGACGAGCGAAACCTGTGGAACTCGACCAAGGCGAAGCATGTGCCGTATTCCCAGAGCAAGCCGGGTGACGTGATATACTGGCCCGATCACCTTGCCATCTACATGGGGGCCGGCTCGATTATCGAGGCGTATAATTCCTCGACGGGCGTGAGACAGGTCAACATTTCGCGTAGAGCCACGCCAACGGGCTGCATTCGTCTGTTTCAGTAGGAGTATGAGAGAAGACCAAAGACGATCGGGGGGCTGCCTGCATGGGGTGGCCCCTCGTGCCAAACGTAATGTACGGAGGATGGGCATATGCTAATCGAGCGTGTGGCGAGTCAGCTCCTGAGCGCACCGGAGCTCACCGGCTCCATGAGGTTGCTGAGAGAGGGCAAGGACGTTCCGCTTGCGATTGCCCAGAGTGCGCGTCCGCTCGTGGTGGCGTCGGCGTGGGCACACGATCCGCGGCCTTGTCTTGTGGTGGTGGCGGGCGAGGAGGCAGCCGACCGCATGGCCCAGTCGCTTGCCGCTTGGCTTGGCCAGAACGTGGTTATGCGCTACCCCGAGCGCAAGGACTGGCCCTGGTCGGCGAAGTCGGCAGACGATGCCGTGGTGGGTGCGCGCTGTGCCGCCATGGAGTGCCTCGCCACTGGAAGCAAGTGCCTGGTGGTGGCATCGGCTCACGCGCTGCTGCGCAGGGTGCCACCGGTTGGCTCGGGCTACTACGCGAGCTCGACCTTCTGCGTGGGAGACGAGGTGCCCTTCGACGAGGTGCCCCGCCTGCTTGTGGGCATGGGCTACGCCGATACGGGCGAGGTGGATATGCCGGGCACCTTTTGCGTGCACGGTGACACGGTGGACGTGTATCCGGCGCAGGCCACCGCTCCCGTGCGCATGGAGTTCTTTGGTGACGAGATCGACCGCATACGTCGCATGGTGCCATCCACCGGGCAGACCATCGGCGAGCTGGACGAGGTGCGCATCGTACCATGTCGAGAGTTCGCCCTCACCGACGAGACCGTTGCCCGGGCGGAGCGGGGTCTCTACCGCGCCGCGCAGGAAAGCACGCAGGTGGCGGCCGACCTGGAGCTCATACGTTCGCGTTCCAACGCCCCGCAGATCGACCAGTACCTAGGTGCGCTGTACGGGGGAAGGACGGCGTCTCCCATCGAGCACGTCTCCAAGACCGCACTGGTCGTGCTGCTGGAGCCGCGTGCGCTGTTCGACGACTGCATGCATGCGAGTGACGACATCGTCCACGCTGCCTCCGCCGCGCGCATAGACACCAAGGACCTCTACACGCAGCCGCGCGACCTCGACTTTGGCAAGCAGCAGCGTATGACCTTCTCGTCCATCATGCGTGCGGGGACAGCGGGTGCGCGACGGGGGAGCGAGGGTCCCGCTTCCCTCAATGTCCAGCAGCCCAACATCGCCGGTGCGGACTCAAAGCTGCTCGGTCGCGTTCGCCAGATGGTGCGCGACGATGCGGCCTGTGTGTTTGCCGTACCCGATCGCAACGCGCGGGAGCACTTGGAGTTGCGTTTCTCGGACGAGTCAATCCCGTTCGTGGAGGAGCTCCAAGCCGGGCAGGGGGGACGCGACGAGGAGCCGGCGGCCCTGCAGACGGGAGTGGTGACGTTTGTGGACCTGCCCGTTCCCGCAGGCGTGATCGTGCCGTCCGCACACCTTGCGGTCCTCTCGGTGTCGGACCTCACGGCTCGCATGGCAAAGAGGCGCCGCCCGCGTCGCGTGGACGTTACCAAGGTCACGTTCCCGTTTAAGCCGGGCGACTACGTGGTGCACGCGACGCATGGAATCGCGCTCTTTGCCGACATCGTGCGCCAGGAGGTGGGTGGCCGCGAACGCGACTACTTCCTGCTGGAGTATGCCAACGCCGACAAGCTCTACGTTCCGCTTGAGCAGGTGGATCGCATTACGCGCTACGTGGGGCCCGATGGCAGCAGCCCACGCCTCACGCGTCTCAACACGGCCGACTGGAGCCGCATTACGGGGCGCGCGCGTAAGTCGGCCAAGAAGCTCGCGTTCGACCTCGTGGACCTATACACGCGCCGCAGCGCCGTGCGCGGCCACGCCTTTGCGCCCGACACGCCCGCACAGCGCGACATGGAGGCGAGCTTCACCTACGAGATCACCGCCGACCAGCGCTCGGCCATAGCCGACATAAAGGCCGACATGGAGGCGCCCAAGCCCATGGATCGCCTTCTGTGCGGCGACGTGGGCTTTGGCAAGACCGAGGTGGCTCTGCGTGCGGCCTTCAAGTGTTGCATGGACGGTCGCCAGGTTATGGTGCTGTGTCCCACGACCATCCTCGCCCAGCAGCACTACGACACGTTCTTCGACAGGTTCGCCCCGTTCGACCTACGCGTCGAGGTCCTCAGTCGCTTTGTGACGCCCGCCCAGCAACGCAAGTCCCTCGCCGCGTTCGCAGCCGGCGACGTGGACGTGCTCGTCGGCACGCACCGCCTGCTCTCCAACGACGTCAACCCGCACGCGCTCGGCCTGGTGATCGTGGACGAGGAGCAGCGCTTTGGCGTGCAGCACAAGGAGCAGCTCAAGAACATGCGCGAGCAGGTGGACGTGCTCACGCTCTCGGCCACGCCCATTCCGCGCACCATGCAGATGGCCATGAGCGGGGTGCGCGACATGAGCCTCATCCTCACTCCGCCGCCGGGCCGCCGGGCCGTGCGCGTGCATGTGGGTGAGTACGACCCGGATGTGGTGAGCGCCGCCATTCGGCGCGAGTTGGCGCGCGAGGGGCAGGTGTACTACGTGTCGAACCGCGTGCACACCATGGAGGATGCGCTCGAGCGCGTGCAGGAGGCCGCGCCCGAGGCACGGGTGGCCATCGCCCACGGGCAGATGAATCCCGCACAGGTAGAGGAGGTCATGCTGGCCTTCCAGATGCGCGAGGTGGACGTGCTGGTGGCCACGACCATCATAGAGAGCGGCATAGACAACCCCCACACCAACACGCTGATCATCGAGGACTCCCAACGGCTGGGGCTGGCGCAGCTCTATCAGCTCAAGGGACGCGTGGGACGCGGTCGCGAGCAGGCGTATGCCTACTTCATGTTCCCTCCCGAGGAGCCACTCACGCCCGAGGCGACCGAGCGCCTCACGGCCTTGGGTGAGTTCCAGGAGTTGGGCAGCGGCATGCGCATTGCCATGCGCGACCTGGAGATTCGCGGAGCTGGCTCGTTGGTGGGTGCGGAGCAGCACGGAAACCTCAGCGGTGTTGGCTTCGACCTCTTTACGCAGATGCTGGGTCAGGCCGTGGCGGAGGCGCGTGGGGAGGTGGCCGAGGGAGACGAGCCCAGCGAGGTGACGATCAACCTCTCGGCAGACTTCTATCTGGCGGACGAGTACCTGCCCGAGGTGGACAAGCGCGTGATGGCGTATCGCAGGCTTGCGGCCGCCACCGAGCTGTCAGAGATCGACACCCTCCAGGCAGAGCTGGAGGAGACGTGGGGTGCCATGCCGCTGGCGGCGCGCAACCTGTTCGACAGGGCGCGCATTCGTGTTCGTTGCGAGCGTCTGGGTGTTGCGAGCGTGGCCCTTACGGGCGGGCGCATCGTGTACACGGGCATTGAGGTCCCGCGCAAGGTTGCCTCGAAGCTTCGTGCCGAACGTGGCTTCTACTACCCCAAGACCTCCCAACTCAAGTACCCGTTCCGCCGCGACGCCGAGCAGCTGCTGCCCGTGGTTCTCGACGTCCTCGCACAGGTGGGCGGAGACGACGAGTAGGGGCCAGACCGTCCGTCGGGGACGGTCCCCGACGGACGGTTACGGCTCGGTGCACTGAAGCTGGTCGCCGACGAGGCGAATCGTGCATGTGGCAGGGATGTCGTGCTTGTAGTGATCGCCCTGGTCGTATTCCAAGACGACGTAGGGACCCTTCGCGTCCTGCTCGAGCACGACGCGCTTGACCGTGTATGCATGGTCGAGGGACGCGCTCACGTCCATGTTTGCGTTGAGCAGGCGTATCTCCATTGCGTTAGGTGCCTCGTCGCCGTTCTCTACAACGTCCAACCACATGTGCTCGAGCATCTGGTCGCCATCGGCATCCCAAAAATAGGCGCCGTTGTGCTCCGTCAGCTCGTCTCCGGGCTTTGGCATCTGCTCCTGAACCAGCGCCGTGAGCATATCGACGAGCTCCTGGACCTTTTGGGGGTTCTCCACGCCAAGCTGGGTCTTGTCGGTGAACTCCATGTATTCGGTCGTGCGGAACGGGAACGAGATGACCTCCTTTCCCGTGTCAAACGAGAAGCTGATCATGCCGCCTTCGACCTCGTCCTGCTTGGGATGGCCAAGATCGATGTTCAACTTGCTCAGCTCGCTCCACACGGCAACGATGAGGTCCTTGTCGTACACATAGCCGTCGATGGTGTCCGAGACGAAGAGCTCCAGACTCTGGGGGATGCCCGAACCGTCCCTAATGCCCTTGTCGAAGGCGTCGTAGCTGGCGTAGCGCTCGCTGAGGTATGTAGATACGGGCACCATGCGCGAAACCTGTTGCCCCACGCTCGTATTGGCGCCAACCCCATCGCCTTGTTGTGCGCACCCAAGGAGCACGGCGACGGGTAGCGAGAGGACCAGAAGTGTAACGAGCAGCTTGGACGGTTTCATGCTTCCTCCTTTACTCGTATTCGTACTATACCCGTTAATTCGTGGGGTCGCGTCGGCTTGCGCGAGCGGCCGCGCGTCGACCGTTTGGCACCTCATCCCATCGCAAGCTTCGAATAAGATGAGGGCGCTTGTTCGGCAGCGCCTCCGTATAATACCTATCATGGACAACACGCACAGAACAAAGCCCAAGATGCAGGTCCAACCCAAGGGTGGCAGTGCGCCCGAGGGCATGGGATCCGTGCGCAGGAGCGCCGTGTTCTTGGGACTTGTGGCGATTGCCTACGTGCTGTACCTCGTGTTCTCGGGTCAGTGGGTCGCCTTCTGGGAGTCGCTGGCAGGTGTCAACCGCTCGTGGGTTATCGTCGCGTTGCTGTGCTACGTGGCGTATTACCTGCTGGGAGTGGTGGCCTACGCCGTCGCCGTAGTGGGCGACGAGAGCTCTCCGCTGGGTATCGCCGACCTCATGAGCGTGGAGGCCACGGGAGTCTTCTTCTCCAACCTCACTCCCAACGGCACGGGTGGCGCACCGGCGCAGATCCTGCGCCTCACCCGCGCTGGCCTCTCGGTGGGGTCGGCTGGGGCGTTGCAGTACACGAGGTTCATCATCTACGAGGCGAGCGAGGGCGTCTTTGCCGCCCTCATGCTCATTCCGCGCCTTGGCTACTTTATCGACACCTATGGGAACGTGTTTTTGGTGGGGGCACTGCTCTTTGGGGCAAAGGTCGTCGAGGTCACCTCGCTGCTGCTCGTGTGCCTGCTGCCCCGGCAGGTGAGCGCGCTGGGCACGTGGGGCCTGCGTCTTTTGCGCAGATGGGGCTTGATCAAGGACGAGCGCTATCGACGGTGGAGCCACACGGTCAACGAGCAGATCTACGAGTTCTCCAACGGATTCAAGGCGGGGGCTCGCAACTGGCGCCTCATGTTGCTCACGTTGGTGGTGACGCTCGTGCAGCTGGGCTTTCAGTACGTGCTGCCCTGGGTGGTGCTCAAGGCGTTTGGCTGCCAGGCCGACCTGCTCACCTGCCTTGCCTGCGGATCGATGCTGGAGCTGCTCACCTCGGCGATACCCCTGCCCGGGGGAACGTTTGGCGCCGAGGGTGGGTTCGCGTTCCTGTTTGGCTCGATGTTCGGCGCAGCCCTCCCTGCAGGGTATGTTGTGTGGCGCTTTGTGGAGTATGTGCTGCCGGTACTGGCCGCCGTGCCGCTCATGGGCCTGCGCACGCGCAGCGGACTCTCGCTCAACTCCCGCATCCGACGCTGGCGGAACAGATCACGACGCTAGCGCACCTTCGTCAACACTGCCAGGCCCCCTGGCAGTTCGTGAGAAAGGAACCGACCATGACCTCCTATGACGAGCAAGACTTTTGGGTGGAGCGCACCGACCCGCGCGACGTTGCCAGGCGCATACGGATCTATGGGGTGCTGCGCGTGCCCAAGGGCGCCCGTGAGCGTCGCAGGAAGTTCCCGGCCGTGGTGTGCGCCCATGGCTTTACCGCCAACCACGTGGAGGCCGACCCCTATGCCATCGGCCTCGCGAACAGGGGCTTCGTAACCCTGTCCATCGACTTCTTTGGAGGTGGGTGGGGCATACGATCCGATGGCACGCTTCTGGACATGACCGTGCAGACCGAGCGGGATGACCTGTTGGCGTCCGTCGACGAGCTGTGCAAGCTGCGTTACGTGGATTACAAGAACGTGTGCCTGCTTGGGTGCAGCCAGGGTGGATTCGTGGCGACGATGGCCGCCGCGGCCAGGCCGGATGACGTGCGCGCCCTGTGCCTCATGTACCCCGCCTTCGTGCTGCACGACGACGCAATCGCCCTGTTCCCTCGGGAGGAGGACGTGCCCAAGACCTACGCCGCCTTCGACTTTGCGCCGGATCGCAGTGTCGTGTCGCGGGAATACAACCTGGCCGCGCGACGAACCGACCCCTACAGGCTCATGCGCACCTACCGGCGAGAGGTCCTCATCGTGCACGGCGACTCCGACGCCATCGTACCGCTCTCGTATGCCGAGCGGGCAAGCGAGACCTTTCCGCATGCGCGCCTCGAGGTGATGGATGGCGCCGACCATGGCCTTCGCGGAGACTATCTGCCGCACGCCATCGACCTTGCCGTGGAGTTCCTCTCCAACGCGACGGTGGCCTCCTGAGGGAAGGCGGTCACAATGAGGGTGGCACGTGGGGTTGGTTGACAACGGAAATCTGGATGGGGGCGGTATACTGGAGCCAGGTGACGAGAGAGGAGTCCCCATGGCGCAGCGCATCTATCTGGCCGACGACGACCCGGCCCTGCTCGAGGTGTTCGGTGCGTTCTTGGAGTCTGCCGGCTACGAGGTGCGGTTGTTCCCAACGGGAGACGCCCTTGCCGAGGAGTTTGCGCGTGCAGAGCCCGACCTGGTCGTGCTTGACATCATGATGCCTGGCACCGATGGACTCACGGTGTGCAAGAACCTGCGGGCCGTATCCAACGTGCCAATCGTGATTCTTACCGCCAAGGATTCCGAGATGGACTATCTGCACGGCCTGGCCATTGGCGGTGACGACTACCTTACCAAGCCGTTCTCGCCGGCGATGCTCGTTATGCGCATAAAGGCCCTGCTGCGGCGCGTGGACATGAGCCGCGCGGCAGAGCGGCGGCAGGCACCCGCGCAGCACGAGGTGCTTTCCATCGGCGACGTGACGCTCGACGAGGCGGCTCACGAGGCACAGGTGTCGGGCAAGCCGCTGAGCCTCACCATGACGGAGTTCGCCCTGTTGCGCTGCCTGCTTGCCGCAAAGGGCAAGGCCGTCTCGCGCGACGCGCTGCTCAGTGACGTGTGGGGCATCGATGCCGAGGTGGAGACGCGCGTGACCGACGAGTGCGTGCGTCGGGTGAGGCGCAAGCTGCGCTCTGCCGGAAGCACCACGGCGATCAAGGCCGTATGGGGCTATGGGTATCGCTTGGAGGCGGCCGATGCGGAGCAGGAGTAGGCTCGACACCCGACACACGCTTGCGCTCGTGGGCTCGATTGGCGTGGTGTGCGCCATGATGGCCGCCCTTGTGGTGTTCAACCTCTTCGAGAGCTGGCAGATAGATTCCGGCGCGCGTGCCTCCTTGAGCAGGACGATGAGCCAGGACAGCGACAGCACCGTGCAGACCGCTCGCTATGCCAACTACATTATGGTGGACGAGCACTTTAGGCCTGTGGACTACGAGGGCGCATGGTACAACGACCTTGAGGTCGCACTGGCACAATGGGCTTCCCAGCACCCGCAGACCAACGTCGTGAGCCGCATAGTCCTCAACGATACCCCGTGTTACGTCGAGTTGGACAAGGACGACGATTCGGACTACGTGGACGACATCATGTGGATCGCCTACGTCGACGTGTCGCCCGAGCAGGCTCTTGTGAGGACGGTGAGCCTGGTGTTCGTGGTCATTGCGGTGGTGGGTGGCATTGCCGTGGGGTATGCCGGCTGGATTGTGGGGAAACGCCTGGAGGCGGCCGAGGAGGCCCAGAAGCGCTTCTACGAGAACATGTCGCACGAGCTCAAGACCCCTCTGGCCGCCATTCGTGGATACGCCGAGGGCATGCAGGGCGGCGTGGTCGAGCCCGCTCGCGCATCGCGGGCAATCGTGCGCGAGTCCGAGCGCATGAGCTGCCTGGTCGAGCAGATCCTGAGCCTGTCTCGGCTCGAGGCGGGTGCCGTGCCGATTCACCGCGAGCGCGTCGAGGTCGAGGACCTGGTGCAAGACTGTCTCATGCCCTTTGAGGGGATCGTGCGGACACGCGGTCTGGACGTGGAGCTTGAGCTTGGCGCTGGCCATGTGGACGCCGACATGGAACTTATGGAGCATGCGTTGGAAAACCTCTTCTCCAACGCCTTTCGTCATGCCGAGCGGGTGGTGCGCGTGCTCTTTGACGGACAGGTGCTCATGGTCGAGAACGACGGCGACATGCCATGTCCCGAGGACATGGCGCACCTGTTTGACCGCTTCCATGTGGGTGAGGGCGGAAGCACGGGAATCGGCCTGGCCCTTGCGCACGAGATCGTGACCCAGCACGGATGGGAGCTCACGGCACGGCAGCGCGACGGCCTCATGTGTCTGGCCATCGACTTCTCTGTCTGATTGCTGGCCCAAACAATCCGACCACTCAAAAGATTTGATGTGCCGAAGACGTGCGTTTGAGTTACCTTTAACGAAAGGGAAGTCGAGTGGGGAGGACGAGATGAAGGCAAGGGAGATCACAAGATACGTTCGCTTTGTAGGTGCGATGATGCTGGCATTTGCCATGGTACTTGGCATGGTTCCATCCAAGGCCCTTGCCACAGAGGTTGAGGTGGCGCAACCCGAGGCGGAGGACGTCCAGGCGTTGGACACGCAGGCGGATGGCTCCCAGGACGATGTGGTCGTGGAGGACGTCGCACCCGAAGAAGTGCTCGTCACCCAGTCCGAGCCCCAAGGCGATTCCGTCGTGAATCGTGACGAGGCATTGCTCGCAGATGGAATCATCGACGGGAGCGCCGTATCGAAGGACTCTGGCGACAACACCCAGCCGATCGACGGCACGCGTATGACCGATGCGCTCGAGAGCCAGATGAGGACACAGGCGGGGTCCCCCGTCGACTACTGGTCCTTCTCGTGCACGGCGGACTATGCCAAGGCCAAGTCGGTCTTGGACATCGTAAACAGCAGGCGTGCGTCGGCGGGCAGGAGTGCGCTCAGGATGAATGCGAGCCTGCAGTCTGCTGCCATGCAGCGTGCGGCCGAGATCGCCATGTACTTCGACCACACCCGACCCGACGAAAGCAGCTGCTTTACGGTGAGCGATATGGCGTCCGGTGAGAACATCGCCGCCGGACAGCAGACGGCATCGGCCGTCATGTCTGCCTGGATGAACAGCTCTGGTCACAAGGCCAACATCCTCGAACCGTCGTTTGGCTCCATAGGTGTGGGTTGCTGCGTTGTGGGCGGCATCACGTACTGGGTCCAATTGTTCTCGTATCAAAGTTCGTCTTCCAACACGTTTGCCGGCTCGGGTAGCAGGAGCCAGTCCTTTACCGTGGCAGTGAGCTACGGAAGTCCCGCGATTAATAATCTATACTTTATCAACAAGGATTCGACCACACCCGTCACCGTAACGACGCCCAATGTGCTTTCGCGCGACAAGAGCTTTAGGATTGGCTTTTGCGTGTATGTCTCGGATTTTGGAAGACAGTTCCAGGTGTCTCCCGCTGGGTTTACATGGTCCAGCAGCAACACAGGCGTGGCACGCGTTACCCAGGCGGGCGTGGTCACCGCGGGGCCGGAAGTGGGAACGGCCGACGTCTTTGCCACGTCGAAGTACAGTGGCGTCAAGCTAAGGTTGCCGTTTAAGACGACACCCCCCAATGTCAGCTATCGCACGCACGTCCAACGCATAGGTTGGCAGAAGTACGTGTCGAACGGAGCCATGAGCGGAACAAGTGGAAAGTCCTACCGTCTCGAGGGCATCAACATAAAGCTCTCGAACCTGCCGTACTCGGGTGGCATCCAATACCGCACGCACGTTCAGAGAATCGGCTGGCAGGGCTGGAAGAAAAACGGCGCGATGGCAGGTACCTCCGGCAAGAGCTATCGCCTGGAGGCCATCGAGATCAAGCTCTACGGCGAGATGGCAAAGCAGTACGACGTGTACTATCGTGTCCACTGCCAGAAGTTCGGCTGGATGGGCTGGGCCAAGAACGGCCAGCGCTCCGGTAGCGAGGGCTACGGGCGTCGTCTTGAGGGCATCCAGATCCTGCTGGTGAAGAAGGGCGCCGCAGCTCCGGGCAACACCTACCTGGGCATCAAGCGCAACATCTGGCGTGCCTACGTCAAGCGCGGGAAGTAAGATCCCGCATGGGGAGAATCCCCCAAACAGAACCTGCGTCTCGCTCGGGGAATGCTCCCCGAGCGAGACATGCGACAGAGGGGGGCGGCAAATGGTGCAGACCGTGGTTGGGCTGCTCGCCCATGTGGATGCGGGAAAGACAACGCTGGCAGAGGCGCTGTTATACCGAACGGGAACCATCCGCACGGCTGGTCGAGTAGACCACGGAAACGCGCATTTGGACTTTGACCCCATCGAGCGAGATCGCGGCATAACGGTCTTTGCCAAGCAAGCGGTTGCCGAATACCATGACACGCGTCTTATGTTCGTGGACACGCCCGGCCATGTGGATTTCTGCGCCGAGGCGGAGCGCACGCTGCAGGTACTCGACATGGCAGTGCTGGTGGTTGGGGCCAACGACGGCGTTCAGGGGCATACGCGCACCCTATGGCATATGCTCGAACGCTACGAGGTGCCCACTTGCGTGTTCGTGAACAAGATGGACCTGTCCGGTGTCGATCGGGCCTCGATTATGGAAGAGCTGCGGACTAGGCTCAACGGGAGTTGCTACGACCACGAGCGTTTGGATGACCCAGACGTTCAGGAACAGCTGGCAATGGCGGACGAGGGTGCGTTGGAGGAGTACCTGGAGCAGGGAGCGATGTCGAGCGATCGTGCGCGCGACCTCACACATGAGCGCAAGGCCTTTCCCGTTCTGTTTGGATCGGCGTTGCGTATGGATGGGGTCACGGAGTTGCTCGACCTACTCGTGTGGACTGCGCCTACGATCGACTGGCCGCAGGAGTTCTCTGCTCGCGTGTACCGCGTGAGCCGAGAGGCGCGTGGCAATCGCGTCGCATGGCTGCGTGTGACGGGCGGGACGCTGCGTGCGAAGAGCGTGCTAAAGGGCATCTCCGCGTCGGGACGTACATGGGAACAAAAGGTGGACCAGCTGCGTGTGTACCGTGGCCAGAAGTACGACGTCGTTCGGGAGGTGCCGGCTGGCTGGGTGTGTGCGGTCACGGGTTTGTTGGAGGTAATGCCTGGCGATGGCTTAGGCGCAGCCGCCGACGCTCCGCCACCGTTGACGTCACCGGTGTTGGACTATCAGGTGATTCCACAGGGATGCGATGCGCACACCCTCTATAGCGCCGTGCTCGAGCTCGCCGACGAGGACCCCCTGCTGGGCGTTACGTGGAGCGAAGAGCTACAGGAGGTGCGCGTGCGCCTTATGGGGGCAGTGCAGCAGGAGGTGGTTCAGCGCCTTCTCCTGGAGCGGTACGGGTGTGAGGTGACGTTTGGGCCGGGGTCGATCCTGTATCAGGAGACTATCGCACAGGCTGTTGTGGGGATTGGACACTTCGAACCATTGCGGCACTATGCCGAGGTCCACCTGCGCCTCGAACCCTTGGCTCGCGGTGCGGGAGTGGAGTTCGACACCTGTTGCCCGGAGGATGACTTCGACCGAAACTGGCAGCGGCTGATACACACCAACGCCATGGAGAGGACGCATCGCGGCGTACTCGTGGGTGCGCCTCTCACGGACGTGCGGCTGACGCTGGTGGCTGGCCGCGCGCATGTCAAGCACACCGAGGGTGGTGACTTCAGGCAGGCGACGTATCGGGCCATTCGCCAGGGACTCATGCAGGCGCGCGCCAAGGGTCAGTGCGTGTTGCTCGAGCCGTGGTATTCCTACGAGTTGGAGGTGCCAGCCGATCGGGTGGGACGCGCGCTCGCGGACCTGCAGCGCATGAACGCCCGCTTTGGCGCACCGGAGGTCACCGGTGACCAGGCACGCATCGTTGGAGAGGCGCCCGTGGCGACCATGCGCGACTATTCTTTGCAGGTGAGCGCGTATTCGGGTGGTCAGGGTAGGCTGTACTTGGAGGTTGCTGGATATGAGCCGTGTCACAACGCCAACGAGGTCATAGAGGCCGCAGCCTACGAGCCGGAGGCGGATCTGGCCAACACACCCGACTCGGTGTTCTGCAGCCACGGAGCGGGATATACCGTAAAGTGGAACGAGGTCCCGGAGCACGCACACGTGAGATACCGATAAGGAGGTCCAGGCACGGAGAACGAGGGTCGTGACTTCCCGTCGTCCGCGCTATGGCAGCACGAGATGGGTGAGCGGCTCGTTTGCCACGAATCGCCTGAGGTTCTCGCAGCACACCCGACAGATGCGCTCCTCGGTACCTGCGCTCTTGCCGAACGCGCCTCCGGCCTGGTGTGGGGTTATCACGCAGCGGGGTTCGTCCCACAGGGGATGGTCGGTTGGTAGGGGCTCGGGTTCCGTTACGTCGAGCGCCGCGCCGCGTAGGTGTCCGTCCGCAAGCACGCGGGCAAGTGCCATGCAATCGATGAAGTTGCCTCTACCCACGTTTACCAGTACGGCACCCTCCTTGATAAGCCGCAGGCGACGCTCGTCGAGCCAACGCACGGTCTCGTCCACATTGGGCAGGCAGTTGATTACGACGTCTGCCGTCTGCAGGCGCATCTCGGCCTCGTCGAGCGTCAAGAGCTCTTGGAAGTATGGGCGCGGAGTTTTGGTGTCTCGGCACACGCCAACGCAGTGAGCGTCAAAGCCGCTGAATCGCTTTGCCGTGCACGTTCCAAGGTCGCCGGCACCAAAGATGAGGACCTGCGCCCCCTCGAATGACATGACCGGTCCCGCTCCCTTCCAAACGTGTCGTTCCTGCAGACGGACGTAGGTGGGGAAGTTCTGTGCGATGGACAGGGCTTGGCCCAGCACGAACTGGGAGATGATGTGTCCGTATGCCGTTCCGGCCACGTTGGTGAGGAGGACGCCGGACGGAAAGGGAACGTTTCCCCGGGTGTAGAGGTCGGTGCCGGCCCATGTCATCTGCACCCATCGGACGGGCGTGCCTTCGGCAAGCAACTCTGGTGCGGGCTCGCCAATCACGACGTCGGCATGTTGGAGCAACGAGCGCATCTGCTCGCTTGCCGCAGAGGCGTTGGTCTGCCGAATCTCTGCGTGAGGCCCTGCTGCCTCTTGCAGACGTTGCATGTGGTGCGCTCCAAATGGCACGGTTATCAACACGCGTAGCGGTGTGTTCATGGCTGGACTCCAATCGACTGGCGACAAATGGTGGGATGCAGACGGATCAATGCGTGCCTTTGCGGTGCCTGCGGACGAACAGGGTGGTTGGAACCTCGCGCGACCGCTCGAAGTCATGTGGGATGAGGTCTGCACTTCTGTTCTCCACAACGAGCTTGGCCCACTCGGGTGCATGGACGTCGGGCTCGAAGGAGGGGTCGGGACAGGAGAGGACCAACGTTCCGTCGTTGGTCAGGAGGCGTGCGGCGTCATGTATGAAGGATGCAAGTTCGCGTCGCAGGTCCCATTCCCGGCCGCCCGCATCTCGCTTGGGAAGCCATAGGGGGGTGATGCAGAGGATGAGGTCGTAGGTATGCCGAGTCTGGGCCTCGTTGGCAATCCAGGTGGGTATGTCCTGACAGACGAAGCGATGGCGCGTATGCGCGAGGCCGTTCTCACGCATGGTGCTGCGGGCATGGTCGATTACGGTTTGGGAGGCATCGACGAACACCGTCTCCCGTGCGCCACTGCCAGCGGCATGCACCAGCGTCGAGACGCCAGACCCAAACAGGCAGGCCACGCGCTTGTTGCGAGCCATGGTGCCAACGAGGGCGCGCAAGGGCCTCTGGGCGAGAGAGAGTCGTGCGGTGGGCTTCGTGAGGTCTATCTCGAAGGAGTACGGCTCCTCCGAGGCTCGTATCCACCAGTGATCCGACGGGGACGTGTTCCAGGGGATTGCGAGCAGGCGTTCGCGAGGGAGGTCCAGAACGGCCGAGACGAGCGCGGCGGCGTCGGAGAGACGCCTGACGGCGCTTTGGTCATCCACCGAGTTGGGCCGCCTGTGCTCGGCCATGCGTACGTAGCGATGTTCGTCGGGCTGGCTTGCATCGCAGAACAGGTCGATGGAAAATGCATAGTCCGGCAGGTCGGCGTCGTAAAGGCGATAGCAGGACACCCGCTCGCGTCGTGCCCACCGGTTGCGCTCCCTAGCCACCTTGCGCAGGCGAGCGGCGAACTGGGAGCTGTTGGCTTCGGCAATGGGGACGGTGCGAGTCCTTCCGCCCAGCGACGTGACCGTGCACGTGCGGGGCTTATCGCCAGGGTCATATCGGCGTATCCACGCGGGTATGGGTCCGTTGAAGCAGGGGATGACCTCAAAGGGAATGCGTCCCAATGCGGTATCGACGCCCGCGTCGGGCGTGATGAGCGCCACGTGCCATCCCGTGGGAAGGGCCTCGATGCCAGTGGCAAGTGAGGCGTACGTGCGCGGCAGGTCCTCCTGGGCGAGCAACCGCTGCCCGTAGGGAGGATTGGCCACGAGCAGTCCCTTGGCGTCTGGGTCGGCATGCCATCGCTGGAGTTGACGATGCAGTGTGGAAACGTCACCACGGTAGAGGCGTACCAAGTCGTCGACCTGTGCCCGGGCGAGGTTCTTGCGGGCAATGTCCAGCGCGCGTGCATCCACGTCACCTGCCAGAACCACAGCGCCCGCCTTTGGTGGCGCCTGCTGTTCTGTGGCCTTCTCCACAAGGTCATTCCACAGGTCTTGGTCGTGTCGTGCCCACCCAAAGAAGCCCCACTTCCTGCGAAGAAGGCCAGGTGCTCGGTTTGCGGCGATGAGGGCCGCCTCTATGGCGAGTGTGCCCGATCCGCACATGGGGTCTACGAGCAGGCCTCCGGCGCGTGCAATAGCCAGCCAGTCGGTAGCAAGCAGCATTCCGGCGGCGAGCGTCTCTTTAAGAGGCGCCTCGGTCTGCACTCCGTCCTCGCGGTATCCGCGCCGGTGCAGTGAGGGACCGGAGAGGTTGAGGTAGAGCGTAGCCTTCTTTTGATGTAGGGCCACGTCTACCTCGAGGTCGGGATTGGTCGCATCCACGTTGGGTCTGCTTCCGCGTGTGTCGCGAAGCCGATCGCAGATGGCGTCCTTTACCTTGAGCGCCGTAAACCTGCTGTTGCGGAACGCGGGATTCTCTCCGTGTGCGTCGACGGCAATGCTTGCCTTGGGAGCGACGTGGTCTTCCCAGGCAACGTTGGTCACTCCCGCATAGAGAGCGTTTGCATCCGTGGCCGGCACGCGTGTCACCACGAGCTGGATACGCGTGGCAACCCTGCTCCACAGGCACGCTCGATACGCTGTGACGGTCGGACCAAAGAACGCGACACCCCCTTGCAAGGGTCTAACGCGCTTGGCGCCCAGACCGCGGAGTTCTGTTGCAAGCGTCTGCTCGAAACCGCTTGCACAGCGGGCAAAGAGCTCGAGGTCGGGTTGATGTCGATTGTTCTGGTTTCCCATGGGATGTCCGTTCCGTTGACTTGTCTGTCATTATATGGGTATGAGCTATGGAAGCGATTGGGTTGCAGTGGTTCATCTGCTCGGTTATGCGGAAGGGGGCGGTTGTGGACAACGGGAGGCGTAATGCGGTGCTTGTGGCCGTCGTGCTCGTCGTAGTGCTCGCGGGCGCGCTTGTGGGCTACAACGTGCTTGGAGGCGAGCATAAGGTTGAGACCACATCGTCTGCCAGCTCCTCGGAGCCAATGGACGAGCGTAAGATGCTCGTGGACTTCGATGCGACTGTCTATACCGGTACGGGAGAGGAAACAACGCTCTTGGCCATCGCGGACAAGAAGCCGCTCGTCATTAACTTCTGGGCGACATGGTGCCCCTATTGCGTAAGGGAGATGCCAGATCTTAAGAAGGTCGCAGATGACTATGAGGGTCGCGTGTCGTTTGCATTCGTGGACTGCGTGGATGGTAGGCGTGAGCGCGAGGAGTCGACTGCCGAGTGGCTTGAACAGAACGGCTTCGAGGGACTTCCCGTGTATTACGACTCGAATCGGGAGGCCAGCATCGCATTTGCCGCCCGGTCCTTACCCACCACGGTCGTCGTTGCTGCCGACGGAGAAATCCTTTCCGTGACTCCCGGTATGGTTGACCCCATGCTCCTGCGGGCAGAACTGGAAGAGCAGGTGTAACCGTGGACTATCTGCTCACGTTCCTCGAGGGCATCGTCACGTTTGTGTCACCCTGCCTGCTGCCGATGCTACCCATATATCTTGCCTACTTTGCGGGTGGCTCGCAGGAGGATGCGGTGGGTGACACGCGTCGCGTCGCAGTGTGTTCGTTGGGCTTTGTGCTCGGTTTCTCATTGGTGTTCGTGTCCCTGGGAGCCTTTGCGGGTACCTTGGGTGCTCTGCTGGTGCGCCATGGTCGCATTATGGATGTGGTGTGCGGTGTGGTTTTGGTCGTGTTGGGCCTCAACTATGCGGGTGTGCTGCGCGTCCCGTTGTTGGAGCGCACGTTGCGTCCGAATACGACCATAATCCCACGTGGCTTTGGCAGTTCGGTGCTGTTTGGTCTGGTGTTCGCCATTGGTTGGTCACCATGCGTGGGTGCGTTTCTGGCCTCCGCGTTGAGCCTTGCGGCTTCGTCGGCAAGCATGGCCACGGGAGTAGCGCTGCTGCTCTGCTATTCCGTTGGTCTTGGGGTGCCCTTTGTGCTCTCTGCTGTCTTGCTCGGTCGTCTGGAGGCAGCCTTTGAGTGGACCAAGCGGCACTATGGGGTTATCAACCGCGTGTGCGGGGTATTCCTGATGGCTATGGGTGTGCTCATGGCGACAGGTCTTTTGGGCGTGTGGCTTCGGATGCTTGCTGGCTAGCGCAGCGTCCAGACACGTGTTGAAAGCTGCGCTAGAGACGTTCGATGTTGGGCGCGGTGTCAAAGCAGTCGCGGATGGCGTCGATGATCTGGGCACAGCGTAGGGAGTCGCTGAGTGTCATGAGACTGGACTCGGGTACGCCCTGCTCGACGAGTTCCACAAAGTGATGCAGCTCCCCAAAGAAGTCGTCCACATGGTAGGGGACGTCCATGACGAGCTCTTCGCCGCTGGCAAGAACCGTCGCACACTGTGGCCGGTGAAGCTCCTCCACCACAATGGTGCCGCACTCTCCCACTATGGTGCAGGTGCGTGGCTTGGCACGGTCGAATGCACACTCCAGCTGAACCTGCATGCCATCGTGATCGAACCAGGCGTTGGCATAGATGTCGATTCCGTTCTTGGTGACTCCCTCAATTGAGGTGAGCTTCAATTCACCGGGACACAACTGGGCTATCCAACTGGCACAGTAGATTCCGCAGTCCAAAAGAACCCCGGCGCCGGGACCCGGTGCCATATGGTAGCTGTTTGACCCCTCAACCATTCCCAGCATGTCGTTGCAAAGCGTGGCCTCAATGCGCGTTACGGTTCCAATCTTGGGCAGTGCGGCAATCACCTGCCCATACAGGGGTACGAAACGGGGTTTCATTGCCTCCATGAAGAGCGTCCGTGTGTCGTGGGCCGTCTTGGCGATTTCGCGCATCTCATGGGCCGAGAGGCATGCGGGCTTCTCGCATAGCACCGCCTTGCCGGTTCGTAGCGCCTTGCAGGCCCACTCCTTGTGCAGGCTGTGGGGAAGTGCCAGATAGATAGCATCAACGCTGTTGTCGCCAAGCATTTCGTCGTACGAGCCATATGCACGGGCATCCGCATCGCACGGTACCTTGGATAGAAACTCGACGGCCTTTTTCCGGCTGCGACAGCTTGCGGCGACAAGTGTCGCATGCCGCTCGTATCCAAGACTTGCGGCAAACCGATTGGCGATATTGCCCGCGCCTAGAATGCCAAACCGAACCATAGCTGTCTCCCATCATACGTTGGACCGGATGTCGTGTGCATGGCGGGCGTTCCCACAATGTATGGGGATTGCGAGAACCCCCGACTCATTCCTATGGGCTAACGCGTGGCGAGGGGTTACGAGCCCATGTGTATGCCGAACTCCGCCAGCAGCCTTTGTCGCACGTCCTCGTTGAGCATGGCCTCCACGAGCTCTTGCTCGCGACTCGCCTCCACGAGCGCTGCGGCGAGGGCGGCATTGGCGCGTTGATCCTCGGCACGACCCTCGGCACGACCCTCGGCACGGCCCTCTCTAATTGCCTTGATGCGCTGCTCCTCAAGGTAGCGTTCGAGCTTCATTCGATTGCGCCTCCATTCAGGTTGCTGCCGCACCATACGCACGGCTTGGTCCACCTTCTTCGAAAAGTCATCGTCTACCATGGTATCCCCAGATAGATATTGAAGGAAGGGCTTAAGTCGTGCGTCTTCGCACGTATTCCATGCGCTTGCGTTGACGAAAATGCGCGAAGTGCCATCTGACATCTCGACACCGTCCTCCTTGCAGTGCGGAGTGATGGTGTAGCGCGACAAACCACGCCCAAAGGGATCGAAGGTGCAGATGAAGATGACAAACGAGTTGCGCATCTCGTCATAGGCAATGCCCGGGGCGATGCAGTCGATGTCGTTGGCGCTCAGGTAGTAGCGAGATCTTCTCTCGAGGTTTCCCTCGTTTGCGTTTTGCACCTCTACGTCGTAGATGGTGCCGGCGCTGTCGGCAACATGCACGTCCATGCGAATGCCCCTGGCACCAATCTCGGGCGACAAGGTGTGCTCGGCACCGGTGAAGACCACCTTGTCGATGGGAATGTTGAGTATCCGTTCCAGCAGCTCCTGGCACAGCAGCGGGTCTCGAAAGACGGTGCCGAACATGTAGTTGTCGGTAATGGTGATGTGGTTCCAGTCGATTGCCCTCATGTGACTCCTTTCTACGGCGGGTGAGACAGAGTTTAGGAACAGAACATTCGTTTGTCAAGAACAAATGTTTGGGTTTTGTGATAGAATCTGGTTGCGCGGCAAAGGACAGCGTGGCGGCGCGTGTGTGTTGCGGTATGCTTGGGTTCGACGGGTCGGGGTTTGGAGGCCAGAATGAGCGGCGTGTTTGTTGCCATTGGTGTTTTTGTCGTTGTGGTCGTCGGCGCTTTGGTTGGTGGGTTCGTCTGGGGAGTCGGTCGTGCCGCAGGCTGGGGCTCGGGTGGCAGAAAGGGGCTCGCAGCTGCAAAGAAGCCACAACCCTATGCGTATCTGGACGCAGACAAGAACGTCTCCAGAGAGCAGGTGTTGCGCGTGGCGCACGGGTACGAGAACGATGATGCGCTTGGCGTGTATGCCCAGGACGTGATCGAGACGTTTAATCGCCAAGACCTTCTGCGCAAGGACATCCTCTCGCTTTTGCGGAGGGAGTTCGAGGAGGGTAGCCTTACTTGGGACAAGTTCTCCCTTCCCGTGGAGTCGGCATGCGACGGCATCTTGTCGAATTCCGCCCAGATTGCCAATCGCATGCAGGCCTTCGACTCAGCGGAGTATCTGCGCCTTGATCGAATTGATCGCGCGGGGGGTCTTGAGAACAAGCAGACCGAGATGCATCGACTTGAGGTCATGCGCTCCGTGCTCGAGGAGATGGGCAGCATACAGCATGCAAACGACCGTCTGCTTTTAGAGCTCGAGAAGCTCCAGGCCGAGCTAAACAAGCTATCGGGCGAGGACGTGGAGAGCGAGACAGACGTAATTGCCGCCGAGATTCGGGAACTGGTGGAGGAGACGCACTACTACGCCTAGTGGCAAACTGGGGCGAATTACGCATGGCAGGTATCTATGAGCTGGGCTCACCTTGTGCCAGCGCTTGGTAAAGGGATGGTCTGCGATGCTCGAAGATCGGCATCGCCTCGCGTGCGGAGCATACGGCCTTGAGGTCGATTGCGCACGTCATAAGGTCGCCGGTGGAGCGTGCGACCACTTGTCCCAAGGGATCACATGCGATGCTTACCCCCACATACCGTGGACCACCATGGCACACGCCTGCCACAAAGCACTCGTTCTCGATGGCGCGTGCTCGAAGGAGCGTCTCCCAATGCTCAAGCTTGTGGGGTCCGTCGTGCCATGCGGACGGGAACAGCATGAGGTCGCAGCCTTTAAGGGCCAGCGTCCGCGAGACTTCTGGAAAGCGCAGGTCGTAGCAGATGCCTAGGCCAAAGGTTCCAAACGGGGCGTGGATGGCGTCGCACAACCGATTTCCTGCCAACATGCGCTCCGACTCACGTACTCTGTGTGCGTCGTACAGGTGGCACTTGCGATACAGCCCACGCAGCGACCCCTGGCCGTCCACGACGACGGCAGCGTTGTAGGGAAGCTTGTGGGCTGGGCTTGACTCGTACATGGTAAAGACGATCCAGAGTCCACATGCTCGCGCGATGCGGCGAATCGTTTGCACAAAGGTGCCGTCGAGAGGCTCCGCAATCTCGACGAGCTCTGGCACCGACAGCTCGTGAGGGCACATGAGGTTTTCGGGAAAGACAAGGAGGTCGACCCCATTCTGCTTGGCATTACGTGCATAGCGATCAATCTGCAGAAGCGCGTCGCCGTCTTTGGGAAACCCGCAGGGCGCAAGACCAAGTACGAATTCCATGGGGACCTCCTATTTGCTATGAATATGACAAAGCATAGCACGCGCCGCAGGACCTTGGACCCGCGTGGCAACAGGGGTAACGCCTCGTTTACGGCGTGTGACACAACGCCAAGTTGTAGAATACCTGCATACTTGATAGTTTCGACAGGAGGCATGGATCATGGCATTGTGGGGCGGTAGGTTCGAGGGTGGCGTCGACGCGTTTACGCAGGAGTTCGGTGCGTCGCTAGAGGTGGACAAGCACATGGCCCAGCAGGACATACGGGGATCCATCGCGCATGCCACGATGCTGGCCGAACAGGGTGTGATATCGCACGAGGATCGCGACGCCATCGTCTGTGGTCTCACCCAGATCTCGGATGAGATCGAGGCGGGAACCTTCATGTGGGACATCAACGACGAAGACGTGCACATGGCCATTGAGCGCACGCTTACCGAGCGCATAGGTGCTGCCGGCGGACGCCTGCACACGGGTCGCTCCCGAAACGACCAGGTGGCGACCGACATCAGGCTCCTGGCCAAAGACCTCATTGCGGATCTTATGGAGGGCAACAGGGAGTTGCGTCGTGTGCTGACAGATGTCGCAGAGGCCCACCTCAACGTGGTTATGCCCGGATACACGCACTTGCAGCATGCGCAGCCCGTGCTGTTCTCTCATCATATGCTGGCGTACTTCTGGATGTTCGACCGTGACGCCACACGCCTGCAGGCCGCCTTCGACGCAGCCGATGCCAATCCCCTGGGCGCTGCCGCACTTGCCGGAACCACCTATCCGCTCGATCGCGCACGTACGACGGAGCTGCTGGGCTTCTCGCGCGCAATCCCCAACTCGTTGGATGCGGTGAGCGACCGAGACTATCTGCTGGACCTTGAGTATGCCTGCGCAGTGAGCATGATGCACCTCTCGCGGCTGTGCGAGGAGATTGTGTTGTGGAGCAGCTCGGAGTTTGGTTTCGTAACGCTTTCGGACTCCTATTCCACGGGAAGTTCCATCATGCCGCAAAAGAAGAACCCCGACTTCGCCGAGCTCACGCGCGGCAAGTGCGGTCGCGTGTACGGTGACCTCATGGCACTGCTCACCACGTGCAAGTCGTTGCCGTTGGCCTACAACAAGGATCTTCAGGAGTGCAAGGAGGGTCCCATCGACGCTGCACGCACGCTTGGGGACTGCATGGCCATCATGGCGGGCATGCTCGAGACCATGCACGTCAACGAAGACCGCATGTTGGCCGAGGCCGGCACGGGTTTCTCGGCGGCAACCGACGTGGCAGATTATTTGGCCAAGCACGGTATGCCGTTTCGAGAGGCGCACGCCGTGGTGGGACGCCTGGTGCTCGAGTGCGAGAGGCGTGGGTGTGGTCTGGAGGACCTCACGCTTGCGGAGCTGCAGGAGGCAAGCGAACTGTTTGGCGACGATGTGGTGGGTACGCTCGACCCGGCTGGCATCGCCAGAGCGCGCACGACGTATGGCGGAACGGGCAATGGGGTCGTGACGGACCAGCTTGCGGAGGCGCGCGCGGCGCTCGCAGCGTCGTAGGGGTGCAGCGTAGGGGCACTTGTTTAAGGCGTTATGGAGAGGGTGGGACATGAACACGAAGCAATCGATGGCCGTTCGTCTTTTGGCATGTGTGGCAACGGCGTTGCTGGCACTGGTGCTCCTGCCTGGCGTGGCCTGGGCGGCAGACGATGACCTCACCATTTCGATAGCGTATGACAAGGACTTCTATTCCGAGGGCGAGACGGTTCGTGCGACGGTGATTGGCACCAACACCTCGGGAGTCGTGGTCGAAGATGCCCGTCTTGTCGCCACGATTCCCAATGGGTTCGTGGCTCGTGAGGCGAATAGCGCGACGGCCCAGAGCATGTCGGCGGGAGGTTCGCTCACGCTCGACCTCACACTTGTGAGACAGAGCGGCACAAAGCTCACCGGAACCTCCAAAAAGACGGGTTCGTCCACGAAGGACCGGGCATCTGCGGTTGCGGAATCCTCCCAGACGAACCTTGCACAAACAGGTGACGGCACCTCATCGACATGGCTGCTTGTCGCCGGTGGTCTGGCCGTGCTTGTTGCGGGAATCGTCTTGGCGAGACGCGGGCGAAAGTCGGAGCGGACCCTCATTGCCATAGTTGCGATAGCTGCCCTGAGTTCAAGTCTTGCTGTGCCCGAGCCCCAGCGGGCATGGGCTCAGAGCGCCAAGCGAGAAAGCGTGCAGCAGCAGGAGTCGCTTGCCATGACCTACGCAAACGTGGGCGTTGATCTGAGCGCGACCATGACTGGCACAAAGGTTACGCCCACAAGCGATGACACCCCAACGCCTGCGCCCACCCCAGACCCGACACCCACGCCAACACCGGACCAAACGCCCGCTCCGACGCCTGATTCCACCCCAGTGCCAGACCCGGCACCGACTCCCACGCCCAAGAAGGCAACCATCCACGTGATGCACATCAACGACACCCATGGGTACTACAAGCGCAACAAGGACAACAAGGCCATTGGGTACTCGGCGCTCAAGGCGCTCAAGGACAAGACCGAGCCGGATCTGCTGCTCGATGCGGGCGACACCTTCCACGGGCAGTCGTTCGCCACTGTCGAGCAGGGGGAGAGCATCGCACGGCTCATGGACGCGGTGGGCGTGGATGCCACCACGCCCGGCAACCACGACTGGAGCTATGGGGACGCGCGCCTTAAGGAGCTGGACCAAAACCACGCCTTCTCGATTCTCGCGGGGAACGTGCGCGCAAAGGACGGAAGCAGGTATTTCAAGAACGACTACGTGGTGAAGGATGTGGCCTCCGACGAGGGAACCAAGGTGCGCGTAGGCATCCTTGGTGTGAGCGGGGAGTCGTTCTACGGGATGGCTGCCTCGGCTAACGTATCCCACCTTCAGCAATTTTCGGATGCCGCCGTGCGCGCAAACGAACTTGCGACCGAGTTGCGTAAGGAGAAAGGCTGCAATGTGGTCATAGCTCTCGCGCACTACGATGACCCGGAGAGCCTCATTGCCAAGACCTCGGGTCTGGATGCCGTGATAGCCGGACACCAGCACATCAAGATAGATAGGACCAGCTCGAGCGCCAAGGGATTGGTCAAGGACAAGGACAACCATGGCGTTGCCTTGGTGGAGGCGGACTATTACTTCCACTATGTGGGCACGCTCGACCTTGTGCTCAACGATACGGACGGCAACGACACGTGGGACGGAATAGACACCAAGGAGACGCTGGTGGACTACGAGAAGGCCGTTGCCGACGATCTGGCCAACTCGGGCATAGACGACCTCGTCCAAGCCATCGAGGATGGGGAGAAGACGACGCTTGAGCGGCGGGTGGGTACGAGTTCGAGGGGGTACGACTATCCCTTCCGCAAGACCAATGTGGAAGATGTTGCTGACCTCAAGCTTTCGTGGGAATGGCTGCGTACGCGCGACGAGCCCATTGGACGCGTAGTGACGGCGGCATACCTTGATTACACGGGAGCAGACCTCGCGCTCGAGAATGCGGGTGACATTCGTGGGGGCGTTCCCAGCGGGGACGTGTCGTATCAGGATGTGCTCTCCATCTCGCCCTATGGCGACACGCTCGAGACGCGCAAGCTCACTGGCAAACAGCTCCGTAACACCTTAGAGCATTCTCTCGATATCATGTTGGCGTGTCGGGGTGTATACGACAAGCAAGAGGCCTACGTACGGCAGAAGCTCGATGATGGCAAGAGCATGCAGGAGGCCCTTGAGGGAGCGGCCTCGACGTATTCGTGGCCTAGGAACTCTGGTGACGTGCTCGTGCTGGGTGGTGCGACGCTCTCGGTGGATTGGAGCAAACCAACCGGCTCTCGCATCACGAGTTGCTCGATGGTAAGGGGGGATGCGATCGACGACAGCGCCACCTATATCGTTGCCGTTAACAGCTATGTGCCCACCGGCGCGGCTAACGAGTATTCCGACCTCGCAAACGCTGCCATCGACAAGGAATGGGGCACCTGCGAGAACGCCCTGCGCACCTTTGTCGCCAAGGAAGGTTGGGAGAACAGCGTGACTGAGCTCACGGGGACGTTGTCTGGGCTGGGAGTGGCCAGCGAGGAGGCAGTCGAGCCTGCCCAGGAAGAGGTGGTGAGCGAGTAGCTTCGTTGCTTCGCCACGGTCATACCCGCTCTGCGGCAACGCGGCGAGCGAGACTTGCCAAGACACGCCTGGCACAACTCCTATAGAATGGCGTAAGGAATACGCCTCAGGAAGGAATCCGCATGATTGACCGTTACACCCGAACCGAAATGGGCCACATCTTCTCGTTGGAGAACAAGTATGCCATCTGGCAGGAGATCGAGGTGCTTGCCTGCGAGGCGCACGCCGAGATGGGTCAGATTGGCATCACGCGCGATGAGGCGGCTTGGATTCGCGCGCACGCGTCGTTTGACCGCGCGGAGGTCGACGAGATCGAGGCGGTCACCAACCACGACGTGATTGCGTTTCTCACCAACATGGGATCCTACATCGATCGCGAAGTGCCCGAGGGCGAGCCCAAGCCCAGCCGCTGGGTGCACTATGGCATGACCAGCTCCGACTTGGGTGACACGGCGTTGTGCTATCAGCTTGCGCAAGCGACCGACCTCATTGTCGAGGATGTGCGCGAGCTGGGCAAGATCTGTCTGCGTCGTGCCTTCGAGGAGCGCGACACGCTCTGCGTGGGCCGCACGCACGGCATCCACGCCGAGCCCATGACCTTTGGCATGAAGTTTGGCAGCTGGGCATGGGAGCTGCGACGTGATCTTGACCGCCTGCTCGACGCACGCAGGCAGGTGGCCGTAGGCGCCATCTCCGGAGCCGTGGGGACCTACTCGTCCATCGATCCGTTTATCGAGCAATACGTATGCGAGCACATGGGGCTTAGCGGTGACCCGCTGTCTACGCAGGTCGTGAGCCGCGACCACCATGCCTATCTGGCCGGTGTGCTCGCCACCACGGCAGCGACATGCGAGCGTCTGGCGCTTGAGGTGCGCAATCACCAGAAGACCGATACGCTCGAGGCGGAGGAGCCGTTCCGTCGTGGACAAAAGGGCAGTTCGGCCATGCCGCACAAGCGCAATCCCATCACCGTCGAGAAGGTCTGCGGTCTCTCGCGCGTGGTAAAGGCAAACGCCCAGGTGGCATTTGACAACGTGGCCCTGTGGCACGAGCGCGACATAAGCCACAGCTCCAACGAGCGCGTCGCGCTGGCGGACAGCTTTATTGCCCTGGACCACATGCTGCATTGCCTCATTCGCATTCTGGATGGGCTGGTCCTCTATCCTGCGCGCATGGAGGCCAACCTCAACAGCACGCGTGGCCTCATATTCTCGAGCAAGGTGCTGCTCGCCCTCGTGGACACGGGCATCACGCGCGAGGATGCCTACAAGATAGTGCAGCGCAACTCCATGGCCGTGTGGGACGACGTGCAGCAGGCACGTGCGGGTGCCACCCTGCGCGAGCGGCTCGAGGACGACGCGGACTGCACGCTTACGTCGGCGCAGCTCGACCAGATATTCGATCCGCGCGCGTTCCTCACCCGCGTGGACGTGGTGTTCGACCGTCTGGGGCAGTTGAGCTTCGACTAATGCATCATATGCAAAACCAGGTCCAAGGAGCTCCCCTTGGACCTGGTCATAAGATTCTGGTGCCCCCGGGCCGATTCGAACGGCCGACACCCGCTTTAGGAGAGCGGTGCTCTATCCCCTGAGCTACGGAGGCGCAGATACGTAGTATAGCACGATTGCGGCTGCAGACTCCACTAGCGACGCTTTTTACGCGAAGCCTTGCGCGCGGCCTTCTCTTCCTCCTCCTTCTTGGCGTTCTCCGCGAGTCGTGCCTTGAGGCGCTTGTCCGACATGGAGTTGGTTCGCTTCTCGATTTCCTTGCGCAGGGGACGAATCTTGAGGAAGTCGAACAGGAGACCTGCGATGATCACGACGTAGGCAAGGACCATGCACACGATTGCGACCACGCCCATCCAGTTTTCTGGTGACTGGCCAGACTTGGTTACGAGCGAATACATGGCAAGCGAGATGCCCATAAACACAACGCCGGCAATGAGGAAGACCCACCAGAACTTCTTGAGCCTTGTATACTCCTCGTTCTCCTTGAGAAGTATCTGCGTTACGCTGTAGCGGCGGTCCTCCAGGTCGCGTTCCCTGCGTCGCTCGACCTTGCGCTCCTGCTTGCTCATGTCAGACTGTGGCTTCTTGTTCGTGGAGACCACCCTCACGCCGGCAGCTGCCTGACGCGACGGCTTTCCACGAGCTGCGGATCTGCGGGAGAAGCCCTGGCCCGGCCGAGACATGTCAGCCTGGGCGTCATCACCCTTGTTGGATTTGCGCTCAAACGGGTTGCCGCTAGCCGCAACCTCCTCGCGCGCACCCTTGATGGTATCCTTCAACGACATGCTACTGCTCCTTTGCCGGCACGAACTTCTCGCCCGTAATGATCTGATAGGCCTCCTGATAGCGTTCGGAGGTTCCCTGTATAACCTCTTGGGGAAGGTGAGGCGGCTCGCCGGTCATGTCCCAGTTGGCGCGAAGCCAGTCGCGCACGAACTGCTTGTCGTAGCTGGGCTGCACTTTGCCGGGCTCATAGCCCTCGGCAGGCCAGAATCGACTGGAGTCGGGCGTGAGGCACTCGTCGATAATGGTGAGCTGACCGTCCACGTAGCCAAACTCGAACTTGGTGTCGGCGATGATGATGCCGCGCGTGGCCGCATACTCGGCGGCAGCGTTGTAGATCGATAACGATGCGTCGCGCAGCTGGGTGGCCACGTCCTCGCCCACGATCTGCGCGCAGCGCTCGTACGAGATGTTCTCGTCGTGCTTGCCGAGCTCGGCCTTGGTGGAGGGCGTGAAGATTGCCTCGGGGATGCGGCTTGCCTCGACAAGGCCAGCAGGCAGCGCTATGCCGCACACGGTACCGTCCTCGTCGTAGGTCTTCTTGCCCGAGCCGGTGAGATAGCCACGCACGATGGCCTCGATGGGCACGGTGTCGGCCTTGCGCACCAGCATGGAGCGTCCTGCCAGGTAATCCGCATATGTGCGATACTCCTCGGGATACTCCATGGGGTCCATGGTGATCATGTGATGCGGAATCATGTTGGCAAAGCGTTCGAACCAGAACGCCGAGATGCGGGTGAGAATCTCTCCCTTGTAGGGAATCTCGTCTGGCAGCACGAAGTCGTACGCGCTTACGCGATCGCTGGCCACCATGAGCAGGCTGTCGCCGCAATCGTAGATGTCGCGGACCTTGCCGCGGCTATCGGGGCGCAGCTCGATGTTTGACATGGGCCTCTCCCTCCTGAAAGACATACGAACGCTATTGTAGACTACCGCCGTCCCTTTTGGGCGCACAATGCCCACTCAAAGATGCCGCGCGAGCCAAAGGGAACTCCCTCACTTTGGCTCGCGCGTGTTTGACGGCAATGTTGGCTGACGTGGAGCTATGCCTGCTTCTGCTTGCGTTGCGTGATGGGCAGCCGCAGGGTGAATGTCGTGCCAACGCCCTCCTCGGAATCGACCGCAATCGTGCCGTTGTGCCGGTCTACGATCTCCTTGGTGAGCGCCAGGCCAACACCCAGTCCGCCCGCCACTCGCTCCCTGCTCGCGTCGGAGCGCCAGAAGCGGCTGAACACTCGAGGCATGTCCTCCTTGGCGATGCCCATGCCGGTGTCTTGCACCGAAAGCAGCACGTTGCGACGATTGCGCGCAACCCGCACCCACACGTTGCCGCCGTCCGACGTATAGCGCATCGCGTTGCTGATGAGGTTGACCATGGCCTCCCGTATGAGGTCGGGGTCGAGTTCCGCATAGAACTCCTGGTGGCCCGTCTCGTTTTGGAACGAGAGTGTTATGCCGTTGTCCAGGAACAGCTGGCTGTGGACGTTCACCAGCTCCTCGGCGAGCCCGACCACGTCACAGCGCTCCATGTTGAGCGGCGTGGTGCCGTTCTCCATCCTGGAGAGACGAAGCATGGCGTCGACCAGGCGCGAGAGACGTCGCACCTCAACGGCAACGGTGGCGAGGTTCTCCTGGTCTGCCGGCATTACGCCGTCCTGCATGGCCTCGACCGTTGCCTGCATTGCCATGAGGGGCGTGCGCAGCTCATGTGCCACGTCGCTCGTGAGCCGGTGTTCGAGCTTGATGTCGCGCTCCAGGGACGAGGCCATGTCGTCGAACGTCTCGCCCAGTCGCCCAATCTCGTCGCTTCCCGAAAGTTCGGTGCGCGCCGTGAGGTCTCCGTTGCGGATTTGCGTGGCCGTGGTGGTTATGCGCTTGATTGGCTTGGTGAGCGCACGGGCGACGAAGTAGCCGATGACGCATGCGAACACGACGGCCAGGCTGGCTGCCGTCACGATGGCCACATACGAGTTGGTGCGAAACGCCGAGTCGCTCTTGGTGAGTAGCGCGTCGGAGCTCACCGACCAAAACGTGAGCGTGCCAACGACGGTGCTCACATCGTCCCCTTCGCTGGTAGCGCAAATCTCGGCCGAGACGATCGAGTCCTCGTCGAGCGGCATGATTATTCTTCTCATGCGGCCCAAGTGGCTGGGAGTGACGGCGCCTCCCGTGGCGTCGTCGTAGAGTACCACGTCATCTACGCTGGTGAGCCGCATGCCAACCTCGGGCATCGACTCAGACGTGGAATGGATGAAGTCGAGCGTCTCGTCGGTCCACTCGTGCTTGTCGGAGTACTGTTGCGAGAGCGTCTCGGCTGTCTGTTCTACCATGCGCTGCATGTTTGCTCGGGTGTAGGAATGGAACTGGTCCTCCCACACGAAGGCGAGCACGGCAGAGAGCACGACAGCCGTCATGACGGCTGTCAGCGCAAACGCCAGTGTCATGCGCGTGCTGTACTTGAGCGTGCTACGCGGCTGGCGCTTTATCGTGTTGTAGGAAGAGGCATGAGAGTCCGCGACGGACTCCGGTATATCGTTGCCCACCTGTTCGCGTCCGTGTTACTTGGAGCGTGCGCGGGCAGACTTGCCCTTGTCGCCCTTGTCGGGAGACTCAAAGCGATAGCCGACTCCATGGACCGTGTAGAGCCAACGCGGGTTGCGCGGGTCGTCACCCAGCTTGGCACGCAGGTTCTTAACGTGCGAGTCGATGGTGCGCTCGTAGCCCTCGAAGTCGTAGCCCAGGACCTTCTCGACCAGCTCCATGCGCGTGTACACGCGGCCCGGGAAGCGAGCGAGGGTGGTGAGCAGCTTGAACTCCGATGCGGTGAGGTCGATCTCCTCGTCGCAAATGGTAACCTTGTGGCCCGAGATGTCGATTACCAGGTCGCCGAAGTCCAGAACCTCGAGCTGAGGCTCGCTCTCGGTGTGGGCACGACGCAGCAGGGCGCGCACGCGGGCAACGAGCTCGCGGGGCGAGAAGGGCTTGATGAGGTAGTCGTCGGCGCCCAGCTCCAGGCCGATGATGCGGTCCTCGACCTCACCCTTGGCGGTGAGCATGATGATGGGCACGTTAGATGTCTCGCGGATGGCACGGCATACGCGCTCGCCGGACAGCTTGGGGAGCATGAGGTCAAGAATCACCAGGTCGAAGGAGTGCTTCTCAAACTCTTCCACGGCGCTCTGCCCGTCTCCTACACCTCGTACGATGTAGTTCTCGCGCTCGAGATAGGCCGCGACCGCATCGCGAATGGCCTTTTCGTCCTCTACCAGCAGAATTCTCTTCTCGTCCGCACTCATGGCCGCTCCTTACCCTGCGCTATGAATATGACTGTGTTTATGGTACCCATAAGTGTAACGCAGATAACGCCAGTTCGCCATGGGCTACCACGCAGCGGTACCTGCGGTGTCTCCGTGAGGGAGCACCTCCGGGCGATCAATCAATCTTGCTACCAGCCGAACGAGCGCACCGTTACCGATGCGGGGTAGCCGGACTGCTCGTCCTTGACCGTGGCAAAGGTCACGAAGTCCTCGGACTCACCCACGCGCAGGGGGAACTCCCCGTAGTCGACGCAACGGTTTGCGGCGGTAAGGATCGCATAGGTGGACTTGCGCACGTCGACCACAAAGTAGGACGTGCGACTCTTGATGATGAACCGGTCGTCCTTGCCGGCAATGTTGGCGCTTGGCTCGCGGGGGAGTTTGACGAACGGGCCGGTGCTTGGCCCGATGTAGCTGCCCATGGTTCCGAACATGCCCCCGGAGTTGTAGTTGGCCTCGATGGAGATGGCAAACCGGTTGCCCACGTACGACGCGTAGAACGGCTTGATTGACTGGGGCAGCACAAGCTGGTCGATGACCGTCGCGAGGTTGTCTCCCAACGAATAGGCGGTCACGCCGTAGTACACGCCCTCGTCCGCACGCACACGCGGAACGAGCACTGCGACGTTGCCCGAGATGCAGGGGGCCACGGGAAAGCGTCCGGGGGATTCGACGACTGCCTGCGCGTTCTCGTCGCCCAGCTCCCACAGGTAACAGAACGAGTGCTCGGAAGTCTTTGTGCCCGAGAGGGACGGCAGGACATGCCAAAGCACCTTCCTACCCGTACAGGCGAAACCAGGCGGATCGTAGTCTGCGTTGGCCGTCCACAATGTGGTCGCGTTGGTGCTCATCTGACCCTTGTCGAGCGCGGAGGCATAGAGCGTCCAGTCGTGCGTGAGGTAGTCGAGCTCAACCCACGCATACACCTCGTCGGAGCAGCGTGCGTCGTAGATGACGGTCGTGTGGTTGTCTCCCCGCACGTCGTGCAGCGTCTCGGCCATTGCACCGTTCTCGAGCGAGAACACGCATCCCTTGACCATGGGAGAGGCCGACGAGCCCGCCTGGGTCACGGGCAGAAGCTTGCCGTTGCCCTCGTGAAGGACGCTGCCCAGGGGCACCGACCAGGTCTCGCCTTCCTGCAGGTCGAGCTCGATCTCCTCGTACTCCTCGAGGATGTTGATCGCCTTCTCGGAGTCGACCACCAAAGGCTCGGGCACCGTCTGCTGCTCGGGGTTGGTGCAGCCCGGCAACACGCCGATCGCGGCACCTGCCGCGGCGGCAAGACCCGTTCCCTTTATAAACCCGCGCCGCGAAATCCTAGGCCAGCGCACGTGCCGCCTCCTGCGCTTGGCGCAGAGCCTTGGTCATCTGGTCGGCGCAGGACGTCTTTCGGCCGTTGCAGTCGTTGCCGGCGAGCACCGAGACGATCTGGTCGACTGGCTTGCCCTTTACGAGCTTGGCTATCGCTTTGCCGTTGCCGTTGCAACCACCGTCGAAGCGCACGTCTTCGATGGTCGTGCCGTCGTCCGAAACCGCGACGTAGATGTTGCGCGGACAGATGCGCGCAGGTCTAAAGTTGAGTTCGTACATAAGACCTCCCCAGCCGCGACGGCGTCCTACCCGGCCGTATTCGTCGTGTTCTCGGTCGCGTGCCCGTCGACGACGGTGACCTCGGTGTCTGTGTTGCCGTTCTCGTGGTTGTTCTCGTTGTTATTATTGCCGTTGTTATTGTTGTTGTTATTGTTTGTGTTGTTGTTTGTGTTGTTGTCCGTATCGCCGCCGGAGCCAGTGGACACGTAGATGGTGACGGTCGTGCCCTTCTCGGCGGTACCCGAGGGGTTCTGACGTATGACGGTGCCAGCAGCTGCGGACGATGCCTCCTCGACGGTGTACACGTTGAACCCTGCGGAGGTGAGGATCTCCTTTGCCTCGTTCTCGGTATAGTAGGTTACGTAGGGAATTTCGACGTCGGTCTTTGCGGATCCGCTGGAGATGGTAATGGTCACCTCGCTGCCCCGAGACGCGTGTCCTGTGGGTGACTGTGCGCACACCATGCCGGCAGCGTACTCCTCGTTTGCCGCGTTGGTGACGATTACCGAGAATCCCTCGTTCTCGAGTGCAGACCTTGCCTCGGACTGGGACCAACCAATGACGTTGGGAACCTCAACGGGCTCGCCGCCCTTGGAGAGCTGGTAGGTTACCGTGTCACCTGCCTTTGCGGTCGCATTGGCCTTGGGGTCCTGTGCCGCCACGTTGCCGTTCTCCACGTCGTCCGAGAAGATCGAGTCCCCCGCCTGGCCCTTGAGGCCCACCTCACGCAGGGCGGCCTCGGCCTCGCTTGGCGACTTGCCAATGAGCTCGGGAACGGTTACCTCCTTGGCAGGCTCCTCGCCCTTCGAGATGACCAGTTCGATGGCACTTCCCTCTGCCGCGCTGTTGCCGGGATCGGGATTCTGGTCCACCACCTCTCCCTTGGCGACCTTGTTGGAATACTGCTCCTTGATGGGCCCCACGGTGAAGTAGCCCAACTGCTCTATCTGTGCGACGGCATCCTCCTGCGTGAGGCCGATGAAGTTGGGGACGTTGTGCGTCTTGGTTCGTCCCAACAGCAGGAAGGCGGCGATGGCGATGGCGGTGAGGACGGCGACGGTCGCGATGGCCCCCACGATCACGTTGCGCTTGTGGCGCCGATCGAGGTTCTCTTCCGTGGCGCTCATCGCGCGGTAGTGGCTGCCGGTCTTCTCGCCGGTGACGTTGGGGTCGGTGTGCTGCCCGGCAAAGCCCCTGCCAGATGTGCGCTGCTTGCGGTTGGCGGTCATGCCGGCACCGATCGTCGAGGTGGCGTCGTTTACGGCCTGCATCTTGCCCGCAAGGTAGTCGCGCAGCACGCGGTTGAGCTCCTCGGCGCTTTGGAAGCGGTCGTCGGGACTCTTTTGCATGCACTTGAGGATGATGGACTCAAGCGCCGCATCCACGTGCGGGTTGATCTGGCTGGGAGGCAGTGGGGGGTCGTTGACCTGTTTGAGCGCGACCGAGATGGCGTCGTCGCCGTCAAAGGGAACGCGACCCGTGGCGGCCTCGTACATGACGATGCCCAGCGAGTAGATGTCGGTGGTGGGACCGAGGTCCTTGCCCTGGGTCTGTTCGGGGGAGACGTAGTGAGCGGTGCCCAACACGCTGTTGTCGGCCGTGAGATGGCTGTTCTTGGCTCGTGCGATGCCGAAGTCCATCACCTTGATGTTGCCATCGGGCTGGACCATGATGTTTTGGGGCTTGATGTCGCGATGGATGATGTCGTGGCGATGGGCGACGGTGAGTGCTTGGGCGATTTGCGAGCCGATTTGGGCGACTTTGCGACAGTCGAGCGCACCATGCTTGCGAATACCGCTCTTGAGGTCGGTTCCGCGCAGGTACTCCATGATGATGTAGTAGGTGTCGCTGTCCTTGCCCCAGTCGTAGACTGCGACGATATAGGGGCTTTGGAGCGCGGCTGCGGCCTGTGCCTCCTGCTTGAAGCGTGCGGCGAACGACTGGTCGTTGGCATACTGCGGCAGCATGGTCTTGATTGCCACCGTACGACCCAGCACGTCATCGACACCGCGATATACGATGGCCATACCGCCCGTGCCGATCTTGTCTTGGACCGTGTATCGTCCCCCGAGAGTTCTACTCGCCATCTGTGCTCCTATCGCCTGCGTGGTTTACCACGCGTCCATACCCTAAGCGTTGCCATCGACATGTGGCGGCAACCGTTCGTTCGCGCATGCGCTTTGTCATGAGGCAGCTCCCATCGCCTGGACGTTGAGACACTGTGCCAACACCGAGCCGGCGACGGCCGAAGCCTGTCCCTGTACGTTTTCCCCATTTCCCTCAAGACATACCGAGATGGCAAGAGTGGGGTTGTCGTAGGGGGCGTATCCGCAGAAGAGCGAGTTCGCCGAGTCGTTGCCCACTTGCGCGGTGCCCGTCTTGCCGGCAACCAGATAGCCTTCCACGTAGGCGTCCACGCCCGTGCCGCTCGATACGACCTCGAGCATGGCCTCGCCAACGCGTTCGGCCGTCTCGCTGCTCATCGCCTTGCCCAAGGAGCTGGGTTCCGTGGAGTAGACCGTGGTGCCCTCGGGCGAGAGCACGTGGTCGACCACGTAGGGATTCATCACGACGCCGTTGTTGGCGACGGCGGCGGCCACGACTGCGTTCTGCATGACCGTGGTCTGGGGACCAGCGGGACTGGGGTGCTCGCCTACGGGCTGCCCGCATGCGGCCCATGCCGTCTCCCACTTGGTCATCTCGGAGGGCTTGGGCATGAGCGAGGGGGTGCAAATGAAATCTAGGCCGAGTTTGCGGTCGTAGCCAAAGTTGTTGGAGTAGCGCACCAGGTCGTTTGCACCAATCTCCACCCCAAGCTGGCCAAACGCCGTGTTGGCGGAGCGCGCGAAGGCCTCCTTGAGCGTGAGCGTGCCGTATTCGGCATCGTGGTCGTTGGACACGTCCTGTCCGCCGATGTCCATCGCCGCGGGGGCGTCGTACTCGGTGTCAAGCGACGCCTTGTTGGTGTCGAGCGCCGCAGAGAGCGTAACGAGCTTGTAGGTCGAGCCGGGGGTGTAGAGCTGCGTGGTGCGGTCCACCAGCGGGCTGGCCCCCTCAATGCTGTTCTCGATCACGTTCGCGATGTCGCCGGGGTCGTATGTGGGGTTGGACGCCTTGGCCAGCACCGCACCGGTGCTCGGGTCGAGTACCACTATGGCCCCCTGATAACCTTCGAGCGCATCCTCGGCGGCACGCTGCATCTGGTAGTTGATCGTGAGCACCACGGACGAGCCGGCCGTGGGCACCCCGGTGAGGGAGTTGAGCGCACCCTGCCAGTTGGAGAACTTGGCGTCGCCACGCAGCGCGTCGTTCATGCTCGACTCGATCCCCGTGGCACCAAAGCGCGTGGAGATGTAACCGACGGTGTGGGCGGCGACGCTTCCGTTGGGGTAGACGCGCTCGTAGGTACCGTCGTCCTGAGCTACGCTCTCGGCGAGGGTCTGCCCGTCGGACGTGCTGATGGCGCCACGCTGCACGTAGGCGCTGCGTGCGATGGTGTGGTTGTTGTTGGGCATCTGCTGGAGTTCCTCGGCCTGAATCGCCTGAATGTAGGTGAGATTGACGATGAGTGCTAGGAACAATACCGAGAAGACGGTTACGAGTGCCGCGACCCGGTTGCTCAGCGCCACGCGCCCAAGCACGCCCGACTCGGGAGTGTCCATGCCAAACCGACCGCGCACGTTTCCTCCGTGGGCGATGGCGGCCACCTTGGTCTCGCTGGCCGAGGGGCCGGGAACCAGCTCGCCGGACGTGGTGAACAGGCTGGTAAGAAGCACGCCGCGCCCCGTTCCCTCGTCGCTTGCGCGCAGCAGGAGTCCCACGATGATGAAGCTAGCCAAAAGCGAGCTGCCTCCCTGGCTCATAAACGGAAGCGTCACGCCGGTGAGCGGGAGCAGGCGCGTGGTGCCGCCCACAATGAGAAATGCCTGGAAGGTGATTGCCGTGGTGAGGCCGACGGCCGAGAACGCCGACATGTCGGACTTGGCGCGCGCCGCGGTGGCAAAGCCGCGTACGGCGAAGATGAGGTACAGGATGAGTATGGCGGAGCCGCCCAGCAACCCCATCTCCTCGCCGATTGCCGAGAACAGGAAGTCGGACTCCACAACAGGGATGAGCGTGGGCATGCCCTTGCCTATGCCCGTGCCCAACATGTCACCGTCGGCAAGGGAATAGAGCGATTGGATGAGCTGGTAGCCCCCATCGGGGTGGGCGAAGGGGTCGATCCATATTTGGATGCGGTTCTGCACGTGCGAGAACGCGGAATAGCAGAACACAGCGCCCACCAAGAGCAGCGCGATGGAGAAGATCACGTAGCTTATGCGCCCGGTGGCGACGTAGATCATGATGACCAGGAACGTGAAGAAGAGCACGGCGCTTCCCAGGTCGCGCTCGAAGACGACGACCAGAAGGCTCACGCCCCACATGGCGAGCAGCGGAAGCAGCATGCGGGGCTTGGGCAGCGCGATGGGCCCGATGCTTTTGGTGGATGCCGAGAGCAGCTCGCGGTTCTCGGAGAGATAGGCGGAGAGAAACAGGATGACAAGCACCTTGGCAAGCTCGCCTGGCTGGAACGAGAACGGTCCCAACGAGAGCCACAGGCGGGAGCCGCCGTGCTCGGTGCCAAAGATCATGGGCATGACGAGCAGGACAATGCCCGCTGCGCCCAAGGTGTACTTGTATGACGCCAGCTTGTCGAGGTTTCGCACGAGTGCTAGAACCACGACCATGACGACGATGGAGAGGAAGAGCCAGAACACCTGGTTGATCGCGAGGTCGGGCTTGAGGCGCGTTACGAACGTGATGCCTATGCCCGACAGCACGAACGTGGCGGGAAGGATGACGGGATCGGCATTCGGTGCAAAGAACCGAATCGCGAAGTGCGCGAACGCAAAGGCCACGAACAGCCCTATGGGGACGGCGAACATGGAGACCGTCAGCTCCGTGTTGATGGTGGCCATGTACATGGCGTACACGAGCATGACGGGAAGTGCCCCCAGGCACAGCAGGGAGAGTTCGATTATGCGGGGAGGAAGCTTGGGGAGGGCAGCCATGCTAGACACCTTCCCTTCCCACTCCGTTGATCTGGGCAAGTGCGGCGGCCTCGGCTTCGTCGGCCGCCTGCTTGCCTGTTTGTGCGGCCTTGTTTGGCGTCGCGTCCCCGGTTTCGTTCTCTACGACATCCTCCTCTTCGTCCTCATCCTCGTCGTCGGGCTTGCCCTGTTGCTTTTGGTTGGCGCCAGACGCCGACTTGGTGGCCGCGGCTGCTTCGGCAGCCTTGGTCTTGTTGGCGTCAATCTGGTCGCGATAGCGCTCGATGGTGGCGTGGCCCTCCTCCTGGCTGTTGACGGAAATGCCCTTCTCGAGCTGGTTTTGAAGGGCCTGGGAGAGGTCGGAGACCTCGACGGCCGAACTCTCGGCAAGCGTATAGAGCCGTTGGTTGAAGACCTCGATCTTAAAGCCGTGATACAGGCCGACCGTTCCCTCGTTGTTCCCGACGAACCACGAGGCCTCCTTGATGAAGAACAAGGCGACGAAGGCCGCGGCGATAACGGCGAGGATTACGGCGGCCCACTTTTTGAACTGGCGAAGCCTATGGGCGCGGTTGATGTCTGCGAGGCCGTCCTCCACCACGTCGATAACCACGACCGTCACGTTGTCGTGCCCACCCGAGGTCAGCGCGGCCGACACCAGCGTGTCTGCCGCGGCCTGCGGCGTGACGCTCGAACAGCTGAGGCTCTCGATGTCCTTGTCGGGGACCATGCTCGAAAGGCCGTCGGAGCACATGATAATGCGGTCGCCCACCGACACGTCGAGCGTAAAGTGGTCGGCATACATGTCGGGGTCCGAACCCAGGGCGCGCGTGATGATGGAGCGGGACGGATGAATGCGTGCCTCGTCGGCGGTTATCTCACCCGCGTCCACCAGCTCCTCCACGTAGCTGTGGTCGTGGGTGATGCGCACGAGCGTTCCGCCATGAAGCAGGTAGATGCGCGAGTCGCCCACGTGCGCGACCGACATCTTGTTGTCCTCGATGAGGACGCAGGTGGCCGTGCAACCCATGCCGGGCTTCCCCGTTCCGCTGAGCGCGCCCTCGAGCACGGCCGCGTTGGCCTCCTCGACGGCGACGCCCAGAAGTATGTCGTCGGCGTGCTTGGGTGCGTGTTCCAAGATGGTCTGCACGGCAATGTCGCTCGCCACCTCGCCAGCCGCATGGCCGCCCATGCCGTCGCACACCACGAACAGCGGTGCCTCGGCCAAAAACGAATCCTCGTTGTGGCTGCGCACCAGGCCAATGTCGGATCGTGCCCCCCAGCTCAGATGCTCGGTGACGCCGGTCGACGTGTGGGCGCCGGCACGGTTGTCCACGGGCATCTCGTTGCGCCCGGGGGCGTTGACCGCCTCGACGACAGGCTGCTCCTGTGCCGTGTCTTTTTGGGATTCCTTTGTCATCGCCTACTCACCCGCATGATGGTGTCGCCAATCTGGACTTCGTCTCCCTCGCGTAGCGTGATGGGCTGGTCAATGATGTGGCTGTTCACCGTGGTACCGTTGGTCGACCCCAAGTCCTCTAGCACGAGGGCAAGTCCCTGCAGCGTAAAGCGTGCGTGCGTGGCCGAGACAAACGGCTCGTCCACCACGACGTCGGACGAGGGCGAGCGGCCAACCACCACGGGACCCAAGATGTCCACGTGCAGGCCGCGAAGGAGCTTGGAGCCCTTCTCCACGTCGATTGACCAGACGGCGTCCGCATATTTTCCTCGATGCTGCTCGCGAACATGCCCTATGCCCGTGTGCAGCGTGGCGTATAGGAACAGGTACAACAGCGCAATGAGCAGTACGCGACCAATGAGCAGGACGAAGTCGATCATACGCTACCCCGCCCGAAACTCGAGGTTTACGAGGCCGATGGTGATGATATCGCCCTCCTTGAGGGTCGCCTCGCGCACGTCCACGTCGTTGACCAGGGTGCCATTGGTGGAGTGCAGGTCGCTTATGCGCCAGGTGCCGTTATCGAATACGAGCTCGGCGTGACGACGGGAAACGTTGGGATCGCGGAGCACCACACCACCCTCGGTGCGCTCGCGACCGATGATGGAGCTCGGCGTGGTGATGTCGTACGTCTTGCCGGAGCCGATGTCAAAGAGCTTGCAGGATGCGGGCATGGGAGCCTCGGGGGCAACCGCAGGACTGTCGGCCCCGTTGTCCAGGGCGTCGGAATCCTCCGGGATGGTCGTGGCGGCCATGTCTGCGCCTGCCATCGCGTCCAAGTCGTCGGCGAGGGGCTCGTCGACCTCAGACGCGAACTCACCCAGGTTCTCGATAGGCTGTTGCAGGTCCTCTGGCGATGCGCCGAAGTCGGCGTCGGTCTCGCGCGGCGTGAGCTCGGGCTCGGGCACAAAGGCCACCTCGCTCGCAACCGGCGCGGGCTCGTCGTCGTGAACGGGCACGGCCATGGGCACGAAGTCGTCTGCCGCGAAGTCGTCCTGCGGCGAGGTGATGCCCAGATAGGCGTTCTCCTCGTCGCGCAGTCTGGCGAGCGTCCGCGGATCGATGTTCTCGGCGAACACCGAGAACCTGCCGCCACGCAGGGCAGGATCGACCATAAAGCGCACGAGGGGCTTGCCCACGAAGGTGTATCCGCGCTTCTTTGCCTGCGCCTCTACGAGCTGCGAGATCTCGTCGGTGAGGTCGATGTACATCGGGCGCATGGTCACGTCGTCCTTGGTGGAGACCAAGATGGTAAAGAGGGCGGGCGCGGTGTCCACACCGTCGATGACAAAGGTCTCGTCTTCCATCTCGCGCACCGCGCGCTTTGCCAGGCGCTTGAACGAGAACGGCACACGTTGTCCGGGGGCGCCTTCCATAAAGATGCTGTTCACACGGTTCTCAAAGATGGTTAGTACGTTCATGTTCTGTCATCGCCCTCCAGGTTTTGGACGTATCCGCCCGTGAGGATATTTGCAACGCATAAGGTAGCACCTAAGCATAGCGTAATGCCAAGGGTTAGGCTGTCGAGAGACGCCGCAATGCTGTAGTTTTCCATTTGTGTGCAGGCGTAGACGGCTATGCCGAGGACGCCGAGCGCGACGCATTGGCCGATGACGCCGGCCATCGTCTTGCCGCGTCGCGATATCAGCGAGCAAAGCATCGCCGCGAGCCCGCAGCTCGCCATGGTGACCCACGAGGTGGGGCTCGAAAGCAGCGAGCCGGCTGCCGAGGCGAGCGTCTGGGCCTCAAAGCCCTGCGTGGTTCCTATGTCGTACATGGCCCAAAGAAGCCAGCCGAGGATTCCGGTGGCGCATGCCGCTCCCGGCCTTAGTGCGAACCCCGCGATGCCGACACCTGCGAACGGCGATGCCATGCAGCTGGGCAAGAGGAGCGCCGTGCCGGCGAGGTGGGAGCGCCGACCGACGGCGACCCACCACACGAGGCCCAAGACGCCTGCAACCAGGGCGAGGGGAAAGGCGAGCCGGGAAGGGAACGAGCAGATGGAGGCCACGAACGCGGCGATGCCCAAGGCACCGCCCACCGGAGGCCATGCGAGGCATGCCGCCGCAACCCCGCCAACGCCAAAGGCGAGTGCGTTTGGCGTGTTGGGAAGCAGCAGCGGAATCGCCACGAAGGCAGCCCATCCGGCCGTGGCTGCCGCCAACGTACGCGTGACGAGGGTGCCTATCAGCGGGAACTGGACGTTTAGCGGCACGTTCAGGCGGCCCCAGTCCTGCGCCAGGCTGGGCTCGTCGGCTTCCTCGGTTTGGTTGAGCAGGTCCTGGAGGGACTCGCGACCGTCCATGTTGTCGCCGAGCGCCCGAACGAGGTTGATGGCAAAGGTCTCGACCGAGGACATCCGCGAGGCGGGGTTGGGGTCGAGCGCCTGCAGAAGGGTCTCCTCAACGACGCCGGCGAGCTCGGGCTCGATGCGCGAGAGCGTGGGGGAAGGCCCATGGAGCATGAGCTTGAGGGACTCTTCGGGCGTGCTTGCGGCATAGGGGCAGCTACCGGTGAGCGCCTCCCAAACGACGACGGCAAGGGAGAAAATGTCGGTGCGCTCGTCCACGTAGTCGCCCTCGATCTGCTCGGGGGGCATGTAACCGACCGTGCCGCCCCGCGCACCGCCATATCCTGCGGCGGAGGCCAGTGACGCCATGCCAAAGTCGCCGAGCTTCACGGTTCCCGATCGGTCGATGATGATGTTTGCCGGCTTGAGGTCCAGGTGCAGCACGCCGTTCTCGTGCGCGAATGCCAAGGCGGAGGCGACGGAGTCCACCAGGTGGGCGCATTCGTCGAAGGTGAGCACGCCACCCTCCACGCGTGCCAGCAGGTCGGCCAGGTTGAGGCCGTCCACGTATTCCATAACGAGGTACGAGTAGTACGCGTCGCTCTCGAAGTCGTACATGCGCACGATGTTGGGATGCGAGAGCATGCTCGAGGTGCGCGCCTCGGCCAATGCCTCGTCCACGGTCGAGGTGAGGGTGGAGGAGTCGTCACCCAAATACAGCGGCATGCGCTTGATCGCCACGCGCCGTTGCAGGCGTGCGTCCCAGCATATGTGCACCGTCCCGAAGCCGCCCTCGCTGTTCGTCTCCAAGACGCGATACCTACCCAGCATGACCTGCGACGGGTCCTGTGGGTAGGAGGTGCTCATGGGGCCTTGTGTCCTACGGGTGGTCTGCTGCACGACGATTCCTTGTTCGATTTGGCTACGTGTATCGCGCGGCCACCATTGTAGCGCTTCTTTTTGCAGTGTGGTGTCGAGGTCACTTTTCGACCCTTCCCGACGCGCATGGGCGGCAAGGAAAAAAGGCAAAATTGGGTATTGAATCTTCGTGTGGACTCGTAGTACCATATACGCCTACGCGGGCGTGGCGGAATTGGCAGACGCGTACGGTTCAGGTCCGTATGGGGGCAACCCCGTGAAGGTTCAAGTCCTTTCGCCCGCACCACGATTTACCAGCGGTTTTGCAGCGGCAAGGCCGCTTTTTTCATGCCAAAATGCCGAGTTGGCGTAAATTTGGCGCAAAACCTAGACGGCAACGGCACTCAAACCCCAACGCCCGCGCGGCGAATCGAACTGCACGACGTTGGTTGTGGGCAAGCTATCCATGAGGCTACCGATTGCAGATGCCGCCTTCAATCCGTTCTCTTCTTGGTAGTGGTCATAGATTCGCAGGGTGGTAAGCGGGTCGCTGTGGCCCATGAGGTATTGGGCCGTCTTGACGCTTTGGCCCGTCTCACAAAGCAGGGTGCAGTAGGTGTGTCGCAGGATGTGAGGCGTGATGCCCTCAAACCCGTTTGCCTTGCCGAATCGCGCAAGGCTGCGAGTGAGGTTTTCGGGGTGCATGAACTCGCATTGTGCTTTGGCTACGATTCGATGCTCTCCAACGGGCTTGCCGAGTCCAATGAGCTTCTTTGCCTGAATCTTGCGGAACCTCACAAGGTATGCGACGGTCGCAGGGTCAAGCGGAATCGTGCGCACGTTCTCAGTCTTTGTGGGCTTGGATTTGAGCGTTTCGGTGCAAAGGCTCTTGCTAACCGTTATGGTGCCCTTCTCAGCGTCGAAATCATCCCATGTGAGGTCGCAAGCCTCACCACGACGCAAGCCCGCAAAGAGGCAGAGACGAAAGCCCACAAGCGACGGGCGGGGCGTCGAAGCGTCGAGCAACGCGCGGAACTCTGCGACACGCTCTTTGCTCAGAGGCTTCTTCTCCTTTGTGTCTACCTGTGGGGAGGCAAGGCCGTTGCACGGGTTCTTGGCGATAATGTCATCGTCTACCGCGTCTTGAAGAATCTGCTTCAACGTGACGCAGACACCATGAGCGGTCGCACCACTCATGGGCTTGCCTGAAATCGTGGGAGCCTTGCCGCTTTCGTCTGTGGTCATGAGTGCAGCTTGGAACTTCTTCACGTCTGCTTTCGTGATTGCCACAAGGCGCATGTTCCCAAGAGTGATGTTGATGTTGCGGATGCGGTCGCGGTCGCGGGCGATTGTGCGGGGAGCAACGCGCTTGCCCGTGCTTGTGAGCCTTATGCCGTTCTCGCGTTCCTTCAACCATTCGTCGGCATACTCAGAGAACGTGAGAAAGCGAGCGTCACGGTTCAAGCCGCTTTCGAGTTCGGCGCGGAACTCAGCAATGCAACGCTTCTTTTCCTTTTGGGTTTGGCCCGAGACGTGGAACGTTTTCATCTCACGCTTAATCTCACCCGTCGCGTCGTTCTCAACTTGGAACGACACGCGGCAACTGTTCTTGCCCCTGAATGAGGCCGTGCCATTGTTTTTGACTTTCCACATGTCCTTACCTTCCTTCCGACGTACATGGAGTTAGCTTGTCCTGCTTATTGGTTTAGTTGCTGAATCTAAGAGGCCGTCACGTTTTAGTGCCGCAGTCGATACGTCAACGCTTAAGAATTCGCTGGTCGGAATAGGTTTTTCGCACACATAAACGCTTTTCCAATCAGGCATATTGTTCTTTAGCGATTCAAACCAAGATGTTTCAATACGATTCTGCTTTGCCCACGCGCTCCAAAGAAACATGCCATGGCGTCGTTTGATTGCGATTCGTACTTCCGTCTTTGAAACCGTGGCAGTATCGTAGTTTCCGTAATCCTCACTTACTGCATTGGGATTGCTAGTTAGCCATACGACAGGCTTGTAATTGTCTGTAGCCTCGTCAACCCACGCATTGCCCTCATCGTTAAGGTGAATACTTACGGGTCGTAACAATTCGCTGTGAGTCGTATTGATTTGTCCGGCTACAACTATCTCTAGATAGTGTTGGAGGGTAGTGTAGTGATAGAGAGTCATTGTTGCATTCCTTTCCGTTACAGGTGCTCAATCTCGAAATCGAAATAATCGGCAACCTTGCGAACAAGCTTCTCAACCTGAACTTGGTCAAGCTCAATGGTCGTATCTCCACGCCTTATCGTGCGGAACGTGCGGAAACGGTCCATATGAATCGCGGACATATCGAACACCTCACCTTCTCCAACTATGGGAGCTGCTACATCTTGAGGCTGAGTCAAAGTCCACAAGTTGAGTTCAGCCATGAGGTCAAAGAGTAGGTGTCGTTTCTCAAATTTGTTACGGATATGGGATATTCGGGCCATAGACTCATCGACAGGAGTCTTGTAGGGGGAGTAACCGAGAAGCCAAGACTCGTTGACTCCATAAACCCTTGCGACCTCACGAGCAAACGCGGAGGGTATCTCATTCTTACCTGCCAGATACCGTTGTACGTTCTGCTGACGAGTTTTATAACCTTCACGGGTAAGGCTGCGTGCAAACTCGCTTTGGGTCTTTCCTGAATCCTCGAATACTTCTTGAAGTCGTTTAATTGCGACCTCGTTAGGCTCTTTCCTCGGTCTTGGCATATGAACTCCTAACACACGAAAAACAGGTATCTAGGGTTTTACTATAACACGAAAAATGGGTTAGAATCAAGCCCAGTCAGGACAAGTACACGAGTGAAAGGACTAGCAATGCCTGATTTTGAACAAGCAGAGTGCATGGACGAGCCAACGTTCCCAAAGAAGTATTGGGCAGGAAAGCATCACATTTCAGAACGGACGCTATCACGTGCCATTGCGGAGGGTCGCTTGCATTGCTACCGCTTTGGTCGTGCTGTGCGCATTAGCAAATCCCAGTTCGACAAGTTCCTTGCGACATTGGAGGCATAGCCCATGACCGACGAAATCAGGAACATGGGAAGGAGGGAGCGGAGGAAGGAAAAAGAAGGAGGCCGCACCACGGGAGAAGGTACGGCCAAGTGCGCGGACGAGAAGGTAAACGTCGCTGAATGCAATTCTAGCAGGTTCGAGGAGCTATCGCGACGGGTGGCCGAAGTTGAGCGTCGATACTTGGGCGATTCGAGGCTTGCGGCATACTTCCTAGACCATGCGCGAGCTTGCGCGGCGGCGGGTCGCAGGTTCAGCCTCTATGAGCGTTGCCAATGGCTGAGGTGGTATCGACCGAGCGATTCCAAGGGCAGGGATGTAACGGTCAACAACAGCGACATTAGCATCCTTTCGAGGCTGATTGTCGAGCGGGTGCCTGAGTCGGAGCCTTACGTCGAGGTCAGGCGGTCGATATACGACCCAGTGTTTGAGGCGAGGAGGGCGAGCCGTGGGTAAGTGCATGTTCTCGCCAGATGTGGTGGGCACAGATGCCTTTCTTGACCTACCAGACGATGCCCAGCTCCTTTACTACCGTCTTGGGAGCGAGGGGACATACGGCAAGATTCAGGGGGTCAGGCGCATAGCCCGAGGGTATGGGAGCGGCGCGGGTGCCCTGCAAGCCTTGTACGATGCGGGCTACCTGTTCGACTACGACGGCGCGTGCTGGGCGCGGCACTTTTGGGTTAACAACACCTTCAAGAGGCCGAATCACAACTACGCAGAGACGATGCGAGAAATCGTGTCGGGTGAAATCGGGTTCGAGGGCGAGTCGTTCAAGAGCGCCTTTGTGTGCCCCGAGGTCGATAAGCCTTATTCAAGCCTTAACCAAGGCTCTACATATACAGACTCACTAACAGACTCAGACCCAGACCCAGTTGCAGGCACAGACCCAGCGACAGGCCCACATACACCAACAGACCCACCCAAAGATTCAGGGGAAGGGGCACACGGGGAGGGGGAGGATTTGCATCCTTGTTGGTGCCCCAAGTGCAAGAACGCCCATTCGGTGTATTGGAACGTCGGAACGAGGGTCATGGTTCGATGCCCAGATTGCGGGGAGTTCGAGAACAAGCGTGAGGTCGATTCTGAGGGTTATTCGCTATGGAACGAGTAAATACCCATGATGAGATGATAACGGGGCTTAGAACGCCTCTCAGAGCCTCAAATCCGATTAGATGCGAAGAAAAGCGAAGTTTTGCGAAGAGAAAGAGGGGGTCATGAATGACGAAAACTTGAGAACGCTAACCCCGAGCGAAGCCCGAGAGCAAGGGCGTTTGGGCGGTATCCGTAGCGGGAAGGCCAGACGTGAGAAGAAGCGTCTGCGTGAATGTCTCGAAGAGTGCCTAAGCATGACAACCGAGCTTGACGGCGAGGAGGTCAGCAATGCCGAGGCGATTGCGGCGAGCATGGTTCGGGAGGCTCGAAACGGGAATGTTCGTGCGTTCTGTGAGATACGCGACACCTGCGAGGGCAAGCCCAGAAACACCGTCGAGGTGTCCACGCCAGCCATACCGCAATCGACGTATGACGAAATCGAGGCGTTGCTAATGGGTGACGATGGGGAGGAGTAAAGGCACACCCCCAGCATTGGTGCGCGAGGCGTTGCGGTTCGGTCGCAACGGCGGGTGCCTTGCAGGGTGTGCCGACTGTAGGTTTCTGAGACTGTGCGAGGGTGGCCGCGAGATGGTCAAACCGAACAAGACAAGTTATCAACAAAGATAGGAGAACGGAACATGAGCAACATTCGAGACTATCAAACAACGTGGGCGAGCTATCGCAAGCGGGTTACCGCTGCCGTAGAGGAGCGCGACAAGGAGCTTTCACGCCTAGAAAAGTACGAGGGCGAGCGTGCCGAGGGCGAGCGCAAGGCGGCGCGAGACAAGTTCGGTCAGGCGGTCGAAGCCGCACGGGTAGAGGCGAAGGGCGGTTTTCGTCGTGTGCTTGAGTCCATGCGCGACAAGGCCGAAGAGCAAGGCGAGGTCATGCAAGCACCTACCGCCGAGCAGGTACATTTGTTGCAGATGTTGGCGATGCGCGACTCAATCAGCGCGACCGAGGCGAAGTCTGCCGCCCTTGCGCTTGCAGGTAACGACGATGCCATTGCGACGTTGCAACAGCTTTGCACCGCGAGGGGCGGGGTCGTTGTTAGCGCGGTCGCGGACTGCAAGAGCAAGAGGGGAAAGGCGCACGACGCATTGGGGGCGTTCCAAGAGGCGGCGGGAATGTGCTTGCAATGGTCAGGCGGTAACCGTTCCTCGCTCATGTCCGAGAGGAACGCTCAACGTTTGCAACACGTACCAGAGAGCGAGCGGATACCTCTTGGAGCTGCCGTGAGTGCCGACGTTGACGCAGGAAACATGAGCGAGCACGAGTTTACCAAGGTCATTGTCGGCAACGCCGCGACGGTCGAGGCGGCGCGACTCCTCGATTAATCAGAATTCCACGCAAGGCCGCGCGAGGGTCTGCCTTTCTACCTTGCGTCGGTCATGTTCCCACCCCGTCGAGGTGCACACTCGGCGGGGTTTCTTTTTCACTCGCCTTGCCCGTGGGGAGTGCACACCCCATGTGGATACCAAGAGGCACCCGCCACAGGCGCGAAACCTGCAACGGGTGCCTACTTGTGTGAAGCGGTTAGTTGCCGAGCATCATTCGAGCTTCTTCTTCAGCCTCACGGATGATATCGGGCATTTCGCCTTTCAAGCAATCCTCGATATCGCGCATTGCCTCACGAAATGCATCCTCATCATTGCGCGTGGCCTCATCTAGGCTCTCGATAGCCTTACGGGTGAACTCATCCGCAAGCTTCTTTGCCAACGAATCAACCTGATTACGAAACTCAACCTCAGACATAGCTACTTCCTTTCGTTAGATTCAATGAATCCAAGCCAAGAGAAGCCTTGCCATGCCTTACCACGCCTAAACCTAGCCAAGCCAAAAGCAACCTTGCCAAGCCATACCATGCCATACCGCTTCAATCCCATTGTAGCGAGTGGAGAGGCACCCGAAAACCAGCTTGTTTGGGTGCCTCCTTTGCCCTGAATCCTTGGCGTAAAGTTGGCGCAAATTTGGCGCAAAACCCTAGTCCTAACTAGTCCAAACCGTACGCCAACAGTCACAACGTTTTACCAGCTCAAAAGTACGTTAGTCCTTTCTAGTCCATCTGAATAACCGCAGGTCACAAGCCCAAAGAGTCCCGTGAAGGTTCAAGTCCTTTCGCCCGCACCATCGACTCATCGGCGGCTCTGCATTGGCAGGGCCGTTTTTTCATGCCCTGACCGTCTGTGTCCGAAACGTGGCTTGGTAGTCCATTTGGACGAAAGACGGGTCTCAAGCGACGCAAAGTGTCCAAAACCACTACCAAGCACCGCGACAAGGCAGTTGGTTTGGACACTGTGTCGGTGACACGCTTGGTGCTCTATCCCTCGAGGACTGCGGCCAGCTTCTCGATGAGCGCGCGCTCCTCGCCTTCGGCAACGCCGTCACTCATCGAGATGATGTTGCAGGCCTCCAGCATGAGCCTGCGATAGTCGTCGCGGAGCTGGGGGTCGATCTTGGTGAGCAGCGCCATGGCGTCGGCCGCCTCCTCGTCGCAGTAGTCGTCCACGACGGGGGCAAGCGACCTATAGAGCTTCGACAACTCCCTCACGCTGTAACTTGTGGAGAACATCTGGTTGATGACGTCCGCCTCGGCGCGCTCGAACACGCCGTCTGCCGACATGAGTTGCAACAGCACGGCAAAGAGGTCCGACTCGAAGTAGGCGGACATGAGGCCGTATGTGCTCACGCTCCACTTGCCCGATTTCTCGAGTTCGTGACACCGAACGAGGAACTGGTCGAAGTCCTCGCAAAAGTGGGAAAGTGCAATCTCTGTCTTGGTGTTCATGTGCCCGCCCCTTCTTTGGAAGCCCCTCGAATACATGCAAAGAATTATAGGACGGGGCATGGGAGCAGGCGGGATGCTCTAGGAGAGCGGGGCGCTTTTGCCGGTGGGGCTACTCCTCGTCGAAGAGGTCCCAGTCGCCCTCCTGCTTCTCGTGGTTGTAGTAGCGGGCTCGCGTGCGCCTCTCGAGCAGCCATGCGATGAGTGCGCACAGCAGGACGCCCCCAACCATGAGCGTGATGACGCCTGGGCGTGTGCCAAACAACCATTCAAAAAAAGCGATGATGGAGTCCACGTGCGCTGCCTCCCTCTGTGGCGTGTCGTTTTTGCATGCACAAGTATATACTGATGAATGCTGCGCGGGGAGCCTCGCGCGCATTGAGGAATCGCCCGAAAGGGCCCACTAGAAAGGCATCCCATGCTGGACATTACGTTCGTACGAGAGAATCCCGACGTGGTGGACGCCTCGTGTGCGTCGCGCCAAAACGCGCATTGGGATCGCGATCGCTTCTTCGAGCTCGACGAGCTCCGTCGCTCCACCATCGTCGAGGTCGAGCGCCTGCAGGCCGAGCGCAACGCCGCGTCCAAGCAGATCGGCCAGCTCATGCGTGAGGGCAAGCGCGACGAGGCCGAGGCCGCCAAGGCCAAGGTGGCGGCGAGCAAGGGGACCATCGCCGAGCTCAACGAGCGCCGCAAGGAGGTCGAGCAGCAGTTGTTCGACCTGGTCTCCGGCATTCCAAACATTCCCGACGAGTCCGTGCCCTATGGCGCCGACGACTCCGACAACCCCGAGGTACGCCGCTGGGGCACGCCGCGCTCGTTCGACTTCGAGGCACAGGCGCACTGGGACCTGGGTCCGGCGCTGGACATCATCGACTTCGACCGTGGGGTCAAGCTCGCCGGCACGCGCTTCTACGTGCTGGGCGGACTCGGTGCGCGACTGGAGCGCGCGCTCATCAACTTTATGATCGACTGCCACAACGAGGCGGGCTTCAAGGAGTGGTGGCCGCCGGTCATCACCAACTACGCCTCGCTGTTCGGCACGGGTCAGCTGCCCAAGTTCGACGAGGACCTGTACCACGTGGGCGAGGACCTCTACCTCATTCCCACGGCCGAGGTCATGCTCACGAACCTGCATCGCGACGAGGTGCTCGACGGCGACAAGCTGCCGCTGCGCTACTGCGCCTTTACCCCGTGCTTCCGCGAGGAGGCGGGCAGTGCCGGCCGAGACACCCGTGGCATCATTCGCGTGCACGAGTTCGACAAGGTCGAGATGGTCAAGTTCGCCAAGCCCGAGGAGTCCATGGACGAGCTGGAGAGCATGACGGCCGAGGCGGAGCTCATCCTGCAGAAGTTGGGCCTTCCGTATCGCGTGGTCACCCTGTGCACCGGCGACATTGGCTTCAGTGCAAAGAAGACCTACGACATCGAGGTGTGGCTGCCCAGCTACAATGCCTACAAGGAGATCTCGAGCTGCTCCAACTGCGGCGACTTCCAGGCACGTCGTGCCAACATCAAGTACCGCGACCCGGCGGCGTTCAAGGGCACGCGGTTTGCGCACACGCTCAACGGCTCGGGTCTGGCCGTGGGTCGTACCATGGCGGCAGTAATCGAGAACTACCAAAACGCCGATGGCACCATAACGGTCCCAGAGGCGCTCGTGCCCTACATGGGTGGGGTCACGACCATAACGCCCGAAGGCTAGGCTGCGGGAACTGAGGCAATGCGACGTCTTTGCTGGCGCCGCATTGTTTTTCGGCCCGATAAAGAACACACGTACCTTATTACGCGATTCTGTGCTATACTGTCCATAAAAGCAAACAGATGTTCTTATTTGGGGGATAGCATGGACTCACATCAGGAAGCCGTACCTTGGAAGGCGACGCTCTATTCCGCAAGCCATAGAGGCGAGCGGCGTCGCGTGTACACCCGCATGCGAGGACGCAGCCTCGAGGTGGGCGAGACCACATGGGGGCCGCTTACGCGCGACGTGTACGATGCCGAGGAGCATCACCACTGCATCCATCTGGCACCGGACACCTTTGCGGTGCTGGGGGCACACCTTACCGTTGCGTCTGCGGACGTGGGGGATGCGCTCGGGCGACACATGGTGGAAAACGAGATGTTCCTCACCGACCTCATGGACGAGCTTGACGGATGGAACGTGCCGTACGGCTACCTCAGCAGCACGCTGGGCGACTGCGTCTCCTATCGGCCTGCGCGTATGCTACGGCAAGGTGCCGGGGGAACGCACGTTTCCCCCGGCACCGAGAGATCTATGTGGTCTTAGCAGGCTCGCCGTAGCCTTTGTCTATGGTTACTTTACGCAAACACCTGCCGCGGAGCCCTCCACGTGGACGTTTCGCTGCGTCGAGGCCTCGATGGTGCCGGCGCGCAGGATGTCACGCATGTCCACGCCGGTGGCGTCGCTCATGGTGTCGAACACCTGCTTGATGACCGTTGGCATTGCGCCGGAGATTTGGCCGATGCCAGACCCTCCTTCCGCACCTCCATAGATGGAGACGTGATCGATGGACGACAGAGGTCCGGCAACCGCCGTTGCCATCTCGGGCAGGATCTTGATCATCATCTCTGCCATGCCCGCCTGGTTCATCTTCTGCAGCGCCTCGGCGCGCTTCTCGAGCGCGGCTGCCTCCGCCTCGCCCTTTGCGCGTGCTGCCTCGGCCTCGGCAAGACCGCGTGCGCGTGCTGCCTCGGCCTCCGCCTCGCCGCGCAACCGAATGGCCTTTGCCTCCTGCTCGGCCGCATACACCTGGGCTTCGGCGGCGCGCTTCTTGGACTCCATCTCGGCCTCGGCGCTCTGGATCGCCTTGTACTTGTCGGCCTCGGCCTGCTTGCGTACCTCGGCGTCGAGCTCCTGTTCGCGCACGCGCACCGACTCGGCCTTCGCGCGCGTCTCGGCCTCGAGCACGGTGCGGCGCTGCTCCTGCTCTTGGATGTGGTAGGCGGCGTCGGCCTTTGCGCGCTCGGTGTCCTCGGTTGCCTTGAGCTGGGCCTGCTTGATGGCAAGCTCGTTCTGACGCTGCGCGATCTGCTGGTCGGCGGCCACGCGCGCCTCGTTTGCCTCGCGGTCTGCCTCCGCCTGGGCCACGGCCACCTCCTTCTCGGCCTTCGCCTTGGCGATGCTCGCGTCCTTCTTGATCTTGGAGGTGTTGTCCATGCCCAGGTCGTTAATTAGACCATGCTCGTCGGTGACGTTTTGGATGTTGCACGAGAGGATCTCGATGCCGAGCTTCTCCATGTCACGCGACGCCTTGGCCATTACCTGGTCGGAGAACGAGTCGCGGTCGGTGTTGATGGACTTGAGGTCGAGCGTGCCGATGATCTCGCGCATGTTGCCCTGCAGCGAGTCCTGCAGGCTTGCTGCGATGTCGGCCTCGCGCATGTTGAGGAAGTTGCGCTCGGCAAGGAGCATTCCGTCGGGGTCCTCGGTCACGCGAACCTTTGCGACGGCATCAACGCGAACGTTGATAAAGTCGTTGGTGGGGATGAACTGGTCGGTCTTTATGTCCACGGAGATCTGCTTGAGGCACAGGCGGTCAACGCGCTCGAAGAAGGGAATCTTAAAGCCCGCGCGGCCGATGAGCACGCGTGGCTTTGCGTGCAGGCCCGAGAGGATCAGCGCCTCGTCGGGCGATGCCTTGACGTATCCGGATAGCATGAAGATGAGGATTGCCACCACGAGTGCCGCAATGACAGGGACGAGCCAAATGGGTACGAAGCTTAACATGATTAACCCCTTTCTAAGGAACCCAAACGACCCTTGAGCAGGGATTCTAGCAAATCCGGATATCGCCGAATATGAGTTTCGCTTCCACTGGATCCCGGGGTCGGCAGGTAGCAAAACAGCAGGTAGGAGGCTATGCTTATTTATGTAGGATTCGTGACGGGAGGCCGCGACTCCTCCCTGTATGTGCCGCGCCAAATGTCGGGCAAATGCCGTACACTTACGGGGGAGGTTTGACTATGGATTATGATGTGATAATTATTGGCTCTGGCCCTGGAGGCATCTATGCGGCCTACGAGCTGTACAAGCTGCGCCCCGATCTTCGCGTGGGCGTGTTCGAGGCGGGCAACACGCTCGACAGGCGCAGGTGCCCCATAGACGGAAGGCGCATCAAGACCTGCATCCACTGCAAGAGCTGCTCAATCATGAGCGGCTTTGGCGGTGCGGGGGCCTTCTCGGACGGAAAGTACAACATCACCAACGACTTTGGCGGCAACCTCTACGAGTACATTGGCAAGGAGAAGGCCACACGCCTCATGGAGTACGTGGACCAGATCAACCTCAGTCACGGAGGCGCAGGAACCAAGCTGTACTCCACGGCAGACACGACGCTCAAGAAGACCTGTCTGCAGCATAAGCTCCAGCTGCTCGATGCGTCGGTGCGGCATCTGGGCACCGACATCAACCATGTGGTGCTCGAGAACCTGTATGCCGAACTCAAGGACCGGGTCGACTTCTTCTTCCTCACGCCCGTCGAGCGCTTGGAGGTGCTCGAGGGCGCCTACCGCGTGCACACCAAGCGCGGTGCCTACACCTGCACGACGTGCATCGTGTCGGTGGGGCGCAGCGGCAGCAAGTGGATGGAGGAGGTGTGCCGCGACATTGGCATTCCCACCAAGTCGAACCGCGTGGACATTGGCGTGCGCGTGGAGCTGCCCGCCGAGCTGTTTAGCCATCTCACCGACGAGCTCTACGAGAGCAAGATCGTGTACCGCACCAAGAAGTTCGAGGATCGGGTGCGCACGTTTTGCATGAATCCCCACGGCATTGTGGTGAGCGAGAACACCAACGGCATCGTGACCGTCAACGGGCACAGCTACGAGGACCCCGCTCGGCAGACCGAGTACACGAACTTCGCGTTGCTCGTGTCCAAGCACTTCTCGGAGCCGTTCAAGGACAGCAACGGCTACGGCGAGAGCATCGCGCGCCTGTCCAACATGCTGGGTGGCGGAGTCATCGTCCAGCGCTTTGGCGACCTGATTCGCGGGAGGAGGAGCACGCACGAGCGCATTGCCGAGGGATTTGTGACCCCCACGCTCAAGGCGGAGCCGGGCGACCTCTCGCTCGTGCTGCCCAAGCGCATCTTGGACGGCATCATCGAGATGATCTATGCGCTCGACGAGATCGCACTTGGCACGGCAAACGACGACACGCTGCTCTATGGCGTGGAGGTCAAGTTCTACAACATGCAGGTCCAGCTCAACGCCAACCTGGAGACAATGTACAAGGGGCTCTACATCATTGGTGACGGCAGCGGCGTCACGCACTCGCTGAGCCACGCCTCTGCCAGCGGCGTCTTCGTCGCGCGCGACATCGTTGCGGAAGGGTAGGCCGCGAACGGATCGTCCCTCACACCGCGAAGGGGACCGTCCCCGAAAGGACGGTCCCCCTGTGGCGTGCCCGATGGGACTAGAACCCAAACTGGTCGAGGAACTGCTGGTATTGGTCGTACTGGTTTGACTGCGGTTGCTGGTTGTACTGCTGATACGGGCTGTACTGCTGCTGCAGCTGTTCCTCGCGGGCCTTGGCCTCCTCTTCCTGCTGGGCTTGTAGCAGCTCATCGGATCCGAGCGTAACGCTGGTGGTTTGCGTTTGTCCGTCTCTCACGTACTCGACGTCCACCGTGTCTCCCACGGAGTTGGTGCGTACGGCAAGCAGGAGGCTGTCGGCCGAGGTGACCTCGAGGTCGCCGATCTTGGTAACGATGTCTCCCACCTTAATCCCCGCTGCCTCCGCCGGGCCGCCCGAGGCGATCTCGGCAACGTAGGCGCCGGAGCTCGCGTCAAGGTGGTTCGCCTGGGCGTTCTGCTCGTTTACGGTGGCGCAGGACAGGCCGATGTAGGCATGCGTCACCTGCTCGCCGGCGATGACCTTGTTGGCGATGTCGACCGCGTAGTTGCCGGGAATGGCAAAGCCGATGCCCGAGAACGAACCCGTTCCGCCCGCGTCGGCCAACAGAGAGTTGATGCCGACGAGCTGGCCCTGGTCGTTTACGAGGGCGCCACCCGAGTTGCCTCCGTTGATGGCCGCATCCACCTGGATGAGGTTGGTGTAGAGCGTGCTTCCGCTGGAGTCGGACATGAGCTGGTTGCGGTACAGGGCGCTGACGATGCCGGTGGAGACCGACTGGTCGAGACCCAGGGGGCTGCCCAGCGTCATAACCCAATCACCCACGACGAGTGCGGAGGAGTCGCCCACCTCGATGGGAGTGACGGGTGTCCCGTTGAGCTCTGCCTTCACCACGGCAATGTCGCTTGAGGCGTCACCGCCCACCAAGGTGGCGTCGTACTCGTTGCCGTCGATGGTGACCTTGATGCTCGTGGCATCACCGGCAACGTGCCAGTTGGTGATGATGTTGCCGTCGGTGTCCAGGACGACACCCGACCCGATGCCCTCGCCCTCGGGCGTTTGAACGCTGATCGAGGCGACCGAGGGAAGGCACTTGGCCGCAACGGCCTCGGACGTGGTGGCATCGTCGCTGGTGGTCGCGACGTTGAGCGACGAGCTTGGAAGGTTCTGCGCGTTGGTCTGGCGTTGGGTGCCCGCGGGCACCATAACGCCCGACCCCATGAGTGCGGTTACCAGTGCTGCCGAGACGGCCGCCCCGGCTACGGCGCCACCGGCGATGCCCTTCCAGGACGTGGCCGGTCGCACCTGTTGGGCTGAGTACCTGTTCTTCATGATTGCCCACCTTTCGTTATTGGCTTACACCTAAGATGTACCCGCTGGAAGAGGCGTGCTGACGCAGCCCAAACGCGTTGCACAGGAGTGTGACAACGCTCTTGGTAACCTGAAAGACTCTGAAGCACGGCTTAAAATGGACGTTCAAAGAGGTCTGGCGCGTTTTAGACGGTCGAGCTGCGCGAAGGTTCCAACCCGATTGCAAACCAGACGAGGGGGGCGAGTTCACATCTACGTCGTTTTTTGCACCCGTGCAACAAAAGCCCAGCTAGCGGCGGTGTACCTTACGGCGTTTTTGTAGATGTGAACTCCTGGCATGCGTTTGGAGTTCACATCTACAAAAACGGTACATCAAAAGTGGTAAAACACCAGTTGGCATGAGTGCTAATACAAATAATGATGTAGATGTGAACTCTTGTCCTCCCAAACCGAGTTCACATCTACAAAAAGGCGCCGCCGCCCGAGAATTCGGCGGTCTTGGCCCGGCGCCAAGGCCTGAGGATGGACCCCACGGCGCGGACAAACGTTGCGCTAGCCCAACCCAAGGGCAATCGCAACGTGGAAGGCGACGAAGGAGACCACCCAGGCGATGGCGCACTGCAGCATCACGACGCCTAAGGCCCACCTCACGCCCAGCTCGCGCTTGATTGCGGCAATGGCGGCGATGCAGGGCGTGTAGAGCAGGCAGAACACCAAGAAGCTTGCAGCTGCGGCAGGCGAGAGCGCCGCAAACAGCGCGGACGTGGACGGGAACAGCACCGTGATGGTGGAGACGACGGTCTCCTTGGCCATGAACCCAGCGATGAGCGCCGTCACAAAGCGCCAGTCACCAAACCCGAGCGGCGCGAAGAGTGGTGCCATCCAGCCGGCCAGGAGCGAGAGTATGCTGCCCTGGGCATCGGTGACCCTGTTGAGTTGGGGCGAGAAGGACTGCAGGAACCATACGACAAGCGTGGCCACCACGATTACGGTGAACGCGCGCGTGATGAAGTCGCGCGACTTGTCCCACACGAGTCGGCCGACGCTCCTTGCGGACGGCATCCGGTAGTTGGGCAGCTCAAGGACGAACGGGACGGCCTCGCCCTGATAGAAGAGCTTGTGCGTAACGAGGCCACACACGATGGCGATGAGGATGCCCAAGAGATACAGGCCGATCATGACCCATGCCGCATGCTGCGGAAAGAACGTCTGGGCGACGAACCCATAGATGGTGAGCTTGGTAACGCAGCTCATAAAAGGCGTGAGCAGGACCGTGAGCTTGCGGTCGCGCTGCGAGGGGAGCGTGCGCGTGGCCATGACGGCGGGGACCGTGCAACCAAAACCCATGACCATGGGCACGATCGAGCGGCCCGAGAGTCCGATCTTGCGCAGGGCACGATCCATGAAGAACGCGACACGCGCCATGTAGCCCGTGTCCTGCAGCAGCGACAGGAAGAAGAACATGATAACGATGAGCGGGGCGAACAGCAGCACCGTGCCCACGCCGCTAAACACGCCGTCAATGACGAACGACCGCACAACGTCGCTGGCCCCGGCCGAGACGAGCATGTTGCTTGTCGCCTCGGTAACGAGGTCGATGCCCATGCTGATGATGCCCTGGAAGAAGGGACCCACGAACTTAAAGGTGAGCAGGAAGATGGAGAGCATGATGGCAACGAACATGGGAATGGCGGTAAAGCGGCCGGTGAGCAGCCTGTCGACACGCTTGCTGCGCAGGTGCTCCTTGCTCTCGAGGGGCTTTACCACGGTGCTCGACGTCACCTTGGAGATAAACGAGAAGCGCATGTCGGCGATGGCCGCGGCGCGGTCGAGGCCGCGCTCCTCCTCCATCTGCACCACTATGTGCTCTATCGTCTCCAGCTCGTTTTGCGTGAGCCCAAGCGCCTCGGCCACGAGCCTGTCGCCCTCGGCGAGCTTGGTCGCGGCAAAGCGCAAGGGAATGCCGGCCCGCTCGGCGTGATCCTCCACGAGGTGCATGATTCCGTGCAGGCATCGGTGCACGGCCCCGCCATGGTCGCTCTTGTCGCAAAAGTCCTGGCGTCCCGGTCGCTCCTGATAGTGTGCGATGTGGAGCGCATGGTCAACGAGCTCGGCCACGCCCTCGTTGTGAATTGCCGAGATGGGCACGACGGGGATGCCCAGCATGCCCTCCATCTCGTTGATGCGCACCGACCCGCCGTTGCCCTGCACCTCGTCCATCATGTTGAGGGCCAGCACCATGGGGACGTTGAGCTCCATGAGCTGCATGGTGAGGTACAGGTTGCGCTCGATGTTGGTGGCATCCACAATGTTGATGATCGCGGTGGGGTGCTCGTTGAGGATAAACTCGCGCGAGACGATCTCCTCGCTGCTATAGGGCGACATGGAGTAGATGCCGGGCAGGTCGACGACGTTGGTGCGGTCGTGCCCGCGAATGGGACCCTCCTTGCGGTCGACCGTGACGCCCGGAAAGTTTCCCACATGTTGGTTGGAGCCTGTGAGCTGGTTGAAGAGCGTGGTCTTGCCGCAGTTTTGGTTGCCGGCCAGCGCAAAGGTGAGCGTGGTGTCGTCGGGTAGGGGATGCTCGTCGGCACGCGTGTGGAATCGGCCGTCCTCTCCGAGTCCGGGGTGCTCGACGACGTCCTCTGCGGCCTGGGGACCAGGCTCGTCCGCCGCATCGTGGGACTTGTCCGCGATTCTCACGCGAATCTTGGCGGCGTCCTCCATGCGCAGCGTGAGCTCGTATCCGTGAATGCGGTACTCGAGAGGGTCGCCCAGAGGCGCCTTCTTTACAAACTCCACCTGGACTCCGGGGATGAGCCCCATGTCGAGGAAGTGCTGGCGCAGCGCACCCGTACCGCCGACCTCCGCAACGACCGCAGGCGTATGTTCCCCAAGCTCGCTGAGCACGGTTGATGTGTCCATTAACACGGCTTTCTCTGACAACTGTTAGCTAGAGGCAACCATAGCGTCATGACCATCTTGTCTCGGTCGCCGTTTAAAAGAATGCTATCGTATACACAAAAACAGCAGTGCCCAAAGGAGGAACCATGTCCCTGCGTCATTCGTCCCGCTCATCCATGTGGTCCAACCTGTCCCGTCGCCTGGCGGTGTCGTGTCTGGCATGCGCGCTGGCGCTTGCGACTTTCCTGTTTGGCTGCGCGCAGCAGGGCCAGCAGGGTGCGACGGAGCCCGCCCCCGCAAAGACGGACGCCACGGAGCAGGAAGAACCCACGACCACGAGCGCCGACACGAGCGCCGAAGACGCCACGGCCACTGCCGGCGACGCGAAGCAGGAGGCCAAGGACGCCGCGAGCGCCAATGATGCGCAGGCCGATGCCAAGGACGCAAAGGACCAGGCGGCCGCACCCAACGAGGCGTTGGGCAAGGCATGGACAAAGGACCTCACCAAGATTGCCAAGGACTCGGGCATGAAGGTGTGCGTGAGTGCCATCGACCTCACCTCGGGTGCCACGGCCACCTATCAGTCCGGCGAGAAGATGGTGTCGGCGAGCATGATCAAGCTCGCCATTGCCGAGACGTTTCTCAAGCAGGTGAGCGAGGGCAAGCACGCCCTGGACGACACGTACGAGCTCAAGCAGTCCGACATCGTGGGGGGAACCGGATCGCTGGGAAGCCAGGGAGCGGGTGCCTCCGTTACCAAGCGCGAGCTCGTGCACAAGATGATAAGCGAGAGCGATAACGTGGCGACGAACGTCCTCATTGACCTCTGCGGCATGGATGCGGTCAACAGCGAGGCAAAGGCCCTGGGCCTCAAGAGCACGGTGCTCGCACGTCACATGATGGACACGCAGGCCTCGCAGGAGGGTCGCGAGAACTACACGTCGGCCGACGACGTGGCGACGCTGCTCAAGATGGTCCACGACAAGACCTTTGTGAATGCCGAGATGAGCGCCCTCATGCAGGAGGCCCTCGAGGCCCAGGTGGACAACGATTGCATCTCCAAGGGCCTGCCCGAGGGCACGGTGTTCGCGCACAAGACGGGCTCCTTGGGCACGGTGCGCCACGACGGTGGCATTGTGGAGGGAGACAAGCCCTATGTGATCGTGGCCCTGTGCGGCGGCGACGGCTTTAGCGAGCAGGGGGCCATGGAGACCATGAGGCAGATTGGAGAGGCCTCCTACGAGGACATGCAGGCATCGTAGTTGCGTGCCTGTGGCCGGGGAGGTTCGCATGCCCATACGGATTCTGTTCGTGTGCCACGGAAACATATGCCGCTCCACCATGGCCGAGTACGTTATGCGCCACCTGGTGCGCGAGGCGGGCCTGGAAGACGCGATAGTGGCCGATTCGGCGGCGGCAACGACCGACGCCATGGGTTGGGGCGTGCACCAGGGTACCCGCGCGGTGCTGCGCAAGCACCGCATCCGCTGCGGTGGCCACCGTGCGACCCCCATGACCCGGGCCGACTACGGTCGCTACGACCTCATTGTGGGCATGGACGAGGAGAACCGCCGCGACATGATGCGCATTCTGGGAGGCGATCCCCAACACAAGGTACACCTGCTGCTCGATTGGACCGACGCCCCCCGCGAGATAGATGACCCATGGTACACCTGCGACTACGACGCCACCTATGCCGACGTGCGACGGGGGTGCGAGGCACTGCTCGCGGCCCTGCGCGCATAGGGGTGCCAACGTCAGGACGTGCGCGCCACTACAAATCGGCCTGGGCCTCGCTTCCGCGCAGGATGTAGAGGTCCACGTTGTCCCATACCGTGCGGGTAAATGCCGCGCGAAACTTCCTGCCGGGCTTGCCCTGCACCTCTCCGGAAAAGACGCGCTCGGCTGCGTGGAAGACGTCTTGCTCGGTCACGTCTTGGGCGCCAACCTCCTCGATCTCGCCTGTGGCCACCGCAAGGCGCTGCTGCGAGAGGGCCAGGCCCACCTCGGCCTCTGCCGAGGTCTGGTAGATGCCAACGCTCGATTCGCTGACCTGTTGAACCTGGTCCTGCTGGCGACGGCGCTCGTCATCCACGGTAACGGGCACAACGGGGGTTCCGCCCAAGGCCATGGGGCCTGTGAGCGTAATGACCGCGAGTCCCATCCCAACCTGTTGTGGGGTGGGGAGTTGCGGCCGATAGGGGATCCTTCCCGCCATGTCACTGGAGTCATGTGTCATGCCTACAGTATAGCGAGGACGCGGGTTCGAATCCCCACGAGATGCGCGGGCGAGGCGATGGCTAATAATCGGCGAAAAAACGCTTAAACAGCACTGGCCAAGCATTACCATTTGGATGGAGATGCCTCAAAGTACATGCAACGCGGACCGAAAGGACACAGATATGGCGAGCTTCTTACAGGCGCTGAGGAAAGCGCGCACCAAGACCAAGGACACCATCGACTACAACGCGCGCGGCAAGGAGATCATCGCGATTCTCAAGAAGTACGACTACGAAGACGGGCTTACGCCCGAGACGACGGTCAGCATACTGCAGGACCTTGGCCCCACGTTTGTAAAGCTCGGCCAGATCGCCTCCACGCACACCGACATGCTGCCCGAGGAATACTGCGAGGCCCTTGGCAAGCTGCGCTCGAGCGTTGCGCCCATGGACGCCCAGACGGTGCACGCGCAGATCGAGAAGCACCTGGGCAAGCCGGCGAACGAGATCTTTGCGTCCTTCGAGGACGAGCCCCTGGGCTCTGCCTCCATCGGCCAGGTGCACAAGGCCGAGCTCGCGGACGGCACCGTGGTTGCCGTCAAGGTCCGTCGCCCCGGCGTCGTGGAGACGGTCGCGCAGGACTTCGCCCTCATCGAGCGCATCCTCAAGGTTGGCGAGAAGTTCTCGTCTGGCGGCGAGAACGCCATGGACCTCATGACCATGGTAAAGGAGCTCGAGCAAACATCCACGATAGAGCTGGACTTTACCAACGAGGCGAACAACCTCATTCGCTTTGGCGCGAACAACGAGGGACGCGAGGGCGTAAAGTCGCCCAAGTGCTACGACGAGTACACCAACGAGGCGATCCTCACCGAGGACTTTGTGAGCGGGCCCGAGGTGGGAGACGCCGAGTACCTCGCAAAGCTTCCCGACGAGGAGCGTGACCGACTGGCCGACCTCGTTGCCGACAACTACGTCAACCAGATCCTCTTGGACGGCTTCTATCATGCCGACCCGCACGCAGGCAACGTCTTGCTGGTGGACGACGGGATAGAGTGGATTGACTTTGGCATGATGGGCACCATCAACTCCAAGCAGCGTCAGATCCTGCTCGACATCGTAACCGCCCTGGTGAAGCACGACAGCTATGGCCTCAAGCGCTGCGTGCTGCAGATCGCCAAGCCGCGTGGCCCCATCAACCACGGTGCGCTCCTCGACACGTGCGAGCAGATGACGAGCCAGTTCGCCGAGTCCGACCTCGAGAGCTTCGACACGGGCGAGCTTCTCGCGTCGATCACCTCCGGCCTCGAGGACGAGGGCTACGACATCGACCCCTTCCTCACCAACCTGGGGCGCGGCCTGATCACCGTCGAGGGCACGGTAAAGGAGCTGTCCCCGCGCGTGAACATCATGGACATCATGACGCGCCACATCAACACGGGCTTCGACCCCGAGAGCATCGAGCGCATCGTCACCAACTTTATGCTTAAGGGCGTGCAGGGCCTCGACGACATGGCGGGGCTGCCCACCAAGGCGGTGGAGACGCTCGACATGCTGCAAAAGAGCCAGATCAAGATGGGCGGCGACTTTGGGATGGACCCCAAGACCACCAAGGCGATCAACTACATGGTGCGCAACACCATCTTTGCCCTGCTGGCAATGGCGCTGTTCATCGGCGCGTGCCTGCTGTGCTCTGCGGGCGCGAGCTCCGGCATGGCGACCCTCGTAAACGCCGGCTATTGCTTTGGTGCCATAGGATTCGCTCTGATGGTGTACATCTTCGTTACGATACGCAAGGACAGGTAGCGGAGCTTTCTCGACGTTGCGCTAAGCGGTGCCCCCGACAGGACCCATGTCCTGACGGGGGCACTATCCATGCGAGGGCCTTGTGGGTTGGGGCTACTTGGCGTCGGGACTCGCGGCCTCCGCGTTGGAGTCCAGGGCGTCCGGGCCCTCCGCGAGCAGCTGCTCCAGGGTTCCCTTGTCGAAGGCGTCGTACTTCGCGTCCATGTCCTTTTCCATCTCCTCGTACGTCTTGTCGGCCTTGGGCATGGGGTCAACGACGGTGGCGTCGAATTCCGAGAGCTCGGCGTTCCGCACGGCAGAGACCTGCTTGTACTCGCTTCTCGAGTTTACCGACACCATGTGGCCGTCCTGGTCGAACTTGATAACGAAGACGGCCTCCTGGATCGGGTCGCCGCTCTCTGCCATGAGGGCAAGGAGCTCATCGGACTCGATGTACTTTTGGGGATTGAGGGACAGGGTGTAGACGGTCAGGTTCTGCTCCTGCTCCTTCGTAAGGTTGTCAACGCAGTCGACCACCTTTGTGAGGTCGCCAAAGGTATCGGTAAAGTATGCCTCGAAGCCATCAAAGTGGACGCTGTCAAACTGTTCGGTCTTGCCGGAGTAGATGGGTCCGTCGGTAACGCACACGGCGTCGTCGCCATTGGAGTAGTACTGCAGCGTAACGTCTTCTATGGTGCTTGTCATGTGCGTCTTGAGCTTGTCCCCGCTTGCGTCGAACTTGTAGATGGTCATCGAACTGATGCTGTTGGACTCCGTGCTTGCCTCGTCGGTTGCAGAGGATGCGCCCGAGCCGTCGGCAGATGCTGCGTCGTCCTTGAGGACCGAGTCGGTGGTCTCGACCACCGTGACCGACTTGAACTTGGGGACGTTTGCGAGGGCCCCCTTAAGCTCGGAAACGAGCTCTTCCTGCGACTGCTGTGCTGCCGGGGCGACGTCGGTTGCCGGGGCGGCCGTCTGTTGGTTGCCACAGCCTGGCATGGCACCCATGCTCAGGGCTGCGGTGAGTGCTGCGGCAATGCAGATGGTCGTGCGTCTCATGTGAGGTTCCTTTCTCTACTCTTGCTCTGCGGATGCGGTTTGGTACGCGCGTATGCGCAGTACCGCGATGAGCGACAGTGCGAAGAAGGCCGCCAGCACCAGCAAGGCAGCCTGCATACCCAGCCTGTCGGCCAGAAAGCCGGTGAGTGCCGTAAAGGCGAAGCCGCCTATGCCCGTGGCAGTCGTGATCATACCCGTTGCCGTGGCGGTCTTCTTGCCGGCAAACGGCAGGGCGAGTGTGAGCGAGCAGGGATAGATGGCGCCGCTGGCGAGGCCCAGGGGCACGCACAGGGCCATGACCAGGGCGCTGCTTGGCGCGATGGCGATGAGCGCCGCCATGCAGGGGATGGTGATGACGGAGGCCAACAGGATCTTGTAGGCGTGCTTCGCATTGTGCCCCACGATCACGCGCGAGGGAATCATTACGGCCCAGTAGAGCGAGAGGGCCAGCTTGCCCGCGGAGGAGTTGAACACCTTTGCGAACAGGGTGTCCACAAAGAACGCGAAGCCATTCTCGAAGCCCACGTAGATGCACATCACGACGCAGAGCAGCAGGACGCCCACGAGCACGAATCTACCCGACCCGACCTGCCCGCCAGCCGACTTCGGAGCCTTCTCGCGCGGTTGCACGTCGTTCCTTAGCAGGCCAACAAGGGCGACGAGCGAGCCTGCGCCCAGCAGGGCGAACAGTGCCCTCCAGCTGATCCCAAGGCCCAGGTAGAGTGACACGATGAGCGGCGACGCGACGGCGCCCAGCGCGTACATGGAGGTCATGTACCCAATGCGCTTGCCCTGGCTAAGGGGGTAGGCGTCCGCGAGGGCCGCGATGGCGATGAACTGCATCGCGCTGGTGGTGAGTCCCAGAAAGAACATGCCGCCAAGGAAGATCTCCCGTGACGTGGTGAGGAGCAGCAGGAGGGAGATGACGAGCTGCAACGAGAGCATGACCAGCATGCTCTTACCCTTGCCAAAGCGGTCGGCCCACCTGCCGAGCAGCAGGGGGGCAAGCATGTCGGCCAACAGCTCCAATGCCGCGAACAGGCCCATGGAGGTAACGGATAGGTCGTAGGTCTCGCCAATGCTGAGCAGACTCGCCTGATAACCGCCCGACTCGAATCCGTTTACGAAGATAATGAGAAAAAGAATGACCCACAGATAGTCCCTGCGATGCGTGACCGCTGCGCGAACTTCGCCCATCGGTAGCCCCCTCCCGTTTGCCGACGACAACGCCCGTCCTTTTTTATAGTATGCGATGCGCTAGTTCCCAAAGGGATGGGGCGTCGAACTGCACCGGTAGGGTGGTAAGTGGCATATGCGAGCGTCCTAGCACCGCACGAGTCGTCACCGCGCGGGGAATGTCGGGAGGCGATGGGAGGCGGAGCAGGGAACACGTCAAAAAAGTGCATTCCCGATTGTCACAATGCGATGCTGTCTGCATATAATGTTTTTTGCAGGTACATGCGGACGTTGGTTGGATGGCCCGTCTGCGAAGGCGTGACCTACATTGCTCTGCTGGCACCGCGGACTGGTGTTGGACGCAAGGAAGGTCACCGTATTGCATGGAGGTAGTTGACATATGGCAGGGTTCATCTCCGCTTTGATCAAGCAGCGCAAGGACGCAAAGAACAGCAGTCCGGACACCAACGGCAGGCTCAAGGAGATTATCGGGATCATACGTAAGTACGACTACGACGATGGCATTACGCCCGAGATAGTGGTTGGAATCATTCAGGACCTGGGACCCACCTTCGTCAAGATTGGCCAGATCGCTTCCCAGCAGTCCGAGCACATTCCCCCCGAGTACTGCGATGCCCTGGCCCAGCTGCGCTCGAGCGTGGCTCCCATGGACCTCGAGACCGTCTATTCCCAGATCGAGAAGCACCTTGGCAAGTCGACCGACGAACTCTTTGCCTCCTTCGACCAGAAGCCCCTGGGGTCTGCCTCCATCGGTCAGGTGCACAAGGCGGAGCTCTTCGACGGCACCGTCGTGGCCGTAAAGGTTCGTCGTCCCGGTGTCGTGGACACGGTCGCGCGCGACTTCGCCCTCATCGAGAAGATCCTTGACATGTTCGTTAAGGACACGCTGGGCGGCTTCGACATCCGCGGATTCATCGTGGAGCTTGAGCGCACGTCCAAGACCGAGCTCAACTTTACCAACGAGGCCACCAACCTCGAGCGTTTTTGGGAGCTCAACAAGGATCGCCCTGGCGTGAGAAGCCCCAAGTGCTACCGCGAGCTCACCAACGAGGCCATCCTTACCGAGGACTTTGTTACGGGTACCGAGGTGGGCGATCTGGACTACATCAACTCGCTCGACGCAGACGAGCGCGAGCGCATCGCCTCCCTCATTGCGGACAACTTCTCCACGCAGGTTCTTGTTGACGGCTTCTATCACGCCGACCCGCATTCGGGCAACGTGCTGATCAAGGAGCCGGTCCTGCCCGAGCCGGAAGACGAGGTCGCTACCGAGGGCGACGAGGCCGTAGAGGCGCCCGCTACCGAGGGCGACGAGGATACCGACGCCGAGGCCGCCGAGATTGCTGACGACGCCGAGGCTGCGGAGGACGACCAGACGCCACAGCTTCCGGAGCACGGCATCGAGTGGATCGACTTTGGCATGATGGGGTCGCTCACCGACAAGCAGCGTTCGATCCTCATTAGCCTCGTTACCAACATCGTGATGAACGACGCCTACGGCCTCAAGAAGACGGTGCTGCAGGTTGCCAAGCCGCAGGGCGAGATCGACCACGGTGCCATGCTCGAGATGTGTGAGGACATGTGCGGCCAGTACACCGGGTCGGACTTTGGTGACTTTGCCCTGGGCGACCTTCTGGGCACCGTCCTCAACAACCTGCAGGACGAGAACTACAAGATCGACCCCTTCCTCACCAACCTCTCGCGCGGCATCATCGCGGTGGAGGGCACCATCAGGACGCTCAGCCCAAACGTCAACATACTGAACTTCTTCACCGACAAGGTGGATCTCGGTATGGACATCGACTTCGAGAACCTCGACTCCGACAGCCTCGCCGAACTGAACCCCGAGATTGCCATGGAGCTCATCAAGTTCTTCGAGAGCACCTCAAAGTCCTCGGCCAAGACCGCCGAGACGCTCGACATGCTCGAGAAGGGCCAAATCAGGGTGCGCACCGACTTCAGCTTTGAGGAGAAGGCCCTCGCGACGGTGAACCGTCTCGTGGGATACCTCATTCGTGCGTTCTTGGTCATCGCGTTCTTTATTGGCTCCTGCTTGCTGTGCACGGCGCCTGCCCTCACCAACGACCAGGGGACTCTTACCGTCGTCATTAGGGCGCTGGGGTCTTGTGGCTACCTCATCAGCGTGTTCTTTGCGTATCGCCTGTACAGGAACATAAAGAAGGGCAAGTAGCCTGCGGCAGCACCGTGGGTGCCGCCCCGCGAGGCGCAAGCCGCCTCGTTCCGTACGTTTTGCAGCCAAAGGCATGGGCCGCGCCATTGGGGACTTCCCAAGGGCACGGCCCATTTCCATGTGCGTCGGTTTGACCTCGTTGGCCTGCGTTGTTGGACGGCAGCTCCCCTATGCGGCGATGCCGGGGTCGAGCGCGGGGTCCTCTCGGCGGGCGGTGGCCTTCTCCCAGTCGCGGGTGCCCACGAAGACGTCGCTCTTGTATGGGTTGACGCCCAGCTTCTTGGCGCGGTAGACGATGTAGGCGATGGCCGCCACGTTAATCACCAGCGCCGCAATGGCAACGCCGTTGGTTATGGTTGGGTTCTGCAGCGAGACGGTGCGGAACATGGACTCCTCCTGGAACCAGGGGAACACCTGTGCGAACATGCACCAGGTCGCAAGCGTGTTGGCGCGGTTTTGGATCCAACCGCCCTTGTTCCAAATGGCGTTGGCGACGGTGGGGGCCAGCAGCAGCGCGAATCCGCAGAAGAACGAGTGCGTGGGCAGGCAGTTGTAGGTGTAGCAGAAGTTCCAGATGTCGTAGGCGATGATGTAGACCCATGTCATGTCGGGCCACAGCATGTCCTCCTCGTTCTTGCCGGCATAGACGCTCCACCACGCGGTCATGCAGAAGATGTTGATGAGACCTGCGATGCCGTTGAACAGGTTGTTGATGCCGCAAAGCTGCCACACGCCCTCGCTGGTGAGCCACACGGGAGCGCCCACTGCCGCATACTGCGTAAGCTCGCTGCCGGCGGTAACCACGGTGTAGTCGCCCGAGACAAAGTGCGCGTAGCTCTCGAAGTCAGACACGACGGCGATGAGGATGTTGATTGCCACTATTACAAACGGGAACGCGCGGAACCAATGCGCCTTGCCCAGCTTGCCCCACTTGTACTTGATGGCCATGAAGCCAATGCAGCCGGTGAGTGCCGCATACACCTTGGCGTAGTGGAACCAGCCGTTCTGGTATATGTGGGTGGGGTTGGTGAGCGCCCACTCCGCGCCCTGCGCCACACCGATGCCGATGGCCACGCAGTAGATGGTCATGAGGATGGGCAGGCCAACGAAGAAAATGAGGCCGCCGACCTTGCTGCGTCGCTCGATTTCGTTGGCCACGATGAGGCCCACGAACACCAGAACCCAGCCTATCCACTGAATAGGCGTCGTTGCGTTAAAGAGCACCATAGTCCTTCCTTTCGTACACATGCACGGACTCATGTAGTCCATTGTACTAATGACGGCTCCCTCGCATGGTGGAAACGGCGCGCGTGCGCGGACAAATCGGCCAATGTCGCCTGGCTCGGCACTGCAGACCAATCGCTCACGTGCATTCCAAGGGCGCAAAGACGCGTGCCCGCCAAACTATTACTGTTAGCGAATACGTGAACGAACGACACCCCAAGTGCTGCTACTATATGCTTAAACTTTATGACCGTACGTACAGAGGAAGCTCGATTCGGGGGGTGGGTTCCATGAGTGAACCGTCATCTGCCAGCAAAGCCACGACGGGCCCGCAGCCTTATCTCTCGCGGTTGGCGGTTTGGGCCCTGTCCATTGGCTCTGCCATTGGTTGGGGTTCGCTTGTGGTCACCAGCAAGTCCTACCTGTCCCAGGCGGGACCGGCGGGTTCCATTCTGGGCCTGCTGGCCGGGTTCATCATGATGCTCATGGTGTCCAGCCACTACCACTTCTTGGCTAACCGCTTTCCCGGCATTGGTGGACTGTACAACTACATAAAGAACGTCTTTGGCTACGACCGTGCGTTTTTGGTGGCTTGGTACCTGTTCCTCACGTACATCTCCATCTTCTGGGCAAACGCAACCAGCGTTCCGCTGTTCGCCCGCTACTTCCTCCGCGGCGTGTTTAAGGTCGGCTACCTCTACACCATATTTGGCTACGAGGTCTACTTGGGCGAGACCCTCATAACGCTGGCGGTCATCGCGCTCGTTGCCCTGCTGTGCATAAAGAGCAAGGAGGCGACCGCAAAGACGATGGTGGTAATGGTGCTGCTGTTTATTGCAGGCATCACCGTTGTCACCTTGCTCGCCATGTTGGGCCATCGAGGAACGGGCTTGACGATGAGGCCAGCCTTCGTTCCGGACAAGGGAGCCTTCCGACAGGTGTTGCGCATCGCCTTCCTCTCGCCCTGGGCGTTCATTGGATTCGAGAGCGTGTCGCACTCGGCCATGGAGTACAAGTTCGAGCACAAGTACATGTTCCGCGTCCTCGTGTCCGCCGTTGCCGTTGTGACCGCGCTGTACATCTTTATCATTCTGCTGAGCATTACCGCCTATCCGGAGGGTTGCTCCAGCTGGCTGGACTACATCGGTCGCCTGGACGAGTTCGAAGGGATCGAGGGTCTTCCCGCCTTCTATGCCGCCTATCACTACCTCGGTGACGCAGGCGTCTACATCCTCATGGCCTCGCTTTTGGCACTCGTGCTCTCCAGTCTCATTGGCATGTTGCGCGCCGTGAGCCGCCTGTGCTACGCCGTGGCCCACGACGGCGTGCTGCCCGAGCGGTTCTCCAAGCTCAGTGACAAGCGGATTCCGGTAAACGCAATACTCCTCGCCGTCGTCGTCTCGCTGCCCATACCCTTCCTTGGCAGGACGACCATCGGCTGGATCGTGGACACCACCACCATTGGCGCGACCATCGTCTATGGCTTTGCGTCCGTGGCGGTCTTCAAGGTCTCGGGTCAGGAGGGGGTCAGGAGGAACCGCCTCATCAGCGGAATCTGCCTGTTCATACTCGTCGCGTTCTTGGTGTTCCTCCTCCTGCCGGGCTTTTTTGCCGACCATACCATCGAGACGGAGACCTACGTGCTCATGATAGGGTGGTCGGTCATCGGGCTGTTCTTCTTCAACTGGGTCATACGAAGGGACCATGCAAGGAGCTTTGGCAAGGCCATCATCGTGTGGGTTGCCATGCTGGCGTTTATAGTCCTCATGTCCACGACTCTGGCCGAGCGCATAAACGAGGCAAGCGAGAACGTTATTGTCGCAGACATAGGCAGCTACATCAACGGGACGGCGGATGCCACGCACCAGGCCATGAGCACGGATGAGTTCTTGGAAACCATAGGCGTGCGGCTCCACGCCGCCGACAACACCAGTGCCTACATTATCTTCGGTGTGTTTGGGCTCGCGGCCATCGTGATGTTCGTGAACTATCGCACGACGGGCGAATGGGAGAAGAAGGCCATCGAGGAGCGCGACGAGGCCCACACCGTTGCCTTCACAGACCCGCTCACCGGCGTCAAGAGCAAGCATGCCTTTGCCGTTAAGGAAGGCGACATGGAGACGCATATCGTGGACGGCGACGTTGACGAGTTCGGCGTGATCGTCTGTGACGTCAACGGCCTCAAGAAGATCAACGACACATTGGGCCACAAGGCAGGTGACGAGTACATTCGTTCCGCCTGTAAGATGCTGTGCGAGTACTTCAAGCACAGCCCGGTCTATCGCGTTGGCGGCGACGAGTTCGTGGTGCTCCTGCAGGGGCGCGACTTCGAGGATCGGCACGATATCATGCGCGACATCAACACCGAGATCGAGGGTAACATCGGCAAGGACAAAGTGGTCATCTCTCTGGGTCTGTCGGATTTCGACCCCGAGGTGGACGAATCCTTCCACGAGGTCTTTCAGCGTGCGGACAACCTCATGTACGAGCGCAAGATGCAGCTCAAGGGCATGGGCGCCGTCACGAGGGACTAGCGCGAGCGCTCCGCGATGCGATTCACGTAGCTGCGCTGCTTTTTGAACAGGGCGACCATCAGCTCCGCATACCCCTTGGGCAGCGCGTCGATGGCAGATAGCGTCTCCAGAATCTCGTCCTCAAAGTCGTCGAGCGCATGTGGGTCGTACCACGAGTAGTCCCACGCGGGGTCGAGCCGGCAAAAATGGAGTCCGAGCAAAAGCTCGGCGACCCTAGGTTCCCTCTTGATGAGCGCGAACTTGTCTCTCATGTAGGTGAATCCACGTCCGTGGTCGAAGAGCGGCGCCTCACGCAGCTCGAGCGTCTTGAGGTTGCGGATAAAGCCAAAGTTGGAGGGATGTGTGTCGAAGTCGAGCGTGAGCGTTGCGGTAACGAACACTTTGGCCACGGCCTGCCGGGGTTCGGGCACGCCGTGCTTTTGAAGCGCGCGCAGATAGATACCCATAAGCTCATCGAAGTTGCGCATGCCCGTTGCCGCGTCGAGCCGTTCGAGGGCCACGCCCTCCCTGCCCAAAAGCTCGATGCCTCGCACCAGCTCCTCGTCTTTGCCCAGCATGACGGGGGAGGTGGAGTAGAGCTCCCCACAAAACGTCGCGGGCTGGTAGGGGACGTGGCCGCGCATTCCAACAAGACGGTCGAGCATGCGAGAGACCAAGGCCTCGCAAAGGATGTTCGCATCGTCGGCGCACGTAGCCTTGTGGAGCCGAGGGCCCCGCTCGGTTTGGATCCAGGCCTTGCGACAAAAGCCGCCAAGGGTGGTGTCGGGGGTGCGTGCCGACGCGTGGGCGAGGGCGTCGTAGTCCTTTTTGAGTATGGCCTCGCCAAACGAGGGGTCCCACTCGTTGTCAAAGAAGTTCGATCCCTCCCACGTTTGGTCGGTGCCCTCACGCCTGTACCAGTATTGGTCCGAGAGCGAGAAGCCACCCGACTGGAGCGCCAGGTCAACGGCGCGCCGGGTTCCACACGCGCGCATGATGCTCGCAAGGTCCTCTCGATCGACGCAGATGGCACGTTGCCGCAGGAATCGGTCGAGTGACGGCACGAGGTCTTGCCCGTCCGTGGGAAACTGCATGGGCGCCCACCCCATACCCTCACGGGGTCGTATGTCTGTGGGAAGCCCGGAGTTGGCATCCATCGCGAAGTCAAGCACCTCGCGTCCTTGGTTCATAAGCGTGTAGCGCATGGATTGGCATCCCTCGCATGTATTTGTGTAGACGCATGTTGAGATGAGGCGTCTTGTAGAACATACTATAGGTATATGCGTAATGGGCAATAAGCGAGGAGGGGGCATCCCATGGATTTTAACGAACTGTCTGAGGAGCAGATGCAAAGGGCGAAGGATTGCACGACCCCCGAGGAACTGCTCGAGTTTGCGCGGAGCGAGGGATACCAGCTTTCCGAAGAGGAGCTGGAAGGCGTGGCCGGTGGTGGCGTGTGGAGTTCGTGCAACTCGCCCTATTACTGCGACGCCGATGCGGGTTGTTACGGCAGGACGAGATAGCAAGGAGTCCCATCGAGCGCCATGGGGCACCATGTACGATTCGTGGTAAAAATGGGTCACTGCCGCGTACGATATTTGCGCTATATCGTACGCGGCAGTGATCTAGCTTGTCACAAAATCGTACGTGCCTACGGATGCACGTTGGGGTGTATCCCCAACGTGGCAGGCTGCTATAGCGTGGTTCGTCCGTAGGCCTTGCTCCAGTTGGTGGTGAACTCCTCCATGGCGATGGCGGTGCCGGGATGCGCGACCATGGCGCGGATGACGTCGGGCGCCACGGTGATGGCGGGCACGCCTGCGGCCAGCAGCTGGTGCACCTGGTCCACGTTCTTAAAGCTCGCGGCGCACACCTTGGCGTCCATGCCGTACACGGCAAGCGTCTCCACAAGCTCGATCACCTGGCCCACGCCGTCACCGTAGTTGCACATGCGGTTGACGTAGGGCGCCAGGTAGTCGGCGCCGGCCTTGGCCGCCCAGAAGGCTTGGGTCGCCGAGTAGATGCCGGTGGCGAGCACGCAGATGCCCTTGGCTTTTACGGCCGGGATGGCACGCAGGCCCTCGCGGGTAACAGGAATCTTTACCACGATGTTCTTGCCGCCGCGAACCTGCGCGATGCGCTCGGCCTCGGTCAGAATGCCCTCGTAGTCGAGGCTCACTACCTGCGCGATGATCTTCTGATCCTCGGTGAGCACCTCTGCCAGCTCGGCGAACACCTGCTCGGGCTGCTTGCCGCTCTTGGTGATGATGGTGGGGTTGGTGGTTACCCCATCGATGGGCAGATAGTCGCAAAGCTCGCGAATCGCCTCGATGTCGGCGCTGTCAATAAAGAACTCCATTGTCTTTCCCTTCTTTCCAAACGCGCGCGAAGCGCGCACACATTTCCTCCGAGGTGGAATGCCTGAGCATGGCCGGCCGCGTTCTTCAGTGAGGTGGACGGTCGTGTTTCTCCGCGCGCACCCCCCTTTGCCAAGCGCGCGAAGCGCACACATTTCCTCCGTTGTGGAATGCCCTGAGCATGGTCGGCCGCGTTCTTCGGTGAGGTGGACGGTCGTGTTTCTCCGCGCGCAGTTCTCGCGCAGCGAGCTGTTTGAGCACGGAGAAACACGCCGTCCACCCCCTAAAGTACCTGCTCAGTGCGATCGATAATATCATCTTGCGTTGCCTTGGAGAGCACGTTGAAGAACGCGCTGTAGCCGGCCACGCGCACAATGAGGTCCCTATGGCGATCGGGGTGGGCTTGCGCGTCGAGCAGCGTGGCGCGATCCACCACGTTGTATTGCACATGGTACCCGTGCAGCCGGTTGAAGAACGTGCGCAGCATCATCTGCAGCTTGACCTTGTTCTGCTCGTTGGCCAGCATCGCCGGCGTTACCTTCTGGTTGAGCAGCACGCCGCCGGTGATCTTGTCGGTGGGCAGCTTCGAGACGGTCTTGAACACGGCCGTGGGACCCTGCTTGTCGGCATTGTGCGCGGGGCTGCAGCCCTCGGCCAGCGGCTCGTGTGCGTGGCGTCCGTCGGGGGTGGCCATGGTGCCCATGCCCTGGCCCACGTTGGCGGAAATCGAGCTCGTGCCGGCGTAGCGGATGCCGCCAATGGGGCCGCGTCCGTAGCGCGTGTTGGGGTACTTGGCCACCTCGTCAATGTAGGGCGCGTAGCACTCCACGGCCAGGTCGTCCACGTAGTCGTCGTCGTTGCCGTACTTGGGGGCGTCGTTGACGAGCATCTGCTGGATGCGGGCGCCCTCCTCGCCAGCAAAGTCGCTGGTCAGCGCGTCCCACAGCTGCTGGCGCGAGATGCGACCCTCCTCGTAGACGAGCTTCTTGATGGCGGCGAGGGAGTCGGCCATGTTTGCGATGCCCACCTGCAGTCCGCTGATGAAGTCGTATACGGCGCCGCCCTCCTTGATGGTCTTGCCGCGGGCGATGCAGTCGTCGGTGAGGGCGGAGCACAGCACGTCGGGCACCTCGCGCTCGGAGGCCTTGTCGATGGCGTTCTCCACCACGGCAGACCACTTGGTCATCTCACGCAGGCTGGCCTCCCAGGCATCCATGAGCTCGTTAAAGGTCTCCCACTCGAGGAAGGTGCCGTGGCCTTGCACGAAGCGCTTGCCGGAGGTGAGGTCCACGCCGCCGTTCATGGCGCACAGGAGCAGGCGCGGGAAGTTGATGTAGCTCATGCCCGTGCAGCGGTAGCCCCAGCGACCTGGTACGGCCGTCTCCACGCAGCCGATGGCCGAGTAGTTGTAGGCGTCGTACTCCGAGACGCCCCAGGCGATAAAGCTGGGGATGATGATCTCGTCGTTATTGAGCGCGGGCATGCCAAAGCCCAGGCGCATGACCTCAATGCACTCGGCAAAGAAGGCTGGGTCGAGTCCCGCGTGGTAGCGCACGGTGAGGTTGGGCTGGGTGAGGCGGGTCTGGGCCACGGAGCGCAGCACGAGCCAGCTCATGGGGTTGACGGCATCCTCGTGCGTGTCGGGCGTCTGGCCGCCAATGGTGACGTTTTGGTACATGGGGCTGCCTGCGCTGGAGTACGTGTGCGCCTGGCTGCGGATCTTCTGCACGGTGAGCGTCTTGATCCAGAGATTGGCAAGAAGCTCCGTCGCCTCGTCCTCGGTGATGCGCCCCGCCTCGAGGTCGGCCTTGTAGTACGGATGCATGTACTGGTCGAAGCGGCCAAAGCTCAAGGAATGGCCGTTGGACTCGATCTGCAGCAGTACCTGAGAAAACCATACGGCCTGGACGGCCTCGAAGAAGGTCTGCGCTGGCTCGTAGGGCACGCGCGCGCAGGCGGCGGCGATGCGCTCGAGCTCGGCCTTGCGCGCGGGGTCGTCGCACGCGGCGGCCTGGCTTGTGGCCAGCTCGGCATAGCGGCCGGCCCAGCGGCGCACGGCGTCGATCACGATGAGCACGGCCTTGTAGAAAGCGTGCTTGTTTACGGCCTCGGGGTCGGCCAGGTCGAGGTTGTCCTTGGCGGCGCGGGTGCGCGCCTCGTAGCCGGCAAGGCCCTCGGCGAGCAGGCGGGCGTGGTTGATGGCGAGGTGGGCGTCACCTGCGTTGAGCTTGCCTTCCATGCCAAAGACGCCGGTCTCCATAAAGGGGGCCACTGCGTCGGGCAGCATTGCCAGACCGTGCTCGCGCAGGGTGTTGCCCTCCCAGAAGGGCGCGATGTCGCGGATGGCCTGCTTGTCCTCCTCGGTCATGTAGAACACGTCGCCGTCGCGTTTCTCGAACTTGTCGAGCTCGTCGAGCACGAAGCCAAGCGTGTACTCGGGAAACACGGGCGCGTTGCCGTTCTTGGTGGCCTGATTGCCGGCGATGAGGGTCTTGTCCTCAATGTAGATTGTCATGTTGTCGAGGATGTGGGCAAAGGACAGGGCGCGGCGCATCACGGGCGGCTGGTCGATCGTCTGTCGGTAGGACTCCGTGCACAAAATGGCGCGCTCGGCATCCACGAAGGGTCTCTCGTCCAGCACCTCCTCGCGGAAGTCCTGCATGCGCTTGGTGAGGGTGCCAAAGTGCTTGGGGTTCTCCATGGGATTCTTCTTCCTTACCAAAGAAATTATACTTTCGTTCGTAAATATCCTAGCATATGCCCTGCCGAAAGTGCGTAACTATTTTCCATTGACTATTTGATGCAATCACGTTTGCGCAGGTAGAAGCGACGCGCTCTTCACAGGCGCGAGAAACCCTTCTCAAAAGTTACGCACTTTCGCACTTACGGGCGCGCGGGTGGGCGTCGTGGACGCCACGAGCGAGAATCCCGCGCCTGAGGCAGGGCCGTCAGCTCCTCGGGATGGGTCGCCATCCGACGCATGCGCTCCAGGAGGCTCGCCCGCGCCTTTCGCGCCTCCTCGTCCTGCGGCGCGAGGTCCGCGCCGACCGCACGCGCCACGATTCCCGCGATGCGCTCGACCTCCCGGGTGCTTCTCATGTGCTCGGTCGTTACCGTAACCACGCGATATCCCAGCTCAACGAGCACGTCTCGCCGACGCGCGTCGTTTGCGATGCGCTGCCCGGCCGTATGGTGCTCATCGCTGTCGTACTCGATCGCGAGCTTTGCGTCTTCCCACAGCAAGTCCGGCGTGATGTGGTCATCCGGCCAGAGGCGACGGGCAGCCCCCACGACCGAAAGCGAACGGTTAAGTTCCGGCGCCGCAAGACCATGCCCGCCCTCCTCGCACGGAGCGTGCAACACGAGCGCCAGCGCCGCCTCCATGGGCGACCCGGCCCCCTCAAGCACGTTTGGCGCCACCTTCAAGGCGCGCTTTCTTCCGTGCACATGCCGGGCGTACTCGGCAAACGCCAGCAGCTGCTGCCGCGTGCACGCCTGCCTTCTCATGAACACCCGTCCGTTGCGCATGCCATAGCGTCCACACAGCTCGAGGCCCAAAAAGAGCAGGTGCTCGTCGTCGAGCACGCTTGCCATCTGCAGGAAGGTGAACTCAGGTGTCGAGACGAACAGCTCGTCGGTTACGTGAATGGCCGGGTAGTGTCCGTCGCGTAAGTCGAGCATGTGGCTGCAGGCCAGCGCTGTTCGGCGCCGGTCCTCGCGCGTCCACACGATGAGCTGGTAGGGTACCGAGAGCCCCTCAAGGTGCGGCAGCACCGCCTCCAGCCGCGTGCGGCTCCCCTCCAGCAACGGATAGGGCACCGTCCAGGGATGCTGCACCAACGACACGTTTCGGTTTTGCCGAAGCCACTCGACCGCCGACCCCCTACCCAACACATACGCCATCTTCGCTCCATTCCCGCGCTACGGCCTCGCCCCTGTGCCGAAAGTGCGTAACTTTGTAGTACGCTTAGAGGGGGTTCAGTGATTTTACGTCCCATCTACCTGCGGCAACGCTAGTCTAATCAAATATCGCACAAAGTAAAGTTACGCACTTTTTCGGCGCGCCGAGGGCGGCGAGGGCCGAGGGCGGCGGGCGCGAGGAGGGCGACACATGCAGAGCGCCACGGTGTTCAACATACAGAAGTTCAGCCTCAACGACGGACCAGGCATCCGCACGGTGGTCTTCCTCAAGGGATGCCCGCTGCGCTGCGCATGGTGCTCCAACCCCGAGAGCCAGCTTCGTACGCCGCAGCTCGAGTGGAAGGAAAGCGCCTGCGTGGGCTGCGGTGCCTGTCTGGCCGCCGCGCCCGGCGCCAAGGCCGTCGAGCACGCGGGTAAGCGCCACGTGGACGTGCGCGGTCTGAGCGGCGACTCAGCCGAGGCTCGAGCGGCCGTGGCAGCCTGCCCCGCACGCGCGCTCTCCATCGTCGGCGAAAGCAAGACCGTCGAAGAGGTCCTACAGGTCTGCCTACAGGACCAGCCCTTCTACGAGGACTCCGGGGGTGGCGTTACGCTCAGTGGTGGCGAGGCGCTCACATGGCCCGACTTTTGCGAGGAGCTGCTCATCCGTCTGCGCGACGAGGGCATCGACACCTGCATAGAGACCGAGGCGCATGTGGCGCCACAGGTGTTCCAGCGTATTGCAGGCCTGCTCGACCACATGCTCATCGACCTTAAGCACGTCGATCCCGCCAAGCTCCGCGACCACGCCAACGCTCGGGCCGACCTCATGCTCGAGAACCTCCGTTGGGCGCTGGCAAACCACCCGGATGTCCTGCCGCGCACGCCGGTGATTCCCGGCTTCAACGACAGCATGGACGATGCCCGAGCCATGGCCCGCTGGCTTCTTGACGCCGGCGGAACTCGCGTGCAGCTCCTTCCCTTCCACAACTTTGGCGAGGCCAAGTACGAGTTGCTCGACATGCCCTACACCATGCATGGCACGCAGAACCTGCACCCCGAAGACCTTGAGGATTACCGGAAGACCTACCTCGACGAGGGCATCGAGGCGTTCTTGTAGCGACCGAGCGCACCTGGGAGACGAACCTAGCCCTGATCGGCATCCTTGTTCATCGTGCGCACGGTCATTTGGGCGAGAATGGGATACGCCTTTACGAACCCGCCCTCGTGGTGATAGCAGTACCTGCGAATGAGGCCGTTCTCATCCATGGTGCACGTGATGATGCCGCGCGACTCGTACGGCGTGTTCTGGGGAGGAATCGAAATGCCGCCTGGCATCTCCCACACGCCCGTCCACGTGCCGGTTTCCATGTACTGCAAAAACACGAAGTCGCCGTCCTCGAGGAGGTGTTCCACCTTAAAGTGGGTGTCGGGGAAGGCCGCCCAGTAGCGATCGGACATGTCGGCGTAGTTGCCTGCGCCCATCTCCTCCCAACCGGTCTCGGCGGACTTGCGACGGAAGTCCGGGGCGAAGCACGCGACCACCGCCGCGGAGTCGTGGTTGTTCTGCGCCTCCACGAACCGCTCCATCGTCTGGATGTTCTTTGACATGGCGTATCCCTTCTCGCTTGCGCGCTCGTAACCTGCGCTGTGTAGCGTGTCCATGCCCATATAATATATCCCGTTAGGACGGAGCTGTTTGACGAGGGATTCGACACCTTCTTCTAGGCGATGGAGACCTCCACGCCGTCACGTGCCAGGGAGTCGCGCCATTCCTGCGGAATGTTCGCGTCGGTGACCAGCGAGAGACGCTTGCCCGGCAGACGCATGGGCACTGCTCCACGATGGCCGAACTTCTCGGATTCGGTGAGAACCACGACCTCCGCGGCGGACTCCGACATGGAACGAACGGCATCGGCACGCATCTGGTCGGCATTGGTGGGGCCGATGCCTTCCACCCAGCCGTCGGCGCCAATAAAGAGACGATCGACGTAGAACTCCTGCGCGCACGTGCGCACGAGGGGGCCAACCAGCACCTGGCTGTCGCGCTGGTAGGTGCCGCCCAGCAGGATTGCGGTCACGTTCACGCTACCTCGCACATAGTCGGCAATAAAGGCGCTGTTGGTGACTATGGTGACGTCGGTCTTGGTGTCGGCGAGGTTGCGCGCGAGCAACGTGCAGCAGCTGCCGCTCTCGATCATTATGGTGGCGCCGTCTGGCACAAGATCGGCCGCGGTGCGTGCAATCTGCAGCTTCTCTTCGTAGTGGTAGGCAAGACGACCGCCTACGTAGTTGGGGTTGGAGAGCGTGGCATAGCCATGCTCTCGCAAAACGAGACCCTTGGCCTGCAGGGCGTCAAGATCCTTGCGAGTTGTGACCTCCGAGACGCCCAGACGTTGCGCGAGCGATGACACGTCGATCTTTTGCTCGGTAATGAGGATGTTGAGAATCTGGACGTCACGTTTGGCCACGGTGTTTCCTTTGCGCCTGATTTGCTTACTCTTGCATCTTACAGCATGTACGTACGTAAGATACGACGGCGTTTGCCCGGAGGCGCCCGAGAACGTGCTGATTGCCCATCTTACCGGAGCCATCGAATAGGGTTTGGGGCTGGAGTGCGGGACGACCTCGCACCCCGCGTCGCATTTCTCGTCGAAAGCATCCCCTGTAACCAGCCGCTTAGGGATTGTCCCCGAGCGGCTGGTCTTCTCCTGTGCTGCGTATTGTCTGGATGAGGGCCACGCAAGCATCGACCGACGATCGTGTTGGGGTAAAGTACTTTGTGGAGGTGTTTGCATGGGTGCTGTGACGGTATTCCACGGAGGCCCGACGGAAGTCCGCGATCCAAAAATCATACCTGGCCGCTTTACAAAGGACTTTGGCCCCGGGTTCTATTGTACGGTCATTCGAGAGCAGGCTGTGCGTTGGGCACGGCGTCTCCCCACGTCCGTAGTTAACGAATATGGGGTGCATATCGACTCCTCGTTGCGCATACGGGAGTTCAAGGAGATGACCAACGAGTGGCTCGATTTTATTGCTGCCTGCAGGGCAGGCGAGCCGCATGATTACGACATCGTGATTGGCCCTATGGCTAACGACCAAGTGTGGAACTACGTTGCGGATTACCTTGATGGTGTCATCACTCGGGACCAATTCTGGGTTCTGGCTCAATTCAAATATCCAACGCACCAGATGGCCTTTTGTACCGCACGATCGCTCAAATGTCTCAAATTCGTCTCTTCTCAGGAGGTCTGATTGTGGAGGGTAGAGAAGGTCGGCTCGCAAATAACTTGTTCTACGCATGCGGGCTTATAGAGTACATCGCACGACTTACACACAATACGGAAGATGTTATCGTGAGCGCGTTGGGGCCAGCGACACTTGGTCACATGATTGAATATGCTGACGTCCTGCACTGCGAAAACATCGAATCGGTCGCTGCTCGCTATATTGAGGAGGCCGGCATCGTGCAGGGCAATGATGACAGCGCATCGAATGCACCCTATGGGTTGCCCAGCCATTGGGACATGGGGAAGGTGTACAAGCGGCTCGTGCTTGGCATCATGCGTGAACGCGGCGTTGGGCCAGTGGAGGCGACCATGGAAGCCTTCCGCTCTCCCATAGCCCCCCTCCTGCGAGACTACAGTGGAAGCTTCTTCTATGAGGCGCCCGAGAACGTGCTGATTGCCCATCTTACCGGAGCCATCGAATAGGGGTTGGGGCTGGAGTGCGGGACGACCTCGCACCCCGCGTCGCATGTCTTGTCCAAACCATCCCCTGTAACCAGCCGCTTAGGGATTGTCCCTGAGCGGCTTTGGTGTTTCAGGCACATTTCAACGTCTGTTTCCTACCGTACATCCGTAGCACAAGTGTAACGAATCAGCACTCGATATATAAATAAGAATGTATACGAGTGGCGGAGGAAACATGATATCAAAGAAAAAATATAATAAGTACGACTCACCCCTTACGAGGCTTGCGAGCATATTCGCAAGCCTCGTATTGGTAATCAACCTGTTCCCGGCACAGGGCCTCGCCGAGGCTCAGGAGGAGCTTGCGGGCGTGATGGATCCAAGCGGTACGGCGGAGGAGACCACAACCCCCAACGAGACGGACGGGCAGGATGACAACCCAGACGATGCGGGTGGCTCTGCGCCCGCAGAAGCCCCAAGCACAGAGCCCGCAGCCGAGGCCACCGACGCCGCCACGGAGCAGAGCCCTGCCGAGCCCGCGGAGGAACCCGCGACGCCTGCAGACACCTCGTCTGGCGGCGATAGACAGTCCGCCGAGCCCACGCAGCCCCAGATTCCCAGCAGCCAGGATCTTGGCGACTTTATTGTTAACGCGGCCATTGAGGATGCGGACCAAAAGGACGGCGCTTATGTGGTCGACGAAGGCGAGGCATACGCCGTCAAGCTCACGTTTGCCGAGAGGGGCGACCTGCAGTTTGCCAACGATCGCGAGCTGACCTTTGCCCTACCCGAGGAATTTGTCCCCGCTGCCGAGCAGCCAGCCGCCAAGGAGGCGCTGTTTGCCTTCTACCATAGCGACGACGAGCGCCTGCCCATCGAGCTAGGCAAGGAGTCGTGGTGGGTCGATGGCAACACGCTTCACGTGGCGTGGAAGGTTCGCGATGCCGACAACCGCACGCCCGAGGACGTGGCAGCCGCATACGATTCCCTGTTTGCCCTTACCGACCTCGAGCTTGAGCTTGTCGTGCAAGGCTCCTTTGCCGCAGGCGCCGAGGCCGTGGACTTTGGCGCGGGTTCCATCGCAATGAGCGTTGTGCCCAAACAGGCGGACAGTCAAACAAAGGGCAAAAAAGACGAGGCAAAGGACAAGAAGAGCGATTCCAAGAAGGACGACTCCAAGCAGGACGAGTCAAAAAAGGATGGGGACGAGAAGCCCGAGCAGGAGGCAACCAACGGCGACTCAACCATGTCCGGCACAGACGATGCAAGCGGCGCCGAGTCTACGCAGCAGGGCGTCTCCACACCAAAGACCACCACCAACCTCACCGCCGACATGCTCACGTACGAGGACGCGTATCTCACCGCGACGGCAACGCTCGAGAGGGGCGGTGCCCTTCCGGCTGGCACCACGCTGCGCGTTGCCCCCATAACCCAGGATGACGCCACCTACGCGGCATACCTCGACGCGCTCAACACCGCAGATGGTGCCACATACACGGCGCAGAACACGATGCTCTACGACATCGCGTTTATGGCGGACGGCGTTGAGGTTCAGCCGCGCCAGAGCAGCGTGAGCGTGTCCATTGCGTTTAAGGGCCAGCAGCTGCAAGGCGAGATCGGCGCGTCGGTGCTGGGGCAGGTCGAGGTTACGCACCTTCCCATGGCGGGCAATACGCCCTTGGCGGAGCGCCTCGACGCAAGCGTGTCGGTCTTGGCCGAAACCGCGCGCTTTAGCACGAGCAGCTTCTCGGCCTTTGCGTTTAGCTACAGGGCCAACTCGGCGGACGGGACTTCCAAGGACGCATCTGGGACCCCGCAAACGGATGACGAGAACTCGGGCTTGCTGCATGCGGCCAGCTCCTCGAACAATCTTGCCGACTTTATAACCTCGGCGTCCATTCAGGCTCCCACAAACAACGACGGTTATGTGATGAAGGCGGGTGACACCTACAGCGTCAGCCTTTCGTTTGCCGAGGATGCGACGCAGTTCCCAAACGATGGCTCCACGCTGACCTACAGTCTCCCATCCAACCTCAAAGTTGCTGCGATGGACAACCCGAGCACCTTTAAGATCAAGGTTACCGACGACAACGGCACCGTTTACACGCTCGACGGCAACACGTACCAGATCGTGGGCAACCAACTGCAGGTGCGCTTTAACAGCGACAACAGCGAAGCGTGGCACAAGCTTACGGCGGCAAACAACGCTCGCTTTTCTGTGAGCTTCGATGGCGCCTACGTGGAAGAGACCACCGACGTCAGCTTTGGCGGCGACATCGTCAAGCATGTTACCGTAGACAACTCCAGCAGCGTGTCCGCATCCAAGTCTGCCAGCTTTGACCTGGCAAACAACAAGGTCCATTATCAGGTGTCCGTTGTCTCCACTGGCAACAGCACCAACGTACACGTTAAGGACGCCATTACCGACCAAAAGGGTGCCCTGAGCTTGGACTCAAGTTCCATCCACGCATACTCGAGCACGGGGCAGCCAGTTACGTTCTCGAACACGACCGTAAACGGCAACACCTTTGACTACACGATCCCCTCGATGAAAAGTGGCGAGGTCATCACGTTTACCTACGACGCGAATATCGACCCAACGAAGATTCCCGCAGAGCTCAAGGATGGCAAGAACGTACAGGTGGAGACTGGCACCAACACCGTTGAGGTGTGGAATGAGTACAAGCCAGAACACGACACCACCACGGTGCAGACCACCATCGACTACACGCCAAAGATCCGCAAGGATGGTATGACCCTCAACGAGGACGGCAAGACCTTTGACTGCAGCTTTACCTTTAACGAGGACGCTTCAGTGAGTGGCGCATCCCATTCGATGACAGACACGCTGGGCGACCACCTCACATTTGAGGGAACCACAGGCATTACCGTTACGGCCTATCCAAAGGGCAGCACCACGGCCGCATACACCGAGACGATCGCGTGGGGACAGACCGGTACGCACGGCAATTCCGTAACCAAGACCGCAGACAACAAGTTCGAGTACCACACCCCCGCATCCGATACCGGAAACTACACCTATGTGGTGACCTATCAGGCAAAGGTCACGGGCACCGACGGTGCCCACACCCAAATAACCGTCAACAACACCGTGGTGACCGACGGCGACAAGCAGAGCACGGGAACGGGCATCTGGACTCCCACCGAAGGTGAGGAGAAGCTCTTCAAGACGGCAGACAACATCGACTACGAGAACAAGGAAATTGCCTGGACCATTACGCTGACCCTTCCGCAGAGCGCCACCGACTGGTCTGCCGACGACGTCAACCTCACCGACATCCTTCCTGGTGGCCAGTGGATCAGTGGCCACCAGGTCTACGACACGCTGGCCAAGGCCGATGCCGAGGACGACTCCGACAGCCACCGCAGGGCTGTGGCAGGTGATGCCAACAGCAAGAAGTACAAGGTCACCGTAGCGGGTCTGCGAGGCGACGAGACCTGGTCCGTCACCGAGGGGGCCGACCACAAGGCCAGCATCAGCTTTACCAAAAACGGCACGGACGCCGGCCTTGCCAGCGGCGCTGCCCGCACCATAACCGTTAAACTCCGCACGGCTATCGACGACGAGTGGCTTGCGGCGGCAGCCAAGAACAGCTATCTCGAGACGCACACCAACCAGGTAAGGACCAAAACGCTCGAGGCGCCCGCCAGCGTTACCGTGGCCGGTGTTGGTGTGAACAAGTCGCTCAAGCAGGTGGGCACGCGCACGGTGGACGGCGTCGAGCTTCCCGTGTACTACTTCGAGCTTGAGCTGCGAAACGTCACTTCTGCCAACAACACCATTCACGACTACTTCGATACCAAGCTGCTCGCGCCATTCTACACGATCAACGACTCTGACGGACGAAACAAGGTGGTTGACGGCTTCGAGCCCTACTACTTTGCATGGCACACCACGAACCCCACCTACGGCACGAACATCGACGCGGTGCGTCCCGTTACCTACGTAAACACGGCAGATGGTATGGACATCATCACCACGGCCGACAGCATGGTAACCGACCCAAGCTCCCTCACGGGCTTCTATCCCATCACCAAGATCGGTTACTACCTCACCGTAAAGGACGAGGCGGCCCTCAGAACCATTCAGTCGCGTGCGGCCAACGACGGTGGCGTCTACACGATCACCACCACCAAGAACATAGATGGCACAGACTACACGGGTACCAACATTGCTGAGTGGAACAACACCATCGACCCCGCAGAGGTGACCTACGAGTATCCCGGCATCCAGAAGAAGGCCTTTAAGGTCAACGAGGATGGAACCACGGGAGAGGTGCTCGTTGCACGCGACATCAACTCCGAGGACGCCGACATATTCGTGGACTTTGAGCTCGACATCAACACTGCCGCATCCCAAATCAACAACGGGGCACCTCTGCCCGACATCGTCGACACCAACACCAACCTGAGTGTCGACATCACCTCCGTCAAGGTGTGCGATGAGACGGGGGCGGAGGTTACGCAGTCTCAGTTGGACGCCTGGGGACTTTCCTACGACATGGAAGGCGACGTCCTCACGTTTAAGAATGTGCCCGACGCTACGCATCTCATCATAAAGTATCGGGGACGCGTGAAGTTTGACTCGACGGGCAGCATGGGCGAGACCGTGTCCGTGGCCTTTAGCAACACGGTAACGATGGGTGACTATTCCGACAAGGTCAACAAGAACGCCCATCGCAAGAACACGGGCGCGGGCGCGGCAGAGATCTACTCCGTCAAGCTCATGAAATACGAGACCGGCAACATGAGCAGGAAGCTCCCGGGTGCGGTCTTCCAGCTCTTCAACAACAAACAGGACCCCAGCGCGACACTTGGTTACGTCATTGACGAGAGCAATCCCGTGAAGGACGGCAGTGGCAAGGTGGTTACGTTTACGACCGACGACGATGGTCTTATTGAGGTAAAGGGTGACGAGGACCGCGACGGATGGTCCATCCATGCCGACCGCTACTACTTCCTCAAGGAGACGAAGGCGCCCGCCGACCATAAGCTCTCGGACTTCGATTACGCCTTTAAGGTCTCGTCGGATGGCACCACCAACTACAGCAAGTACATCTACCACTCCGGCGACACCATGAGTGCAAAGAACACTCCTGGTACCGAGATGTATGTGCAAAAGTTCTGGGGCGGCGGTTACGTGCCCAAGGACACCGACTTCGTTATCGTTCAGCTCCAGCAGCAGAAGCTCGTTAAGAACGGTACGGGCATATGGGAAAGCCCCAACGGCAACAACCAGTGGAGCGACACGGTCCTCAAGGCGGATGGAACGGAGTACCCCGAGTCGTTTACCAAGGTGCGGCTCGACAAGGACAACAACTGGGAGCACAAGTTCGAAGACCTGCCGGTGTTCGTGACCGTTGGCGGAGAGGACATTAAGGTCGAATACCAGATCAAGGAGCGCGGCATCAACAGCACCAGCAACAATGCCGACACCACCACCAGCACCGCCATGCACGATGACTCCAACAACACGAGCAACAACCAGGAGTTCACGTGGCACTATGGTGGGACACTCAACGCACGCACGGTTACCAATTACCCCAAGACCGGATCGCTCAGGCTTACCAAGGAGGTAACGGTCAACGACGCAGGCACCACCGGAACACTGGCCGACGGTACCTACAACTTTACCGTTACGGGCAAGGACGAGTTGTCGGACGTGCAGAAGAGCGTCTCGATAACGATTGCGGACGGCAGGGTGAGTGAGGCCACGATCGACGGGGAAGCCGTTGACGGGGTTGCGCAGCGTGGATACGTTGAGATAGGTGGACTCTCGGTTGGCACGTACGTTATTGCGGAGGACGACCAGAGTCTTGATTCCAGTATGGAGCTTACGAGCCCGAACAACGTAGAGGTGACGGTCGAGGCTGGCAAGACGGGCGAGGCAGCGGCGCTCACCACTTTCACCAACAACCGAAAGCTTGGTGGCCTACGCATTGTTAAGGCGATTACGGAAAACGGCGGAACGCCCACCACGCGTGGCAAGGCCAAGCTCGCAGGCACCTACGACTTTGGCGTGTACACCGACTCCGCATGCAGCACGGTGGCCACGACCGCCGACGGCACCAGTTGCACGGGATCCATTACCATCGACGCCAACGGCAGCGCCACCTCCACGCTCGACTTCGAGAACTTGCCTGCAGGTACCTACTACGTTAAGGAGACGGGTTCCAACAACGGCGTAACGCTCGACGCGACGGTCCACACGGTTAGCGTGGTTGCGGGCAAGACGGCATCGCAAACGGTGGAGACCATCACCAACACCTACGACACCGGCTCCCTCATGATCAAGAAGAACGTGACCGTGAACGGTGTGCCGGCGGCCCAGACGTCTGCGTTCGGCACGCAGGCCTCCTGCGACGGAACGTACACCTTCCAAATATGGAAGGGCGGGTTCAAGACCGGAACCCAAGTCGCGCGCGTACGGATAACCTTTGCCAACGGCGTTGCGAGCGAAGCCCAGTATGAGTGGATCGACGAGCGCACCACCGACGGACAGGGCAAGAACGTCTCCACGTGGCATGCTGCGACGATCGATGACCAAAAGAACGTGATAATCCCCGACCTCGTGCCGGGAACCTATGTGGTTCACGAGCTCGAGGGAACAAACTCCGCGACTGGCCAGCCCTACCTGCCCGCAGGCATGTATCTTGTGGGCGGGAACGGTCAGGGCGGCAACAACAAGCAGGTGACGGTTGTCGCGGGCCAAACCGCACAAGTTCCCACCGCCGAGCTCACCAACAATCGCGACGAAGTCGGCGAGCTGGAGCTCTCCAAGCAGGTGGTCTCCAAGAGTCCGGCGCTGGCGAGCCAGACGGAATTCACCTTTACGGTAACCATGTACACCGACGCTGCGCACGGCACCGTGGATACGTCGATTAGCGGCAACTATGGCGAGATGTACTTCGACAAGGGCGTTGCCACGGTAAAGCTCACCGGCGGGCAAACGAAGACGGCCGGCAACCTGCCCACGGGTCGGTACTATCGCGTGACCGAGCAAAGCGCGACTGGCTGGACGCTCGACGGTACGACCGATCGCGACGGCACCATCACCAAGACCAAGTCCCAGGTGGAGTTTACGAACAAGCTCGACGAGGGCGACCTGGAGGTCAAGAAGACGGTCGCGAGCAACTTTGCCACCGACAACAACAAGCTGTTCGACTTTACGGTTACGCTGCTCACCTCCACCGGTGCCAGGTCCACGCTTTCGGGCACCTACGGCACGGGTAACACGGCCATGACGTTTAACAACGGCGTGGCATCCTTCAAGCTCAAGCATGGCGAGAGCCGCAAGGCCGTTGGCTTGCCGGCGAGCACAAAGTACATCGTGGAGGAGAAGGGCGCCGACGGCTTTACCACCACGTGGTCGGGTGACACGGGAACCACGGCGCAGCCCGGCACCATCGTGAAGGACCAAACGAAGTCGACCACGGCGACCAATGAGCGTTCCTACGGCGACCTCAAGGTCTCCAAGGAGCTCATCTCCACGGCGGCGGCCGACACCACCGAGTTCACCTTTAAGGTGGTCCTCTCGGACACCTCCATCAATGGGACGTTTGGAAGCGGCGCCACCTCCATGAAGTTCACCAATGGCGTTGCCACCTTCACGCTTACCAAGGGCGCCTACAAGCTGGCGACTGGCCTTCCCGCGGGCATAACCTATGTTGTTACCGAGACCAAGGCCGAGGGATATACCCTCACGGGCGTCACGGGAGACATGGGAACCATATCGACCACGCAATCCGAGGCCAAGTTCGAGAACACGCGAGACGAGGGCGGCCTCAACATACACAAACGCGTGATGTCGGCGGCGAGCAGCGACAAGAGCAAGTACTACACGTTCAAGATCACGCTCTACAGCAACTCTGCGCGCACTGTCGTCCTTAACGACAACAACACCTATGGCGACATGAAGTTTACCAACGGCGTCGCCTACGTGCTGCTCACCGACGACCAGTCGGCAACGGGCACCGGCATACCCGTGGACACGTATTACACGATCGAGGAGGTCAGCACCACCGCAGAGACCGTGGCAGCGACACGAAACCTCACGAACAAGCCAACCGACTCCGCGCTGTTCGCCAACATAAGCGACTACAACAAGGCGGTCGTGGATGGCTCCGACACCGCGCTGCTGCCCGTGGCCATAGCCGATGGCGTGGTGCAAAGGGGCCGGATAAGCACGGCCACCAGCTCGTGGCGCTACACCAACACGCGCAAGACCGGTGACCTTACCGTGTCCAAGACTCTCATTTCCGACGCGGCGGCCGACAAGAGCCAGGACTTCACCTTTACGGTAAAGCTGTACAAGTCGAGCACCATAGTCGACACGAACGTTGACACATCCATTAGTGGCAAGTTTGGCGACATGACCTTTAGCGAGGGCGTAGCAACGGTAGACGTAAAGGGTGGCGCAAGCGTGAAGGCGCAGGGCCTGCCGGATGGCCTCTACTATTCCGTTACCGAGGCGAGCACCGTGGGCTTTACCCTCACGGGCGATGTTATGCGCACGGGTCAAGTTCGGAATACCACGCCATCGACGGTCGTGTTTTCCAACACGCGCGAGACGGGAAAGATCGTCGTTTCCAAGCAGGTTGTCTCCGACGCGGCGGCCGACGCGAGCCAGACGTTTACCTTTACGGTCAAGCTGTCCGACAGCACCATCAACGGCGCCTACGCAAAGAACGCGGACGGCACCAACAACACCTCCAAACCCTATGGCGCCACCTTCAAGGACGGCGAGGCCACCGTTACGGTTACAGGCAGCGGTAGCGCGACCATAGACAACCTGCCCACGGGCGTTGAATACAGGGTCACCGAGGACAACGCACCCGGCTTTGCCCTAACGGGCATCACCACCAAGGTGGGCGACGGGACGGCAGCCAACGGCAACAGCGGCGTTGTCGCCAAGGCCGACTCAACGGTAACGTTTACGAACGCGCGCGAGACCGGCGACCTTGTCCTTACCAAGGAGGTTGTCTCCAAGGCGGCGGCCGACCAAGGCGCGGAGTTCGAGCTTACCGTTAAGCTGTACGGCGTGTACACCGACCAGACCAAGACCATCGACACGACCATCCAGAATAGCCAGGATGGGGGAGTCTACAAGTACCCCGTTGTTGCCGATGGCAACGCACCCATCGTGTTTAGCGGCGGCATTGCCACCGTGGTGCTCAACAAGGACAACAACTGGACGGCATCGGCCAGAAACCTGCCCACCGGCCTGCACTACGAGGTGACCGAGACCAAGATGGGTGGCGTTGCCCTTGGCGAGGGCCAGCTCGAGGCCAACGGCTGGAAGCTCACGGGCGTAACCGGCACCGGGGCAGACCTCAAGAGCGGCACCAGCGTGTACGGGAAGACAGGTTCCATAAGCACCGTGCGCTCCGTGGCGAGCTTCACCAACGAGCGCCAAACGGGCAAGCTCACGATCTCCAAGGAGCTGTTCTCGCAGCAGAGCGCAGACAAGGACCAGACGTTTACCTTTACGATCAAGCTGTTCAAGAGCAGCGACACCAGCGACTCCAACATAGACACCGGAATCAACGGCACCTTTGGCGGAGTGGCGTTTGCCAACGGCGTGGGTACCGTCACCCTTAAGGGTGGGGCGTCCAAGACCATAGACGGCCTTCCGCGCGGCATGTACTACACCGTTGCGGAGGACACCGTCGAAGGCTATGCCATGACGGGCGTTACGGGCGAAAATGGCACGATTGGGGCCAGCGAAGCCACGGCCGTGTTCAAGAACCAGCGCAAGTACGGTGGGCTCAAGTTCACCAAGGCGGTGAGTGGTCTCGCCGCACCCGACCAAACGTTTACCTTTACGCTCAGGCTCAAGGGCGCGTTGGACGTGAACGGCACTGGCTTTACGGACCAGGAAGGCCAAAAGACCTACGGCACGTACAGAGAGAACAACGAAACCGATAAGCCCATTGCGTTCAACAGCGGTGTTGCCACGTTTAGGATCAGGGCCGGCCAGACCGTCGAGGTGCAAAACCTGCCGCTTGGCGTGCGCTACACGCTTTCCGAGAACAGCGCCAACGGCTTTGTTACCACGGTGGACGGAACCAAGAAGGACGGCGAGGCCGACGCCACGAACGTTGGCGATTGGTACTACACGATGAGCGACGGCAAGGTCTCGGCCACCAACTATGTGGGTGAGGTGAGCGAGGCGACCGGAGACCCCGCCACGTTTGCCGGCCCCACCTTTACCAACACGCACGAGGAGGGTGGCCTCATAGTCCACAAGACGGTGGCGAGCTCCTACGACCCCGACAAGGCGGCGGAGTACAGCTTCCGCGTGGAGCTCTCCAACAAGAGCGTCACGGCGGTGGACAGCGCAAGCGCGACGGCCTACAGCGGCGGCTATGCAAAGATCGACGCTGGCCACAAGGTCATCCCCTTTGTAAACGGTGTGGCAACGTTCACACTCAAGGATGGCGATTACGCATCCATAACGGGCCTGCCCGCAGACACCCTCTACACCGTTACCGAGACCTCCGTGGAGGGCATAACGACCACATGGAGCGACGTGGTGAGCACGGACGAGGGCGTAAACGCGACGACCGACCCGGTGGACACCGAGGGCAAGGGCATGATCGTTGCCAATGAGGTGGCGACCACAACCGCCACCAACACGCGCGAATACGGCAGGCTTGCCGTAACGAAGCAAGTGGTGAGCCACACCCCCAGCGACAAGGACAACGCGTACGGATTCCAGGTGACGTTCTACACCGAGGACCCGAGCAAGACCTACGCGGAGGCTGGACACCCCGTGGTTGCGACGGACATAACGGGCGATGCCTACCAGCTGCTCGTCTACGATGCCGACGGCAAGCCCGTAATGGAGGGCGGGAGCCAAAAGGCCGTGCCCGTTACCGACGGCGTGGCGACCTTCTCGCTCAAGGACGGAGAGACGGCGGCGATCGCGCAGGATGAAAACAAGCATCTTGCCGGCCTGCCCATGGGCATCTACTACGAGACGATCGAGACCGACAACCACGGCCTCTCCACCACAACCAAGCTGGGCGAGGTAAAGAATGCTGCCGGGCAGCCCTACGATAACGGCAAGATCCGCTCGACCACGACCTCGCGTTTTACCAACATGCAGATCGAGGGTGGCCTCTCGGTCTACAAGAACGTGAACAGCCACGTTGACGCCGACAAGAGCAAGACGTTCGAGTTCCGTGTGACGCTCTACACCGCCGATCCCACCGTGGACGAAGGCGGAAAGAAGGTGCTCAAATCCGAGGAGGCCCTTAAGAGCATTAAGGCGGCGAACATAAATGGCAAATATGGCACCGACGCCAATGCGCTCGTGTTTAGCGGGGGCGAGGCGACGGCCACGCTCAAGGACGGCGAGTTCCGCTACGCCATCAACCTGCCTTCCAACATGTACTACACCGTTATGGAGAAGAGGGACGGCGAGTTTAACGTAACGACCTCGGGTCCCGTTGTGGAGGACGTGGTTGCCAACCCGGCCTGGACGGGTGAGTACGGGCAGATCTCTGCCAACGGGAACCGCTCCGTTACGGTTACCAACACACGCAAGGCAGGCAACCTCAAGGTGACCAAGGCGCCGGCAGTTGCGGGTCAGCAAGACATCGTGGACGAGTACAGCTTTACCGTGGAGCTGGAGGACAAGACCATCAACGGCACGTTTGGCGACATGACGTTTACCAACGGCGTAGCGACCTTCACGCTTGGAAAGGGTGAGTCTGCCAGCACGAACGAAGGCACCGATGCCGAGCCCGTGTATACGCTGCCCATTGGCCTTAAGTATCGGGTGACCGAGACCAACTCCTACGGCTACTCCACCACATGGGAGAGCAAGACGTGGGCCAACAACGACGAGGGAGAAACCGACCCGGTAACGTACACCTACCGCTACGACCAGCAGTGGGAGAAGAGCGATGAGTATTCCGAGATAGACGGATACCCCTCCATGTACGCGCCCGTTTCCGAGACCCGTACCATCAGCTGGGGCGATGGCAAGACGAGCGTTGCGACAAACGCTGACTTTGCGGACGATGCGCAGAAGTCCTGGAACAACGGCGACCACTCCACGGAGTGGGCTTGGCGCCAGACCGACGCAGATGGCAAGTACGTGGGTGAGGTGCTGGTGAACGCCATCACACCCGAGCACACGGACGAGGTCACGTTTGCCAACACGCTCATAACCGGTACGCTCGGCATCTACAAGATGGTTGACAGCCCGGTGAGCGGAGACGTGCAGAAGTTCCACTTCCACGTTCAGCTGTTCGACAAGGTTGCGGACGGCGTCTATGGCGACATGTACTTCGAAAACGGCGTGGGCTACACCGTGAGTGAGACAGGCGGCAAGGGCTCCGAGGGCTTTGACCTCAAGGCCGGCGACGTCGTAATTGCCACGGGCGTTCCCAAGGGCGCGCGCTATGAGGTGACCGAGGATGCAAGCAGCGACTTCCAGGGTTCGCCATACAACAGCAGGAATCGCGTTGGGTATTACATGAGCGGCGAGGAAGAGATCATTGCCGACGCCGTGCGCGAAGCGCAGTTCCCAAACAGCACGGTGGACTGGAGAACGCTGAGTGGCTACCGGAACATGCACCTAACGGGCGAGCTCAGGCTCAGCAAGAAGGTGGAGAGCGAACTGCAAAGCGACAAGGAAGCCACCTACACCTTCTCGGTCAAGCTTGCCGACGAAACCTACGCCTCGACCTTTGCCGAGCTGACGTACAACTCCGATCTGTACGACTACACTCCCGACCCAAGCAAGACCTACACCTTTGCAAACGGCGAGCTCAACAACATACAGCTCAAGGATGGCGAGTACGTATACTTCTACAAGGATGACCCGTCGTTCGATGGCGATTGGAAGCCGGCGAAGGGGGAGCACGCGCTCGTCCCGGTGGAGGAGTACAAGGGATCGCTCCTGTACAACGAGATGAACGGACTGCCGCGCGGAGTGAACTACACCATTACCGAAACCGGCAACAATGGCCTCACCGACACGTGGGTGGGCAACACGGGCACCATCAGCACCACGACCTTGTCGAACGCCGAATGCACCAACACGCGCGAGGGCGGCAATCTCACCGTAAGCAAGGAGCTGGTGTCCGCCGCCGCGGCCGACAAGGATCAGGCCTTCACCTTTACGGTCAAGCTGTACACGGACCAGGGTCGCACGCAGCCTGCCAAGGTTGACGGGGTCTATGGCGACATGACGTTTGCCGGTGGCGTGGCGACCGTGCAGCTTACGGGCGGCAACAGCGCAACGGCCACGAGCTTGCCCGACGGCGTCTACTACACCGTTACCGAGGCCAGCGCCACCGGATTCACCCTTACGGGACGCACGAGCAGCCAGGCGACGCCGGATGACGATCACCTGTGCACCGATACGGTGGCTCCCACAGACGACGATGCGGGTGGATCAACCGCGCCTGTGCAGGAAGGCGTGTGGGGCATTATCGATAGCACCACACCCTCTGCCGTGACCTTTACCAACGAGCGCGTGCGGGGCGTGCTGCGCATTGGCAAGCAGGTCAACTCCGAGGCCTCGTTTGACAACGGACGCGAGTTCACCTTTACCGTGCGTCTTTTGGACACCAGCATCAACACGTCGGGCGCCCGTGCTGCCTACACGCCATGGAGCCCCTCCGACAAGCTCCTGGTGTTTACCAACGGCTCTGCCACTGTCAAGCTCAAGGATGGCGAGTTCGCGTCCATCGAGGGGCTGCCCACCGACGTGGGCTATACCGTAACCGAGGATACCACGACCGGCTTTGAGCAGACGGGCGTTGTGACAAAGGACATTAAGCCGATCACCATAAATCAGGAAGGCAAGCCGGACACCATAACCAACAAGCGCACGCTGGGAGGATTCAAGCTCGCAAAGAACATGGTCTCCGACTACGGCGTCGATGCCGCGGAGGAGTTCGCCTTTACCATTAGGCTCTTTAGCGATGCGACGGCGACCACCCCCGAGGCGCTCACCGGAACTTATGGCGACGTGACCTTTGCCAACGGCGTTGCCAGCAACGTTACGCTCAGCCAGGCCAACCAATGGTCCGTAAGCGCGACTGGCCTGCCAACCGACCTGTACTATACGATCACAGAGGAAATGACCGCCAAGCAGCAGCACAACTTCACCCTCACCAACCCCACGAACGGGCAGGTGTTCGGTCCCATTACCGCGTCCTCGCAAGACCAGGACGCAACGAGCGTGACCTTTACCAACGAGCGCATCTATCACGGCGACTTGGTGGTGACCAAAAACGTGGTGAATCCCGTGGACGATGACGCGACCAGGGAGTTCCTCGTTAAGGTGACGATGTACACCGATTGGACGCGCTCGGACGTTGCCGAGGACATGGATACGACGCTTGCGACGCAGCAGGAAGGCGACAAGCCGCTCGAGTTCCAAGACGGCGTTGCGTACGTGCTGCTTAAGAGCGGCGAACGTGCGTCCGCGGTAGAGCTGCCCGTGGGGCTTGGCTACGAGGTTGCCGAGGTGACGCGCGCAGAAGACGTGCCGGCCGGCATAAGCTACACGCCGGTGCAGAGCTTTACGCCGTCGGTCTCGTACACCGTTGGCACCACGGCGGTAACAACCGACGAGGCCCGCACGATACCGCGCGATGCCGTTACCACGGCCACGGTAAGCAACAGCCGCGAGTTCGTTGATGCTTCCGTTGCAAAGGTTTGGGACGAGGCGAACAGCAGCATTGCCAGCGACAAGAGCGTCGTGCCGCCCGAGCTCAAGGTAACGCTCAACCGCAACGGTCAGGCCTACAAGGAGGTTACGCTCAACGCGGGCAACAGTTGGACGGCCGACGTGTCCCAACTGCCCAAGGTCGACGAAAGCGGTGTCGCCTACACGTACGCGTGGGCCGAGCAGAGTGTGGATGGCTGGTCGCTGAGCGGCAAGACGTATACCAACAACGGCCAGGCCGTTACAGAGGAGGTTACGAACGAGGCCGGGCTTCTTACCACCCTTACCAACACCGTTGACGTGGGCGGCCTTAGGGTGACCAAGCATTTTGCGGACTTCGACCTCGCGGCGCTTTCTGCCGAGGAGCTCAACGACATTGTGTTTACGATAGCCGACGCCGACGGCAAGACGGTGCGCACCAACACGCTTGCGAACTTTGCGGTCGCTACAGGCGAGACCGATCCGTCTTGGACGGTTGAGGGGCTGCCCGTGGGGACCTACACGGTAACCGAGACCAACAACCTCAAGAAGTACAACTTTGCCACCACCTACGTGGTCGGTGAGGGTGCCGCCACGACCAAGTCCGCATCGGCACCCGTGGCAAAGGGACAGGTCGCTCAGGTGAACGTCACCAACACCTACACCACCGAAAAGCCTGCATCCCTCATTGTAAAGAAGACCGTCTCGAGCTCGCGCTCGCAAGACAAGACCCGCGAGTATGCCTTTAAGGTCACGCTGGACGACAAGACCGTTACGGGCACATATGGCGACATGAAGTTTACGAAGGGTGTCGCGACCTTTAAGCTCAAGCACGGCGAGAGCAAGAAGGCTACGGGTCTGCCGCTCAACGAGAAGGACGAGCTGGGCTACCAGATTGCAGAGACCGATACGGGTGGCCTCATCTCCACCATGGGCAAACCGGTAAAGTCCAAGGACGGCCTGACCCACACCGTTACCTGCACCAACACCTACACGCCGTCGACGCCGACGACACCAACGTCCAAGACCACCACGTCGGGTGCGTCGCGAATCGCCACGGCGCAGACGGGTGATGCCACGAGCCTCTGGGCGGTTGCCGCCCTCGTGGCAGCCGGCGGCGCGTCTACCGTGGCTGGCGTGCTGCGCCGGCGTCGCAGCGGATAGGCGCTAGGCACATACGAGCCGTTTGGAGCGGCCCTCCCGTGCCTCCGGGCGAGGCGGGGGGCCGCTCCTCAACGATACGTCCAAAAAGTGGACAAACGTTTTGGCGATGCTTGTAACCAACAGGCGTTTTTTCACATTTGATAAAACGATTGTCCACTCGATAAAATAGCGAGTGGACAATCGTTACATAAATATTGAAAAAAGCCCCGTTGGCTGGCGGACATATCAAAACGATTGTCCATTTTTTGGCAGCGTGCTCAATCTTATGGGCTGGCCAGTGGCGGAGGGGCGGTCCCCACGCGGCCGTTTATCCGCGCGACTTCCTGCCGAGGAGACGGTCGATGCCAAAAATGGCGTAGCCCAGCACGACGAACGCAGCAATCATTGCGGCGCAGAAGCCAATCACGCCGCCAACGCCAGAGATGGCCGGGTCGAGGAAGGTGTAGGGGTAGGGCGATATGTCGGCCGTCACGCCTCCGCCCATGTACACGCCAAACACACCAACCGCAACCATCACGAAGACCAGATAGACCAATACCAGCGAGAGCCATGCGAAGGGTCCCCACGCGGGCATCCGGCCCTTCTCGTCGAAGAGCAGCCAGTCGAGCAGCGTCATAATGGGCACGACGTAGTGCAGCACCACGAGGTGCATTACCAGGTGTCCGCCCTCCCACAGGGCATCCTGCAGCAGGAAATGCCCGATGATCATGGTTACCAACAGAGAGATGGTGGCGGTGTACTTGGCAAGCGGCGCGAAGGTGACGGCCTTGGGGTCGTCGCGACGAACGACGAGCCACACGACGGCGCAGACGAAGTACCCCCATGCGAACAGGTTGGAGATGTTGGTAAACATGTGCGGGAACCCATCTTGGTATGCTCCCGCCAGAATGCCCGAACCGTCAAGCAGGCCCCATGCGCCCGCCACGAGCAGGACGACCTTCCAAACGATTGAAAACAGCTTACTGCGAACCCTCATTATGCTCCACGGTCTACTTGTTGCCCTTGATCTTGTCCACGAAGCCACCAACCGCACCGACTGCCCTGTCGCGCGCGTCCTCGGCAACCAGTTGGACCTCCTCCATGGACACCTTGCCATCCTCGTCGATGTCGAAGTTCTTCTTTACCTGCTCAGCTGCTCCGGCAACCGCCGAGCCGGCTGCGGAACCGGCGACCTTTACGGCGCCCGCTACGGCGCTGGCTACCTCGGTGGCCTCCACTGTGCCGTCCTGGTTGGCGTCGAACGCCGCCTTCGCCTTGTCCATAATGCCCATGGTGTTCTCCTTTCGATATGCCAATCCGTGAACCTAGCATACCGCTCATTTGTGCTTAGGAACAGCTACCCATCTCTGGACGGACAGTGGGCGTGCCAGATCACTTCGCGGCGGTCGCCTTCATGAGCCGCTTTCTTGCGTACATGGCTTTGTCGGCCTCCTCAAAGACGCTCAGGAGCGAAGGGTGCCGTTCCTTTTGGAACTCGGCCATACCGGCGGCGATGGTATCTCCCACCTTGTGTTCCAGCTCTTCCGTTGGCACAGCAACTACCATGTCTACCAGCTCGGTACGGCGCTCGTAGTCACCTAGGGTGAGAATTACCACAAACTCGTCACCGCCCACCCTAAACACCGGGCTATGGGCAAAGACACTACAAATCCTTGCGCAGGCCCTCCTGATGCAGGTGTCACCTTCCTTGTGCCCATACCGGTCGTTTACCGCCTTGAGGTCGTTGATGTCGCATACCACTACCGCAAACGGATCCTGCTCGTCCTTGGCTATTGCGGCGTCAATCCTCTCCTCCCACTCTGCGTAGGCATGCTTGTTCTTTACGCCCGTGAGCGGATCGATGACGGCCTGCTTTTTGGCAACCAAGAGATTTCGTTCGTACTCGTGCATCTGTTTTACCTGTGCGTCCTCGTCAAGAAGACCGATGATGAGCAAGGGCTTATCGCCTTCCATGACCATCACCGCCTGCAGCCTCACGTACGTGGGAAGCCCGTCGCTCAGCAGGCGATAGCCCAACGAGAACGAGCCGTTTCGCTCAATTGCGGCAAGAACGTTCTCCTTGGTAACATGCGAATGGAACAGTTCCTGGTCCTCGGGATGCACCGTGCCAAAGCTGTTCCTGTACGTGGACTCAAAGAAGTCGGATCCCTGCTTGGCTATGCCAAGGTGCTCGAAGCTCGTGGTGGTGCTGAACTCCGTGTATTCGAAGGTTGTGGGGTCCACGTAATAGAGCACCAACAGGTTTCCAACGAAGGCCTTGAGCCTCAGGTACGCCCTCCTGCCCTCTTCTGCGCGCTCTGCCGCTATGCGGTCTCTCACTTGGGCGTCCACGTTGCTCAGGCCAATAACAATGTGCTCGTCGTCTTTGGGAACGCGCGTAGCCTTCATGCTCACGTAGGTTGGGACCCCACCGATCAAAAGGCGGAAATGGCAGATGCACGCACCGTGCTTCTGCACCTTGGCAAGAAGCCTCTCCTTGTCGATCACCTCAACAAAGCGACTCAGGTCCTCACGGTATATGATGTGCGGTGCGTTCTTACGGGCCTCCACAAAGAAGCTGGTGCCACGCCTCTCCGTCGCAACCATGCCGCGCACGGTTCGCAATCGGTATTCGACGTAGTCATCCGTCTCCACGTTTACGTAGTACAGGCTAAAGTAGTCCCCCGAGAGCGCATGGACCATGTTCTCGTACATGGCACTCGTACTCATGGCCTCCTCGTGTGCGGTCCGCGCCCGCTCGTTCTCCTCCCTGGCTCTTAGCGTCTCCGTTGCGTCGACGGACATGCCGAGGACGCACAGCCGACCTAAGTCATCCACAAATTTGACCTTGGAGCTCTGGAGCCGGTGCAAGTTGCCCGACGAATCGCGTACATTCTCAAAGAGCCTGTAGGGCTCGTCCATGGACAGCGCGACCCTGTCGTCGCTCACAAACCGATCGGCCGTCTCCCGCTCAAAGACGTCGTGGTCCGTTAGCCCCACTATCTCCTGGGGACTATCCTTGCCAGCGAACTTGGCGAACATACGATTGCAGGCTAGGTATCTACCGGTCGCAACGTCTTTGAAGAAGGTGATGGCGGGTATGTTGTCGAGCAGAACTCTAAGCGAAGCTTCGTCGATCTCTTGTGCCACCATTTCCGTACCTTCGTTCATGCGAACCGAAACCGTCTGCGCGCTGACCGTAACGCTTCTTTACGATACTCTTCTTATGCAAAAAAAGAAACCTACATCTAGGGCTAAGCGGCAACGGAAGCCAGTCTGGTCACGCGGGATCCTTCACCCGGAGGGGACGGTCCCTTCCGGGCGAGTTGTCGTCTCTGCGCAAAAAAAGCCCCGCGCCGTCGTGCGACGCGGGGTGGAAGAAGGAAGGAAGGCAATTTTTATGCTTCCAACTCCTTGAGCATGGCATTTACGTTCTTTCGCCCGTGATCGATTCCGATCCTCAGGACAATTACCACACCCAGGGAAATCACTCCCAAAACGATTCCCACAATGCCTGGTGCAAGACCGCCATTCTCGGCGAATCCCCAGTATCCAAGCAGCGCTGCGAGCGCGAGGGCGGCGTATGCGAGGCGAAGCCATACCTGCAGCTTCTGCAGCGCAAGCGTCTGGGCGCGCGCCTCGTTTACCAGCGGGTTGTCGGTTTCCACCCACTCACGCCGGTAGAGCTTGCGCTCCTTTTGGCCCTTGTTCGCTGCCTTTTTCATTACGTCTCCTCTTGTGGCTTTGCGTTTTGGCTACTAGTAGGACAGGCCCGGGTTGAAGAAGCCAACCAGTACGCCCACCAGAGCGATAACGACGAGCAGACCCATTACCACGGTCGGCGACATCTTGCGCTTGGTCATGAGCCACCAGCAGAACCACACGAACACGAAGTTGAGCAGCTTGGGATAGATGGAGTCAAGCGTGTCCTGGAGCACCAGGCTGCTGTCGGCCGAGAAGGGCACGACGAGTGCGGTGGTAATGTTGATCCAGGTTGCGGCAACGGCGCCGATAACCATGGTGCCCACCATAACGATGGAGGAGCGAAGAGCTGCAGACTGCGGACCAACCAGTGCCTCAACGGCGGAGCCGCCAAGCTCATAGCCCTGGTCGAACGCGAACTTCATGCCAAAGTACATGGCAACGTTCCACACCACGATGTAGAACAGGGGGCCAAGCACGTTTCCGCCGGTGGAGAGACCAAGGGCGATGCCCAGCAGGATGGGGATGAAGGTGCCGACGATGATGGAGTCGCCCAGGCCGGCAAGCGGGCCCATGAGGCCGGCGCGGATGCCGTTGATGGTGTCGTCGTCGAGGGGCTCGCCGTTGGCGCGCGCCTCCTCAAGGCCAACCGTGAGGCCGACGACCATGGTGCCGATCTGCGGCTCGGTGTTAAAGAAGGTGCGGTACGTGGAAAGTGCCTGGACCTTCTCCTCGTCCGTGTCGTAGAGCTCGTCCACTACGGGCAGCATTGCGGCCAGGTAGCCGAACGTCTGCATGTGCTCCTGGGAGAAGCAGGTGAGGTTGCCGTAAATCCAGCGAAGGAATGCGCTGTTCCGCGCTTTCTTCGAAACTTTTTTGAGCTCAGCCATTATATGTCCTCCTCTTCCTCGTCATCGAACGTTGCCGCTCCCTCAGCTGCGATTGCGGGGCGGGCGGTCTTGAGCTGCTCCACCTTGAAGTTGATCAGTGCAAAGAACACGGCGATGAGGGCGGAGGCAATAAGGTTGCAGCCCATTACGGCAGCAAGCGTAAAGCCAAGACCAAAGGTAACCCAGTCGAGCGGCTTCTGCACGACCTGCTTGCACAGGATGGCAACACCGACGGCGGGAAGCAGCGAACCCACGGTAAAGAGGGTCTTCATGGCAATGCCGTCCATGGGCAGGTAGTCCTTCATAAGACCGACCATGGACTCACCGGCCATGCAAATAACGACGGTGGGGATAAAGGAGAACGCGATGTGGCTGATCCAGGGAAGCACGAAGTCAACCATGGGGACGGTCTTCTTGATGGTGGACCACTTGCCACCATCCATTGCCTTCCAGCCAATGCCCTGCCACACGAGGTTGAGGGTGGCGGTGCCATAGAACAGGACGGTGCCGAGCGTACCGACTGCGGCGCCGAGGGAGGCGGCCAGGCCAGAGGCGGCCTCGGATGCGGGATCGAGTCCCTGTGCGCGGATGGCCAGGATGGCCAGCGGGATGCCGATGTAGGTTACGGCGCGAACGTCGGCGGAGACGGTACCACCAGGCGTGACCAGTGCGATGTACACCAGCTGGATGGCAGCACCCACGATGATGCCAGTCTGGATGTCGCCCATGATGATGCCGACCACAAGGCCGCCGACCAGAGGACGACCGAGCGTGTAGTTACCAATGGTTGTGCCGCCCATGCCAGGCAGGGATGCCAGGCAGGCGAAGAGTCCCAGGAGGACTGCTTGTATTACGCTAATTCCCATGGTTGCTCCTTACTGAACGTTAAACTGACCGCGGAACTTGGGCCACTCGCCAATGGAGGCTTCCTTGATGAGGGCGAACTCAACGGTGTAGCCGGCCTTCGTCATGTCCTCGAAGGCCTGGGCCTCCTCGGCGGTGATGGACTGGTTGTTGCCCAGCTTCACGGTGTTGGGACGATCGTTGCACGGGCCAACGATGACGCGCTTGACATCGGAGGGCTTAAAGCCAAAGTCAACCAGGATCTCCTTCATGTCCAGCGGGTTCTTGGTGATCAGGAAGTAACGCGTCTTGCTGGCAAGAACCTTGTCGGCGCTCTCCTTGAAGTGGTCCATGGTCCACACGAAGATCTTCTTGTCGGGAGCGGCGCCCTTGTAGGCGGCCTTGAGCACGGGGTTGCTCGCGGCAACGTTGTTAACGGCGATGATGCCGTCGCACGGATACTCCAGGCTCCAACGCGTTACGGTCTGGCCGTGAATCATGCGGTCGTCAATACGTACGAATGAAATCATGTCCCTTTTCCTTCCTTCTGTTCGTAACCCTACAGATCTTCTTCCTCGTCATCGTCATCGAAGGCAAGGTCGATCTTCACAACGCCGTTGCGCGCCTCATCCAGCACGTTGTTGACGAAGGCATCGCCCTCGATGCCATCCTCGATGCCCATGAGGGCGGCAATGGCCATGGGCAGGCTCAGGCCGCCAAAGGCCACCGTGTTGGCCAAAAGGCCATGCTGGGTGAGCGTGTTGAGGGTGTTGGTAAGTGGGGACCCGCCCATGATGTCGCCAAGAAGGACGACGGAGTCGCTGGCATCGATGGGTGCAATAACGCCTTCCAAGAGGCTTACGAATTCGTCGGCCGAGACACCGTCCTCCATCGAGCAGCTGAGCACGTTGTCGCGGTCGCCAAGCAGCATGCGAATAACGCTGTGCACGCCAGGCGCCATGGTCCCGTGGCTTACCAAGAGCAAATACTTCATAGGCATATCTCCTTCCATCTCCGCCCATCGGCGAGAGAATCGATAGCGCGGCCCGTTTAGCCAGAAACGGTTTGGTGCCGCGCTGTTTGACCGTAAGGTTAATTATGGGATTGTGGTGAACCTAAAAATACCAACGCTGTTACAATTTTTCTGCGGATTTGATACAACTTACGAGGGGGAGGCCATGCCACAAGGGGAGTCGGAATCGTACACGCTGCTTACCACGCAGGAGATTATGGACGCGATCTCGTATGTGAACGAGGGTGGAACCGAGGATGACCTGGCTCGCATAGTCACCTACTCAAAGCGCATGTACTTTATTGCGGTAAACACCCACATAACCTCGCGTGAGATTGCCGAGCAGTACGAGGGGTTTTCGTCGTTTATCTCGATGGGAGACGTGGAGGGACTGCTTGAGTTCATACGAATGAACATGCCGCTCATGGAGCTGCGCACCTCCGACGATCCGCTCCTGCAGGGAAGGACGGCCATTGCGTTTTTGGCGAGCACCTGCGTGCAGGCCGCGCGCAACGGCGGCCTTTCCGTGGACCGCGGCTATGCCATTACGCAGGACTACATAAAGCTTGCCAACGAGTCCATTAACGAGGAGCTCGTTCATTACCTCGTGCTGCCCATGATGCTCGAGCTTACCAAGGCGGTTTCCAACGAGGCCAGCGCATACTCGCACCCGCTCTCGCACCACGCCATGACCTATGTGCGCAGCCACCTGAGTGAGCCGCTGGACGGCGACTCGGTGGCAGAGGCATGCGGCGTGAGCCGCAAGACGCTTTGCACGCGGTTTAAGCAGGAGACGGGGGAGACCTTTGCCTCGTACGTGCGGAGGCTGCGCGTGGAGCGTGCCCGCCGTCTGCTGGACACCACCGACTGCGAGATCTCCCAGATTGCGTACCAAACGGGCTTCTCGTCGCAAAGCCACTTTCAAAACGTGTTTAAGCAGCTAACGGGAGAGACCCCCCGCGGATGGCGCACGCGAGAGGTCCACGAGATATAGCACCAAGCTTGCGCGGAGGCGCAACTGGCGGAGGCGCAGCTACTGTCTCACGAGCACCTCGAGCTGGCGGGCGACTCCGGACTGCTGGTTCGTCCACGGCAGGACATGCGTGGCCGACTCCATTACGCTCTTCTCGGCATTGGCCATGGCATATGAGGTGCCCACCGCCTGGAGCATGTCGATGTCGTTGGGGCCGTCGCCAAATGCCACCGCGTGCTCGGGCGAGGTGCCGTATCGCTCGCACACTATGCGCACCGCATTGCTCTTGCTTGCGTCGCGAGCCATCACCTCGCACAGGATCGTGCTGGAGCGCACCACGTTGAGGTTGGGATAGCGCGCGGCCAACGTCTCTTGCGCGAGCCGTATTTGGTCCGGCTCTCCCATGAGGAGCAGCTTGTGGACGCCACGCTCCCCAAAGGTGGACAGGAGGTCCTTGCATTCGGTGGCGGTCGTCTGCACCAGCTTCTCCTCGGTGCGTATGCGCGGGTCGTTGACGTCATCTGCGATCCACGTGTGGAATCCGTACGTTCCCACCGTCATGGCGGGGAACTCGTGGGACACGTACTCCTTTATGGCTACGGCGTCTGTGGTGGGGATGGTGGTGCTAAAGAGCTCCGTGCCCTCGTGGTCGAGCACATAGGCCCCCGAATAGCACGCAAGCGGACCGCTAAAGCCCAGTTGCTCCTGAATGGGATAGAGTCCCTCGGGCGAACGTGCGGATACCAGGCAAAACGTTACGTGCTCGCAGGCCGCGTGGATTACGTCCGCGCTCTGCAATATGGGATGGTGGTCGTCTCCCACCAGCGTTCCGTCCACGTCACTAAATACTATGTCCATGATATGCTCCAACCTACTTGATGTCTTGTTTAAATGATATCGGAGCCCGACTGGTCGCTATACCATCCTTGTTACGCATTTGTTGGGTTTTTTGTAACAACGGCGGCGACGCAGTTCGGGCTGCCTCACCGCCGTTCCATCTCTGTTGCAATGAGTTTACGTGGCGGTATGACAAATAGGCCTCGTTGGAGAGTGGTTCTCCAACGAGGCCCTCCTGCAAAAGACCTTGAGGGACAGCGCCGCCGCAAGCTACGTCTACAGCGTCTCGCTAATGATGCGCGCCTCTATCTGATTGAGGGTGACGAGTACCGACTCCTGGTGGAAGAACACGCACAGGTCGCGCGCCACGGCATCCACGACGTCGTCGTCTGCGTCGATGAGCGTTACGACGATGCTGTTTTCCTGCGTGAAGGTGCCGTCCTCATGGATGTAGCCGCCCTCCATGAGGTTGAACGAAAACGGAGTTTCGTTGCCAATGCATACCTTCTTGAGCAGCTCCACGTAGCGACCAGTGTCGAACTTTTGCGTTTTGGTGGTCGCGTCGTTAAGGCCAACATAGATTTTGGTTTCTGTCATGGCAAGCACCTTTCTTGATCAACCGTATCTGTTCCCCTGGTCCCTGTTACTATCTTCGCGCACGTTGGCCGTTACTCCCTTAGCAGCTCCTCCAGGGTCTCGAACAACAGGTCGGGGTCTACGGGCTTTGACAGATGGGCGTTCAGCCCGGCTTGCATGCTGCGCTGCACGTCCTCGTCGAACGCGTTGGCGGTGAGGGCAACAATAGGGATGGTCTTGGCGTCCGCCTGGCTTGTGGCCCTTATGACTTTCGTTGCCTCCAGTCCGTCCATCTCTGGCATGCGCATGTCCATCAGGATGGCGTCGTAGTAGTTCGGTCCGTGGTCTTGGTACATCGCTACGGCAATCTTGCCGTTTTGCGCAACGTCCACGTCCATTTCCCGCATCGCGAGCACCATCATCATGATTTCCGCGTTGATCTCGACGTCTTCGGCAAGCAGTATGCGACGTCCTTTTAGGTCCACCTCAGGCCGATCCGGCCTGGCGTTCTTCTTGCGGAATGCCGTGCGGAACTCATCCAAAACCGTGCCGGCGAACAGGGGCTTGGAGGCAAAGGTGTCAACTCCGGCTTCGCGTGCCTCCTCCTCGATGTCTTCCCAGTTATAGGAGGTGAGGATGATGATGGGCGTGTCGTCGCCCACCATTGAGCGGATTTGCCTGGTGGTTTCTACCCCATTCATCCCTGGCATCTTCCAGTCCACCAGAATCAGGTTGAAGTCCTCCCTGCGGGCATGGCGAATCCTTACCAGCTCCATTGCCTCTTCGCCGGAAAGAACGGTCTCGCAGGTGATTCCCAGATGGCTCAAAACGAGATTCGCATGCTCGCATGCTATGTGGTCGTCATCAACGACCAGCACTCTCATCTCGTGGGGGTGCAGCTCGAACTCGTCTTCCTCGTTCGTTTGCCGATCGGCGAGCATCAGGGTAACGGTCACGATAAATGTCGTCCCCACGTTCTTTTTGCTCTCCACCTCAATGTGCCCGTTCATCAGCTCGACGATGCTCTTGGTAATGGGCATGCCCAAGCCCGTGCTGCCATACTTGCTCGTCGAAGAGGAGTCTTCCTGGCTGAACGCGTCGAAGATGCGGGGCAGGAACTCCTCGCTCATGCCGATTCCGGTGTCGCGGATGGTAAAGCGCAGCGTGGCTTGGTGATTCAACCGCTTTACGTCCTCAATGGTAAGGGCAACCGTGCCGCCTTCCGGCGTGAACTTGACCGCGTTGCCCAGGATGTTGAGCAGCACCTGACGCAGCTTGACGTCGTCGCCAATGTAATAGTCGTCAATCCGTCCCATGGTCCGGCAGTCGTACTGCAGCCCCTTGTCGTTGCACTGACCGCCAACGATCGTATTGACATGTTCCAGCATCTTTGCGAACGAGAACTCCTCGTTCTTTATTGCTATGCGTCCGGATTCAATGCGGCTGATGTCCAATATGTCGTTGATGATTCCCAGCAGGTGGTGGGCGGATATACCTATCTTTTCCAGATACTCCCGCGTTTGTGCAGAGATCGTC
>CADBCS010000004.1:0-38405 GCA_902793195.1 uncultured Coriobacteriaceae bacterium | reverse complement strand
CGCTCAGGGCGATGCTGTTGAGGCCAATGATGGCGTTCATTGGGGTTCTAATCTCGTGGCTCATGTTGGAGAGGAACGCCGTCTTGGCCTTATTGGCCTGGTTCGCCTCCTCCAGGGCCGCATGCAACGACTCCTGTTGCTGCGCCAGCTTGCTCATCATGTCCTTTTGGTCGGTGATGTCCAGGAACACGCCCACATAGGTAACTGGCGTGCCGTCTGGCCTGCGCGTGGGCTTCCCAACCGCACGGTACCAGCGATAGTCCCCGCTCTTTGTGAGCAGCCGATACTCTACGTCGTAGGTCTTTTTGCCCGTATAGTCGGAAATTGTCTCGTTAAACTCCTTGAGGACGCGTTCCTTGTCGTCGGGATGCAGCAAGTCGGACCAGGATTCCAACACGTTGGGAAAGTCCTCCAGATCGCTATAACCCAGCATCCGGCGAAACTCGTTGCTCCAGCTGACGCGAGTCATGGTCCCGGATTCGTCGAAGTCCATGGTCCATTTGCCAGAGCCAAGCATTTCGTGGATTGTTGCCAAGGCTGCGGCCTCGTTTTGGAGTTGTGTGTAGAGCGAGTCGAACTCTGCTGATTCCGTGGCGTGCTCCATGATTGTCCCTTCATGTTGGCCTGCGCAACATCGTAGTGCTTGGCCGGGATTCTTGCTAGAGCCAACGGGCAACTACTGAACGTGGAACGAAAAACCCGTCCCCCCCGTTCCATCCTTGTTATAGCGCCCCCTCAGGCGTGCGCCGTTTTTGATATAACAGACAGGGGAATTTGCAGGAAGCGCATGGGAGGACGCCATGAGAACAGAGGCGCACGCTAACGAGAAGGCATCCGCCTCTCCCAAACGAGGCGTGGCGCGCCGCATCCTCTGTGCGCTTGCGGTTATCCTGGCGTTGCTGGTCGTTGCGTTCTTCGTCTACGTGAGCCTGTACCAACATGCCGACTCCCGTGCCCAGGCCGCCATGAGGTCAGGGGAGGGCGTTGCGGTGGAGGAGTCTTCTGGCTTCATTGTCTTTGCTCCCCAAAACCCTTCGGCAGGCCTCATATTCTACCCTGGCGCCAAGGTCGAGCCCGCGGCATATGCGCCGCTCATGCGTTCCTGCGCCGAGCGAGGGGTGCTCTGCGTGGTTCTTAAAGTGCCGTTTAACCTTGCGATCCTTGGCGTTGGGGCAGCAGACGGCGTAATCGCGTCCCATCCCGAGGTGCAAACGTGGCTGCTGGGAGGGCATTCCATGGGAGGCATGGTATCGGCGCTCTACCTCAACGACCATATGAGGGAATACGACGGCCTGGTGTTGCTGGCCGCATACAGCACGGTTGACCTTACGGCCTTTGAGGGCGACACCCTTGTTTTGGCGGGCACGAACGACCACGTGCTCAATTGGGCGAACTATGAGGAGGGCATAAAGAAGCTTCCCGGCGACAGCGTGGCTCATTTGATCGACGGTGGCAACCACGCGGGGTTTGGCGATTACGGGGCCCAGTCGGGTGACGGAGAGGCCACCATCTCGCACGAGGAACAGCAGCGCGTTGTTGTTGAGGAAGTGCTAAAGATGCTCGCCAAGTAGTGGGGTGGCAGCCATCTTGTTGGACCGACCCACGCTACCACCTACATGGTGTGCATCGGGAGGCAAGAAGGCGACATGGGAAAGGCGCTCGGGGCAGATCGTCCAAAAACCCGTGCCTGCGACCCCCGCCCGTTCAACGCCACCGATTCTCTCCGGGTTCAATTCCCTTTGCGAATCTGTTAATCTATTAATGTAGTTATCCCACAGAGCATCGGATTTGCTATGGCACCTAACGCATGGCAACGTACTGCACTTGCGCGCGCTGTAATGGCGTGCGTTTTGGTCGCAAGTCTTGCGGCTGTGGGTGCGCTTGCCTTGGTTCCGAGCACGGCCTTTGCCACCTTTGACGGCAGCCAGCAAAACAGCACGGTAAAGGTGGGCGTAGTGGAGCAGGCGGGTTCTGCCCAGCGCGACGAGAATGGCGTTTTGCGCGGCTTCGATGCCGAGTACATGAATCGCATTGCACAATACGCCGGCTTCGACATGCAGTACACCTTCTACTCCGACTTTAACGAGCTGCTCGACGCAGTGGAAAAAGGCGAAGTGGAGATGGCCGCCGGTATTTCCAGGACACCCGAGCGCGAGCAGCGGTTCTTGTATGCGGAGCGCAAGATTGGCAGCGGAAAGCTCAACCTTCGCGTTCGTCCCGACGACGACCGCTACGAATACGGCAACATAGAACAGATTGCCCACATGAAGGTGGGTGCCATAGAGGGATCCATTATGGCGGAAAAGGCGCTCGAGTGGGCAAGAGAGGCTGCCATAGAGCTAAACCTAACCACCTATGCCGGCGAGGGAGAACTGGTAAGCGCCCTTTCCTCTGGAAAGATAGACGGCGCCTTTGTGAACTCGAGCGTTCTTGCGGACTGTCGCGAGGTGCTTGTAATAGACGTAATTGACTACTTCGTCGTGTTCAACAAGGACGAGAGAGACCTCAAGAACGTCGTAGATTCCGCAATGAACCGCATCCTCGACGAAGACGTGCTGTACTTTGAGCACCTTGAGGGCGTGTACAAGGCCAAGCGAGAGGCTGGGCTTGCGTTTACCGCCGCCGAGAAGAGCTTCCTGCAAGAGCACTCCCAGGCACCTCTTGCCGTTGCCACGATTACGGACAACCCGCCATACCACGACCATGCCAACGGCAAGGAAAGCGGAATCGTAAAGGACTACTACGATCATCTTGCCAAGGTGATCAACGAGTGCGGTACGTCGATATCGTTTGAGGTGGCAGACTACCCAAGCCTGGACGCCGCAATCCAGGCGGTGGCCGAGGGCAAGGCCGACGTCCTTGGCATGACCATTATCGACAGCACGACGGCAGGACAAGACGGATTGGTGCTTACGAGCTCGTATGGCATGCAAAACATCATTAGCATTGCAATGCCTCACAACCAGAACCTGCTGTTTGAGGAGGCCCATGGCATACGCACGGCCGTGCTCGAGTCCGAGCGCGACACCCTTGCGGTATACCTAGCCACCCAAAAAACCGAATATGAACTCGTTCCCATGAAGTCGCTGGACGATTGCTACAGGGCGTTGCAGACTGGCGAGGTGGCTTTGTTCGTAACGTCTTCTGCACGCGCGACCTGGCTCATAAACCAACACCGCGCGGGTACCTTTGTGGAGGCAATCGTGAGCGAGTCGAATCTTCCCGTCTACGGTGCCGTTGCCAAGAAAAACGCGTCGCTCGGAGCCATCCTGTCCAAGGCGTCCCGAGCCAACGAAACCGCGCTCGGCACCATAACCGTTGCAAACACCGCCCCTCGCGTGGATACCATGACCGTGTTCAACCGACTTCCCGTGCCATGGCTCATCGCGGGCTTCTCTGTGGTGGTGCTCGCGCTTGGCACCATTATCTACGGCGTTGGTCGCGCGCTGCACGATCGCGACATGCGCCGCAAGGACCTCGAGATCATTGACGCTCAGGAAAACCTGCTGTGGTCCTACGAGCACGATGCCGTAACGGGGCTCATTAACCGGCGCGGCGCGATTCGCCGCCTCAAGGCCGCCCTTGCCTCCAGCGGACCGTACACCATGGTGCTCGTGGGCATAGACAACTTCCACACCATCAACGAGTCCTACGGTCACGACATGGGCGATCGCGTAATGGTGGAGACGGGAAAGCGACTGCTCGAATTCGCAAGGGAGGTTCCGAACCAGCGCACCGTCTATCGCTATGGCATGGGCCTGTTCCTGCTCGTGTGCGAAGGTGTTCTGTACGCGAGCGAATCCGCAGAGGTGCAGCAGATCGCGCGCATTGCCCAAACGCCGCTTTCCCTTGGCATCGACACGGCACCGGAGGGCAATGCCAAATACGATTCCCACAGCGCGGACGCGCTCTACCTGCACGCAAGCATTGGCATTGCAACCTCGAGCGGTTCCGACGATCCGGAGCAGGTTATTCGCAACTGCCACATGGCGCTCGACCGCGCACGGGAGGGCGAGGGCCGTGGCATCTACGTGTACTCAAACGAGCTGCTCCAGCAGATGAACCGCTCCAACGAGGTGCAGGAGCTGCTCGAGCAGGCGGTGGAGAACGAGCTCTTCCACATGGTCTACCAGCCTCAGATTGACCTGGGCACGCGCACGGTAAGCGGCTACGAGGCACTCGTGCGCATGAAAGACGGGGGTGTTTCGCCGGGAGAGTTTATTCCACTTGCCGAGTCCAATGGCCTCATCCTGCGCATCGGTCGCATTACCACCAAGCTCGTGGTGCAGCAGCTTGCCGCATGGCGCAGCGAGGGCATGGAGCTCCGTCCCGTTTCCATTAACTACTCGAGCATGCAAATGGTCGATACGGGCTACATCGACTACCTCTTTGAGCTGCTGGACGAGTACCACGTTGATCCGTCGCTCATCGAGATCGAGATTACCGAGCGACTCGTTATGCGCCACAAAAAAGAGACGTCCGCCTTCTTTGGCCGCCTTCGGCGGGCGGGCATCAAGATTCTTATGGACGACTTTGGTACGGGCTATTCCTCCCTCAACTACCTGGCGTACATCCCGGTGGACGTTATAAAGTTCGACAAGTCCATCGTGGATGCGTTCCTCGTGCCCGAGGTCGACCCCGATTCGGCGGGTGCCGACTCGCGCGGCAACGAGTTCGTGCACAACCTCGTGCGCATGAGCCATGGCTTGGGCAAGGCCATAATTGTTGAGGGCGTGGAGGAGCTCTGGCAGGCTGAGCTGCTTGCGAGCTTTGGGGCCGATGCCATCCAGGGCTATTGCTTCTCTCGTCCGCTGCCTGCCAACGAGGTGCCCAGCTATCGGGTTGCGGGCCTCTAGCACACCGTATTTCGTTGTGCGTAGTTTTGGAGAAAGGCCAGTTGGCCATGCGCCGAAGACGACCGATTGCGCACACCGTATTGCGATGTGCGTAATCGTCGGGGCGCTTTGGCCGGGCGGTTGCCCCCTAGTTCGCAGTGGTTCAGAACAAGACCGTGCCGTCGTATTCCACGGTCACGAAGTCGCAGAACCGCTCGTAGTAGGCCTGCAGGCGCTCGATGACCCGGGCCTTGGCCTCGGCCCTGCTCGCGCCACCACGACGGCGGGCGAAGCGTGACATGGGCCGCATAACGTCGTTTACTGCCGTACCAGACTCGGGCACGCCGCCCTCTGCGAACGACGAGCGCAGCAGCTCCGTGGTTTCGTCCAGCTTGAGGTTGAGCTCGCGGACCATAACGCCCAGCTCGTCCTGCATCTGCCTGTGCACGTACTCCTGCCATTTCTCACGAGCATCATCGCCCACACTCATGCCCGCCACGAAGTTCTCGATGAGGTCACGCTTGTCGCGCAGCGCCAGCGACGCCGAGATCGCACGCTCGATGTCGCCGACAATCTCCTTGTCCTCGCAGTTCCCATCGTGATACTTCTGTACGAGTCGCAGGATGTAGTCGATGTTCACCTCGACCATCTTTACCAGCTCGACCTCGAAGCGCAGGTCCTCCACGATATCGGCGGTCTCGGCCTGCTGCCCCTCGCGGATCTTGCGCCACGTCTCGATGTAGAGCGACTGGTAGTCCTGCAGCTCGCGCTCGCACATTATGTCGTCCGAGTCGAACTGGTCCCACGCCGTAAGGACATTCCGCAAGCGAAGTATCGAGCCGAACGTGACGACCAGGTCTCGCTTGGCCTCGTCGGTCATCAACGCGGTCGGGTCGTCCAGCGGAAATGCGGCGCGCAGGTGGATGACCTTCTTTAGGTACTTCTCGAGGTACTCGCCATACGGCTTGAGCAGCACCACGCCTCCTGCCTCGCGGTCACCGTACATCGAGAGGGCCTTCTCGACCTCGTCCTCGAGGTTGCGGAAGCACACGACGTTGCCGAACGTCTTCACGCTGTTGAGGATGCGGTTCGTGCGGCTGAACGCCTGGATAAGGCCATGCATCTGCAGGTTCTTGTCAGCCCACAGCGTGTCGTGCTTGCCCTTGGCGACGTACTGGTTGATTACCTGCAGGCGGTTGTTGGTGACGTGCTCCTTGTCCAGGATCTTCACGTTCACGTGCGTGCCGTCGTCGCGTATCAGCTCGAAGACGTGGTCGGTCTGCACGCGGCGCGCCTTCTCCACGATGGTCTCGCCCGGGCGGATGAGGTAGTACTGGCAGAGGCGCTTCCACTCCTTGTTGGAGAAGGTCATGCGGTTGAGCGCCTCGACCTGGGCGCGCAGGTTGTCGATGAGCGCCTGCTCGGAGTCGATGGCAAGGTAGTCGTAACCTTGGCTGGTAAGGATGCGTATGAGCTCGTCCTCAAGCGCGGCCTCGCTCTGGTACGAGGTCGCGTTCGAGGACGCGGGAGTGAACTCGGACATGACCGTGTAGGCGTCCGAGTCCACCATCACGTGGTACTGCGTGCCGGCAGAGGGGTTATCTGTCATTGCGCCGGGTCCTCCTGTACCGTTGCAGCCTGCCTAGGCTTGTTTGGGATGGTGCGTCAGTTCGTGCCGCGACGCATGATGCAACGATTAATATTACCCCTGTTAGCGACTGCTATGACGGTGTCCGTGGAACAGTGGTTTTCGTGCTCACTCAGTTTCTCACTCATGATACAGTCATCCTGAGTGAGAAACTGAGTGACCTCTCGCTAGGGCACGTAATCAAGAAGTCTAGGCCTTCAGCCGGTACTTTCGGTTCGTGCTCGTGGGAGGGGCTGTTGGCTCGAGGGTCCCAGCGGCCACCAGCTCCTTGAGTCGCTCGCGCATGACGCTGTGCGAGGTGCCAAGCCGGTCAGCCAAATCGCGCATGCTCAACTCGAGGTTGGCGTCGGTGTCGAAGACCCTCACGATTGCCTCTCGCGTCTCTTGTGGGGACCTTCGCGTGTGGCCCTGCTTCGCCGGGCCCTTGCCAGAATCGCTGCCATGCGACTTGGGCGGATTCGTGCCTCCCCCTCGTGTGAGTACGACTTTGAAGTAATCAAATCCGACCTCGAAGAGCGGCTGGTCTATGCCGCGCTCCTCCATCTCTCGCATCATGAGCGGTATGCCCGAGCCCTGTCCTTCGGCCGGAGAGCCAGAGAAGGATCCGCGCTGCGAGGGAAGTGAAGAGACGAGCCTCATGAGGATGTCGTTGCGACAGCGCGACGTGCCGTCGGCCAGCGTGCTGGTGGTCTTTCCGCCCCAGAGCCCGCCAGGATTCAGGATTTCCACGCGGTCGGGGAATATCTCGACGGAGATGGCCTGGCCAAGAAACTGGGGGGCGTACTCGCGATGGACCAAGGCGTTTGCCAGCGCCTCGCGCAAAACGACTTCGGGTATCTCCAGCTCGTCCCGCCTGCCCGGCCCTTCGACGTACGAGATGGTCCGGAGGTTCTTCGCTATGGAGTGCATCGCGTCGTCGAGCATCTCTCCGACGGTACCCTCGCACAGCGTCCTGTCCAGGAATCGTGCCTCACCTGGTTCGGACTTGTGCTCGGTGGGAAATGCCGCGACGTCGATTAGCAGTTTGGGGAAGAACTGCTGCGGGTAGTTCCCAAACACCAGAAGCCCCGCCAGGCGAACCGCCCCTGACCCGTCGAGTACATTGAGTCGTTTGAGTTGCGTTGTGCGGTCCGTGGCACCACGGAGGGCTCGGGAGCCTCGCAGGCGTTTGTCCTCGACAAAGCGCTCGAGAAGGTCGGGAGAGAGGTCGTCTGCAGAGGCCTCCGGCACCGCGGTCCTGTCGGACTGGACGTATTGCAGGAGGGTTGACAGCTCGTACACCTCGTTGGCCGAAAGGCGTATGTCCTTGTCGTCAATGCGCTTGTACGAGCCGCCGACCTTGCCCTTGCGCGTGACAAACGCTGGCTTTTCGCCCGGCGCGAGCTCGTGGATGGTGATGCAAAGGAGCTGTTTTCCCTCAGAGAACACGCGTTCCATCTCGTAGCTTGGAATGTTGGTCATCTTGGTGCTGTGGGCGGCACCATCGCCCATCCCCTCCACGAAGGCGTTGCGCACTTTGTCAAGCTCAAAGCCCTTTGCGGGCGTGAACTTCGCGTTTTCATCAAGCCCCAGAATGAGGAGTCCGCCGCGCGTGTTGCCAAAGGCCGACACGCTCTCCCAGACATCGGTCGAGAGTCCACCCGCGCAGGCCTTTGCCTCCGTTTGGGCATCGTCGGATTTCTGTCGGCGCAATCGGTCGACTATGCTTGCCAACTCCTTGTCCGTCACGATCCACACTCCATGCTCACTCAGTCTCTCACTCAGGATGACTATATCATGAGTGAGAGACTGAGTGAGGGAGCGAGTGTGGTTGACTGCGCGCGTCAAGGCAAACGCGTTACTGTTCACGGGCTGGCCAAAAAGTGGCGACCTATCAAAGGGGGTTTCCCTTTGATAGGTCAAGGGTTTCTCGTCATCGTCTTGCCCTCCTGTACCGTTGCAGCCTGCTGGTAGGCTTGTCGGGTATGGTGCGCTCGATAAGACCGGCGGCAAGTGCGGGATTGAGGTAGTTTTGCCGGAATGTGGGTCTATGCGACAAGCCCAACCGATTCATGAGCTCCTTTGCGGAAAGTTCCGCGTCGCCCAATGCCGCAAGAAGCGTCCTCACTTGGTCGGTGACTTGGTCGGTGACTTGGTCGGTATCCTGCTGGGTGACTTGCTGGGTTTCTCGTTGCGGCCAGTCCAGATGCAGGTAGCGGTTCTTTAGCTCGTGTTGCGTGCCGCAAAGCTGATTCTGGAAGAAGCGCTCCAAATAGACCGTCGTAGGCGCAACGCCTCGCGACACGTCCTCGTAGTTGGCGCGCACGAGCGCGTTTCGAAAGTACCAGGAATGGCCCCTGTACGGGTCGTTGTTAACCTCGTAGCCCATCGTGCGCAAGTACTTGATGGCGAACACCGCCGTTGTGCGCGTGTTGCCCTCGCCAAAGGGGTGGATCTGCCACACGCCAGAGACGAGGCGCGCAATATGGCGGGCCACGTCAATCGTCGATAGTCCTGAGTAGTCGAATTCCTGCTCTTGCGCGAAGTCGTAGCGCAGGGTATCCTCGATGCTGTCGTACGAGGCGTAGTAAACCGTATCGCCCTTGAGGACCCATTCCTTCTTTGTAATGTTGTAGGTTCGATACTTGCCTGCGTGCGGAAGTAGCTGGTCAAAGAGGCGGCGGTGTATCGCCTGCAGTTGCACGGGCGAGAAGGTAAAAGCTCGCTCTCCCAGAACAGCATGCCAAGGACGTATTGCTTGAAGTCCCAGGCGTCGATGCTGCCCCGTACCTCGTTCGCGATGCCCCATATCGTCCTATGAAGCTGCTCGCGCTGTTGCTCTCGTGTCAATTCCGCCACGTCAATCACTCCCAACCCATCTGTTTGATGCAAAGGTCGAGCGCTTGGCGCACCGTCTGCGAGAGCCGTATGCCATGCTCCCCAGCGATGCGCGTGTATCGCTTTTTCTGCGCCTTGGTCATCGCCACCTGCACGACCGCGCGGTTCGGATGTGCATGCCGTCTTGGCTCGTCGGCCATGGCGTGACTCTCTTCGGCGTCCTAGTAGCTATACGCAGCCATTCTATCATGCGCGCACCACAGCGCTCGTACCACGCGATGTCAACGCTGGGCATCGTCACCAGGCATAGTCGACACGCACGAACTAGCGGCCTTGGGCCGGAGCGTCCCTCGCGTGAGCTCAGCGTCCCAGCGTGTCGAGTAGACCACACGCCAGCGTCTGGAAATCCTCTGACGCGCTCTTCATGACCTCATTGACGTCGTCATCGGTAAAGCCGTCCTCCTCCATGCCGGCGGCCATGTTGGAGATGCAGTTGATGGCGCAGACCTTCATGCCCATGTGACGCGCCGCGAGGACCTCGTCGGCCATGCTCATCGCGATCGTGTCGGCGCCGAGGGACCGATACATCCTGATCTCGGCGGGAGTCTCGAACTGAGGCCCGGTCACTTGGATGTATACGCCGCTGTGCACGGGAATGTCATTCTGCTTGCCAATCTTGAGCACCGTGTTCCGCATGTCCTTGTCGAACGCGTCCGTCATGGGAACGAACCTGCCCCCCAGCTCCTCGTTGTTCTTGCCGATCAGAGGAGAGGGGACGAAGGACGAGATCTGGTCCTCCACGCATACGAACTCGCCCACCTTGAAGTCGGGGTTGAGCGATCCGGATGCGTTGGAGAGAATCGCCGTGTCTGCGCCGAGCAGGTGGAGAACGCACAGCGGCAGGACCACCTCCTGCTCGGAGTACCCCTCGTAGCCATGCAGCCTTCCCTGCATGACGGCGAGCTTGAGACCTTTGTACTCCGCGAACACGAGGTTGCCGGCATGGTCGGGCGCAGTCGACTCCGGCCAACCCTTGATGTCCTTGTAGGGAATGGTCTGTTTCACGTCGAGCGAGTTCACAAAGTCGCCCAGGCCGGTCCCGAGGACGACCACGACCTGCGGCTTGAAATCGGTCTTGGCCTCAATCTGCCTCTTGCACTCCGCGAGACGCTCGTCGTAGCTTTGTGCGACGGATGCTTGCGTGGTGGCGGCCACACATCCGCCAAGCAACACGGCCAGAGCCGTTACAGCGCAGGCGACAACGACAGACAAGGTTTTCCTCATGGGTGCATTCCTCCAGGACGAAGTGGTCTTTCACTTGGAAAGATTATACGAGAACAAGAAGAGAAAACATGCCCATCGGGGGGCGGAAAAGGAAGGAAGCCCCGATTGTCGGCGCGCGCAGATATCCCAACGCTGAGTAAGAACCATGGTGTGCACCCTGCCGTGTAGTTCTCGGTGCGAACGTCGGGTGCGGAAAGGGGTTCGTTACGCTGCCGCTGTACGCGTTGAGGTTTTTGCCGATGCCCGAGGAGCAGCTGATCGTTCCGGAGGTGAGCATCGAGCTGCCAAGCGAGGGCCTGCCAGCCGATTGAGGGGAGCGCGGGCTCCCGATGCCGGCAACTGGGGAGCCTTTGAGGTAAAGACGAACCCACGCGCGGTTGACGAAGGTGCCACGTCCCTGCTCAAGCTGACCTCCAAGGTGGACGAATCGGTTGTCAGAATGGCGTTCCTTGCCGTCATCACCGCATCCGGTTACGCCTATCGCCGAAGCGACGGCGTCTATGCGATTCCCATCTCGCGCCTCGCCCCGTAGGCATGGGGGCACGAACAGCTCCGGCGTCGTGACGATTGGCGAGGGTATGCCGTCTACCTGCCTTTGCGGCGATGCCGCAGGTAAGGGCGCCCCAATCTGCACAGTTGACCCCACCCTTGCCTGCACGGCCTTCGGGACGCGCCCATGGGAAAAGGGGTTTGGTCCCTTTTCTCGGGCGCTAGCCGACGAGCACCTCCTTGCCGCGGAAGGCGATGCCGTAGGTACGGATGCGCCCGGGTTCGATGCCGCGCTCGACGAGGCCGTCGACGTAGCGCTTCTCCTCGATCTGCCTGTGCGCGCTGGCGACGGTGTCCTCGAGCGTCTGCTCGCAGCGCGGGTTGAAGACCTTGAACTCCATCACCACGGCGGGGTCGGAGCCGGCCGCGCCGTCCGCTCACGAGCAGCCCCAGCACCAGGCCGTGGTAGAAGCGCTCGGGCTCGGAGCGCTCGGAGGGCCGCGTGGCGGAGTCGAACGACGACGCGCAGGCGAGGACGACCTCCCCGAGGTAGTCTCCCATGGCCTCGGCGTCGCCGGCGAGCATGGCGTCGGCGAACTCCCCGTAGTCGGCCTCGGCCTCGCCGAACCAGCCCTCCACCATGCGGTCGAAGCTGATGCACACCTCCTTGTTGGTGAGGCGCAGCCGGCGCGGGGTGGTGGCCACGAACTCGGGCACGGGACCGGGGCTCGTAACGTAGCCGGCGGCCAGCAGCAGCGCCCACACTGCGTCGGGGCGTGTGTGGAGCTCGGAGAAGACCACCTGCTCGTCGATGACCTTGGCCACCTCGCCACCTGAGAGCAGGTGCTCGAAGTCGGCCTTGAGCCGCCGGTCCCCGCGTCGCACGACCTCGGAGACCAGGCCGTTGCCCGAGGTGTTCGCCCACCAGGCCCGGAACTCGGCGAACTGCAGGTACTGGGTGACCGACCACGGGTTGTAGACGTGCCCGACCCCGCCGAACGTGAAGCCATCGTACCAGTCGCGCACGGCGTCTCGCTTCGGGGAGAGGCCATACTCCTCGAGCGCCGCGTCCACCTCGGCCTGCGTGAAGCCGAAGCAGGTCTGGTAGATCGGCGTCGAGGCGGTGACCACCACGAGGTTGTTGAGGTCGGAGAAGATCGACTCGCGGCTGACGCGCGTCACCCCGGTGATGAGGCCGCGCCCGAGCGACGGGTTCGTCTTGAAGGTGGAGTTCATGAGGTCGCGCATGAAGCCGGAGGCCTCGTTCCAGTAGCCCCCCGTCCAGGCGACCTCCATCGGCGCGTCGTACTCGTCGAGCAGCACCACCGGCTTCGTCCCGTGGTACGCCTCCAGGAGCCTGCAGAGCAGGTTGGGCACGTCGGCGCACGTGGTGGGAGACATGTCCGCGGTCACCCGCGCGAGCGCGTCCCGGTCCGCGTCGGTAAGCCCATCCCAGCCGCGCAGGTAGCCGTGCGACTGCACCGCCGCGACCATGATCGCGTTGACGCGCGCCCGCATCGCCTCGAAGTCGCCCTGCTTCACCCGCGCGAAGCTCAGCGCCACCACCGGCACCGTGCCCTGCAGCGCCCTCATGGCGGGGTCCGCCCACACCTCCAGCCCGCCGAAGAGCTCCTCGCCGCGCCCGGCGAGCTCGAGCGAGAGGAAGCAGCGGACGGTGTCCAGGTTGAGCGTCTTGCCGAAGCGCCTCGGCCGGCAGACGAGGGTGACCTGGTCCCTCGCCCGCCACCAGTCCCGCACGAAGCCGGTCTTGTCGACGTAGAAGTCCCCGTGCGCGCGGATCCCCTCGAACCCCTGCGCCCCTATGCTGATGGTGCGTGCCATGCGCGGCCTCCCTCGCCTCTCGTCCCCACCAGTGTAGCACGCACGGCTCGGCTCGCTCGCGCGTGGGGCAAGGGAACCCTGTTCCGTTCCGCAGCCGACCCCTGAGGCGGGAAAGGTGCGGAAGGACACGTGTGTTGGCCGCGGTGGACGCGCGGGCTTTCACCGTGCGGGGCCGGTCTCCCGGTCCGCCGTCGGCTGCATTGGCCGCCCGAAGAGCGGAGTACGTCATCGCGTCGGCGCTTATGCCTGCACCTCACCAGCAGTCATCATCAGGTAGAACTTCGCCGGTTGCGCCACGGCACCGGCAAACTTTACCTTTGCGTAGTTGAGCTTGCAGCAGAGGGCAAATCTGCCCTGGGATCTGTCTTCTCGCTCAAACGGCACATGGCGAGCGAACGCAGCGCCGGCGATGAGCCTCCAGCGCTCGTCTGCCAGTCCCCATTCCTTCAGGGTTCTGTATATTTGGGCACCGAAGCCGCTCTCCATGCAGGCGCGGGCTTCGCGAGGGCTCGTCTCATTGAACGAAAGCGACAATCCGAACACGTCGCTCAGGGTCCCGTCGGGCATGACGTCGAATTGGAAGTCGACGGACGGTGCGAGCGACAGGAGCGCGCTGCATTTCGAGAGCATCTCGTCGTCATAGGCGGAAAAGCCGATTTGGTCGAACTGGGCGGCAAGAAGCGCAGGGTCGTCGGCGCACGCCTTCTGCATGGCGTCTCCCAGGTAGCCGCCGATGCGCAGCGGCGTGCCCGCCCGTCCGGGGAAGAGCCCAACATAGGCTGGCGGCCAGCCCTCGGGCATGCGATCGGCCACGGCCAGGAAGCTTTCCGTCCGGGCTTCCTCGCCAATGGATGCCAGGAACGGTGCGATCAGGTCGGTGTGACTGCGGTACTGCAGATAAACGCCCGCCCGCTCGGTTTCGCCAACCGACGTGTCGAGCTCGATGCCGCAGCTCGCATTGACGCCGCTATCACAGATGCCCGAGAACCAGTCGAGCATCGCCTGGTAACCGAAGCCAGCACCCGGCGCGAAGCAAAACCCAGGCCGCACGGTGCTGTGAATCGAGAGCAAATCAAACCCCGGCGATCCGAGGAGGGGAAACTCAATGAATGCCGCGGGATAGCCATCGCCTATGAGCGTGCGCTCGTAGGCGTCCCTTGCTATGCCGAAGCTGTTCCCAAACAGCGCTTCGCCCCTGCCGTCTGCTGCGGCTATCGAGCACAGCGCGTCGAACACCGTCATCTGAGAAGGTTTGCCAACCAGGGCCATGGAGCACCATCCAGCCTTTTCGTTTGTCGCTTATCACACGCTGCTCGGTCCTGCGTTTCGCGCTGACGAGATGGCAGCCTACCTCATGACTTCATAATTTGGGCAACTTGTGGCCGTGGGACACCAAAAGCTATCGCCTCCGGCAATGCTGTCAAGCTGCTCATCGCTGAGCTCCACGCCCTCCGCCTCGGCAAGCGCAATCAGCTCCTCGGGGGTCTTGCAGGCCCTTACCTTGGCCTTCTGCTCATCGGTCAGGTCGTCAAACTCCATGTTCGTTCCCCCTTTTTTCTGCTTTGGCTCATCCTGTTGGGGTGGTAACCCATTCTACCAGTCTCTATCGTATGCCCAAGGGCGCCGCGTTGTCGTCCATGGTCCAGACGCGGTCGTATCCCCGCAGAACGCCCTCTCGGGCAGCTAAGCATATCCCCCCAGAGCAACCCACATTGTATGCCAAGTCGTCCGAGCGCATCGGGGACCATCTCTCCACATGGCGTCGCATCGAGGGCATCACCGCGCGCGAGCTTGCGGAGCGTGCGGGGGTAAGTGTCGACACCATCAGGAGGCTCGAGCACGGCGACCCGTCCGTCGGGCTGGGGAAGGTGCTGGCGGTCTCGCGCGTCGTGGGGATACTGTCGCAGGTCGAGGAGTCCTTTGACCCAGCGTCGACCGAGCGGGGTCGCCTGCGACTCCAGGAGTCGGTGCCAAAGCGGGTGAGAAGGTCATGAGCGACCGTGCTGCGGAAGTATATCTAGACACGGTCGACGGTCAACGCCATGTGGGCAGTGCCTACTTCCATGGGCGGGGCGGTTGTCTGCGGACGAGTTTCTCGTATACGCGGGAATGGTTGGGAGACTCCCAGGCATTTGCCCTAGCTCCCTCCGCATCTCTTCAGGCGGGCTCGTTTCAGTCCGAGGGATTGCCTGGTTTTCTGTCCGATGCTGCACCTGACAGGTGGGGGAGGCGCCTCGTATTTCGCGGAGCTCAGAACCAAACGCGACAGGAAGGGGTGGCTATGCGTTCTCTCGACGACGTCGACTACCTCTTGGGTGTCGATGACTGGTCGCGTATGGGGGCGCTCAGGCTCTCCGTTGACGGTGGCAGGACGTACCTTGGCAAAGGGACCGATGTGCCAAAGCTCGTGCGCTTGCCGGAGCTTCTATCGGCGAGCAGAAGCGTGAGCGCCGGGACGGATTGCTGGGAGGAAGTCAAGTCACTCCTTGATGCCGGGAGCAGTTCGTTGGGCGGCGCCCGTCCCAAGGCGACGGTTGTGGACGGCGAGACGCTTTTGATGGCAAAGTTCCCCAGCGCGCATGACCAGTGGGATGTGATTGCGTGGGAGGCCTGGGCCATGGAGATGGCACGCCGGGCCAGTCTCGTCTCGCCGGCAATGCGCCTCGAGAGGGTCGGGGAGAGCTCCGTGCTGCTCGAGAGGCGATTCGACCGCGATGGGACTCGCCGCTTGGCATACCTGAGCGGCCTCAGCGCGCTGGGGCTGAAGGACGGCGCCGAGTCGGATTACGCGGAGCTGGGTGATACGCTGCAAACGATGTCGGCGGCACCGAGAAAGGACCTCGAGGAGCTCTTCGGCCGCATCGTGCTGAGCATCGCGGTTCACAACACCGATGACCATCTGCGCAATCATGGGCTGCTCCGCACTGCTACCGGCTGGCGCCTCTCGCCGCTCTTCGACGTCAACCCTAATCCCTACCTGGAGGAAGAGCGAGCCCTGCCGATCTTTGGGGAGGTGGGGGGAAGCGAGGTTGAGGGTCTCGGCGAGCTCGGGTTATCCCTGGGGTTTGATCGTCAGGCGCAGGCGCAGGTCGTCGCGCGGGTTATGGGCGCATTTGCCTACTGGAAGTCTGCGGCACGCCGCCTGAAGTGCAAGGAACGTGAGATATCGATGTTCTCACCGGTGATAGGGGACCGATTGGAGGCGCTCTCTGCCTTGACGTGAGCGCTCTAGACGGCTTGCTCGAGGCCTATCTGGGCATTGAAGACGCACAGTGCTCGGTGGAGTTGCGTTAACGAACAAACCCCTGCCAGACCACCGTTGACACGACGCGGCTAATTGTCCGATACCCGCGATTGCTACGGGGCGAGGCACGAGATGGGAATCACATAGACGCCGTCGCCTCGGCGATAGGCGTAGCCGGATGCGGTGATGACGGCGAGGAACGCCATCCTCCCCACCGACTCGTCTACCTTGGTGGCCAGCTTTAGCAAGGACGTGGCGCCATCGTCGACCGCGCGCGGGCTTGTCTTTACCTCGAAGGCACCCCAGCGGCCGTCCGGCGCGACGGCGACCGCATCGGCCTCCAGGCCGGTCATGTCGTGATAATGGTAGAGCTCGCCGTCCATCGCGCTCAGGTAGGCCCTTAGGTCGCGAACGCACAGGGATTCGAAGAGAAGGCCGAGGGTGGGCATGTCCGCCAGGAGCATGTCGGGCGTGGCCCCAAGCGCGGCTACGGCGAGGGACGGGTCCACGAAGTGCCTCGTGGGGGTCGCCGAGACGCGGGATCGCGCTCGCAAGGACGGCCTCCATGCCTCGAGGTCGTCAAAGACGTAGAGCTGTCGCAGAGCGCCTACGTACTCGCTGAACGTGGTGCGGCTCAGCTCGTCTTTGCGCTGCGTGATGCTCAGGCGCACGCGCTTGAGGTCGGACATGGTGCCTACGCAGCGCGCAAAGGCGCGCATGATGAGCATGGCGTCGCGAGGGCTACGCCTCACCCCGTCGACAGCCGAGATGTCTTCTTCCGAGACGGCCGTTAGGTAGTCCCTCGGAATGCTGCTTGCGACGCCCGCGCCCGATGCAACGGCCTCGGGCCACCCGCCTCGGCAGATTTGCTGAGCCACCGTCTCTACGTCTCCCATGGCCATACCCTCGATGTCGGCGGGGGCGTCGAACAGCTCGGAGAGGGAGACCTCGCCCGTGGACTCCTCCGACTCGTATAGCGCCATGGGATACATGGTGAGGAACGAGAAGCGACCCGTGCCAGAGTGTGTCGGCCTTTTGCCCGGGGTTGCCGACCCGGTAAAGATGAAGTGGCCGTGGCCGGACGCGCGGTCGATGGCAAAGCGTGCGGCGTCCCATAGCTGCGGCGCGTCCTGCCACTCGTCGATGAGTCGGGGCTTGTCGCCCCGTAGGAGTATCGACGGCTTCGTCTCGGCGAGCTCGAGGTTGCTGGCGCGCGTGTCGGGGTCTTGGAGGTAGAGGGCGCTTTTCGCCTGTTGCTCGGCGGTGCGTGTCTTACCGCACCATTTTGCACCCCGGATAAGCACGGCGCCGGCGTAGCTCAGTCGTTTCTCAAGAAGCTCATCCGCGATTCGTGGAAGGTATTGGGCGACCATTGGGCCTTCCTTTCGATTGTGACAGGCAGATTGTAGTATTATTGGCGGTCAAATTGTAGCAAAAATGACATGCAGATTGTTGTAGTTATGCTAGTCAAATTGTTGCGCTGTGTACTCCAGGACATCAGGGCTTCGAGACAGGGTGTGCTAGGGGGACAGGGGATCTTACACGCTCCGACCCCTGTTGACCCACGGCCAACGCGAGGAGCGTGGCGGGCGGCCGTGGCGGTGCCCCAATGCGGTTGACTCGCAACGGGGAGGCAACTACGCCGACAAGACGGTGCCTGGCTCCCGTGCGCGATCGCAGCTGCTTCGTTGTGCCAAAGGCGTCGTTTCTTCGTCTGGAAACCGTGCCTTCGGCACAGCGGATCCGCATTCGGCACATCGTTCCGCGCCCATTTCGCGCCTTGTGTCAGCGGGGCGCCTGGGACCGCATGCCGCATTCGAGACGGATAGCCGCCGGACCTGGCGGGGTGATGACGCCCCGTCGGGTCCGGCGGCTTTTTTCGTTGTGCGACAAGGCAATGCGGCGGCCAAGGCAGCCGCGAATGTGAAAGGAGAAAGGGTTTATGAGAACTAGGACGAAGCTAATGTTCGGCGCCCTGCTTGGCCTCGCGCTGGTGCTGGGGCTGGTGCCAGGGATGACGCTGACGGCACTGGCAGCAACACCCCAAGGAGAACCACTGTATGTTTTTTCAGAGTCGCCGGATACTTGTACTTGTAATTTGACTGATTTGAACACAGTTATACGTGACAACAAAGGAAAAATAACTAAAATAGAAGGATTAATTCAATCCGAGGGAGCTGTATGGGCGCAAATCCAATGGGGATACTGGACAGAGCAAGACGGAGTGATTGGTTCTTCCGGGGGTATTTCTACGAGCGCCGGCATACATAAATCTGTGTTAGAAGGTCCTGCTGAGCCTAAGACGTATATTGCACAAATTCAGCACTACGGAAATGGTAAGTTGTGGTGGGTAAAGGTATATTTTGATGGAGATGTTCCTCCGGTGGAATTAGGAGACTCGCACTACCCCGAGTTTAGTGTTCCAACTGACTTGACCGCAACTGTCGGGCAGACGCTTGCGGACGTGACACTTCCAACTGCAACAAACGGGACATGGACATGGTCAGATAATACTACCAGCGTAGGTGACGTGGGGACCAATACTTTCAATGCCGTTTTTACACCTAATGATAGTAATTTACATACGGTCACCGATATTCCTGTTTCTGTGAACGTATCGGCTCATGAGCATAGCTTCACCTACTCCGCAGAGGGTCCGACCATCACGGCGAAATGCAACGGCGAGGGCACCTGCGACATCACCGAGGGCCTGGCCCTCACCATCAGCGCCCCGGCGGGCGACCTGGTCTACGACGGAACGACCACCTTCCCCGCGACGCTGAGCAAAGACTACAACACCACGGCGTTCCCCGGGATCTACTCCGTCAGCTACACGAAGGACGGCTCCGCGTATGACGGGGCACCCAGGGAGGCGGGCTCCTACACCGCCTCCGTCACGGTCGGGGAGGGAGACGGCGCGGCGACCGCCAGCGTGAGCTACGTCGTCACCGCGCCCGAGCCGGAGCCCACGCCCGCGCCCGCCGAGGTCCCGCCCGTGAGCGTGACCGCCCACGTGCAGCGCAAGGGCACACTGCCCGCCGCCAGCGGCGGCGCGATCGCCGGCACCACGGGCAAGCGCCTGCGCATGGAGTCGCTCCGCCTCACCGTCCCCGGCGCGAGCGAGGCCGGCGGCATCGAGTACCGCGGCCACGTCCAGCGCAAGGGATGGGAGAAGTCCTGGGCGAAGGACGGCGCCATGGCCGGAACCGAGGGCAAGAGCCGCCGCATGGAGGCCGTGCAGATACGGCTCTGGGGCGACATGGCAGCCAAGTACGACGTCTACTACCGCGTCCACGTGCAGAAGTACGGCTGGATGGCGTGGGCGAAGAACGGCCAGTCCGCCGGCACCCAGGGCATGAGCCGCCGCGTCGAGGCGATCCAGGTGGTCCTCGTGGCCAAGGACGGCCCCGCGCCTGCCAAGGCCCTCAAGGGAGCGACCCAGCAGTACGCCAAGGCCTTCGCCAAGAAGTAGCCACATAGCGCATGGCGGGCGGCATCACCTACGAGGTCCACGCGCGGGGGATCGGCTGGATGCCCGCCGCCTCCGACGGCGGCATGGCCGGCACCGAGGGATAGGTGCGCCCCTTCTAGGCTTGGCCAAGGGCCCACAAACCCGCGGGGGAGGGCCGTGCGACAATGTCGCGACACGTAAGCGACATCATGTCGCCTGCGTGTCGCTTCCCCCGCCGACCAGGACGTAGCGCTTGGCGTCACCTGCGCTCGCCTTGAGCCTCCCGCTCTCGAGCAACGACCTGACCCAGCGCTGTCCCGTCCTCACCGAAACGTCGCCCGCCTTGGCGAGCTCGGAGGTGGTGAGGGAGCCGTCGCGCTCTATGATGGAGATCGCCAGCTCCAGGACCGCATCCTGTCCAGTGCCCGCGACCGTGCGCGCGACGGGCACGCATGCGCGGAAGACGTCTCCGTCCTCCAGTGTCGCGACGCGACCACTGTAGAGGCGCGAGAACTTGTCGAGGTTGCGCATGCCGCTCCCTAGTTCCTCGGCTCGCCCGATGTTGGCGAAGACGTCGGCGATGGTGGGATTTTTGGGCATAGGGTTGAAGTCGGAGAGCGTGATGCGCCCCTCATAGAGCGCCCTGCTTGCGTTCTCGGTCTGTATGCCGTCCGAGTCGATGACAAGCTTGGCTGGGAAGGGACTCAGATACTCGCGGTGGATGAGCAGGTTCGATACCAGCTCTCGCACGATGATGTCTCGTGCGCTCTTCCTTACGTTGCGGTCGAGCACGAACTTGTCGGGCAGGTGCTTCTTCGCGAACTCGGAGAGCAGGTCGTAGGCCTCAATGAGGTTGGTCCTCACCACGAGCCTGTCGTCGTAGCGATCCGTGTCGGCGAGGCGACAGACCGCATCCGTCTTGTACGCGGGGCACACGTCGCCTATCACGTCGTCGTTACCCAGAAGGAGCACCGCCGCGAGGGTGAAACCCTCCTCGCCGGTGCTGCGATCCTTGGCGTAGAGCTTAGCACTGCGCAGCATTGCCTCGTCGCCGAGCGAGCCCCACGGGTGATCTGGTTTTCTTGCCAAGGCCATCTGCCGCATGCGTGTCAGGAGGTCGGGTCGAAGGTCCTCCATCCCCACGTAGCGGTAGATTCTGCGCTCCGAGAACGTGTTCTGCTTGCGCAGGTAGAGCAGGGAGATTTGGTCCACGCCCGTTATTTTGGCATCGACGTCGGCAAGCCGGTCGTAGATGACACCCTTGTAGCTGTATACCGCGGGACCCATGGGCACCCACACGCGGATTACCAGCTTTCCGTCGCATTCGACGTCCTCCGGCTCCACGAGGGGAGCCGGGCGGAACACTTTTGGATTGTTGAGAACATTTGCGATGTTGCGCTTAATGCCTAGCGCCGCGTTGCGCGATACGCCCAGAACGGTTCCGTCGTCCTCGACCCCGAGGAATATGTTGCCGCCCTGGCGGTTGGCAAACGAGCAGACCGTCTCGAAGAAGTCCATCTCCGGCTGGTTGCCGCAGCGCTTGAACTCCGTGGAGATGCCCTTGCCAGCCCTTATATGTGTTTCCAGCTCCCGTTGGTCCATGTTGGCTCCCGTTGTGTGTCGCATGCGACAATGTCGCGACATCAATATAACATCATGTCGCCGAACAGTGTGCCACAGCGGATTCTGCGTTACGCGACAATGTCGCGACACGCAAGCGACATCATGTCGCCTGTGTGTCGCTCGCACTCGCGGCCTGTGTTAGGGTGGCGGCACCGAGGTCGCTGTGTACCTCCTCGAATCGTTCGAATGGGTCATACTTGCCTCGGGCGTAGTTGGCGGAGCGCTGCCACGCGTGACGCCGTGTTCCGTCCTGGCAAGGTCGAAGGAAGGCGGCTCCGCAAGGCTTATTAAATGTTACATTGTTGGGGTATGAGGGTGTTGGAGTGTGGTGGCGCCGGCAGGGTGGTCGGCGGGTCGGACGAGAGGAGAGGGAGGACATGAGGGGGAAGAGGTTGGTGGCCTGGGCGCTCAGCGCCATCATGGCGGTCGCGCCGCTGTCGGCGTGCGGGCAGCAGCCCGCGGGAGGTGACGCGGCGGAAGGTCAGGCCGATGAGGAGATGAACCGCGACGTCGGGCCAGAGGTCGGTGAGACCATCAGCGTCGATGCCAACGACGAGGGCGTCTACACCGTCACCATTGCCGAGAAGAACCTGACGGAGGACCAGAGCCTCGCAGAGACGGTAGGCGGCATCGCGACGGCCGAGGAGGCTGGGGTGGAGATCCAGCAGGAGATGTCGCGCGACGCCGCGGAGGCGGCCGAGGAGCCTGTGGCCGGGGAGGGCGACACCGCTCAGGACGCCGGCGTGACGGGGGACGAGACCGGAAAGTCCGCGCCCGAGAACGGGGCCGTGGAGCCCGCGGCCAATAAGGACGCCGACGCGACCCAGGAGGCCGAGGCATCCCAGGACACCGGGGCGCCCAAGGACGGCGCGGCCAAGGAGCCCGCGGTCGAGCCCGGCGCGTGGAGCCTCGCGTCCGTCAGGCGCGAGGACGTGGTCGTGGCCTACAACGTCCCCGCTGGGGACGGCGAGGGCGAGGAGCCGCAGCACGAGACGCGCCAGGCTGAGGTCACCGACTTCGCCAACGACGGTGCCGCCGTCAGCCTCACCTTCAAGGGCGAGGGCCCCGACGCGTCCGTGGACGCGTACACGGTGCGCTTCGCCGGGACCGAGGCGTACGCCGTGGTGCACGTCGCGCCGAAGGACAACGGCGTGGTGATCGAGGCCGTGGACTACAACGCCCAGGTCGCCGAGCTGGGCGAGTACGAGCCGAGCTTCTCGGAGAAGGACATCGCGCTTCCCGAGGGCACCCACCTAGAGGACGGCGAGCTCGTCGTGGCCGAGGACGCCCCGGAAGCCGTGCGGGAGTCCCTGGTCGAGTCCGGCTTCGCCGAGAGCGAGATGTCGCGCGCGGACGATGGCAACAATAGCGACAAGCCCGACGACGGGGGGGAGGCCAAGAACGCCACGATCGAGTACATGCAGAGGTGCAAGGAGACCGAGTGGGACTACGAGAACTACGACGCCGTGGCCCAGTACGTGCCCGAGGTCCTCTCCGAGGTCGACCCCAAGGCCGGCCAGGTCGCCGATCTCGGCGCGAACGCCTACCGCATCGCCAGGGGCTTCTACCGCAACGAGTGGACCTACATCGCTGAGGGCGGCCTGGGCGTGCTCAAGATGTTCGGCCTGTTCAAGGGCGCCGGCGGCGGCGTCTCCAACGAGCAGATCCTGAGCGAGGTGCAGAAGGTGGGCGTCGAGGTCACCGAGCTGCACTGCCTCACCAGGGCCATGAAGGCCGAGCTCAACGAGACGCTGCGGGCGACCTACGAGAACAGCATACAGATATTCGACAGCGCGCTCAACTCGATGCACGCCAACGCCGACGTCGTGCAGAACATGCTTACGCAGGGCGCCATCCGCGCGGCGGAGGACGGCATCGAGCCCCCGGCGGAGGACTGCTCCCCCGAGGAGGAGTACAGGTACAACTACGACCTCGTCGAGTACATCGAGAAGCTCGAGGCGGCCGGAGGCTACGACAACAGCGCCTTCAAGGGCTTCACGAAGCACATGGAGAACCTGGCCTCGGACTTCACCAAGGTGACCGGCGAGGTCGCCGACCCGAACAGGTCCGGCCCGGTGGCGACCTACGACAAGTACTGGAACCTGCACTTCAACTACGACACCCAGGGCTACTACCTGCGCAAGTCCTACCGCGCGAACATCGAGTACGAGCTCAAGCGCGCCTTCGGCCTGCTGGAGATCTACTACAACGTCTTCGCCCCCGCGACCAAGGGCAACTACCTGTCGTACAACAACGACCTCTGGAGGGCGCTCGAGCGCCTGGAGAATCAGGACGCAGGCACGAGCCCCGAGGAGGCCTTGTCGCCATGGCCGTACGAAAGCCGTAGGTACCTTCTTTCCGGTCCCGTGCGCTGCAACACCTTCGACAAGACGATCGAGTCCGTGAAGATCACCTACTGTGCGAGCGGGAACAACGTGGGCACCGACGCGCTGGACGAGTACGTGCAGAGGCTGCACGGGCGCAGCGTGGAGGACGACCTGAAGCTCGCGGGCCTGTGGAGCGACTCGTGGGCCTGGAAGAAGGGGGAAGGGTCTTACGATTACAGTCCACACGGGCTGGGCTTCAACGGGACGGGCTCGACCAAGGACAGTACGTACAAGGCCGACATCATCGCGTACGGCAGCGGCCAGATACACAAGCAGCAGACGACGTTCGCCAACTACAAGGACTTCAGCGTGTTCGACGACGATGCAAAGCAGTGGATGATGAACTACATCTGGTTCTACTTCAAAGAATAGCCACGTGACTTCGTAAGATGGCCGTGTTCCGCAGGAGCACGCGCGGCCCAAGCGACGGCCCCCGGACGGCAGACCTGCCATCCGGGGGCGTTATTCTTGGCTGCGGTACTTTGGAACAGGGGACGGCAGACCTACGAGAACAGCCTCCAGGTCTTCGACGACGGCCTCAACTCGCTGCACGTCAACGCCGACGTCCTGCAGGACATGCGTGGTGCGGCCGCACCACGCGGTCTTTCTTGAGGAGCCAAGAGGCACCTACTATAATGCGATGTGAAAAAGAAGTCACCCGCAATAGGAGTTCGGATGGAAGTGCGCAGAAGGCCCATCGCCTACTCAATCGCTAGCGGATGGCCCGCCATCCCGCCTGCGCGCGGCGGACAAAGATAGGCGTGGCGATGCTGAGGGGCGGAAAGATAAAGGTGCTGGCGGCCGTTGTGACAATTCTAGTCGTGCTGCTTGTCGCGCTCGCGGCGCTCCTCGCGCACTTCGTGATGAACGGGAAGCGGCCGACCCTCGAGGAGGCCTGGGAGTGGCAGTCGGCACGCTACGACACGAGCTTCTACAACGACCTGGAGAAGACGGACTATCTCGTGGAAGGTTACGACGGCTACCAGTTGCACGTGCAGCTGCTCGCGAACCCGAGTTCCACCGACCGCTATGTCATTCTTACGCACGGCAACACGGACAACCACATCGGGTCCCTCAAGTACGTGCCCATGTATATGGACCTCGGCTACAACTGCATCGTCTACGACATGCGCGGCCACGGCGAGGACGAGCCCGCCTTTACCACCTACGGCATCCTCGAGGGCAAGGACCTCGTGGAGCTGGTCAAGGACACGCGCGAGCGCTACCCGGGGCTCGGCAGGCTGGGGCTCCATGGCGAGTCCCTGGGGGCGTCCACCACGATCGAGGCCCTGGCGTACGGGCCGGAGGTGGACTTCGCGGTGTCGGACTGCGCGTTCGCCGACGTCGAGAGCGTCCTGGGGCAGAGGCTCAAGACGGCGCATGCGCCCGGGTTCCTCGTGCCCCTTGCCGACCTGGGCATTCGGGTCCTCTACGGGTACTCGATATACGACATGCGGCCCATCGAGGCCCTGGACAAGAACACCGTCCCGATTCTGTTCATCCAGGGCGACGCGGACGCCACGGTCCCGCCGCAAAGCGCGCGCGACCTCTACGACAGGGCGAAGGGCGTGCGCGAGCTTCACTACGTGGCTGGGGCCGACCACGCGGAGTCCATCTTGAAGGCGCCCGAGGAGTACCGCGAGGTCGTGGCCGCCTTTGTGTCAAAAGGGGATACTCCCCAATAAACATGTGTCGAAAGGGAGTATCCCTGATGTACCTCGAGCTTTTCACGTGATAGACGCGTGACCTTGTAGGCCGGCCTCGGTCCGCGGCGGCTCGCGAGCCGGGCGGCGAGGCAAGGCCTCACGAGGAGCCCGTGACGAGGGGACGTCCCCAGGAAGACCGCGTGGTGCGGCCGCACCACGCGGTCTTCCTTGAGGAGCCGTGTCGGAAGGACCGTCCTCGTGACGCGCGAGTGGAGCGACCGGACCAGACCTCGTGGAAAGGCGCCTCTTCAACCAGACGTGTGTCTTTGGCTACGGCACGCACGTCAAATTTTGTGATAGCGGTGATTCATCGTTCATCGTATTATTTAGTGTAGGTGCTCCGCCTGAGCATTGCGAAGGCGGCGTAGTCGGTGAGGGGGTGCTCGGTGAACGCAGGGGACTTCGTGGTCGTAGCCGTTTTGATCGCGCTGATCGCGCTTGCGATCCGGCTCATGCGACGCTCGCGCGGGTGCGGCGGCTGTGCATCCTGCCCCCATGCGAAGGGATGCACTAAGCGATGACCGGCAAAGGGGCTGTCCGAGGATGCGCATGATGAGGAGAGCGGCGAACAGATGGTACGGCGTTTGGAAGGCACGCGTCGTGGCCTGCACCGTTATGGCTCTGGCCGCTCTTCTGGTGTGTGCATCGCTCACGTCGTGCAGTGGCGTAGGCCCGGGGTCCGGGACTTGGACGATTTGCCTCTATCTTTGTGGCTCGAACCTCGAGAGCCGTCAGAGCTGGGCATCAAAGACGCTGAAAGAGATTCGCGAGGCTGGCGTGCCAGAGAACGTCACCTTGGTGATCCAGACGGGCGGTGCGAAGAGGTGGCACTCCGACGACGTGGCGAATGGGACGCGATTCGTTGCGCATGGGCATGAGTTGGAAGCCGTGGGCGACGTCGGGGACGTGAACATGGGGGAGGGGTCCACGCTCACGGACTTCCTCACGTTCTGTGCCGAGGAGTATCCTTCCGAGCATGCGATGGCTGTGCTGTGGGACCATGGCGGGGGGCCACTCAAGGGCGCCTGCTTTGACGAGAAGAACGGCTTCGATGCACTCGAACTCCCCGAACTGGACGAGGCATTCGCAGCGGGCGTAGCCGCGCGTGGTGGTAAGCCGTACGATTTGGTGGGCTTCGACGCGTGTCTCATGGGGTCGTTGGAGACTGCCATCACGATGTCTGACGACGCGTCCTGGCTCGTCGCATCCGAGGAGTTGGAGGCCGGGCCTGGCTGGAGCTACGTCGAGCTGCTTCATTCGCTCGGATTGGGCGCGGACGCGCGCGCGGCGGGCATCGCCATCTGTGAGGGATACAAGGTAAAGAGCGCCAGGCACAAGAAGGACGCGACGGCCACGCTGTCGGTCATCGACCTCTCCAAGGTCGGGGCAGTGGAAGACGCCCTCGACGAGCTCATCGACGCCCTGCGTGCCGAGTATGGCGGGACCAAAGTGGTGCGTAGGGTCGCCTATGGCGTGCGGAACGCCGAATCCTTTGGAGGAGCTTCTCACAAGGAGGGCCACACCAACCTCACGGACCTCATCGGGATCACGAAGGGCATGCTGTCGCAGCCTTCCTACCAGAAACAGCAGGAGGGGCTTGCGGCAGCGATCGAAGAGGCTGTGGTCTTCTCCGTGCGCGGGGATGCGACAACTGGTGCGAACGGCCTCTCGATGTGGTATCCCATATCGTCGTCGGCTTCTGAGGTTGCCAACTACGCCAAGGTGTCCCCGCTCGAAAAGTACGCACAGCTTCTCGCGTCATTCTTTGCCGAAGACCCCGTGCCCTTGAAGTTCTTGGACGAGGTGAAGATGGCTGCGCCGATGCCTTTTTTGACCTCTATGTGGAGAACCGCCGTACCGACGGTACCTACGCCGATACCAACGTGGACATTGCAGACGACTGGGACAACCTCTCGTTCACCTACACCCCTGCACTCGCGGTGGCCATCACGCTCGACGGGATGGTGCTCGACGCCAACGTGGTGGGATACGGATTGGGATACGAGACGTTCTCATCGCCCATTGAGGTAGACGGGAAGAGAACGAACCTACGCACGACGTGGGTGGAGAACGAAGAAGAGGAAGATGGCGGCCACTACGAGCTGCTCGGCACGTGGGGCGGCATTGACGACCTCAACGGCCTCGCGGACCGCTCCATGGCCGACCTCGCGCCGGGGAGCACCGTGTCTGCAGTCTCGCTGGAAAGCGAAGAATTGCGTGAGGACATCGTTGTTGGCAAGCAACCCAAGGTGTCGGAGACCCCGCTCGCGCCCGGCTCGTACGAGTTCCGCTTCGTGGCCATCGACCTTATGGGCAACGAGTATCCGTCGCAGGAGGTTGCCTACAAGGTGGCCGAGGACGGCACCACGACAATTGTTTCTGTGGGTGGCGTGCCAACATCGTAGAATGGTGCCACGGCGTTTAAGCGAAAGGAGTCGCACGATGGATGATGAGAAGCAGCTGGAGATCCAGGAGGCTCTGCAAGGAGAGGCAAGCGAGCCCAAGCAGGAGGAGCGTTGCAAGCTGGCGAAGGATGAAGTGGATGGCGTGACGGGCGGTCGTCCCCCCGTACACGTTCCGCCGCAGTAGTCGCAAGAAGTGGCCGTCACGCGTCCACTCGCTGCCGCCTAACGAGCTCTGCGAACAGGCCGTCCTTGGCTATGAGCTCGTCGTACGTGCCACTCTCTGCGATTCTTCCGTCATCGAGGACCAGTATCCTGTCGCAATGTCGGATGGTCGATAGCCGATGCGCCACCACGATGCGCGTGCAACCCATGGCGTCGAGCGCATCGGTTACCTGTCGCTGGGTCTGGTTGTCCAAGGCGCTGGTCGCCTCGTCGAAGATGAGCAGCCTGGGCTTGGGGGCTATGGCGCGCGCGATCATCAGTCGCTGTTTCTGACCGCCAGATATTCCGCCCTGTCCCTCGGAGATAAAGGTGTGCATGCCCATGGGGAGCGCCCGGATGTCGTCGGCAATGCCGGCAGTCTCGGCGGCTTCCCACGCTTCTGCAACGGTGAGTTCGGGTGCCGTGATTGCGATGTTGTAATAGATGCTGCCTTGGAACAGCCCGTCGTGCTGCATGACCGTGCCGATTCGTCTCCTCAGTGAGGGGAGGTCCAGTCTGGCGACGTCCTTTCCGTCGATGTACACGGCCCCTTGGTCCGGTCTCTCGAAGCCGAGCAGCAGTCGGATGATCGTGGACTTGCCACAGCCGGACCTCCCGACGATGGCCGTGTATTCTCCCGCGCGTATGTTGAGTGTGAGGTCCTTGAGTACGAACGGCGTGTCCGGCCCATATCGGAACGACACATGCTCGAAGCCCACATCGCCGTGTATGTCGGTGACCACTTCCTTGTCGCCGGATGTCTCTGGAACCGCTTGGAGGAAGGGCTCAGCCATTTGCAGCATGGGCCGTATACTCGCCGCCTGTGTCAGCTTGGCAGAGAGCGACGTAAACGCCCCCATGATCATGCCGTAGGCGGTGGTAAAGGCGAAGTACGAAGACTGGTCGACGCCGCTTCTGACGGCCAGATAATACAGCACGATGTTGGAGACCAGCGTTATCCCCAGGCTTATCACGCTGCTCACCTTGATGAGCAGGGGCGGGTTGTAGGTGAGGTCAGCCTTCTGGGTATAGGTGTCGAGCCACCGCGCGAACATCCGTCGTTCTGCGCCGGCCAATCGAATCTTGCGGATGCCCGAGATGACGGCATATGAGATGCCCGATTCCTTTGCGTCCGCCTCCATGCGCCGCCTGCTGATGTTGATTCCTACCAGCGCTGTAATCACAGAGAAGGTCACCGTGATCAGTATGGCAAGCAAGGCGGGGACTACCAGTGCCGGTGCGAAGGCGAATATCTGGGTCACGTACAGAAGCGATGCGAGCGAAGAGATGCCTGCCGACGTTATGAGCGACAGGAGCAGGGTGCAGAGGCTGTTCACGGACGAGAACCTGCTCTTGAGCTCGCCCGGACTGTACTCCTTGAAGAAGTCCGCAGGCAGTGAGAGGAGCCGCATCATGATGGAGGCCTCCACCTCGAGGCTTGCCTTGGCTTCGAGTCTCGACGAGAGAAGCGTCGCCGTGCCACTGATGAGCTGCTGAGAAACGGCGGTGCATACGATGCATATGGCAATGCCGACGAGCGCCCGCACCTCACCACTTGCGAGCACGGGTCCGGTGAGGATGCTGACGAGCCTTGGCACCAGGGTGCCCACGAGCGCTACGCCCAAGGCGGCCATACCCTTGACTGCCACATCGCCGAGGGTGATGCACTGCCACATGTAGACGAGCAGGTCTGTGATGCCAAGCTTTTTCTGCGGTAGCGGTCGATAGAAGCACAGTGCGTCCGCAGAGAATTGTGCGGCAGTGAGCGCGTTCACGCTCACAGGCAGCCCTGTCTCGGCATCGGTGTACCAGTATCCTGCGATCTTTCCGGGGATGAGCGCGACCGGCCTCTTGCCTTCGCGGGTGTGCGTGAGGATTGGCCCGATGGAGTCCTTGTACCAGCCTTTGTCCAGTTTGACCTCTCGATACATCACCCCATGGGGCCGCAGGTAGTAGTCGAGCTGTTCATAGATGTCGGTAAGGGATTCGGGTACGTCGACCATCTTGTAGCGATAGTACCGCATGATGCGCCCTATTGCGTTGCTCGCGGCAACGTGGTCGTCGATGGCCTTCTCTGCGGATTCTTGTCCGATGACGACGCTTGCGACCTTGAGGAGTGAGTCGCTCATGCGCTGCTCGTCGGCGAGTTGGCGCTCCTTGATCTGGCTCTCGACCAATCCCATGCCGCTCACCTCCTCATTCGAACGCGACGAGCGTTGCGTACAGGCCATCTGTGGCCATGAGTTCGTCGTGCGTGCCACGCCCTACCACATGGCCTGCGTCAAGCACGATAATCTCGTCGCAGTCGCGTATGGTGGAAAGCCGGTGCGCCACCACGATGCAGGTGATGCCACGGTTGCGGATATGCTGTATCACATGGGCCTCGGTCTGGGCATCAAGTGCGCTTGTGGCCTCGTCGAGGACTATGACCGTGGGGTCTGCAGCCAACACGCGCGCGATTTCGATGCGCTGTCGCTGGCCGCCCGAGAGACCTTTGCCCCCGCTTTGCAACTTGCGCTGGTAGCCGCCGGGCATCTTCAGGATGTCCTCGTGGATGCCCGCGTCGCGCGCGGCAAGGATCATCTCGTAGTCCTCGATTGTGGAATCGAACATCTTTATGTTGTTCTCAATCGTGTCGTCAAACAACGTGATTTCCTGGTCCACGACCGACACCGAACTCGTTATAACCCCGTGTGGGTAGGCGGCTCGTGGCTTCCCGTCGAAGAGGACCTCTCCGCTCCATGGCTGGTACAGTCCAGATACGAGCGCGGCGAGCGTGGACTTGCCGCAGCCCGAAGACCCGACGAGCGCAACGCTGCCACCATGCCTGACCTTGAGCGAGAAGTCCTCGATAAGCGGAGCCGCAAGGCGCGAGTAGCCAAAGGTGACGTTTCTGAGCTCTACGTCGCCGCGCAGTTTGACGAGGTCCGCGTCCTCCTGCGTGGGCGTTTCCTCGAGTCCTACATCGTCGGGATATGCCATCACGTCGTCGAGGTACTCCATCTGCGTGCGCATCTCTTGGATGGTCTGCGAAGCACCGATCATGGTCATCGCCGGCGACATGAATGACTGCAAGAAGCCCTGGAACATCATCACCGCGCCGAGTGTGAAGGACCCTCCCATGGCCAAGTGCACGCCGAGGATGAGCACGATGGTGTTTGCAAGGGACGCGAGGAAGGCCGGCAGTGCCCCGAGGTACTGGTTGAGTTTTGCGGTTCGTACATTCTGCGCGTTCACCGATGCCTGATAGCCTGCCCACTTGCGGAAAAATCCGAGCTCTGCGCCGCTCGCCTTGATGGTCTCGATTTTTTCGATACCCGCCACGGTGAGGGAGTCGAACTTGCCCTCGTCCCGGATTTGAGCGCGCGCGATGTTCACGCGCATGTTTGACACAAGCCTCGACACCGCCGCATTGATGATGATGGTCGCAATCCCCACGGTGGTGAGCAGCAGGCTCTGGTTGAGCATCAGCGCAAGATAGAAGACCACCATGGCTGTGTTGATCGCCGCGGGAGCGAAGGCCTGGATCAGCGTTTGTGCCACAGCGGCGTTCATGGATGCCCTCGCCTGGATGTCACCGGCAAACCTTTGCGAGAAGAACTCCATGGGCAGGCGCATGACCTTCCACATGTAGGTGGTGCTGCCCACTACCCCCATCTTGCCGTTGATCCTCAGTGAGTAGATGGCCTGGACCCATGCGGCGATGAGTTGAAGTACGGCGAGCGCGATCAAGGTCACCGTAAAGGGCCCGAGCCAGTCGGGGTTGACGCCCGTAAGGAGACGGTCGAGGAAGATTCGCACCGTGACGGAGTTGACGATGCCAAAGAGGTAGGCGATGACCGTGGCTATGATGACGAAGGCGGTGGCCGCTCCCGCGCCCGATAGGTTTCTCTTTGCGAACTCGAGCAGGCTCTGGCGCTTTCCGCTGGGCACGAAGTCCTCCGATGGGGTCGGGACAAGCACGACGCCGGTGAACGACTCGTCGAACTCCTCCCAGGGTATCTTGACTGCACCCCTGGCCGGGTCGTTGAGATAGACGTTTGTGCCGCGGAAGCCGTCGAGCACCACAAAGTGCTCCATGTTCCAGTGGATGATGCAGGGGTATGTCCCGTCGTCCCTCAGGTCTTCCGGTGATGTCCTGTAGGCTTCCACGTCGAAGCCATAGTGCTCGGCGGCCATCCAGATGTTGCTGGCCTTGGATCCGTCGCGTGACACGCCGCAGTCGACCCTCACTTGCTCGAGGGGAACCCACTTGCCGTAATAGGCCATCACCATCGCGAGCGACGCGGCACCGCACTCGAGCGCTTCGAGCTGCATCACCACGGGTACCTTCGCCACGCCCTTTTTGCGTGGCTCCTTGACCTTTGCGGCATGTCTTTGGAACCCGTTCATTGCCCGTCGCCCGCGGTCTAGCTGCTCTGAAGTAGGAAGTCTATGGCGCGGGTCTCATCCACGACTACCGTGCCGTCGTACGTGCCGTCGGGAAGCTCGATGTCCGCGCGACCAATCGTCTTGCCATACTCGTCGGTGACGACCGACTCGATAGGATAGTCCTGCGACGATACCGTCACGCTCATGCCCTCGTCGATGGCGTACGGGTCGTCGACGCGCACCATTGCGGTGCCGTTGCGTACGACAGCCGAGGCATTCGCTCTCGTCGGTAGCGTTCCGACGAGGGCCCAAGCGAAGAGGCCCACGAGCAGTACGACGACGGAGACAAGGACGACCCATACGCTCGGGTTGGTTACCTTGAGGTAATCCGTGAGCTCGTCCGGCGAGGACAGCCTGTCAATCGCCTTTTGCCTGAACAGCCCGCCGTTGTCATCCGCCATGTGGCCTCTTCCATACATGCTATCGAGGGCGCCAGACAAGCAAGCCTGCCGCCCCCTTGCGAACGTACTTGATGCCGAACGCGGTTACGCGAGGTCGTTCCAGACGAAACGTACGAACTCGCGCTCTTCCTCGGTGTTGCAGTATTGCAGGGCCCAATCGAGCGTCTTGCCGTCGTGCTTGGCGTCTACTACGATTTTGCGCAGCTTGGTCTTGTTGATTGTGACCTCTACCGTGCCGCCCGTGACGTCGTCCACGCCGTCGATGCTCAAGGCCTGCTTCTCGTCTGCCATTTTTGTGCTCCAATCCACAAAAACAAGGTACGCATACGAACGTCCACGCCCCAAATACATCTGGCGTAATCAACCGAGATTGTAGCATAAGTGTCGTGGTGGCAGACGGGCCTCAGTCGCAGAAGTCGAGCTCCTGAGTAAGGAGATGTTCCACGAAACGGCTGGTGGTGAACGCAGCAAACATTGTCGAACGGAAGGTCGAATACGAAAACAGGCCAGACCCAACTTGGTGTCTGACCTGCGAAAATTCTGGTGCGCCGTGAGGGATTCGCCGCGTCCCGCTTCGCGGAACGCTCATAGGGTTCGTCGCTGCGCTCCTCACCCCTGCGCAAGCCAGAGGGCTTGCGCAGCCCTTGCGGGTTCGAATCCCTGTGAGGTTCCCTAACAAAAAAGCTCCCCGTGATGGGGAGCCCTCATATTCTGGTGCGCCATGAGGGATTCGAACCCCCGACCTCATGATTCGTAGTCAAATACCTTGGTGCCCAAGGACAATTGCGCTCCCAAGGACAATTGCGCTCAGCTGTCCGTTGGCCTGTGTCCTGATGCTTCCTGGGTACCATGTCAACCAGGTGCCTGTATCTTCGGATGACATGCGGTTTCCAGTCTCATTTTTCGGCACCAATGGGACTGGAAAATGAGACTGGAAACCGCATGTCATGACTTATGCGACGACCCATCTGCCGCCTTTCTAGCAACCGCTCTCTCCGCTCGGAAGCCATCCTCGCCTTCTCGCCCGTTGTCGGCATGCGGGCGGCGTCTAAGCTCCTCGCGTACAGCGCGGGCTCCTGGACGACGAGGTCAAGGCGCTTGACGCGGAGATTGCGAAGCTGCTCGACCCCGAGGTCGGGGCCATACTGCAGTCCGTGCCCGGCATAGGGCCGGTGTGCGCGGCCCAGATCGCCGCCGAGGTCGGGGACCCGGACCGCTTCGAGTCGCCCAAGCAGCTCTTCGCCTTCGCCGGCATGGACGCGACCGAGGCCGCACGTCGAGAACCGAGCCACGGGGGCAGGATCCTCGCCCATCCCCGCAAGCGTAGGCAGCGGGGCCATTCCCGTATGCGAAAACGCATTTCGGGCTGATCCGCTTATCACCATATTCCGCTATCAAAGATCAATCGAACTTTTTACCGTTTCCTACTTGACAGAACTTAGCTGGTCTTTCTTCTGGGATACTGACCCGACACCATGGTACAGTATCAGCGTCAGTACTTTAACGACCCCCATAGTTTCCAACGGTCAAGACTGTGTGAACCTTGATTACCAATAGGGCATTACATCAGGCATCACCTGCGATTATACGCGATTGATCAGCGCGGGGCCTTTTTGCGTTCAAGAAGGCGGTCGTATCACAGCGTAGGTGTTATAATGCACATAGATTATAACGAAGCTGTTGAGGAGGCTGTATGCACTCTGTTGGACTCGGAACATCGGCACCCGTCGAGGACGTCCTTCGGACTCGCTTCGAGCAGAATCCGAATCGCCATGGGGACGTGGACTGGGAGGAGCTCGAGGCGGCCTTTGGCAGGTATCCCGACCTCCTCGATTCGATTGCGACCATGGAGGAAACGGGCGGTGAGCCAGACGTTATAGGTAGGGACGCGACAACAGGTTGCATCCTTGTGTGCGACTGCTCGCGCGAGGCGCCCGCCGGAAGGCGCAGCCTCTGCTATGACGACGAGGCCCTGCGCAAGCGCAAGAGAAACCCGCCAAAGGGGAGTGCGCTCGCGCAGGCAACCCAGATGGGCGTCGCGCTGCTAAGCGAGGACGAGTATCGCCTGCTGCAGACCCGCGGGGAGTTTGACCTCAAGACCTCGTGCTGGATTGCTGCCCCGCCTGACGTACGCCAGCTTGGCGGCGCGCTGTTCTGCGAGCGCAGGTACGGGAGGGTCTTCGTCTTCCACAACGGAGCCGAATCCTATTACGCATCGCGAGGCTGGCGCGGCATGTTGCGCATACCCTCCTCGTCTTCGGAAGGTACGTAGAAGGCGTAACATGGCTCATAGCTCTTAAGGTCGCACGTTCATCTAGTCGAACATGCTGTCAATGCGCATGGCACAGAAACCGTTGGTTCCCAGCTATGCACGTGAGAGAGCACCAATGCAAGCCGGAGTTTGGGCTAAATGACGAAATCAGCCGAGACTTCCTGGATACTGTCGCACTCCTTAAGTATCCTGATTAGCCTATCATCCAGATCGGGATGATTGTCCCTGTAGCTTGGGGTCTCGGGACGCAGGTCCCCGCACGAGGCGGGGCGCCACGGTTTGGGCGTGGCAGGCGCTTCGCCGGCGCGGCGGTACGGGATGTGGGAGGGGCCCGTGCCGCGCGTGCGGGGGCGTGCGTCCCGGGACAGGTCTTTTCAGGCGCGCCGCGGCACGTCGAGGAGTGCCGCTATCCGGTGTGATCGTGCGGCTGTTACGGGTTTTCTGACACAAAGACAGAGAAGATGTACCGTATGTGGCATACGCAGCGCGATGGCACGCGTAGCACCGTGACGAGGCCACGTCCCGCGTGTTACCCGACGCGTGACGCACGTAGTGGTCGCGTAACACTCAAACACGCCATCTCGCCTGCGCATATGAGCTTGCTGTTACCCGTTACCGAAGAAACGGGCATTGGCGCGAGGAAGAAGCTGAGTGGTAACCCGAGTTGGTACTTAGTGTCATGACAGTTGGTACCGTAAGTCAGGCGAAAGTGGTACCGTCTGTCAGCATAGGTGGTACCGTCGCTAACGTGACGTGTCGCCTTCCCTCGTCTCACCTTTGAGAGGCGCTTGGCGCATTTGGCCCTCTTTGACGATGCGCAGCGAGCCTTCGTCGACGTAGGAATGGGGTCGAAGACAAGGGTAGGCGGCTGTTACCCTGACGGCGGCATCGCTCGCTGCGTTCTGGCGACAAGATGACGATGACCGCGGGCCTCCGCCCTCATTCCCCCACGGTTCCTGACTGATTACGCACATCCCGGGTGTTGGCCAGCGAGGTTTCGATCTTGGATTCGCCAGATTGAGGAGCGCTATCATCCTTGGGCGAGGCTCGAGTACCTCCTCCATGATTCAACCAGCTCGATAGAGTATGCGCGCGGCACCTTGTTATTATAAGAAAGTAAACGGTACCACCTACGCTTAATCCTGGTACCAACAACCCTGATTCACGGTACCATTTACAGCTGACACACGGTACCAAGTGGGGTTACCACTCAAAGAAGCGATCACGGGATGAAGGTCCAGACGCGGGCGAAGTACGCTCTTTCGGGTAACGGGTAACGTGCCGCGTCCCCGCGGGCGGCGACGAGTCTGCCTGCGGGGGTGGACGAGGGATGTGCGTCGGGTTGTTAAAGTCGGGCTTTTTTAGCCAATTGGGGGAGTCGGGCCAAAATCAACCAGACAGGGTCAGGTGAAATCAGCCACATGCCCAGCGACCGCTACCATGTTTGATGCGCGCGGCCGCCGGTGTCGACTTGCTTCTCGTCCATGAGGTTGGTGGCGAAGCGCAGCTCCGAGAGGAGCTCCTCGGCCGTCGCCGCGGACAGGTCCTGCTGGTTTCCTGTGACCCTTTCGTTTCCCGCGATCTTTGCGAACGTGTAGGCGTCGGCCTCTGGCGCCACCTGCGTGCGCTGCAGCTCCGCGCCAGCGGCGACGAAGCAGTTCATCGCGCCAGCCTCCTCGACGTCCATGGTGTCGGCGACCAACTTGAATATCGCTCCCAAAGCTTTTCAGCTCGTGTGACCCCGCACTTTGGACAGGAGCACCACGGTCTCCACGTGGCACGAGGAAATGAAATAGATAGTCATTCTTCGTGCCTGTTCGCAAAAATGCGGTCAGGAACATATCCACGATTCTGCCTGTTCGCACTTTTGGCTCCAGGTGCGTACAGCAGGCTTTAACGACCAGTTTTCCGCCCTTGACCGACCGCTGTGCCATACTCTGCCGACCAGCCGTGCGCGGCGCGCCGACCACTCGTGCGCGCCGTGCCGACCGCATGGTTAGGACTCTTGTAACTATCCCTCCGATGCCATGCGCTTGCGCATGGACTCCTTGCCCTCGATGTGGATCATACGCGAGTTGTACACCACTCGGTCAATGACTGCGTCAGCAAGCGCGCCCTCGCCTATGCGCTCGTGCCAGCCCGAAGGCCCGTACTGCGAGCACAGGATGAGCGAGCCCTGCCGGTAGCGCGCCTCGACGAGCTCCAGCAGCTCCCGCGCCTCCCTAGCCTGGAGGGGTTCCAACATGAAGTCATCGATAACCAGGAGGTCGCATGTCGCATACCTCTTCTTGGCCTTGGCCCAGTCCTCGTCCTTGGACACGGCCAGCTCGTCCATCAGCTGAGGCATGCGCACGTAGCGCGTGGTGTGGAACGCCTCGCACGCGGCGGCGGCCAGGGCGCACGCGATCCAAGTCTTTCCGGACCCCGTGGCTCCCGTGACTATCACGTTCCTCCGGTCGGTCACCCACGTGCAGTTGGAGAGCTCCATGATGAGGGACCTGTCGAGCTTCCTGTCCGGATGCCACCTCACGTCGGCGACCCTCGCCTCCGGGCACGAGAGCCTCGCCTGCCTCAGCAGCCTCGCGCGCTTGTTGGTGCGCCTGCTGTCCCACTCCGCGTCCACCATCTGGGCGAGCCTCTCGTCGAAGGTCATCCCATCGATCCCGGGCATGCCGTCTTGGTCCGCGTAGGCGTGGGCCATCACGGAGAGCCTCATCCCGCAGAGCCTTTCGATCGTGCTTCGGTTTGCCATCTCCATGTCCTCCTATCCTAGGTCGCCGTAGTGTTCCGGGCCGCGCACGAAGGCGTGCGCGTCGGGATCAGCCGCACGCTCCTCGAGCATGCGGGCGACAAGCTCTTCACGGTCTTGTAGCTGGGGCTGCGCGAGATCTCGCATGCCTTCGCGCAAGCCTCCTCGAGCACGTCCCAGCCGTTTCTCTCCCCGAGCGAGAGCAGCGCGCGGCACGTTCGGTACGACTGCTGCTCCACCTGGCGGGACCGCAGTATCGCATCGGTGACGGCAAGCGTGGACGGTCCCTTCTCCGCCGCCCACCTGCGGAAGCGATCGCCGCTCCACTCGGCGAAGTCGCGGTGCGCCTGCGGCATGTGGGCGGGTTCGGTCACGTATGAGCCCTTCGGGGCGTGGCTGCGCACGTGCTGGCACAGCCGCGCGCCGTCGCATGATATAGTCACGGTCGATCGGGTTGCGGCGACCTCGACCTGGCGGCGCACGTGCGTGAACGGCACCGAGTAGTAGCGGCCGTCGAAGGAGACGTGGAATGGGCAGCTGCGGCAAATGCGCAGCCCGCCGACAAAGCAAGTGGTCGTTACGCTGCATCTGTCCTTCAGCTGCCCATTTGCTCCTACCCA
>CADBCS010000003.1 GCA_902793195.1 uncultured Coriobacteriaceae bacterium | reverse complement strand
TTGGATTTCAGATGACGGTACAACCACAAACCAATTCGATGATGTGGACGAGAACGAGGTAATGCAGGGTCGTATACATCTACCAAACAAGGCCATTCGCCTTGCTCGTGCGGGACGCGAGGTGGATCTTGAGATTGCGAGCTGGTCGTTTTTGCAGCTACAGCCCAGCTGGGACATCGTGCAGGTCGTGAGGATTCCACAGCCATGACAAATGGATGCACGTGCCGCAAAGACGAGCATGAGAGGGAGGGGTAACTGGCAATGAAGAGGTTCGATCCCATTGACGCATCAAGATGTATTGAGAATGCGTATCAGGAGTATTTGTCCACGACCATACACTTTGACAATGAGGATTACCAGCGGCAGCTTACCGACCTCCTTGCCGAACCGCGGTTCTTGTCCAAGGGCCCCTATCTCGAGATGGCCTGGCCGTACAAACCGTCGTGCTCCATCCGCGATCTGGTGGGCAAAGGCGTCTTTTGCGAGTCCATGCTCTCGCTGGGTGGCATCGATGCAGACAGGAAGCTCTATCGCCATCAGGAGCGTGCCGTTCGCAAAGCGCATGACGGACGGAACTACATCGTGGTGACCGGCACTGGCTCCGGCAAGACCGAGTGCTTCCTGCTTCCCATACTCAACGACATCCTTGCGGAATTCGAGCGGGAGGGACCAAGTGCGGGTATCCGCGCCATTTTGCTGTATCCCATGAACGCGCTCGCGAACGACCAGCTCAAACGCTTGCGGGAGCTTCTTGCGGGAACGAGCATCACGTTTGGCCGGTACACGGGGGAGACCGAGCATTCCCTTGGCGATGCCATGGAAAAGTGGTGGAAGGAAAACCCCAAGAGGCAGCGGCTTCCAAACGAGCTCATCTCACGAGAAGAGATGCAAGCAACGCCGCCAAACATCCTGCTCACCAACTACTCGATGCTTGAGTACATGCTGCTCAGGCCAAGCGATGCCAAGCTGTTTGGCCATGCGTTTGGCAGTCGTTGGCGTCATCTTTCCATTGACGAGGCCCACGTGTATTCGGGTGCGCTGGGATCGGAGATTGCCTTGCTGCTGCGCCGACTCAAAGCACGCGTGGAATCCGAAGTGGGCCACGAGCTGCGCCTGCACTGCTATGCCACAAGTGCAACCATCGGCTCCGATAGCGATGAGGACCTGTCCAAGATCGCGAAGTTCGCTAGCGACCTCTTTGGCGAGCACTTCGAGACGGACCCGAAAAAGGACATTGACGTCATCACCAGCGAACGAGACAAGCCTGACGTTGCGCTTGCGGATGAGGCGCGCTGGACGCTCGACCTCGATGCCTGGAACGACATTGCGGCAATCCTTCCCACCGTCGAGGGGGAGCACGCCGATCGCCAACGCCTAGCGGCAATCCTGGAGCGTGGCGGAGCGCCACGCGATGTGTACGAAACGATGCGAGGATGCGAAGAGGGGCATGTGGCTCTGTGCCTTGGCAAGGCCTTGCTCAGCGAGGAGCTCACGAGGGCGCTGGTGAGCGTCGCTGCGTCGCGCGACCTGATTGACCTTACTAACGCGGATGAGCTAGAGTCTCTGCATATTCCTGGCCTTGGCGGTGACAAGGCCAGCCAACATCGCTTTGCAAACATCGTGGAGGTCCTTTCGTATGCCCAACGCTCGAGGGATGTTCCTCAACCTGTCGAAGAACCGACTCACAAGCATAAGGGGCGTGAGTGGGGAGTCGGCATTTGGAGACTACTCAGTGCCCATGTACGAGGTCTCGGTGTGCCGTCACTGCGGACAGGCGTACATCCTCGGAAAGAACCGTACGGCCGACTCGCGCGAAGAGAACGCGGTACCTTGGATTGACCCAAAGCATGAGGGCACGACGTCACTGGAAGAGGACTTTGCTCCCAAACGCTACTTCCGCATTATCGAGTCTCCAGACCCAGCAACCGATGTGGATGGCGAGGAAGAGTTGCTGTGGCTCTGTCCTGAGTGCGGGTCAATCGACAGGGACCAGGAGTCGACGAAGCATCGCTTCGACCATCCCAAAGCGAATCGCATTCCGGTGGCGCTGTACGAGAAGGATGCGGGAGAGGAGCAAGAAGATGCCCGCTGCCATCACTGCGGTTATTCGAACCGCTACGCGATTCAGCCCATGCGCGTATCGCCGGAGGCAGCGGGAAGCATCGTGTGCTACGAGTTGGTGCGTGCCGTTCCCGCCTTCGATGACGGCGAACAGCGTGAGGCGGCAGATGAGGAAAACTTGCGGGTAGACAAAGGTTTCGGCAATGACGGTTGGGCGTCCGATTTGATGCTGGACCTTGACATCGCTCTGGACATCAACGACGGATCTGAGGACACCGCCAAACATGATGACGACAATCCGGGAAGCATTATATGCTTCTCGGACCGTCGACAGGATGCCGCCTTCTTCGCGCCGGCCTTCCAGCGCACTTACGAGCGCATCACCATTAGGCAGATTCTCAGAGAGGGCATCGAGGAGCTTGCCCAGGATGCGTCGTGCAACTGCGAGGAGCTTGCCCGTTGGGTCCGGGACCGTGACCCTAAGACCTTTGGAAACGGTTTTGGCGAGTTCACGAGCGCGAGCAAGGCGGACCGTTACAATCGGGCGTTGGCGGCGATCATGGACGAGCTCATGGCCGAGGACTCGAGGAACAGTCTTGAGGGCCTGGGGGTTGTTAAGGTCAAGCCATACGCATACCTCAAGTTCTTGCATGGCTCCCAGGGATCGAGTTATCTAAGGCGCATAGCCATGGCAATCACCCAAATCACGGGGCTATCGTGGGATGCCAGTGATGCGGAGGTACTGATGAGACGATGCCTGGAGACCTTGCGTGAGCGTGGTGCGCTCAAGCGTGATAGAGGGGTGTTCGACTTCCAGCACGTGCATACAGGCATTCGTCCGGTGAGTACCGACCCCTGTAGGTCCTCGCTCCCGAATAGGAGGGTCATCCTGTTCACTGGTTCTGCAAGCAGCCCCAATCAGCGTCGGGAGTTCCTCCGTCGTTACGTAAAACGTCGGTTTGGCACAGAGCTCACTGCGGATGCCGAAACGCAAATGCTTAATGTGTTCTACAAGGCGATTACGCAGATTCTGGGGGTTGTGTCGACACGCCGTAAGTACATGATTGACGCAAAAGGCGGCTGGCTCATCGACCCAATCCTCTGGGGCTTTAGCATATCGAAAGGCGATGTTACTGGTTACGTGTGCAGCAAGTGCGGTTGCGAGACCTATTACGACACCGGTGGCGTCTGCCCCACGCGCAAGTGCGACGGCGAATTGATGGCGATAGCGCAACGGCCAGGGTTCTCAAAAGACGATTATTACAAGAAGACCTACCACGACGAGCCAAAGCCTATTCGCATTGAGGAACACACCGCCCAGCTCTCATCCGACGAGGCGCGTACGTTCCAAAATGAGTTTATTGCAGGCAAGATAAACGTGTTGAGCTGCACCACGACCTTTGAGCTTGGCGTTGATGTGGGCGACTTGCGCGCCGTCTTCCTGCGTGACGTGCCGCCGTCGCCCGCAAATTACGCGCAGCGAGCGGGACGCACGGGACGACGCGCCGGCATGCCAGGCTTCGCGGTCACGTTCGCTCGCTTGCGTCCGCACGACCTTGCCTATTACGTGCATCCCGACCGCATCGTAAAGGGGGAGATTGCGCCACCCTCCTGCTACCTCTCCAACGCCACCATTGCCGTGCGCCATGTGTTTGCCGTCGCCCTGTCGCAATACTTCCGTGACGTGGAGCAGGGCGAGCAGTTCTCCTCCCACTTCGATGAGTTCCTGTCCCTCAAGGAAGACCGTCCGGAGGGTATGCGAAGAATCGAGTCGTACCTGCGCGGTCATCCGGATTCGATTAGACGCCAGGTGGAGCGATTCCTGCCCAAAGAGGCGCTGCGACCAGACGACATGACTGGTGTGGACCTGAGCGACTGGGGCTGGATCGATGCGCTCGTGGACCCGGATTATGGTCGTCTTGTGCAGGCGCACGCCCGCCAAAAGGATGACTACGACCGTCTGCAGGAAGCCATCGACCGTGCGCAAGCGGAGGGCAAGAACAAGCTCGCCTACTGGAAGGCCGACCAGCAGGATAGTGTTAAGAAGAGAAACACCATAAGCATCCTGGCCGAGAACGGCGTGCTGCCAAAGTACGGGTTCCCAACCGATCTTGTTGGCATGCGACTGAGCGAGGACGAGGGAAAGACGACGGGAAAAACCCTTGACCTCTCGCGTGGTCTCTCACTTGCCATTCGCGAGTATGCTCCAGGAAGCGAGATCGTTGCCCGCAAGAAGGTGTGGCGATCGATCGGCATTCGAAAGATACCCGACAAGCCCCTGCACGTGCGTGCGTACGGGTACTGCGGGAAGTGCAATGCCTTTGGTTGGGCTGAGGACACCGACAACAAACACGTTGCATGCCCACGTTGTGGCGCAGACGTCTTTCTCAACCATCGCTTGATAATTCCTTCTGATGGCTTTGAGGGCGAGTTGGTCAACAGCCGTGGGGTGGGCGAGCGCCGTCCCAGGAACTATGGCTTTACCAAGGCGAACTTTTGGGAACGTTGGGAAAAGGACAGCGTATCCAAGCAGCTGGAGTTTGCGGGAGGCAGGATAGGACTGCGGGCATCGACGAACGGTCGCATCGTCCTCACCAACCTTGGTCCCGCTGGGCAAGGGTTTAACGTGTGCATTCGTTGCGGCGCCGCTCAACCCACCCATGGAGCTGTTGGCAAATGGCCAAGGCAACGCTACTGCTCCTGCGAGAACCTGCAGCACATTTCGTCGCTTGGCACGGAGTTCGTGTCGGACGTTATCAAGCTCGACATGGAGCTCTTGCCAGCGAAAGCGACTTTGGAAGAGGACGATTGGATTGGGGCCAAGTGGGCCATATTCAACGCGGCGACCCAGCTGCTCGAGATACCATCAAGCGAGCTTGGCATCGCGGCCTTTGAGGTGCACTCCGACCGAAAGTGCTCGATGATTATCTACGACACGGTGCCTGGTGGGGCGGGTCGTGCGTTTAGGCTCAAGGATTGCGTTGAGGAGGTCGTGGAGCGAGCCCTTGAGCTCGTGAGCAACAACTGCTGCGATGAGGATTCGTGTTGCTACACGTGCCTGTGCAACTACTCCAATCAGTACGACCAGTTGCACATGACGCGTGGGGGAGCCAGGGGTGTGCTTTCCCGTCTGCTCAACGGAGTGGTTGCTTGAGGAGACAAGAGGTCCGCTGGACGCCATCGTTGGATGGAAGGGATGGTAGTCTCACTGCCGTGCTCCGCTCGTAGATGCGTGGCAAAGACGCTGCGTCACCTCGCCTACAATTGAGTTCGTATGTCAGTGCATCAGTTATTCAAGGGGGTGCACCCGATGCCAACGGGGGGCAAGCTCGAAGGAGCGTACATCACACGGGAGCAGTTCCTACTGCGCGAAATGCGCGTGGCGTGCCAACTAAAGCTCGAGGGACTCAGTGACGACGAGATTATTGCGCGCATAAAGGACCAGAACCTCATTCAGTACCCCACCGAGCGCATGGTGGGAAATATCGCGCAGGTGTGCGTCAAGCGCATAAACGCCGTGGACAGCGAGGACATCGTGCGTATCATCGCCACCGGATCACCCGAAGCCGCCGCCCAGGCAAACCTCTACGCCATGATATGCACCTATCCGCTCGTGCGCGACTTCATGGTCAACGAGATCGGTAGGCATTACGCCGAATACGACTATGCCCTTGGTCCCATGGAGATGAACGCCTACATCACGCGCATCCAGGTAGAGTATCCCAACATTGCGATGCTCTCGGATGCAACCCTCAAGAAGATCAAGCAGGTCCTGCGCAAATGCCTCATAGAGTGCGGCATGCTCGCCAACGCGCGTGCCACTCGGCTCGACACCTTTTTTTTGGACTTTGACGTTAAGAGTGCCATTCTGGCAAAGGACGACTACGAGGTGCTTGCGGCTTTTACTGCTCAGGGGGTGTTTTAAATGGCTACGCCATTGCAGCGAGAGAACTTCAACCAGCGCTGCTCGTCTCTTCGCGCGCGCCTGTGTGACGCTGACTTCCTTGCGAACAAGGGACTTGGCAACGAGGCTGGCATCTTCACCTTTTGCTATGATCCCACGCTCGAGTACGAGGCACGCGACTATTTCTATCGCCTCTGCAAGGACTCCAAGGCTGGCAAGCTGGGCACCAACGAAACCCGTGCAAGCATCCACCTGTGCAACCTCTACGACATCCTTCTGCGCATTTGTGAGAACAAGCGCATACTGGACCGCCTACCCATACAGGAACAGAAGCGCGATCCCGACGGCATGCTCAAGCAATTGCAGAGAATAGCCAAGCCACAGGCATTCGTCGAGGAAATAAACTGGCAACCCCACGAGCCTGGTGACGTGCTCATCATTACTGGGGTGGGCGAGGTATACCCGTTTATGCGCGTTCATAACGTCCTCAACAACATGCAGTCAACCTTCCGCGACGTGCCAATCGTGGTTGCCTATCCGGGTACCTACGATGGTGGGTCGCTCAGCCTCTTTGGCAAGCTCTCGGACGGCAACTACTACCGTGCGTTCGACCTCGTATAGAAAGGCTCTCCCATGCGTATTCACGACATGTTCCAAAAGGACATCGACCGCTACATCAATGGCGTTGTGTCCGTGAGTGAGGAAGACACCGTTGCGCAGGAGCTCGAGGAGTACGTGGTCACGCGCGAACTCCAGCGCCATTTCGACGATTTCTTCTATGCCTACGAGAGGGGTCTGGAGCATCCAGAGCGTAACGTCGGCGTTTGGATTCAGGGATACTTTGGCTCTGGTAAATCCCATTTCCTCAAGATGCTGAGCTATTTGCTGGAGAACCGTCGAGTGAACGGTCGCGCTGCCGTTGACTACTTTGAAGACAAGTTCGACGATGCCATGACCTTCGCAAAGATAGCGCGCGCGTCGCGTGTAAACGCCGAGACCATTCTGTTTAACATAGACGAGAAGGGTGGCGGCTACAAGGAGGGCGACACCTCCGAGACTGCGGTGCTTCGCTCTATCGCCCACGTGTTTTACGATCACTTGGGGTTTTATGGTCGTGACTACAAGCTCGCTCGCTTTGAGAAGATGATCGACGACCGTGGCAAGACGGCGGAGTTCCGGGCGGCGTACGAGGATATAACTGGTGTGCCGTGGGTGGAGGACCGCGAAAGCTACGACATGTTTGGCGAGGAGGTTGCCGAGGCGGCAAACAGAGCGGCAGGACTCTCCATCCAGTCCGTAACCGACTGGGCCGACAGCACCGAGTCCGTTACGGTGGACTTTGGCGAGCTTGTGGCTGACATTGAGGAGTATGCGGAGCGGCGCGAGCGGGAATGCGGCGACACATTCCGTCTGCTGTTCATGGTCGACGAGATGGGCCAATATCTCAACGGTGACGTGTCGCGCATGCTTAATCTGCAAACGCTTGTGGAGCAGTTCTGCGACAAATGCAACGGCCGCGTGTGGATGGTAGTAACCAGCCAAGAAGCCATCGATGAGATGATGAGCGTCGTGAGCATGGACTTCTCCAAGATTCAGGGGCGATTCTCTACGCGACTATCGCTCTCGTCCTCAAGCGTGGACGAGGTCATCAAACGACGTGTGCTCGAGAAAAACGACACGGCGCGTGTGCTGCTTGCAAACGAATACGGCAAGAAGTCGCCGGTGCTCAAGAACCTGTTTACCTTTGAGGACTCACGTGGCGACTTGCGGGGCTATGCGAGTGAGCGTGAGTTCGTTCAGAGCTTCCCGTTTGTTGGATACCAGTTTACGCTCATGCCCAATGTGCTCAAGGAGGTACGCAAACACGGCTATCAAGGAAAGAGCCTCTCCACGGGCGAACGCAGCATGCTCTCCAGCTACCAGGAGGCGGCGCAGTCGGTGGAAGATGGATCCGAGACCTCTCTTGTGCCGTTTTGGCGCTTCTTTAACACGTTGGAGAAGGAGTTCGACCACGGCATCAAGCAGGTCTTCGAGCGGTGTCGCAGGGCAGCGAACGAGAACCTTGGTCTTATGCCCGAGGATGTGAACGTGCTCAAGGTTCTCTACCTCATCAACTACATCGCGGACGTAAAGCCCACGCTAGGCAACGTGGCAATCCTCATGGTGGAGGACATCGAAGTCGACAAGGTTGCGTTAAGGGAGCGGGTAAAGGGGTCTTTGGATCGTCTGGTAAAGCAGAACTACGTGTCGCGTGCCGGCGAGCGGTACGCCTTCCTCACCGATGAGGAGCAGGACGTTGCTCGAGAGATTCGAGACGAGCAGATTGATCCGTCTGCCGTGATTGAGCGCGTAAAGACCATTGTGTTCGATGGTTTGTACAACATCCGCAAGTACCGTAAGGGTGCCAACGACTATCCCTTCGATCGCTACGTTGACGGTGCGATTCATGGCATATCGTCGGGCGGGATGAAGCTCGACGTGGTGACCATGGCAAGCTCACAATACGCTGATGCATCCGATGCTGAGCTCGAGCTCGCGTCCACGGGACAGGCGTTCGTGGTGCTTTCCACGCAGAGCGACTACTACGAAGTGCTGTATGGTGCGGCAAAGATCAAGAAGTACATACAGACGCACAGCAAGGAAGCCATGGCTGCGAGCAAGCGCAGGATCGTGGAGGCCAAGGGCTTGGAGATGAATGAGGCCGAAGGTCAGGCGCGAGAGCTCATAGCAGATGCCATACTTCGCTCTAGGACCTTCGTCGATGGTCATAAGGTGCAGGTGAGCGCGGCAAACGCAAAGCAAAAGATTGATGGTGTGCTGGACAAGCTCGTTGACGCCGTGTTTACCAAGGCAAGTCTTGTTGGTGCCCCGGTACAGAGTGATGCGGACATCCGCAACATTCTTGCAGGCCGTGACCAACGTGCCCTTGCTGGTACAGGTGGTGGAAACGACGAGGCTGCCAAGGAGGTTGAGCGTTTTTTGGATGCGCGTGCCCGTACCCATCAGCCAACCACCATAGGAGACATTCAGCGACAGTACCAGGCAAAGCCATACGGATGGCGAGAGATAGACGTGGCGGCAGTAGTCGCACAACTCATACACGACCAGAAGGTGGTCGTAAGCTATGGTGGAGCGCAGCTCTTGGTCACTGATGCACGCATGCCCAATTTCCTGCGTAAGCCCAACGAGATAGACAAGCTGTCGGTAAAGATGCGCGTCGCACTGCCGCAGTCGCTTGTCTCTCGCTCGCGTAGCCTGCTTAGGGACCTGGATAGCAAACGCATTGTTCCCAACGACGAGGACGGGCTGGTTGCCGCTGTGAGGGAATGCCTAGCAGAGCGGGCGACTCACTACGGCGACTTGCTTTCTGCGAACTACTCGGATCTTATGGGACGCTATCCAGGCAAGGAATCCGTTGTCGAAGCGGCAAGGCTTGCCAAGGAGATTCTAAGCCATTCCGCGGATCCTGAATCCTTGCTCAGGGCGTTCGTGGACAACGAGGACGACTTGCTGGACAATGCGGAGGACCTTGAGTCTGTGGAGAACTTCTTTGCCACACAGAAGCCAGTGTTCGATGATGCCTTGGTACTGGTTGACTCCATGAATGAGGAGTGCGTGTACATTGAGGGTGACCGCCCGGTGCAGAGTGCTCTTACCGAGGTCAAACGCATTGTGGAGTCAGGCGACCCGTACCGCAGCGTGCCGCAGCTGCCTACGTTGTGCGGAAATGTGCGGGAAGCCTACGATGCGATTGTGGCCAACAAGCGCGCCAGCCTGCTGGACAAGCTGGGCGCCTTAAGGAGCAGTATTCAGGACTACGCCACGGGCGAAGGTGGAAGTGTGGAGGCCGTGGCGAGTATTGCAAGTCGCGCGGAATCCGAGGCCTCAGAGCGTGCGGATGCCCTGCGTGCGGCAGCAACTTGTTCGAAGCTCGATACCCTTGGCGCTCAGATGAACGCTTGGCACGACGCGCAACTCCGAAAGATCGACGAGGCAATTACCGGCGCGGGCGGCAAGGGAATTACGGTTGAGCTTGATGGTGGCGGAGTCAAGGTGATCAGTCGCAGTACCGTCTTGCCCATTCGCGTGCTCAAGTCCGAACAGGATGTAAACGATTACGTCGAGGAGTTTAGAACGACGTTGCTCAAGGAGCTTGACGGAAGTGACGGCATTCGCCTGGGCTAGTGAGGAGAGAAGATGGCACGTCTCATCGCAGATAAGTACGAGCAGCATAAAGCCGAGACAAACGCGCGCTTTGACCAGCTCAAGGCAAACGAGGAAGAGCTCAACCGCATCTTTGCCGAGATCTACGACATGGTGGGGGAAGTGCCCATCGAGGTCGAGGACAAGTATGTGAGCGTCACACGCATCTTCGACACCGCCGAGGAGATTCCCGAGAGCTTCAAGGGCAACAACTACGTGCAGACGAAGCGCGACGTTATAAAGAGTCTGCTCTCCTATGCGGTGGGCTGCGTTATGGGGCGCTACTCCCTGGACGAGGATGGCCTTATTCTGGCCGACCAGGGCTCCACACTTGAGGACTATTTGGAGCGTATTCCCAACCCCACGTTCATGCCCGACGATGACGCGATCATTCCCGTAACGGACGAGGACTACTTTGGCGACGATGACATCGTGGCCCACGTGGTCGAGTTCGTACGCGTGGCGTATGGTGACGAGACCTTGGAGGAAAACCTGCAGTTCATCGCCGACGCGCTGGGTGGCAAGGGAAGCTCGCGCGACATAATCCGTCAGTACTTCCTCAAGGAGTTCTACCGGGATCACTGCCGCACGTACAAAAAGCGTCCCATCTACTGGATGTTTGACTCTGGACGTAAGAACGGTTTCAAGGCGCTTACGTATTTGCATCGCTACACGCCCGACCTGCTTGCGCGTCTGCGTACCGACTACGTGCACGAGCAACAGGAGCGCTATCGCACGCAGATAGACAATGTGGAGGCGGCGCTCGACGCTCCTCGCGTTACCCAGCGCGTGGCCCTGCAGCGCAGACTCAAAAAGCTTCAGGACCAGCTCAAGGAAACGAGTGACTACGAGGAGCGCGTGCATCATCTGGCTGACCAGATGATTGCCATCGACCTGGACGATGGCGTAAAGGTCAACTACGCCAAGTTCCAAGACGTGCTGGCAAAGATTAGGTAGGGGTGCGATGCTGAGCATCTATTACGGAGACATGCCCGAGGCGATTTACAACACGGCTGTCTACTTCAAGAACACTTATCAGGACCGCTGGATCACCAAGCCGCTCTCGGTGGAGATGATCAAGGACGTCGACAAGTCCGAGGTGGTTGGTCCGGGCCTCATCCAAAGTCCCTACCTTGGGCCTATTTCGCCCCTGCAGCTGTCGGGTGGCGTCAAGACGCTCATGCTCATAGACAATGACCGAAAGCATGTGTTCAACGCTTCCACTTGTGGCGACAACTGTGCCAAGTGGATTTTGCATATGGCACAAAAACGCAAGGTCGTGATTAACCTACACCATCTCATGGACTTTGGAAAAGCTGGTTTTAGGATCAAGATACTCAATACGGGCACAACAGCCCACAACATGGAAGAGCTCCTGCTCGCTGCCGGGAAGTATGTGTAGGGGGTACGGGCGATGAGGGGACCGCAGAGGATACGTGTTGCGAGCAGGAGGACCGACTACCAGTTTGAGCTGAGGCGCAACATCACCATCGTGCGTGGTAACAGCGGTACTGGCAAGACGACGCTCTACGACATGATTGCCGAGCACACACGTCTTGGAGACGAGAGTGGAGTGAGCATCCAATGCGACAAGGAGTGCGTCGCTCTTGTCGATCTGAACTGGAAAGGCCAGCTTGACGATACCAAGGACTCGATAGTGTTCATTGATGAAGGGGCTTCGTACATCGCCTCGGAGGACTTTGCATCTGCGATTAAGAAGACGGACAACTACTACGTGCTGTTTACGCGCATGGACCTGCATCAGCTGCCTTATAGCATTGACGAAATATACGAGATCAAGACGAACGGCAGGAAGTACCACAAGCTCGTTCCCATGTACGAAGCTGACGAGCATCACGCATACACTAACTTCCCACGCAGGAGGCAGGCTGATCAGTTCGATGTCCTCTTGACGGAGGACACCAAGTCCGGGCTGGAGTTGTATGCAGCACATTTTAATGGTACCGATGCGACTTGCGAATCGGCAACTACCAATGCCGGAATCTACCAATGGCTGCAAGATCACCGCGGGCAAAGGGTCTTCGTCATTGCGGACGGGGCGGCGTTTGGTGCCGAGGCTCATCGCGTGCTCAAGATGCAAGAGCTTGACCCGCAAAGGATCGCCGTGTGTCTTCCCGAGTCGTTCGAGTGGCTCATCCTTAACTCTGGGCTTGTTGATGCCGATGACCTTGCGGATGTCTTGCAGAACACAAGCACAAACGTCGAAAGCGGCGTCTACGAGAGCTGGGAACAGTTCTTCACCGAATACCTTAAGAAAATCACTAGGAACACACCGTTCGAATACAGAAAGAAAAGACTGGCACCAGCATATCAGCTGCCAGAGAACTCCCAGAAAATTGTTGGACAGGTTGCCAGAGGAAACATCCAGTAGCGTTTGATTGGGGACAGCGATGAACGATAACGCTATTAAGAACTATGCCATATGGGCACGCAGGGAGCTCATGGGTGAGGTCGAGAAGCGCTGCGCGTGGTGGGGGATAGCCCCGAAGGGCGCAGTCGTGGCAGACGCCGACACCGTTGACGGCAGGGTTCTCTCCCGGCAGGAGCGTGCGCAGCGCAAGGAGCTGCTGCGGACGATGGCCGAGGACGGCTACGCGGGCCTTGTCGAACGGGCGGCTTACACATGGTTCAACCGGCTCCTGGCGATTCGCTTTATGGAGGTGAACGACCGGCTCCCAAGCCACGTCCGCGTGCTCTCCGCCCCCGATGGCTCGTTTGTCCCTCAATGCCTCAAGGAGGCGCTCGACCTGCCGTTGGACGCGCTGGACCGCCAAGAGGCGGCACGGCTCGTGCAGGCAGGCAACGACGAAGACCTGTTCCGCATTGTCTTCCTGGCACAGTGCGACGAGCTCGCCAGGTGCATGCCGGCGGTGTTCGATCGTGTGGGCTCGGCGATGGAGCTGCTGCTTCCCACGGGCCTGCTGCGCCCCGAGGGGGTCGTGGGCAGACTCGTCACTGACATCCCCGAGGATGACTGGCGCGAGGGCGTGGAGATCGTGGGCTGGATGTACCAGTACTACGTGAGCGAGCGCAAGGACGAGGTGTTCAAGAGCTTCAAGAAGGGCAAGAAGGCCGAGCGCGACGCCATAGCGCCTGCTACCCAGCTGTTCACCCCGCATTGGATCGTGCGCTACCTCACGGAGAACTCCCTAGGACGCCTGTGGATGCTCAACAACCCGCAGAGCAAGCTCATGGAGCAGATGCCCTACTATGTGAAGCCCGACGAGGAGCATGAGACGGAGTTCCGCAGAATTTCCTCGCCTGAGGAGATTACCGTGGTGGACCCTGCCTGCGGGTCGGGCCACATCCTCGTGTACGCATTCGAGCTTCTGCTCCAGATGTATCGAGAGAGCGGCTACCGGGATCGAGACGCGGTAAAGAGCATCATCCAGAAGAACCTCACCGGGCTGGAGATCGACCGCCGCGCGGCGTCGATGGCAAGCTTTGCGCTCACCATGAAGGCATGCGAGGCCGATGGGCGCTTCCTGCGCCGTGGCGTGACGCCAAGGATTACCGTGCTCGAGCGCGTGGAGTTCACGCAGGAGGAGCTCGACCACCTTCCGCATCTCACCTCAAACAAGGCGCTGCTTGATGCGGTGACCCACCTGGACGAGTGCGGCAGCCTGCTGCGGGTGACGAGTGCTGACCTCGAAGACATAGAAAGGGACCTGGCGTCCCTTGCCAGCGGGGCCTCCCTTTTCGCCGGCTCGGCCGAGGCCAAGCTGGCCCGCCTGAGCGCCGAGCTGGCGCCCCTGGCCGCGCGCTACGACGTGGTGGTGGCCAACCCGCCGTACATGGGGAGCTCCAGCATGGGGAGATGGACGGCTGTGTGGGTGAAGAGGAACTACAAGGACGAGTCGCGCGACCTGTGCACCTGCTTCATAGATAGGGGCTTCTCGCTCTGCAACGACAGCGGCACGAGCGCGATGGTCACCATGCAGTCGTGGATGTTCCTGGGCAGTTTCGAGAGGATGCGAAAGGGGATCCTCGAGGGGCACGCCATACTCGCCATGGCGCACCTGGGCACGAGGGCATTCGGCGCCATCGGCGGTGAGGTCGTGTCGACCACCGCCACCGTGTTCTCGAACGCGAGGCAGGGCGTCCCCGGCGCGTACGTCCGCCTCGTGGACTACGGCTCCGAGGCCGAGAAGTCGGAAAGGCTCCTGGAGGCCCTTGCCGACCCTGGGTGCGGGTGGTTCTACAGACGGGACGCGTCCGCGTTCGAGGCGATACCGGGGAGCCCGATTGCGTACTGGGCGAGCGAATCTACGCTCTTGAACTTCGCTCGAGGAGAAAGTATAGATGACATCTCCGACTTTACTGGTTCGCAACATATAACGGCAAACAACGATATGTATCTTCGTTACTGGTGGGAGGTCAGTGCTTCGACAATTGGCAAAGAACGTACGTGGGCACCGTACTCAAAAGGGGGGAACTTCAGGCGATGGTTTGGAAACCTTGACATGGTTGTACGTATGGACAAGAAATCGATTGACTATTACAGAAACAACCCAACGTCAAATTGCTTGTCTGAGCGCTACTGGTACTCTGAAGGAGTGACATATTCGGACATAACGAGTGGACGTCAACACTTCAGATACTTTCCCCCCATCGGGCTATTTGACAAAAAGGGTCCCGTTATTTGTAGCCTGGGAGAGAATCTTCCAGTTGCACTTGCTCTGTTGAACACATCTGTCGCGCAGAAATACTTCGATTTCTTGAACCCTACCATGACCCTACAGGTAAAAGACGTCAAATCCCTTCCTTTCATTAATGAAGCTGGGAATCCCTTCATCGCAAGGGCATCACTTGAATCGGTTGAACTATCCGAGGAGGATTGGAAGAATAGTGAGACTGCATTCGTGTTCGATCGTCATTCATGCGTAGATGAGAATGCAAAGAGTATAGAGAATGACATCAAATACATCGCGAAATTCGTATCCAATCGTAACCATGGCATGCAGCTTATCAATGGAAGCATAAGGATGATGCCTGCCGGATACTATGCATCCCATGAAAAGGACGGAGTGGGCGATAGAAGAGAAGGTGGTATTTTCGATTCGGTTGTTGTTGCACATGACTATCCAGTGTTTTGCTGTACTGCGATTAGCAGCCGAAATATCACAAGAGAGAATAGAACAGACACGGTGCATCTTTCTCCAAGACTATTTGACGAATTCTCTGGTGATAATGGTTATGTGGTTATTATTAGGTTCAATTCTTTTGAGAATCATCTGAAGTCGGGGTCATCAGATTACCATGGCCATCAGATAGAGGGCGGAATTGTAAACTACCGTAGTTTATCAGTTGAGGAATCGTCAACGATTATTAGTGATAGGAGTCTTTGGTATAAAGCCCTGCTTTTCAAAGATATTGCATATTCATATCAGCAAGAGTTTAGGCTCATATCGCACAAAACTGTCGATATCAATTTTGAAGACGACAATCCATTCGATAGACCATTGATATGTCATATTCCATGTTTTGTTGGTGAAGCTTGGCTTATCCCTTGCTCAGCATGCAATAAATCTTTTCTGGATTGTTCTGTGGAATTGACTGAGGAATACTTAATCAAATAGCAGAGGGGAGCTACAGAATTAGCCATAGTAGGCTTGTGGACATGTGCATGAACTGTGGGATCATGGCGTGCCGCATCACAAACGCCGTCAGTGATGAGATTCCCCCTCAGATTGTGCGCACGTCAATGTCGGCAATCATCCTCAACCACGAATCGTTAATTGCCTCGAATCCGATATAGAGTAAGGTTCGAACTGCTCGTATGGTTCTTTCCCATATCTCATAACATGGGATGGCGCACGAACTCCAAACAGGTTTCGGACTGTTCCCAATCACGGCGTGATAGCTGCACACACGGTGAGACAAGTGACGATATCAGGTCCTCGTCACAGTCTAACAGCAGTATTGGCATCGCTTTAACATCTCTGGCCTGTAGATGGATTGTCGGGTTAAAGATATCGAAATAGTATTGTGAGACTGATGAGTTAAATAGACCAAGCGAAAACAGCAAGTGTTCCGTAAACCCAACAATGCTTGGACCAGCTTTGTCAAACACGCAACCAGATGGTAAGAATCGGAAGTGAGCTTTTCCACTCGTTATATCAGTATACGTAATGCCCTCGCGATACCATAGAGGCTCATTAAGCAGATTGGATGTGCCATTGTTATGATAATAGAGTCTTGCACTTTCACTCCAATCCACAACATTATATATATCACCATACCAGCGACGGAACTCACCACCTTTCGCGTAAGGTATCCACCTCTGCCCATCATTACAATTCTTAAAGTTGACCTCCCATGCGAAACGTAAGTATTTTGCATTGTCGGCAGTAATGTTTTGCGAACCAGAGAAGATAGAGAAGTCATCAATCGTTTGTCCGGTGATACAGTTGCGGATGAATACCTCGCTTGCCCAGTACGCGATCGGGCTACCCGGTATCGTCTCGAACGCGGAAGCGTCCCTCCGGTAGAACCACCCGCACCCCGGGTCGGCAAGAGCCTCCAGGTACCCCGCCTCTTTCTCGGCGATTGAGTGGTTCAGCTTGAAGTACGATCCCTTGAGGCCATCGGCTCTCCCCAGCCACAGCACCCATCCGGCGTTGGCATCGAACACGTCGGGGTGGGCGTTGGTTCCGCGCGTGTCTATGAACGCGACTATCGTAGTCTGCCCTATGAGCATCTTGCGCATCTTCTCGAAGGAGGAGATGTACATGCAGGTGTCCGACGTGATGAGCGCCTCGTAGCCACCGCGGCTCGCAAGATCCATGCCACGCCCAACGAAGCAGGTGCAGAGATCCCTGCACGTATCGGGGTAATTCTTCTTGCACCAGCCGTTGAGCCACCTGTTCATATTGTTGCCGCCCATGTACGGCGGGTTGGCCACCACGACGTCGTAGCGCGCGGCGAGCGGCGCCAGCTCGGCACGCATCCGTCCGAGCTTGGCCTCCGCAGAGCCGGCGAAGATCGAGTCGCCTTTGGCAAGGGACGCCAGGTCCCTATAATGTCGATTTTGATGCGTAGTAAGCCTTGTAGTCGGCAGTCAGGCTTGTCCATGGCACTCTCTATCTCACCTCAGCATCACAGAAACGAGATCCCCCTTCATATTCTTAGGCAAGTGCACTTTAGGAAAGTCTGTTTTCCTAAAACATACTTTCCTATATACTCCACAAGAAGGCCAGGCCAACAAGGAGGAGATCATGTTTATTGGGCGCGAACGCGAGCTGCAGTCTCTCGAACGTCTCTACAGGCAAGGCACGTTTCAGCTACCGGTAATATACGGACGCAGACGCGTCGGGAAGACAGCGATCATTGAGCGGTTCACTCGCGACCTGCCAACCGTGTACTTCACGGCAGTGGAGGCCGACGCTAGGGTAAATCTCCGCAATCTGAGCAGGGAGCTGTACGCCTTCGAGCACCCCGACTCGAATCCGGACGCCGCCCCATTGTACGGCGACTTCTACACAGCCTTTGAGGCCGCATTCGACCTAGCCCGGCAGCGACAGGTGGTGTTCGTAATAGACGAGTTCCCCTACCTCGCGAAGGCGGAGCCGGGCGTGCCGTCGTACCTGCAAGCGCTCGTCGACAGGAACAAGGACGTCTCCCTCCTGTTCCTAATCCTTTGCGGCTCCTCGCTTTCCTTCATGAAGGAGCAGATATTCAACGAGAAGAGCCCGCTGTACGGCAGACGGACTGCCCAGCTCGAAGTAAGGCCGTTCGACTTCTTTGAGAGTCTGCCCTTCCTGCGTGGGATGGGGCCACAGGAGGCTGCCGAGGCATATGGCATGGTCGGGGGGATTCCGCTCTACCTCCTGCAGTTCGACGGAGGTGACACTCTCGCACGAAACGTCGAGGCGGCCTTTCTGGACCCAAGCTCGATTCTCTACGAAGAGCCGGTGAATCTCCTCAAACAGGAGATTCAAAAGGCTTCCCAGTACAACGCCATGCTCGCGGCGATAGCCGGCGGGGCGTCGCAGAACAACCAGATAGCGACAGCCGTGGGGCTCTCCTCCACAGAGATCACGTACTACCTAAAGGGGTTGCAGCGCCTCGAACTGGTGAAACGCGAGGTTCCCATCCTAGGCGGAGGGAGGCGAGCGACATACCGCATATCTGACAACCTCTTCCGCTTTTGGTACAGGTTCGTCATGCCTCATCGACCGACCATTGAGCGTGGGATAACCACGAGGGCGCTCACCGCCGTAGAGAGCCGCATGTCCGAGTACATGGGGCCGGTGTTCGAGGAAATATGCGCCCAGTGGATCTGGCGCAGGTATGCGAGCGGCGACCTCGACTTCGACTTTGACGACATCGGCCGTTGGTGGGGCAACGACCCCAGCGTGCGGCAGGAGGCCGAGATTGACATCGTGTGCAGGGCTGCCTCCGCGGCCACGGCCGTGGGAGAGTGCAAGTGGCGCTCTGAGGCATTCCCGACCACGGCGCTCGAGAAGCTTATGGGCAGGGCGGCCTTAGTGAACGTAAGGCCCGACGTTCGCTACTACGCGTTCTCCAAGACGAGCTTTACCGATGCGTGCAAGACCTTCGCCGAGGGCAACGATGCGGTACGCCTTGTCAGCTTCGCGGATATGATCGGCCAAGCTGCGGATTGTCAATGAGTGAAATGGGCGGGTGGCGCTCACCTGTGCGCATCTCTTTGCGTCATCGATCCCACAGTCATTCGGTCGTACAGAGCAGCAGTATCGACGCCCGACTCCGTGTTGCTGGGGCGAAAGACTACGAGCTGAGCTGAGTGCTTGCAACAGCATGAGTGGCGCAGTCCCTCATGCCGCGCTTCACAATCTTACGGCAAGGATGGCATCAACGCCTCACCCCGATAGCGTCGGCAGCTCGCATTCCCGGTCGAACGCTCGTGACTGGAAAGACATGGCGCAAGTCATGTTCCATGGTGTCTCCGTCAACGATATGGAGGCAACAATGAACGAACAGCAGCAGGACAGAATCCTAAGCTACTGCAGGTTGGTGGAACGATGGGCAAGGGAGCGCGAGCTGCTTGGCGCGGTGCAGCCCTACACCGCGCGAAAGGCCGCCCAGAAGGCGCTGCTCTTCGCACGGTCATTCGGGGACAAGGACGTACGGCAGATTAGCACACAGGACGTGGTGCGCGCACTGATCGCCCTCTCACAGCACGGGGGCCGCAAGGGCACAGGACTCTCGTCTACGACGCTTCGCGCAGCTCATCTGGCGGGATCCCAGGCGTTTGACTGGGCGATGCAGAAGGGGCTTGCGGACTCCAATCCTTTCTCGGACGTGCGGAGGCCGAGGGAGGAGCGTAGGCAGGCGCAGTTCCTCATGCCTACGCAGGCATCCTCGCTCGTCGCCAAGACAGCAACGCAGATGCGCGCTCACCTGTTGGAAGGAAAGGTGCAGCGGGCGTCCTTCTGCCTTGCCACCTGCATCGCCTTGGCTACCGGTATGCGGCGAGGTGAGATATTCGCGCTCACGTGGGCGGACATCAACGAGCTCTCCCTGCGGATCGCCGTAAGCAAGGCCATTAAGGCCGACGGAAGCCTCGGAGAGCCCAAGAGCGTAAGTAGCGTACGTAGTGTTGCCATCGGCATTAATCTCATGAACCTACTCGACGAGGCGCGAGAGGCGCAGCGGTCGCTCATAGCCGACCGCGAAGGCGACCACACGTCTTCTGTCATATGTGACGAGCTAGGAGATATGGCGCGCCTGAGCACCTTCGAGCACTGGTGGCGAAGGTGGGCGGACGGCCACGGATACGAAGGGTTGCGTTTCCATGATCTGCGGCACAGCCACGCAACAATACTCATAGCAAGCGGTGTGGACGTCAAGACCGTGCAGACGCGCCTCGGCCATTCGTCGGCGCAGGTGACCATGTCCATCTACGCGCACGCCATACCGCAGTCGGACAGCATGGCAGCCGCTGCGCTCGACTCAGAGCTGTTTGGGTAGAAGCCAGCGTTGGCGCCATGCGGGCCAACCACATGCCCTCCCGCGTGTGGAGGGCATGCGCGGGGATGGATGGTACCATCTCATAAGATCCGCCGATGGCCATGCGGGGCGGTCTTATCAAAGGAAGCGCATGCTTCCCGCTCCGAACGAGCGGATCTTTTTATGGATAACGCGCTCGTGGGAATCTCGCATCTTGTATGCTCAACAAGGTTGTGAGGCTCCATGACACACCAGGGGAGCTGGGCGACATTCAAACTGGTAGCGAGGGTAATGGTCAAATACGCAATACTCTCTAGCATCTCATAAAACTTTCGCTTAAACATGGCCCAATAACAAGGGTTTCCACAATTGCAAGGCCGTTTATATGCCGCATCATCACGATTGCGCACGTGTTTGAGAAGACGTTTATCACGATTGTGGAGCGCGTGACAAAGAGGTTGAAAGATGAGGCATAACCCTTGGAGGCCCTTGCCGACCCGGGGTGCGGGTGGTTATACAAGAGGGATACAACTTCATTCAAGGATATTCCTGGTATGCCCGTGGCCTATTGGGCGACTGATGCGGTTTTCCGTGCATTCAGAAGCTATCCAAACCTGAAAAGCCTTTCTCCCGCGCTGCTCGGCCTCTATTCCAGGGATAATGAATTGATGATTCGGTATTGGCACGAAATCGGATACGGTAGAGTCGGTAAGAATGCAAAATGCTCCGCAGACTTTAGTGGAAACACAGTGTGGCTTCCCCATTGCAAGGGTGGTAACTTCAGGAACTGGTTCGGTAACATGGATCTAGTAGTCTGGTTTAAAGACGCTGGTGAAGCAATTCGCAAAAATGGGATTATGAACAACGAGGACTGCTACTACATTAGGGGCATAACATGGACTGCCCTCAGCTCATCACGGAACTCTTTCCGAATAAAGCCTTACAGCGTGTCCTTCGATTCAAACAAAGGGCCCTTCATTGCTGACAGCATCGTCTTGCCTAGTGAGTATCTATTAGGATTATTCAATTCCAGCATTGCCGTAGCCATCTTGCAAATTCTTAATCCGACGCTTTCTTTGCAGAATGGCGACATGAACAGATTTCCAATCTGTATTAACAGCGGCCACAAAAACCAAGTGGTTGATGGCGCTACGACTAATATTGAAGAAGCAAAAAAGACTGGGATAGCTCTGAGACGTCTTCTCAATTCAGAAAGCATCCACTTCTGTAGGTAATTATAGCGATGGGTTGTCCAGAGTGTAACAATCTCATTCTGAACACATCCTGATTGCCATATGCTGCAGGAACAGCAGCAACACTGGTGTGGATAGGGGCAAGTGGGGCACTAGGATATTCCATATGATGAAGAGTTCGTTATTGTTGAACATAGAGAGTGTTGGTCAACCGATTCCCTAGATTAATGTATGCCGCCCGAAATCCCATGACAACTCCTATGAAGTCCAGTCAACTCTCGAAATCTGTATATTCTCATTAGATAAGCCAAGTACGGTTTCGAATACATCATTGCAATATGTATATGGTAGATTATCAACATCACCATTCTGCAATGATAGTGTTGGGTTCACGAATGTAATGAACAAGCTGTTGGTGGAGGCATTTAACAAAGCAAGAGTATAAAGAAGCAGGGAATGAGTCTGCGGATACAGCATTGGTCCTTTATTCGAATCGAAAATCGCGCCATCAGGTGAAAAGCGGAACGAGTTTCTGCCAGAGGTGAGGGCAGTCCACGTAATGCCCTCATGGAAGTAATAATCAGAGCTTGTAAAACAAGTTGACGCTCCGCTGATACGAGAGTGGAGACGGATTTCCTCACCATCATTTGCGTAATTAACGACCAAGCTACGATTTCCGTACCAGTTTCGATATTCTCCTCCTTTATTGTAAGGAAACCATTTGCAACCACTTGCACATGCAGCGACGGTATCGGACATACCTATTCCAATGCTTGATACTCCCACTTCATGCCACTCGCGAAGGAACATATCGTTATTTCCAGTCTTCAATCCACTTCTCGCTTTCGATTGAGCGCCAAGCGTATTATTAGTTGCGAATGCCTTGATAACCGCATCGCTTGCCCAGTACGCAATCGGACTCCCAGGTATCACCCCAAACGCGGACGCGTCCCTTCTGTAGGACCACCCGCACCCCGGGTCGGCAAGGGCCTCCAGGTCCCCGGTCATCTAAAAACTGCCATCATGGACCCTAAGTCAAAGAGCGTGTTCTGCTATCCATATGGATGCCGACTTGGCATGACTCAGTACATCACGCCAACGATTCTTATTGCAGAGCGGTGGTGTACTTTGGCCGTTGCTGACGTTATCCGAAAGCTTAAAGCGGCTCGTCGATGCGTTCGTTGGACTGGCTGACATGTCTCATATAGTAATCAATGGTGTGGAGTAGTTCATTGGCAGCGGAGGGCAAAATGATAGGAGTGGGCGAGACGAAGCGTGCCGCAGAAGAGGCAGTGAGGTTGGCCGCAAAAAAAGGTGTTGCCTTGGATTACTCGAGGAGTAGTGTCATAGCATTGGACGACCTGCTGCTCAACATATCGCATTCCGCAGAGCAACAGGGACGAAGCGACGAAGAGACATGGGACCTTGCTTGTACTTATGGTTCATATCTGGGTGAGTGCATGCTCCGCAACGACTTCGAGAAACTCGGTTTTGCATGGGGCGAGGATACAGACGGGGAGCCATGCATAAAGCCCACCTCCAAAGCAACCGGCGCTGCGGCAAACCTTTCCAGATCTGTTCCCATTACCAAGGTGTACAAGCGAATCGTGAACGGAGAGCAAGACAGTGTGGCGCAGTTCTATGCGACGACCCTCCTAATGGCCAGCGATGAGGATTGCTCGGATGCCATCGCCGAGCTTGGCCAGGAGACCATGCCCGTAGAGCCAAAGTATGTTGGTGCGAACGGCAGGATGAGTGCCAGTGCCGTCGCGTGGCTCTTCTGCGAGGATGTTGTCTTCTTCCTTGACGAGCAGATCGCATGGGACGGCAAGAACCATACTGCGATGGGGATGCAGATAAACGCAGATAAGATATATTCGGTGCCCATGCTCATGAGCTCATATCAGTCCATATTGCCTGGCGTTATGGACCTTATCTCCAACATCGAGCGGGACGAGTGCTTGCGAGTACCGCTTTCCATGATCCACCCAAGCCTTCATAACGTGTTGCGGAACGAGGATCTCACAGGTCTCACACTCTTCAACCTCATGGCATGTGCGCACGCTCTTGTTGTTAAGGAGTCCTCTCCCGACCTTTACGCAGTGATATGCGACAGCCGCCTTCCTGCGGGCATACCGTCCTTCTATCAGTTGGTGGCACGCATGATTTGGGACATGCGCGCATATAACGGCCGATCGTCTTCCTACAAGGTTGGTTTTGCCAACGCCCGCAATCTCGATGCCGATATGCTGCTGGGCAAGGTGGACGAGATGGTGCCTGGGGCATTCTCACAGGCTATCTGGCAGATTGAGGTGGCGGACCTTCCCGTTGTAGAGCTGTCTGGCAATAGACACGCCCCTCAAAGTGGAGGAAGCACCGATGGAGTGATGCACGTTTGCTCCAACTTGCTGGCGATAGCTGGCGCCGCGAAGGACATGCGAAAGGTGCTTGTTCAGATTGCGCAAAACCTTGATGCACATGGGCAGAGGGGAAGCTTTGATTCTGCGGCTGTTGCAAAGCTTCGCTCGGTCCAAAAAATCTATGGCTTGATTAAGCCTGTCGCCAGTGAGCGTTTTCTGGAGGCGATTGCGGTAAACCCAACATCGCAAGGATTCGATTACGATGCCGAGGTGAGTCTGAATCGCTATGGGGACGTATGGATTCTCACGGATGCTTATGACACGGTATCCGAACCAAACAACGCTGACTTGGACACATTCTTCCAAGCTCTTCCAAGGGGCGAGTACGGGGTGGCATTGTTCAGCGCTTCCGATCAAGACGACTATGAGAGCGTCAACATGTTTGCCGCACTTCATCACGGTCAGGCGGACTTGCGCGCGATTGAATCAGCATATGCGAGCTCTACGTTGTCTGCAAGGGAGCTCGGCGCTCTCAAGTCCAAACAACTGGAGTCTCAGTGGTATGCGATCGAGGACTTAGCAGAGCTCGCGTATAGGGCAGCCGTAGATGCGTGGGACGACGATTCCCATGGGTACGACAATGAACGCGATTATCAAGGCCAATTGCGGTACCCATGGAGCAATCTGCAGCCAGAAGACGTTGATTCTATACTGGCGCATACCAAGAGAATCATGACCTACTTGCCGTCAGTTTTCGAGGTGGAGTGGGCCAAGGACATGGGGAACTCGTGGACGGGCACGGATGATGATCCAGTCGAGGCGCTCTTTCCGGGAGATACCGTTGTCCTCAAGTCGGAGTGGGCTGATGCTGAGCCGATAGCGCTTTTGGTGCTATCTCCAGACGGAGCCACTCTTGGCCAAATAAGAAACTGGAGCAGGCCTCTGGACGTGAACTGGTCTGCAGGAGTAAACCTCGATGTCCTCGCCCTCGCGCTCCCGTACATACGTGCCACCGTGTTCGATATGACAACAATCTCGGCCCGTGGTAAGGGTGCGTCGAAGGTGATGATGAGGATACAGCTCGAAACCATAAAGGCAGACTTCGATGAACTTATCGCTGGTATACGAGAGACGCTATCCAAGAGGTGCCGTCTGCGTTCCGTTTCGTCATACACGGGGGAGTAGGATGCCATGAGTAAATACGGTGATGTGCGCGTGGAGGCGATTCAGGCGGTCATAAGCGTTGGAGAGCATGTCGTGGGAATGAAAGAGGATGCGAAGCCAAAGACGTTGGCAGACCTCTATAAGGCGTTCCCAGAGCAAGCGAAGCAGCTCAAGGCCGGGAGCAAGGCGGGTGTCTCAGACAAGGCATCGCTCCAGAAGCTCGGCATACTCTCCCCGACGATGGCGCTAATCAAGCGAGAGGGTGTACGCAGCAGCAATGTCGAGGATCTTGCAAAGATTGTCTCTGATTTGGGCGTGCCACAAACGATTCTGCCCGGTGAGGACAGTGCGTCATTGTTGCCAGAGGGCATTGCGGGCATAGACCTTGCCTCCTTGTGTGAGCTCCAACAGCATATCGTGACTGTGGCCGATGGTTACGCAAGCAAAGTTTCCGTTGGAGATCGTCTGGGAATTGAACTCAAACCCAAAAAGACATCGTGGGGCGAGAGGTACACAACGTTACGCATTCGGATGAGGCCGACGTACGAGATCGACGTCTTCAATGTATTTGACGACGCTGTGTCCAAGACCGCCTCCGTGTTGCATGACCATGTGGGTGGTGAAGTCATATCAGTATCGAGTAATCCAGAATACGTGTCGGCGCAGGTGTTGGTACGACATGTAGCCGCTCTTAGCCCGACTACGCTCATAAGGCTTATGCGATCGATGGGTATTGTTACCCAAAAGGACATACGCGGTAGCATGGAGTGGCGATTTAGAGCGTTCCGAATGGCACATGATCCTTATGCGGGAGTTGCCAGAAACACTGATGGAATGGGGTGCGACTTCGCTCACAGCAATACGCGAACAAACGATGGGCAGAAGGATGCTGAATCGCCCTCGAGTGCTGACGATGCTTCTAAAGAGCAGGAACGAGACGCCATCATCTCCATGATTAGGCTCCTTGTGCTATCGAGAGGGCTGACCGGTGGGCGTGAGTTCCCACAGGAGATTCTAGACGAGCTTGAACGCGCAGAGCATGGGGACACGAGCGTCGATGTCCAGGACCTCATGCGGAGGGTGAACGATCTTACGCCAGAGTCCAAGTCCGCGGACCTTTCAAGCGTGAGCTTCTCGCAGCGCCAAAGAATCCAAGGTCGTAGGTTCTCCATTGCCGTTCCTGACGGCTGGACAGCAATCAAGGACTACGAAGAGCATACCTTCCTTGGGACCACGGTGAGGCCTTTCGTCCTCGTTCAGGGCGAGTCAGATGACCCCGGGGACGTGCAGAGCCAGGATAGGATTCTCTATGTAAATAGTATGGGAGACATCGAAGTCGATTCGACCTTCCAAGAGTGTGGGATCCATGACCTCAAATGGGTGCTCTCCATGCATGCCCGATACAACAAGAAAGACAACGAGGGACTTCTTGCGTTAAGGCCTACCGTTGACTGGGACGAAGAGGTAGACGCGGTCAACACAAGATGCTTTGTGTCTCAGAATCGCGCGAACGTCGGCGCAAACGGCTTAGAGATATATATCAACCCCTATGCGCTGGACCACAATGACTTTATCCGAGTCATTCTTACCTATGATGGCGAGGAGAGCTTGGTGCCGGCACGCGAGCTGGCGAAGGCAATCGCACGAACGGTCAGGATTGATGAACCGATAATTCCCAAATGCGAGCAAGTATTGAGCAAAGCGTTACGGGAACGCGTCAATGTCGATGAGTTCAAGACGATGGTTGAGTTATACGGCAAACCCTATTGCGCCATGCGTCAGTCCATATTCACGTCATCCCAGTATAAGTATGCAACAACCCACGATGACTATGGCGATAGTGACATCCTTTTGGCGGGAGCACGTGGTATTGCTGAGCTTGACAACAGGGCGGCCCCCGCGCTCTTGAGGATGTTGGACGCCTACGAAAACCAGATTGCGTGTGGGGCAACACCTGACGATTGCAAGGGGATGCTGGAGGCCTTGGAGTTCTTTTGTGAAAGCGTCTTTCCTACGGAAGAGATCTTCGACGACCCGGGTGCGAGTTTCCTTATCAGATCGGCGCACGTCTTTGACCCCACTGATGAAACAAAAGCAGCCCGCGCCAGGCTTGCGCAGGCGAGGCAAGAACTTGAGGCTCCGTCACGTCAATCGGGAAAGGGAAATCAAAAGCTAAGGGCCACAGAGCTACGAGGATCGAGCCCAGAGGCAGTGCGAAGTTCCGTTGCCAAGTCTCGAAGTTCGACAAAGAATACGCGTAAGAAGCATGGGCCAGCGCCGAAAGAGCCACTCGACCAAGACATGTTCGACCAAATAGCACATGCCGCCATCTTCCACAACGGACCCGTGAATGCTCTTCTGACATATGGCCTCTTTCCCGAACTGGAGTCTGCAGAGGTCGCCAATCGATACCTCAACGAGCTTGTTCGGTCAGGGATAGTTGAGAGGTGCGGAGAAGATGGCTTTGATTCTACCGCGACGTTTGAGGAGTACGCTCTGGCCCAACTCAACCGCCAGGAGGCCGAACTCGAGCGAGAGGGTTACTATGACGCAATAGTGCTCGCGCTTATCGACTACGGTGACTTTGCTAAGCTGGACGATTTGCTTGTATCGGTGGATGGGTTGCCGGGACGCAATGAGGTGCGCTCGCTACTCTTGGAGGGCGTGGAGAAGGGTGTTCTTGTTAGGAAGGGAAACTGGCTCACGTTTGCCTGTGCCTTGGATGAGGAGGCGAGTCAGGCATGGAAGCGCTCGGCCGAGGAAAGGGAGAGGCAACGAACGGCTGAGAAGCGAACCATTGCCACGGAAAGAGAGTCGCTCGCGAAGAGCAAAACAGAACGCAACAGCGCGAGGGAAAGCTACGAGGCCAGACTAAAACGCTACGAGGCGAATGAGGCAAAGCGGCGCGAGGAGGAGGTCGAGAGAAACCGTCAGCTTGATTTGGCGGCAGTCGACTTGGTCGTGGACGCGCTCGGAAGCTACCGTTTGGGTAACGGCTTTGTGTCTGAAAGGTGGGTACAGAAGAACGTACAAGGCGTTTCTTCCCTAGAACGTGCGAAGCATCTGATGACATTAGGATGGAAGGTAGGCAGGATTCGCAGGGGTACTAAAGATGACGCCTTCATATATGCCCGGCAGTTCACTCTTGAGGAATGGGCCCCAATACGGGATGAGACCAATGCTCTCCTAAGCGCGCAATACGATAAAGATTTCGAAGAGCAAAAGGCAATTCGCTTGAAAGCGATTGACGGCAGGATTAAACGTGCGTCTGTCCTTGTCAATACGGCACTCAATAAGGTTGAATTCCAAAAGAGAAACGTAGCGCAAGTTGAATCGTTGTACCAAGAACTCGACAGGAAGCTTAGGGATAACGAGCTGGCAATGGCGAGTCTGTCGGATGACGTCAAGCGAACGACTGATGAGCTGGACACAACCGGATTCTTTATGCTGTCCAAGAAAAAGGAGCTCAAGGCACGTATTGAACAACTCTCCGCTCGCTTGGAAGACTTGCGCAGCCAGAGCCTCTCGCATCGGGACGACAAAGAAAGGCTGCAGGAGCGTTTGGTTAGGGCGCATAAAGAGCTTGAGGGCTTTGTTGCCGAGCTGGATAACAGAAAGAGCGAACTGGATGAGCTAGAGCGTGAGAGGGACTCCGTCGACTCTGAGGGACGCCCGAAGCCAGATTCGCGAGAGCTGGTTAAGCGCATGCGCAAACTGTTGGAACTCTGGGCATGTTCCGTTGACAAATCGTGGTTTGTGCAGAACGTTGATGGTGTATCGAGCACGGAACATGCGGAGCGCTTGTTGCGGTCTTCCAGCGGCAAGAGTGTGTTCGTCCAGCTGGGTAGTGGGCTCTATACATTAAAAGGTCTTGTGGGAAAAACGGCCCCACAATCGGCGAAGGCCAGTTCAAAGAACAAACCTATTCAGCTGAGGCTGGGATCCAAACTCACCATTGGTCAGTATGGCGGGTCACAAAAGCTCGCAAAGCTTCGATGGACGGTCCTGGATGTGGACAAAAGCGCACGTGAGGCCCTGTTGCTGTGCGACAACATCCTTAAGAGTGAGGCCTTTAGCCAGGGCAAGCGTAAGGCCTCTTGGAGTGACAGCAGCCTTTTATCTTGGCTCAACACGAAGTTCGTTGAGGAGGCCTTTGGCAAAGACGAGGTAAGCCTTCTTGTGAAGAGGTCGGAGCTACGCAAGGTCTTTGTATTGAGCGTAGAAGAATTCAAGACGTACAGGAAACGCGGGCGCATTAAGCCACCCGAGATACCAAGCTACGTGACATCGCAGAAGAAAGGCTCATGGTGGCTCAGGACCCCAGGTGAGTCCGAGTATCGAGCGATGTATGTGACCGAGAAGAATCGTTTGAGTACGAAGGGAATGAGCGTGGGCAACAATTCCATAGGCGTCCGTCCAGCAATTTGGATCAATGTGGACGTATTGGCCAAGATGAGAAGTTAGAGATTGGCGATGTCCGTATCGCTTGTAGTGGGGGACGATGAAGGGAAGAACACCGAGGAAAATGGCGAACTTGCCGATGCGATACACGAATGCATGAGCAAATCAGGCAGAATGCCAGTGGCACGCTTGCTCAACAGGCTTCGGTCTGAGTATGGTATAGAAATTTCGGCAGTTCAGCTAAAAGGCGTGTTGCGAGACATGGACGTGTGGTTCGACGAGCGACGTGGTTTTGTGTATGCGTCGTGGCGCACGGACGATGCGAGACGGGGAAGGCACACCGATGAAAAGAGACCCCAAAGAGGACCTGAGGTTGATGTACAAGAGGCCACTTGATGAGTGTGCAGCGCGTAGAGTCGTGTTCTGGCATGACGTGGACGGGTCGTTTGAGGACAAATTCGAAGATCTTGCCAAAGAGGGTATCGAATCCGATCGCACATGTTCGTTTGCCAAGATCGGCGAGGGTTCTTTGTTCTCGCTCAAAAAGAGGCTCATTCGTGACGAGGCGTCATGTGACTTCCTGCTGTACACGAGAGCGCCCAAGGATTTCTCGCGAGGTGGTCTTGGCGGTAATTGGCTGGCGGACCTTGAGCTGGTTTCCGAGCATTACCAGGCGGACTTCTCGTCGATGCTTGTTGACGAGCTTGGAGCGGCGGACTCGGCAGCAGAGGGAATCGAGCACTTTACGAAGTTTTTTGGTGCCGAGAGTCGCAAGAAAAGGTTCGTTCGACTCATGCCTCACGCCCAGACCAAGGAAGACGTTGCGCTAGGCGTTATGGGGACGGTGCTAGGAGCAGAAGACCTTACGACTGGCAGTTTGGTGCGAGCATACATCCAGATCCTGGCTGAGGATGGGAAGCCGCTAAAAGCGCTTGCCAAATATGGAGCCGATGGCGCATTCGCGGCATTCGCAAAAACGCGGCTAGGCTACGAGGGTGATTTGTCCAGCCTGGATGAACTCATGTCTCACGTGTCCATATCTGCACTTTCCTGTACGATGGATCAGGCATCGCTGAGTGGGCTTGAGGACAGGATGTCGGCTCCTCATGGGCAGTTTTGCCTTAACGTCCTCAACGATTGGGTGGCCGATAGTGATGCTGCAGAGGTGCTGTATGACTTGCTTCGTCGCGTGGAGAGAGTCTGCAATCTCCAAGATCGCTTTGCGCAGATGAGCGCGCAGTCCATAGTGGAGAGCGATGTTATGCCCTGCATCAACGAGCGCATTCTTGTGGACCTTATGGGTAGTCTTGCACAGGGCGCCGATCGTGCGGACGAGGCCATGGCAATTGCGCGCAGGCGTAAGGACTTGTCATGGTATGGTCGTGTGGAAGCATATTACGACGCCCTCTGTGCGGCTGTGGACGCCATGCGATTCTATCGTGAGCATGCGCAGGGATTCCATTACGCGAAGGCGGCGGACGTTTGGAAGGCATACACAAGCGATTGGTACCGAATGGATACGAGTTATCGCCTGTTTTGCCGTGCGTTCGACGAATGCCAGCTCAGCGCAACAGACTCTCCTCGTGCGTTGGACGACGCGTTGGAGAATCTTGCGTCTTGGATGGAGAACGTCTACACCAACTGGTTCCTTTTGGATACGAACGCATGCTGGGTAAATGCGTGCGAGAGACGGTGGCTTTCTACGCGTGCGGCAGATGGCGTGCCACAGCAGGGACGTTTCTTTGAGGAATGGGTTGAAGCGGGCGCGCAAGGTGCAAAAAAGACACTTGTTGTGATTAGTGACGCGATGCGTTATGAGGTTGCCGTCGAACTTGCCGAACGGCTGGAGCGGCAGACGAGGGGAACGACTCAGCTTTTTGGCATACAGAGCGCTTTTCCCTCGATTACGGAGTTCGGGATGGCCTCGCTTTTGCCACACACAACAATCTCGTACGATTGCGCAAGTGGCGCCGTTGCGTGCGACGGCCTTCCCACCAAAGACACAGTCGAGAGGGGGATGGTGCTTGCGCGACGTGCTCCCAAGTCTCGCGCCATACAGCACAAGGATCTTATATCCACTAAGAGAGCACGGCGTAAGGAGCTGTTGGGGGACGCCGAGGTTGTGTACGTATACCACAACAAGATAGATGCCACGGGCGAGGTGTTCGCCACTGAGGGGGATGTGTTTGACGCATGCGAGGACGCATTGGAGGAACTGGTTGCGTTAGTACGCATTGCGGTCAACGACCTTAGCTATGGTCGCATTGTAATAACCTCAGACCACGGCTTTATGTACACGCGCCGTCCACTCAAGGAAAAGGACAAGGTGGGCAAAGGTGACATCCAGGCCGGGGCGGTTAGGCTTGGAAGGCGCTATGCCATACTCAACGGCGGGGAAGTAGAGGACTCCCTGTTCGTTCGTATTGATTTGAGCGATGTTGCAGGTGGGAAGTACATTGGGCTGAGCCCACGCGAGTGCATTCGCATAAAGAAGCCCGGTCCTGGTAATTGTTATGTGCATGGTGGCGCAAGCCTGCAGGAGGTTTGTGTGCCGGTAATTCAATTCCGTAATCGCAGGAGCGGATCGGCTGGCTATGTCGAGCGGCAGCACGCACAGATAAAGCTGCTTTCCAACAATCGTCGTGTGAACTCCATGATATTCAAAGTCGATCTGTTCCAGACTTCGGTGGTTGGAGGCAAAGTGCTCCCGGCGCTGTACGAGCTCGTCATGTGCGATGCGAGTGGCAATGAGGTGAGCAATGTCGTTAAGGTCCATGCAGACGTGGGTGCCGAGAACGAGGTCGCGCGTGTGTCTCACGCTCAGTTTAACCTTAAGGCCGGACGTGCTTATGGAGCGAAAGACTCCTACTACCTCGTGTGCAGGGAAAAGAGCTCCAAAAATATGCTTTGGAAGGAGTCCTTTACGATTGACATCGCATTCGCGCCTATGGACGACTTTGGATTCTAGGCAACTTGACGACTCATAAGAAAGGATGGGAGATGGAGCAAGATAGGGCAACGGCCATACCATATCTGGAGACTGACGCGCTCGATGCGAAGGTGATCGAGCACTTTGGCGGCAAGATCGTGCGCAAGGACCTCACGGCCATGATGAAACGCGGTGCCAACGTGCCCACCTTCGTCCTCGAGTACCTCCTAGGAATGTACTGCTCGACCGATGATGAGGAGATGGTCGAGGAGGGTGTGAGACGCATCCGCAAGATCCTAACGGAGAACTATGTGAGGCCCGACGAGTCGGAGGCCATCAAGTCCAAGATCAGGGAGTACGGTCAGTACACCATCATCGACAAGGTGCACGCGCGTCTGGACGAGTACAAGGACATCTACGTCGCCAGCTTCACGAATCTTAACATCGAACCCTTTGTGATGCCCGACGAGTACGTAATCGAATACTCTAAGATCCTGCAGGGCGGCGTGTGGTGCATCATGCGCATCGAGTACCTGCGCCCCGGCGAGGAGGACGAGGACGCGCTGGCCGACATCTTCGACGAGAAACCTCGTCAAAAAAAGAAGAAGGGTGGCAAGCGCGGCCCTGAGGACAGCCCATTCCACGTGGTGAGCCTCAAGCCCATCCAGATGCCCAACCTCGACCTCGATTCCATGGTCGCGCTGCGCAGGGAGTTTTCCACGCAGGAGTGGATGGACCTGCTGTTGCGCAGCTGCGGCTACGAGCCCGACGCGCTCACACCCAAGCAGAAGCTTCACTTTATCGCACGTATGGTGCCACTGTGCGAGCGCAACTTCAACCTATGTGAGCTCGGTCCCCGCGGCACCGGTAAGAGTCACGTGTACCAGGAGATATCGCCCTACTCGATTCTGCTGTCTGGTGGTCAGACCACGACGGCGAATTTGTTTGGCCGTATGAACGCAAGCTACCGCACGAGCTCGATGGAGCGCGTGGGGCTTGTGGGCAACTGGGACTGCGTGACCTTTGACGAGGTAGCGGGCATGCACTTTCGCGACATGAATGCCATCCAGATCCTTAAGGGCTACATGGCTTCGGGAACGTTTGCGCGTGGTAGGGACCAGCTCAATGGAGACGCGTCGATGGTGTTCGAGGGCAACATCAACGACACCGTGCAAAACGTCCTCAAGACGACGCACCTCTTCGACCCGTTCCCGCCGGAGTTCAACAGCGACTCGGCCTTCTTCGACCGCATCCACCTGTACCTGCCCGGCTGGGAGGTGCCCAAGATGCGCAGCGACCTGCTCACCGACCACTACGGGCTCATAACCGACTGCCTCTCGGAGTTCTGCCGCGAGATGCGCAAGCGCGACTACACCCACCACATCGACACGTACTTCCGGCTCAACAACGACTTCAACAAGCGTGACGAGATCGGCGTGCGCAAGACCTTCTCGGGCATGGCAAAGCTACTGTTCCCCGACGAGGCGATGACAAAGGATGACGTGCAGATGCTGCTGGACTACGCGGTGGAGGGCCGCCGCCGCGTAAAGGAGCAGCTCAAGATCATGGCAGGTGTGGAGTTTATAGACGTGAACCTGGGATACATGGACGCGGACAATCCCAACGAGAACCATATTATCTACGTGCCCGAGCAATCTGCCGACACGCTCGTGCCCGAGGGCGAGCTGCTGCCCGGCCACGTGTTTGGCATTGGGCACGCGCCCGACGGCGAGATGGCAATCTACAAGCTGGAGAACAAGGCCGTGACGGGAGACTTTAAGCTGCAGACGGAGGGAATAGGGAACAATCGCCACATGAGGGACACCATGGAGGCGGCGTTCCGATTCTTCGAGAACAACGCAGATCGCGTTGCCGTTGGTATGCACGCGCACGAGCGCGACTACCTCTTGTTCTATAACGACCTTCAGAAGAAGGGCCTCTGCGATGAGGTGTCGCTCGCGGAGTTCGTGGGCCTGTGTTCGGCAGCGTGCAACAGGCCGGTCACGGCGTCAACGGTCATCCCCGGAATCCTGCGCATGTCGGGAACCATGGACGAGATGCGCGACCTCGAGGACATCCTGCGCGTGGCCAAGAACGCCGGCGCAAAGAAGGTCCTGCTCCCACTCGGTTGCATCCGTGATTTGCAGAACGTTTCGCCTGAGCTGCTTGGCACCGTAAGCCCGGACTTCTATCCCGATGGCGATGCGGTTGCTGCAGCGCGCAAGGCACTCGATATATAAGAGGAGTATCGCATGGATGACAGCAATCTGCAGGTTTTTTTGGCTGCGGCAAGTTCTGCCGTTGCCAAGGGACTCTCTGACTACGATGTTGCCAGGGAGAAAAAGGCGACCGACAAGGCAACCTCTGCAGAGATTTCCGTGGCATTGCACCGTCTGAAGGATGGGTATGCCAATAGGCGCGAGGTCTCGCTGGGGATGGCAACTGGTGCTATTGGGTCGTATTGTTCAAAGGCGAGAAAGCTGTCACTGGAAGCGATTGCGCATGACCCACGTATGCCTCGTCTCATAAACTATGGGGAGCGCTATAACGCGTTCCTCGGTATGACAAAACGTGCAGACGTATTGCGCCGGATTGAGCAAACTATTGATTTGGCAGACATGATACTCGCGCAGCGAGACCAGGTTGACCCCGACTCCGCCCTCAAAGAGGTAGCGCAAGACTACGTGGAGAGGGTGCTGCGCCTAAACGGCATCGAAGTGGTTGATGCGGAGGTGCAGGTTGAGGACAAGACAAGCTCGAATATTGCAAGAGATACTGCGGGCAAAACAGACAATTCTTTTGACAAGACCATCGAGCAAGCGTTTCTATCGGCTTTAAGTGATCTTGGGGAAGACGAGAATGGTCTGATTGCACAAATGGGGGAGACACTCAGTCATGCTTCGTCACTTGCGAGGAGCCTTCCCGAGGCAGTAGACACTGCCATGGATATTATAAAGAAAGAGGAGGAGTTGGCAGCAACAGCCATAGCCGGAAACACACTCCTCATTCCCAAGCCGGCACCATTTGAGGAACCCATTGTTGTTGAGTCGGACGCCGACGCAGAATTGCTTGTGCGATTGTCCACGTTGGTCAGGAAATCGTACAAGACGTTTGCGCAGATTGTGCGAGATAACGGCTTGTTCTCTGCTTTTTCCCACGAGCCCTCGTATGGTGCCTGCTCTGGATGGAAGTTTGGCTTTTGGCTGGACGACTTCCTCTACGACATGAGCGAGTACGTAGGTGACATCCCCGGCAGGAAGCAGGTGGCAGACATTCCCGACACCGTCGAGGAGGACGAGGATGGCGACACGCTCGAGCGCACGATTGAACGTATGGAGGAGTTCAACAAGCGCAGATACTTCGGCATGCTTGATGATGACTTCGACGAGCACGTCGACGCATTCTGGTACGGGTTCAAGAAGCTCATGCTTGGCGTGAACGGGCTGTTCCGACTGAACCCGTCCGAGTTCAACGCCTACTGTAACGACGTGGCAGAGGCAGCCAAACAGGCGACGGTCGAGCTTGGCGCGGCCTCGATGGACCAACGCCAGCTTGACGCTTTTTGCAACGAGGTCAAGGAGCGCGGCCGGGAGGACGCTTCCGAATAGGAGGTGCTCAAATTGAAGGTGAGTGATGAGAGGGGCCAGGCCACCTCCTCTGATGCCATGTGGAGGCAGACTTCCTACAACCTCCTACAGCTTCCGCTTGATGCTGCCAAGATGACATATAGAACTAGACTGGAATTCGAGTCGAAACGTGAAGAGGATGACATCTACTCACGGGTGCTCGAAGCGCTTCGTTACTGGTTCGAGAAAGAAGAGCTCAAGCATGGGCAAAGTGAAAGCTCGGAAGTGCTCTCCGTATTCCGATCAATAGAACGGTTTACAAAGGGCGGTATAGAGGCTCGTTCCACAGACACGAGTCTTCGCATAGAGGCGTTCGTGTCGAATGCTGAATCATCGGACGAGCGGTATTGGTCCATACAATACGTTGAGAGGGACATTCTGCATGGCTATCGGTTTTGGGTGACCGACGTCGGTTTAACCAGCCTAGCAATAGGTGCATGCGTGATGAATCTGCGCAAGCGCTATTTGGACGACTCCACGTTCGTCTATGAGTCCGAGGAACCGCAGCGACGGGCTCCAACCATGATGAGGCAGCTGCTTAGAATCCCTGATTGCGAAGTGCGAAACGGCGGAATGGCGTTGTCGGGTACTCCACTGGAGATAACCGATCGGACCTTGGAGGCTTTTGTCTCTGAGCTGACCAGCCGTAATAGGACTGTGCCACTAGTGGTCATTGCTTCCCAGGAAGTGGGTAGTGGGACAGGATCGTATCTCGTGCGTCCTAGGTATTTGGCAAGGCGCCTGCGGGGCGTGGCAAACGTTTATACGCTCAACCGAAACGTCGAGTCGGTAGAGCGTGCGTATGCGCGTGTTTTTGGGAATCCGGATCTCCCTGCTTTTAAGTATCGGTTGGAACCTGGTGCGCTAAGAATCTTTTGGAGCGATGTTGACCTCGAGCATCCTGGAAAGTATGACTATGCTCGGCATCGGTTCTTTACTGCTGAGGCGCTCTTGTTGGCAGATGAGGACCAGGTGATTCAAAACATCATCGATGGCATAACACGCATGGGCATGCGACGTCCAGGCGAGGTGCTCGATCTTCGCAGCGTGGAACAGCATCGTTCTATGGCGGAAGCCAAGTGGTTGGAGTTGGCGCGTTCGGAACTTGCTGAACGTGTGGCTGATTCCGAAGAGCGCCGCAAACGGCTCGAGGTAGACCTGCGCAACTCGGGCGAGTGGCGAGAGCAGGATGAAGAGCTCAAGGCCAGTGTTCATGAGCTTGAGGAGTATGTGGAGCTTCTTGACCAGGAGAACGAAAAACTCAAGGACAGCTTGGAGATGTACAAAGGTGGGTGCACAGCCGAAGAGCTGAGAGACCTGTCCGGCATGATTGAAGAGAGCGAAAAGAAGGCTCGAGACGCAGAGGGAGAGGCGAGGAACCTTGAGGGAAAGCTTGGATACTCGGAGCATTTAAACGAACTGTTACGCGAGGAGTTGCAAGACGAGCGCAATAGTTCTAGGGCAAATGAGGGCATGGCTCATCTCCTCTTGGATGTTGGTGAGTACCTGCGAGACGGGAGAGCTGCCGCGATGTTGGCGAAACGGGCTCTTGGGAGCCGAGTCGTCTTGCTGGACGAGGCCACTGCGTCGGCATCTGACTTTAACGGTGATGCGTCCGAGATGTATCAGGCCTTGGTGGCTATGTACACCGTGCTGTGGGAGATGCGATTTGGCGACGGCGGGTCATCGGTGGTTTCGGAGCGGGAGTTCAAGGCGCGGAGTGGGTTTGAGGTAACGTTTCGCGAGAAAAAGCTGACTAATCAGAACGCTTCGCTAACCAAGATGAGGAAGCGTACGTTTGAGGGGCAGCAAATAGACATCACTCCGCATGTTAAAGGTAGTAGCAACAAGGGTTATTTGCGCATCCACTTTGCGTTTGTGCCCGAGAGGCGACTTATCGTCGTTGGCCACTGCGGGAACCACATGCCGACGGCAGGCTCATCAAAGCTCAAGTGATGTGATGCGATACGAAAGGTGATGGTTGCCCTGCGCGGTTTTGGATTGGGGCATCTCACCAGAGATAGCGCCTGTGGTTGTCCGCTACGGGGCCTTATCGTTTGATGCTTTGGCCAGCCCGCGAAAACGACCAATGGGTCTTGCCTCGAATTGCTGTCCCATGCATGTCCTATGATGTCTGTGACAACATCAGATCACTCGAAGGTGGTGAGAAGGAAATGGCAGGCAGCATCAACCTCTCCAAGTCGCGCTACACCAAGGGTGTCCAGTGCCCCAAGATGCTCTGGATGGATCTACACATGCGCGAGCAGTTCGATGAGTCCGTGATGAACGAGGCGATTCTGGAGACCGGAAACGAGGTCGGTGACCTCGCGATGGGATACTACGGCGATTACGTGGAAATGGAATTCAACGCGACCGACTTCAACGGTATGGTCGAGCGCACACAGGAGCTTCTCGATGCCGGTACGTCCGTGATTTGTGAGGCCACGTTTGCCTACGAGGGAAACCTCTGTATGGTGGACATCCTGCGCGTCGAGGAAGACGGCGTGCACATTGTGGAGGTGAAGTCGTCCGCGCACATCAAGGACATCCATTACCACGACATGGCGTACCAGACCTGGGTTGTGCAGCAGTGCGCACTCGCGGTCAAGAGTGTCTCGCTCATGCACCTCAATAGCGGCTACGTCCGCGAGGGCGAGCTGGACCTCAAGCAGCTCTTCGTGGTGCGTGACTGTACGGTCGAAGTCGCGGAAATGCTGCCAGGGGTGCCCCACAGCATCGAGGCAATGCGATCGGTTGCCGCTCAGGATGCGGAGCCCGATTTCGCGATTGGACAGCAGTGCAAGAGCCCCTACGAGTGCGGCTACCGCGGGTGGTGCTGGCGGCACATCCCCAGGCCGAGCGTGTTCGACCTCAGCCGCATGCAGATGAAGAGGGCGCTCGGTCTGCAGGCGAAGGGGATTGTCACGCTTCCTGAGGCGCTGGAAGCTGGCGTCGTGAAGGCCCCCCGCCAGCGCGTTCAGGCAGAGTGCGAGGTGCGCGGCGTCTCGGAGACCGTCAACGGCAAGGGGGTCTCTGAGTTCCTTGCCACACTCTCGTTCCCGCTGTACTTCCTCGACTTCGAGACGTGGCAGCCCGCCATCCCGCCGTTCGACGGCACCTGGCCGTACGAGCAGGTTCCCACGCAGTACTCGCTTCACGTGTTGCGGGAGCCCGAAGGCGAGCTCGAGCACTACGAGTTCCTCGCCACCGAGCACGGTGACCCGCGTCGCTCGGTGGCGGAGCATCTGGTGGCCGACATCCCAACGGGCGCCTGCACGCTCGCTTACAACATGAGCTTCGAGAAGGGGCGCATCAAGGAACTCGCGTCCCTGTTCCCCGACCTCGCCTCGCACCTCAACGATATCGCGGACAACATATGCGACCTTCTTGTCCCGTTCCAGAAGGGCTGGTACTACAGTCGTGCCATGGGAGGGTTCAACTCCATCAAGGCGGTGTTGCCAGCCCTGTTCCCAAACGACCCCGAGCTCGACTACCACGCGCTGGAGGGGGTGCATAACGGTACTGAGGCCATGAACGCATTTGCCGCGCTCGCCTCGATGCAGCCCGAGGAGGCGGCGCACACACGTGAGCAGCTGCTGCGCTACTGCGAGCTCGACACCTACGCCATGGTAAAGATCTGGCAGCGGTTGCGCGACGTGGCGGAGGGGAGGTGACGTGAATGCGCTACGGAGACCAGTATGATTGCGACGCGCTCCGTGATCGGCTCATGGACGAGTGTGGCACGGCCTATGCCTTCGGCATGTGGCCAGCGCTCGAGGAACTGTCCCAAGTGGAGTCCGCGAGCGAGTCCGAACACTTGAGTATGGCCGATCGCCTCGGAGTTGATGCGGAATCATTTGAGATATAACACGAGTTTGATTCCGATTCGCGGTACAGATCAAAGGGATGACAAAGAACAGGCTGGTAGTGACAGCTGAAAAGGACTGTGGTAATTTCAATTGAGTCTACGATGCTATGGCCAAGAAATGGAACAAAGAGCAATCGAAAGCCGATGGCACCAAATGGACTGCTCAGGATATTAAGAAATGGGCGAAATCGATGAATTTGACTCCGCACGAGTGCAGCGACATGAAGACCAGGCAGTTCGTTCCAGGGGAGATTCATAGTTACTTTAAGCATTACGGAGGCGTGGCTGAGTGCAAGGCGCGCGAGGAGCATGAGAGGACATCAGAATGAACGAAGTTACCGTAACCCTTTGAGGCAAGCTAAAGACTCTCTCAATAGCATACGATTACCATGGCGAGCCGATTCCGAATTCTATGACAGCAGCGATTGAGGGTATCCTTAGAAAATGGGACGTCACAGACAATGCGTTGGCTGAGACCAAGAAGTATTGTCAAAATAGCGATTCAAAACATGGGGACGTAGATGATATCTATTGCTGTTTAAGACCAACCACATTGGCAGCGTTGGATGAACCGGCAGAGCATTCCGTGTTGCTTATATGCGATTGTTCGTTTGACCCGGAAGATGGTGTCGCCATCCATTTCGTGAACGAGAAGTTTGCCGAGGTTGGTCCACAGAGCCAATACCTTTAGTAGCGTCGACAGGGACGCAGACATTTCCACGAAAGGCTACTTGACGACATCGTTTCAACGGACGTTGCGATATGTCGCTAACTAAGGTCATCTTAGGCGCTCATTTTGCTACGCAAACACCCCTCATGTCCTACAATGCCAAGGGGAGCAAGACTGCATGGATGAAGAATGGGAGTGGACGCAAGGGTTATTCCGGCGCATTCGTTTTCCATGAATAATGGGCCCATGTTGAGAGAAGACAAGAGATGCGGGTGCTTCTATTGCCTGCGCGTCTTTGACCCATCTGAGATTGAAGAGTGGGTCGAGGACGAAGTGGACAAAGCGCTATGCCCATATTGTGGAATCGACTCCATCATCGGCGAAGGGTTCGGCTATCCCTTGACGAGGGAGCTCCTGGCAGCGATGAGGCGGTACTGGTTCTTAAGGACGACGAGTAGGAGCCCCAGCGGACTATAGCGTCAAGCCAACGTTATAGAAGACTAACGAGCGTAACGCCCTGTTCGATTTATCAATCGCCGAGCGAAAATCTCGTCCCCCCGCCGTGCCACAATTGTTCTAGTAACGGACAATGCTTCGCTGCCTTGGAGACCGGATGCTTCAGGATTCAGCGAGCATGTCTCGGAGACGTTGGAGGGAGATGGCGCACATGACGAGTGAGGATGGCAACAGGACCGTAACCATGTGGAAGATGGGGTTCGGCGACATGAACGAGAGGTTGTTCGGGAGCGCGAATTCCAAGCACCCTGAGATGCGTACGCTTCGCTCGGACTGGAAGACGCCGCCCATGCCGCTGGAGCATGCGGACATCAATCTCGACATACCCATAACACGGGAGGAGTTCGAGGTCCTGGCGATGGGGCACGTGCCCCACGCGATGGAGGACCACTGGTTCATGTACTTCGGCGGTGACGCACTTTGCTTCCATCGTAGCTGGACCGGCATCTGCGTGTACAGGGTACGCGTCTCCCACGCGGAGGGTGGGTACGTGCTGGCGAGCGTGGAGGCAAACAGGGACCCTGGGCAGTACACGGAGACGAGTGACGAGAGGGACCGGGTGCTCGCCACGATACTCTTGGTGGAGGCCCTTGGCGGAGACGCGTCCGCGCTGTGGGACGAGTTCTTCGCGGTGGGGGAGCGCGGCGGCGCGGACGTGGGGCATCGTGTGCTCGGCTTTTGGAGTGCCGATGACGTCCTCGGCTTCTGCAGCAACTGGCACGAGGCGGGGTTCGAGCTTCTCGGTATGAGGTTTCCCACCGCAGAGCACTGGATCATGTGGCAGAAGGCGCGTGTAATGGGCGACTGGGAATCCGCGGAAGCGATTCTGGCGGCTCCAACGCCCAAGAGCGCCAAGGAGCTCGGCAGACTGGTCAGCCCATATGACGGGCCCCTGTGGCGTGACGTGCGCGAGCAGCTGGCATACGTGGGCGTGCGCGAGAAGTTCCTGCAGAACCCGGACATAGCGGATACTCTTCTTGCGACGGAAACGCCGTGCTCGCCGAAGCATCCCCATACGACTGGGTGTGGGGTGTCGGCATCGACGTTGGCGACGAGGGCTTTTCGGATCTCGCTGGCTGGCGGGGCGACAACCTGCTAGGCAGGGTGTGCATGCGCGTGCGTGTCGATTTGCGCCTCGCTTTGCGGGGCGGGTGGAGTCTGCGGGACTTGGAAACCACGGAGGATGACATCGAGCAGGTGCTCGGATCGACACTCGGCGCAATGTCGCTCATCGATCTCACGCGAATCCCGGCGACGCGTCCGTCCGCCATGTGCTACGCCCGGATAGCTCAGCGCCGCTCTGGCGGACAGTTCGAGTCCGTCCGGCAGCTCCTCTTTGATGTGGGGCAGACCACCATTACCGACATCGAGGAGATGATGCGTGCGAATACGGGCATCCTCACGCCCGCCGGATGGCGGGAGCTCTTGGTTCAGCTCTCCTTCCTGCACCGTGTCGGGATGGTGTGAGGGGCAATGGCACAAACGATAAGGACGACTGAGGGAGGCGCTCGAGCGCGGGGATTCCCGAGACGGTGGGCGGGAAGCCGTCCGAGGTCGATTCCCCGGCAACCGCCGAGCCCTATGGTAGGGAGGACTTCCTGTCGGAAGTTTACATATCCGGGCAGAGATACGACCGTCTCGAGGCGCTACTCAGGCGAAAGAGGAACGTCATACTGCAGGGCGCTCCCGGAGTGGGAAAGACGTTCTGCGCGAGGAGGCTCGCGTGGTCGATGATGGGGCGCAAGGACGATGCGCGTATAGAGGTGGTGCAGTTCCACCAGAGCTACACCTACGAGGACTTCGTCATGGGGTGGCGCCCCGCCGGAGACGGGTTCGAGCTGCGCAGGGGAGTGTTCCACCGCTTCTGCGAGCGCGCCGCGCGGGATGCCGGCAACAGCTACTTCTTCATCATCGACGAGATCAACCGGGGCAACCTGTCAAAGATCTTCGGAGAGCTGCTCATGCTGATAGAGGCGGACCATCGGGGCGACGTCGTCACGCTCGCGTACGACGGCCAGCCGTTCTGCGTGCCGGAGAACGTCCTCGTCATCGGCATGATGAACACGGTCGACGCAGCCTCACCGGCGTCGACTACGCCCTGCGTAGGCGATTCTCGTTCTTCGAGATGGAGCCCGCTTTCGGGTCCGAGGGCTTCCGTAGGCACCAGGAGGAGGTCGGCAGTGAGGACCTCGACGCCCTGGTCGACCAGATACGCGCGCTCAACGTGGAGATCACCAACGACCCGACGCTAGGGCGTGGGTACCGCATCGGGCACAGCTACCTTTGCGGCGAGGTGCCAGACGATGAGGGCTGGCTGAGGGACGTGGTCGAGTGCGACATCGTGCCCATGCTCGAGGAGTACTGGTTTGACGACCCGTCCAAGGCACGCGATTGGGAATCGCGGCTTCTTGGGGTCCTGTCTCAATGAGGGACCGTACGATACTCATACGGAACGTGTACTACATGCTGGCGTACGCCTTCCGTGCGCTTCACCAGCGTGAGTACGCAGACCTCGCCGCCGAGGAGTTCGCCAACGTCCACGACCTCTTCGCCGCAATTCTCTCGAAGGGGCTCTCGCGTCAGCTCAAGCAGGGACTGTATCGTGAATACGTGACCGAGAGCGGCGAGCTCCCCGTGCTGAGGGGCAAACTCGATGTCATGGGGACCGCGAGCGCACGCATGGCCCGCCGGCAGTTGGTGTCGTGCGAGTTCGACGAGTTCAGCGAAGACAATGAGGTCAATTGCATCATCAGGTCCGCCTGCATCACACTCGCGCGTCACGGCAGGGTCGACGAGCGCCGTCGCATGGAACTCATGGCCCACGTGAGAACACTGGCGAGAATCGGTGACGTGGACCTGCGAGAGGCGCACTGGGGGTCGGTGAGGCTCAATCGCGCCAATCGCTCCTACCGGCTCATGCTGGGCGTGTGCGAACTCCTCGCGAGGGGCCTCTTACAGTCCGAGAGTGACGGCAGCATGAGGCTCGCGGACTACCTTGGCGACGAGCAGATGTGCCGGCTGTACGAGCGCTTCGTCCTTGAGTACTACCGCCAAGAGCATTCCGAGCTCTCAGTGTCCGCCGCGCAGGTACCCTGGGCGCTGGACGACGGATGTGACGGGATGCTGCCCGTCATGCAGACCGACATCACTCTGAGACGTGGCCAACACACCCTCATCATCGATGCAAAGTTCTATGCACACAACACTCAGGGACATTTCGGGGTGCACACCGTTCACAGCGCGAACCTATACCAGATATTCACCTACGTGAAGAACGAGCAGGCTAGGCTGGGTCATTCGCACGAGGTGTCCGGCATGCTACTCTATGCCTGCACCGACGAGGGCGCGCAACCAGGCGGCAGCTACAGGATGAGCGGAAGCCGAATCGGCGTCCGGACGCTCGACCTCAACCGCGACTTCTCCGAGATCGTGGCGCAGCTCGACGAGTTGGCCGAACGGTACTTGGTGGAAGAGGTGGGCGATAGTCTAGGGTCGCACCGCTCCTAAGTCGGGCAAGGGGACTCCGTTTATGTGTGCCCTAGCTGTTGAGGGCCTCCTCGAGCTCATCCTCGCTGTAGCCAAACGTGTAGTCCTCGTCCTTACCGTAGGATGCTTGGTTATTTAGCCGCAAACCGTCATGCTCTCCAAGATCTCTCAGCATCCCCTCCAAACTGAACCGGCACCCGTTCTAGGCCGTTGGCACCCATTACGCCCTGTCAGCACCTTTGCTTGCAAGATTAGCTCTTGAGGGAGAATATGCGTTGGCGCAGCAAGGATGACTGTGCAACCGGCAGGAAAAGGGTGACCACGCGGGATAGAGCGTGTGTTACCGGGACATCCTGGGGCATCGGGCTAATCGCATTTCGCCGAGTTAGATCAAATTCGCCTGCAGATGTACGACCGTTCAGAAAGTCCTGATGCTGGTCGACGAGAGGGGAGTCTCCTGGACAAACGTCGTTGGGTTGAGTGTGCGCATCCTGCGCCGAATCGCCAAGCTCGACGGCACATGGGCGAGGTAGGACTCTCATGGCGAGAATACTTATTTACTGTACGTGACTTCCCACAGCGTCGATTGGTCCATGTGCAGAAGTGCTCCTGTCACATCGCCCTGTGTTCCGGCTGTCGAATGGCCCTTGACAAAGGGGAGGAGCCAGATTACTTTTAAACAAACTGGATGCTTTCTGAATCTTGTTATGAGGAGGATACCATGCATGTGACAAACAGGAAGTGGTTCGTCTTCGTTGCTACCTTAGCGCTTGTAATGTCCCTAGTCGGGCTCGTTGGTTGCGAGTCTAAGGAGGCAAGGGAAGCCCGTGAGGCCCAGGAGGCCGTCGCCGCAGACATCGCGAAGGCGAAGGAGCTGGCCGATTCGGGACACGAGTACGCTGCGGCGGCGATTCTCGAGCAGTACGCCAAGGACGGGGAGTATCCTGAGGCTGTTGAGCTTCTTAAGGGAATAGATCTTGTCGATCCCGTGGTCGTGGCTTCCATATCGAAGATGTCGGACGAGACGCTCAAGGAGTACATGGACTACCTGAAGACAATTATGAGCGTGGAGGAGAAAGAAGGCGGGCGCTTCTACACGATTACGGGATACAAGACGGACTGCGGAGTCGGGATAGATCGTATTCAGCTGTCAAAAGACGAAGATAATGGCGGATATGAATGCATGGCATTTCTGTCCTCCTCCGCAGTGTCCGGTCAAGACGTTCAGACGCTAGTCGATGAGTTAATCTCCAAGAATGGGTTGAGTGGAGCATCGTCTTTGAGAGGCGATTCCATATCAGGACTGTGGAGCACTTCCGGCAATGATTCAGATGGTCAAATATGGACAGTGCTGTTCTCGGAGAGCCGAACGCTAGGCAACTACATATCTGTGACGAAGACTAGCAGTTAAACGGCATCCCCGCTTCAATGTAGGATGGAAAGGTGGAATTGAGGTATGGTCAGGATGCGGTGCAAGGAATCGATTGGGCACAAAGCTTTGGGCGTTGGGCTCCCCTTGCGGTTACACTGCCTGTCTCTTTTGGGGGTGTTCCTGTTTACAGTAGTGGCCGTGCTGGCATTGACGGCCTGCGCGTCTGACACGATAAGCGCGAAAGACACCGATCCCATCGCTGGTGACTGGGAGGGATATATGGCTATAGACGCCAACGGGAAGACAGCTGCCGTCAATCATTCTAGCCTCGCCGCATCTTTCTCGATGAACAAGTCGTGCAGCATCAAGGTTTACGATAACGAGTACCCAGGCGAATGGAGTGTCTCGAACACTGCCAGCACCTTCCTTGACAAGCGCATGTCGAATAATGGCGACATCCTTGGCTATTACGAGGTCAACATGGATGACAAGTCTGGGGGATCTATGATTGGCATACTCTCTAAGCAAGACGACGGTAGTCTCTACCTGATGCTCTACAGGCAAGACGAGACTACTTTCGTGCTCGTCAGAAAGGCGTAATACCCAGAGCGATACTGTCCCCAGATAGTTGAGCATCATCTGCGCGTCGCTACAGGCGTTGGACAGGCGAGATGAACGGTATGATCTGTGGGTTAGTTTTACTTGGTCACAATGCAAAAATGAAGATCGTGCAGCCAAAGAAAACGCCGACACCCAACAATAATAACACCATGGTGCGAATGGTTTTGCGAGTGGCACTGTCTTTTGCGGAAGCTGCGAGATATGTGGGTCAAACGGAGGGTAAGGTAGCCATGGTGACCGGCCCCTCGGATGAGAAAGGTGGTGGGGGTTCTTCAGAGCATATTTCTCAGATGGCAGCGGGCATGTCTGCCGGCTCCATGCGACTGGCGAGGAGCATCGCGAGTTCGACGACTACGCGTCCCTCAAGTCCTTCTTCGTCTCGGAATTCGAGCGCCTTCGTCGCGAAGACGTCATTAGGAGCGCTTGGATAAACAAGGACGGGGAGAAGGCCGTCTTCAAATAGAATCTGGAGGAGTCGGAGCCCGTGCAGGAAAACACGTGGTGTACTTTACTGAGGGCGAGCGCAACGCTGTCGAGCGCTTTAAGGCCGAGCTCGACGACACGTGGGTCCGCCCCAACATCGTCACCTTCTACCACGAGTACGAGAGGGACGGCTACCTCAGCAACTGGTACGAGGCCCCGTTCGAGTACTGCGGGACCACGTTTCCCACGGGCGAGCACTGGATGATGTGGCAGAAGGCGCAGGTCTTCCGTGACCCCGACATAGCGGAGAAGATCTTCTCGGCAACCGACCAGGGCACGGTCAAGCACCTCGGCAAGCAGGTGCACGGCTACTCCGACGAGGTGTGGGACGCCGTCAACCAGCAGCTCATGCGCGTGGGGCTGAGGAAGAAGTTCGTCCACTACGAGCGCCTGCTCAACGACCTGCTCTCCACGGGTTCGGCCGTGCTGGGAGAGGCTGCGGGAACCAATGACACCAAGTGGGGCGTGGGCTTCTTCCCGGGCAACCCGAAGCTCGACGACCCCGCCAATTGGTACGGGAGGAATCTTCTCGGAAGGACGCTCGCGGGCGTCCGGTCCGACCTGCGCCAGCTGAGCGCCAAGGACGGGGTGCTCGAATGGCCCGTCGATGCCTTGACGACCTCGCACGTTTGGAACATGAACCTGCTGGAGCTCTCGCGAGTGCCGACCACGAGGCAGTTCGCCCTCATGTACGCGACCATCGTGGCGCAGCACGTCCCTCACTACCACGACGCAAAGGGAGTGCTCGGGGAGGTCAGGGCGAGCATCGGCGACATCGATGAGTCCATGCGCCTCAACATGGGCGAAGGCCTGCCCATTGCCGGATGGGGCGAGCTGCTGGATGAGTTGGCGTTGCAGGTGCGGCTCGGGCGGATTTGATACTCGCGCTCTGCTCTGAGAAAAGGGGCCAAACCCCTTTTCTCAGTCCCCGATTGACTGCGCACACTCCCGCGATAGGTGTAAGATAAACCCACGTCTGACGGTTAGCCTCGTCAGTGCTAGGCAGCGCCTTTGCTTCGATAGAAAGGAGTTGCCATGGAAGTTCTGCTTGCTGTTCTGCAGCTGCTGACAGTGCTCCTGGGAGTACTGAAGGCATACTTCGAGCTCAGAGGCTCGGGAAAGGAGGATGACCATCCCGACGCACGCGATGACAAACACAGGCCAAAGCACCTGAGGGGTTGAGACAAAAGAATAGGGCCGGCGTTGCAGCGCCATAGGCCCTAGTCCATTCCCAGACGGCGCTGCCTAGATGCGTCTTACAACGACTAGGCTGCCGTCATTCGTATTTTACTCACTGACGCCGGCTTCAGTCAACGGTGACATTTTCAATGCCCGCGGCTGGCCCACGCTGAGGATGCCCGCTGAAGTCGCAGAATGAGAATTGAGGCGCCTTGCTGTCGCACGCGAAGACGAGGGCGCGGTGCGGAGACCTCCGTCTCGTCGTTTTGGAACGAAAAACCCGTCCCCTGTTCCAGTTTTGGAACGAAAAACCCGTCCCCTGTTCCACAGTTTTGGAACGAAAAACCCGTCCCCTGTTCCACATGTCCCCTGTTCCACCCTGTTCCACTATGCGTGCAGGGCAAGCCAGTCCACGATTGTCTGCTCTACGTCAAACTTGATGTCGTCGTAGTTGTGAATCTCGTGACGATACCCGCTCCACAGCTGGCAGATCACGTCGTGACCAGTATCGACGAGCCAGTTGGCGCACTGGTACACGCCCTCACCGAAGCAGCCAACCGGGTCCTGGTCTCCCGCAATCAACAGTATGGGCAGGTCGGTGGGCACCTTCTCGGCCCATTCCTTGCCCTGGATGAAGGTCATCATGTCGATGAAGTCGCGCAGGCTGACGTTGTGCGTGGGATGGGTGAAGGCGTCGAAGGGGTCCTCGGCGTGGTCCTTCTGGACCCACGGGTCGTGGCAGATCCACTCGTTGCCGAGCTTTGCGCCCTCCTCGCAGCGACAGAACATCCAACCTAGAAGCTCGGCGACAAACGACGGGTCGGACTCGTGCGCCTGCCCTGCCTCTACGGCTGCGTTTACCTTGTCCCGCACGGCGGGTGCGTTTTGGAACACGCCCGTGGTGCCGCAGTAGATCGCCCCCGAGAGAAGGTCGCCGTACTTGGCCGAGAAGTCGCGGGCAATCATTGATCCCATGGAATGGCCGAACATGAAGTAGGGGAGGTCGGGATACTTCTGCACCACCGCGTCGTGGAAGAGCTTCTCGTCCTCCATCATGGTGTGTGGTCCGGCGTCGCCCCAGTCGCCCCACGTGCCGTTTGCGATTGCCGTGGCGCCGTGGCCCACATGGTCGTTTGCGGCAACGATAAACCCGGCATCCATGAGCGCGACGATCATGTGGAGGTAGCGGCGAGAGTGCTCGCCGAATCCGTGAACCAGCTGGAGCACGCCAACGGGCTCGCAGGCGGGAACATAGATCCACCCCGTCACCTCGTCGCGACCGTTGTGGGAGGGAAACCTGACCTCGTGCAGCATGATGTGCTCCTTTCACAAATGAATACAATGAAATAATCATATGTCATTGGCCGACGTTGGGGCCCGACCATCCGCCCAATGGGCGTCACGGCGGCGAGCGCGTGGGTGCAGACAACCCAGCACGAGTTCGTGGCAGGGATTTACGGTTGGCCATGCACCTCAGTGTCGGCGTACGATACACTGCATGAAATGCTATCGAAGGGAGTGTGTTCGTGCGCATACGTCAGGCAGACATGGGCGACTTTGCCGGAATAATGAATCTGTATCACGAGGCATCCGATGTGATGGCTGGGACGCCTTACGACTGCTGCTGGAGGCGCGATGGGCATCCGACTTCAGGCTTTGTGCGTGGGCTCATTGCAAATGGCGGTGCGTTGGTTGCCGAGAGGGATGGCGCGCTTTTGGCAGCGGTCGGGACCGACCACGACCTTGGGCACGACTACCGGGGCGTCGACTGGCTTGCGGATGTGCCGAACGAGCTCGTATGCGTAATACACCTGCTTGTGGTGCGCGTGGGCGAGAGGGGCCAGGGCCTGTCGCGTGCGATTCTGCGTGCGTGCCTTGCGCGGGCAGCACAGAGGGGCATGCGCACGGCGAGGCTCGATGCCACGGCGAACAACGCGCCCGCGATAGCGCTGTACCGCAGTGAGGGCTTCTCGGTGGTGGGGTCGGGAGACTTGGACGTCAATCCCGATGGCCGCTCCCTGGTGCCGTTCGTCGTGATGGAGCGTTTGCTTGACGGGTGAGCGACTGCGAGAGGGATACGCACTCTTTGCTAGATCGTTTCCCATGGGTAGGATTCACGAGCCGTGCCACACGCAGGCCGTGCTGTTCTCTTGACCGATGGGGCCCCTAAAGCGGCCGGTGTTGGTTGTAGTGTGGCAGTTGCAGACGCTTTTGGATTGTGAGGTACCCAAATGACAGATGATGAGATTCGTGCCGAGGATGACAGGCTCATTACCGTGGATGTTGCCCGTGCGGTTGAGGAAAACGAGTTCGTGCCCTATGTGCAACCGCTATACGACATGGCAAATGGGAAGATCTTGGCGGGCGAGGCCCTCGTGCGATGGACCCTGCCGGAGGACGGTTCCGTAATCCCTGCCGCACTGTTCGTGCCATCGCTGGAGCACACGAACACCATCTGTGGGCTTGACTGGTTTATGATCGATGGGCTTACCGAGTACATAGGGAGCGTTGTGGGCACGGAGGCAGCCGTGCCCATAGCTCTCAACATCTCGTACCAGCACGGGAAGGATCCCGAATTCTCCAAGCGTCTGGCAGCAACGGCCGATTGGCACAAGGCGCCACATGGTAACGTAAGCATCGAACTGAGCGAGGCAACGCTGCTCAAGGGAGACGAGGGTGTTGAGCAGTTGGTGCGTACGGCCGTTGCCGATGGCTTTGTGGTTGTGGCCGACAACTTGCAAACCGGAACCGAGGGTTTGCGCACGATCGCCGAGCTGGGCATTCGACATGTCAAGGTCTCGGCCTCCATTTGGCGAGATCGGCCAGAGATGCTTCCCGAGCTCGTGAGCGTGGCCAAGGAGCTTGGCATAAGGCTGTGCGCCGAGCGCGTCGAGCAGTCGGAGGAGGCGCACATGCTGGTGGCAGCGGGCATTGGCGTGGGCATGGGCTATCTGTTCGCGCAACCCATGGACCTTCAGTCGTTTAAGGCGCTTTGCGAGAAGTAGGATCGCGTCGGGCCGGGATGACCCTCGGACTCACCTCTACACGCACGGTAACGCTCGGTTCCGGTTGCACTATGCACGGTCAATTCACGCTCGGCGAAATCAAATATCGTGCCTCTGATGGCGGCTGGTATTCTGCGCTTTCGCCTGGTGGATCTTTTCTAGTCGCGGGTGATGAAGAGCCAACTCCTCTTGGATTCTGGATTGTCAGCGGTGATGGGGAATCGAAAGAGACTGCATACAAGCTTGGGCTCTATTACGAGTACCCCCTCTGGGTCGGCGACACGCAGGTGACGAGCGCGAACGCGGCGAGCATTACCGGAAGCGATCCCGTCGTCGCGAGTTACGACGCGGAAAGCAACACCCTCACGTTGGATGGCGCCACTATCGATGGTGACGCTGCAGGGTGCACAACCAACGGTAATGACCAGTACGGCACAATCAGGGCTGAGCTCGACAACCTGACAATCAACGTAGTGGCTGACAGCACGGTTACCGGTCCCAGCGAGGGATCGAAGCCCTATAGCTATGGCATTATGGCAAAGGACTATCTGCTGACCATTGCCGGCGAGGGTACGCTGACAGCCAGTGGCGGGAGCTACGGATACAACGCCGGAGTCCTCGCCAACAATCTCGTCATAGACGGCAAGCTGTCTGCCACCGGGGTCGAGCCGACAGGGCAGCCCAGCTCAGTGTCCTGTGGCGTCGATGCCAAAACAAGCATCGTCGTAAACGATGGCGCGGAGCTGACGGCCACGGGCTTTGGAAGTAGGGGCATGGCGTTCTACGACAATGACGCAACGCTGACCAGCGCCATCTCTGGTACCGGTTGGACGAACGCTGAGGGCACCCAGGGCAGAGAGACCATCGCAAGCGGAGATTACTCACTGAGCGACATGAAGGACTTCAAGAAGGTGCAGTTCCCGGAGGCCGTCGTCACATTTAGCGTAACCCTCTCCGGTGGCAGGAACGCCCACTCCGCCGGCGGCAACACCGAGCAGACCGTCGAGGAGGGCGTCGCGATCGAGTCCGTGACCTTCACGGCCAGCGACGGCTACCACTTCGAGGACTTCGAGCCCATAGTGAGCAACGGCGTCACTGCGAAACTCGAGGACGGCAAAGTCGTCGTCTCCGGCACGCCTACGGCCGACGTGGAGATAACCATTCCAGACGCCGTGCCAACCCCAACCGTCACTGCCCACGTACAGCGCATCGGCTGGATGACGGCGGTTGCCGACGGCGGCGCCGCGGGCACAACCGGCAGATCCCGCCGCATGGAGGCCCTCACCCTCAAGCTCCCCAACGGCGTCGCGGGCGGCATCGAGTACCGCGGGCACGTGCAGAAGACCGGCTGGGAGAAGTCTTGGAAGGCAGACGGCAAGGTGAGTGGCACCGAAGGCAAGTCCCGCCGCATGGAGGCCGTGCAGATTCGCCTCACTGGGGCGGTCAAGGACGCATATGACGTCTACTACCGCGTTCACGTGCAGCGCGTCGGCTGGATGGCATGGGCGAAAAACGGCGAGTCCGCTGGCACCCAGGGGATGTCCCGCCGCGCCGAGGCCGTGCAGGTCGTGCTCGTGGCGAAGGGCGGACCCGCGCCCGACGCCACGTACAAGGGCGTCGCTCAGAACTGCGCCAAGCCGTTCGCGAGGAAGTAGGACGAGGGCCCCTACCAGCCGCGGGGGACAATACCCCGCGGCTGGCACTGCACCAAAGGGGACCGTCCCTTTGAGACCAGTCATTCCCGCCAAGGACAAGATGCGCTTGAGGGACCGGCGACGGTTAGCGGCACGGAGGTCGCGACGAAGACGGCCGCTAAGCTGGGGGATGGCGACACCGTTTCCATCGAGGCCGGCGAGTCCGCTCACGGTATAATGCGGTCACGAATTTTGCGTGACGAGGAGTACGCACATGGATGCGCTGGAAGTGATGAGGGCGGTTGAGGAGTGGCAACGTGCGGGTGCCTACTCGGTGCGAATCCAGGGAATGAACCGGCAGCATCACATCTCCCTGCGCGAGGAGTTCGACGAGCACGACGGTGACTATTCCAAATACGTCGTGCTCCTGGACGGGGGCTACCCCGTCGCCACCTGCCGCTTCTACCAGACGGCCCCGAAGGTCGCGATGCTCGGCAGGGTGGTGGTCCTTCCGGAGTACCGCGGACAGCAGTTGGGGCGCAGACTCGTGGGGGAGGCCGAGCGCTGGATGGCCGAGTGCGGCATTGAGCAGGTCACCATAGACGCTCGTACGATGGCCGCTGGCTTCTACCAAAAGCTCGGATACGAGCAGGCGGGCGAGACGGTCTTTAGGAGCGGCGTGTTCGACTGCGTCAGGATGCGCAAGACGCTCGGTCCAGGACGCTGATGAGCGCAAGACGGTTGAGAGCGCGGCAGATGGTGTTGGTGGGGTAGCGCAGGATGACCCGCAACAGGTCGCATACCGTCATCGCCGTCGACTCGCCATGCCACGCGCGGATCTGGGCCGCGTCAAGGTAATCGAGAAGATTCTCATGGTCGGCCCCTCCACTGGCGACGATTGCACGCATGAGCGCCTGGGAGAGCCTGTTTCCGTCTATGTTTCGCATCGTTAGCAGCCACTGCGCGTCCTGCCTGTCCTCAATCGCGTCGATTACGTCGAGATAAGGTGCGTCGTCGCTGCGAAAGTCGTCGTCGGTAATCGAGCAGAACCACAGGCAGCCGAGCAGCCAGTGCTCGATGGCCTCGGCCTGCCCCAGCCGCGCGGCGACGGCGCGCGCATATTCGCCCACGCCGGTGAGGTCGTTCCAGAACACGCGCCCATACGATACGTGCTCCGTCACCTGGCGTGCCCCCTCGCGAAGCGCATCGATGGGCGGCGTGGGATAGTTCCATGGTGCGTACGGCTCCGTGGTGGCAAGGACCGTCTCGCAAAGGCGCAGGGCCCGACCGTTGTCGTATGTGGTCACGGGTTCGCAGCCGTAGGTGACGTGACTGAACGCGTCGCACCTCTCCCAATGCCAGAAGCCGGTAAGACGGCCAAACGCGATCGCGCGGGTCTGCTCGTCGTCACCGTGAAGAACGTAGTGCTCGAGGGCATCCAGGTCGTCTTCGTCAGCAAGAAGGAAGGACGTGCCGTGACCGCGCCACCAACGCGCGATGCGCTCGGTCAAACGATCGTCCGGCAATAAGTAGCGCAGCTCGTCGTGTCCTTGGACGAACACCACGTACTCTATGAGCTTGCGCTCCTCCACGTTATCGGGATCCACCGCCCCGTTTGCGCACAGGGTCGGGAGATACGGGTTGAGGATGCTCTTCTGCGTGCGCCGAGCATCCCAAAAGGTGTTGGAGACCTGGTCGAGGCACAGCACATTGAGGTGCAACCGCTCCTCGTGCTCTCGCCGCATCGCCCTAATCGCCCTGCGCAACGTCGAGCACACGTCGCGGCGAGCCCGCATGAGGGGAGCCGCCTGCGCATGCTGAGCGTCAGGTTCGCGTGGCTCCATTATCGGCATGGCATTCTCCTTATGGGCGAATGATGTGCAGGCTCAGCGTGTCCGTTTGGGCAGCGTGTCTCAAGGGATCGTGTGTCCCAGAGGTACCTCTTCCGAATCGGACACGCTCTAGAGGTCGAGGCCCAGGAAGCGCTCGCAATTCCTCAGGCACATGCGCTCGTACGCCGCATCCGAGAACCCGAGCTGCATAAAGCTGTCCAAAACGCCTTCGGGACTCCACATGGGGAAGTCGGAGCCAAAGAGTATTCTGTCGTATCCGTAGTCCTCTATAAGCTCGCGCGTGCGCCGCAAACCCAAGTACCTCATGGAGCTCGACACGTCGAGGAAGCAACGCTCGTCCTCCAAATACTCCAGCGCGAGGTCGTAGACCGACCAGCCGCCAAAGTGCGCTGCGTTTACCACGAGGTTGGGAAACTCGTGAAGGATGCGCTTGAGCCGACGCGGGTGGGAGTAGTCGTAGCGGTAGTCCCCGCAGTGGATGATGAGGGGCAGCCTCTTGCGCTCGGCTATCTCGTAGGCTCGCATCAGACGGTCGTCATCCATGTTGACCTGTTGGGTGTCGGGATGCAGCTTAATGCCACATAGCCCCATGTCGCACGCGTGCTCAATCTCTGCGGCCATGTCCTCCGTGTCCTGATGCAGCGTCATGAACCCCACGAACTCGTGGTGCTCGTCGCACGTGCGCGCGATAAAGTCATTTATGCTCCTCACCGTTCCGGGGCGCACTGCCACGGAATGCACGACGCAGCGGGACACCTTTGAGTGCCCCATGCTGTTGGAAAGCCTGGCAACCGAACCGTCCTGCACCTCCATGGGAATGTTGTAGAACTCGCCGATGCTCTGGGCGGCGCGTTCGGCGATCTTGTCTGGATAAATATGCGTGTGCACATCCACGACCTGCATTACGGCTCCTCTCGCAGCGAACTGCGTTACCATACCACTTTTGGGTGTATGGCACGACGTTAATGTGGTCATTACGGATGTACCATGCATCGTTTTGGTTTTCGCGGAGGGTCGAGGGGGGATGGTATACTCTCGTGTCACGTCTTTACAGCGAACCCGCTTGTATCGAGTGCTAGGCGATGGACAGGAGATGCTATGGCAGAGCAGGAGACCAGACGTCAGAGCAATACGCGGCCGAGGCAGTCGGCGCCGCAACGCAGACGCACGGAGGGTATGCGTCCCCAGGGTGGGCGGCCGACACGCGCACAGCAGCCCAACCGACAACCCGCACACGCCCGCGCGCGCAAACAGCCCGCCCCCCAGCAGCAGGGGGGTGGCAACAAGACCGTTATCGTAATTACCGCAGTGGCTGTCCTTGTTGCGGTCGTCGTGGCCGTCGTTCTGTTCTTGACCCAATGCCAGGGAAAGCAGGATGTCCAGCAACAACAGGATGCTGCTGCGCAGAACGCAACCACCACGCAAGGACAGGCTAACAACGACGCCAAAGATGCCACGGACACCACGGGCACTGCCAAGTCGGAGGGTGCAGCCAATGCGACCGGCGTCGACAAGACGTCGTGGGAGCTCACCCTCGTCAACAAGACCCACCCATTGCCTGCCGACTGGAAGGTCGAGTTGGCTGAGGTCGCGGACAGCAAGTACGTTGACGCGCGCATAGCCGATCAGTTCAACCAAATGATCGAGGATTGCAGGGCTGCCGGATTCGACGACGTGTTTGTTAACCAGGCCTACCGCTCGCATGAGGAGCAGCAAGCCATCTGGGACGAGTTCTACAACGGCTTCATTGCCGAGGGTTACTCCGAGGAGGAGGCAACCAAGCTGACGGGGGAGAGCGTTGCGGTGCCCGGCACTTCCGAGCATGAGCTCGGCCTTGCCGCCGACATCTGCTCAATCAACTTCGATGAGACCTACAACGCGCCCATTCAGACGTGGCTACAGGAGAACGGCCACAAGTATGGGTTCATACAGCGCTATCCCAAGGGCAAGGAGAGCATCACCGGCACCAAGAACGAGAACTGGCACTTCCGCTATGTGGGCGTGGAGGCCGCGACGCAAATCCACGAGTCCGGACAGGTGCTCGAGGAGTACTTGGGCGAGGTGGATGCTGCCACGGTGAGCGCAGCCACGGCGGATTCGGGCACTGCGGACACTGCTGCAACGGACGCAGCCAAGGCGGACGCAGCCGCACCTGACTCGACAACTCCGGATGCCAATGAAGGGGCTTAGCCGAACAGCCGCAAACGCATTGGTGGGAGCCGTGGTCTTCGTCGGTATCCCTTTGGCCTTGCATGCGATTGGGATTGGTTGTCCGTTTAAGTTCCTCACGGGCATTTCGTGTCCGGGATGTGGTATGACCCGTGCATGGCTGAGCGTTCTGAACCAACGTCTCGACCTGGCGTTTGCCTATCACCCGCTGTTTTGGATGGTGCCCGTGCTCGTGGCTCTATGCTTGGCCAAGGACCATATGGATGGGCGTATGTACCGTGGCGTATTGATGGCCTGCCTCGTTGCGATTCTGGTTGTTTGGACCATACGTTGCGCAACAAGTCCGGACACCAACGTGCTATGCTCAACCCCAATACAAGAAGATGTGGTAAGGATAGACCGACCGGGATGGATGTCGCTCATCGAGTCCTGGCACCCATAGAACAAGGAGGAAGTCATGAAATGCCCGACCTGCGGAGCTACAGCCCGCGATGACGCAAAATTCTGCCCCAACTGCGGATCGGTCATAACCAATCCCGCGGCGGACAGCTCCCCATACGCAAATCAGGGAGACGGCTTTGGCAACAGCTCCGGCAATGGTTACGCAAGCAACGACTACGGCAATTCATACGGCAATGGTTACGCAAACAACGACTACGGCAACGGTGGCTACTCAAACAACGGATTCGTGGATTCCAGCCAGCAGCCGGGTGCCCTGACCCCACCGATTCCCCAGCAGTCATATGGATACCAAGGTGCGGGTGGAGTGCCCCCTGTGCAGCCAGGTGCCATGCGCGCACTCCAAGAGAACCGCGACATCGCCATGTACGTGCTGCTGACCATCGTCACCTGTGGCATCTATGCGTATTGGTACATCTACCAGCTTGCGTTGGATGCCAACGCCATCTGCCACGACGATGGCGAGAGCACACCGGGGCTCCTACCGTTCTTGGGGCTCTCCCTCATCACCTGTGGGTTCTATGCAATGTACTGGGAATACCAGCTCGCCAACCGCCTGCAGAAGAACGGGCCCCGCTATGGGCTGAGCATTCAGCAGAATGGCTCCGATGTCCTTCTGTGGCTCGTGCTGTCGTACTTTACCTGCGGAATTGGCGGGTTCGTAGCCATGAACATCATCATCGTGAACATGAATGCGCTCAGCAGGTGCTACAACCGGGTTAACGGGCTTGTCTAGGCGCACGGACGTTATCAGCCCAAAGGGGACGACCCTTTGGGCTGATTTAGGATGTACTAGTCTACCATCCCGCTGTTTATGATCATGCCGTTCTCGTAGTGCTCCATTACGTCGCGAATCACCTGCTCATAGCGGCGCCAGTGGAGTGCGTCTCCGTTTGCCAGCTCCACCAGCGCGCCGGTCCTCTCGGCTAGGTTAATGCGGATAATGCCCTGCTGTCCCATCTGGCTGTCCACGAGGCCATACTCATAGAATGCCATGTCGTTGATGTGGGAGACGAGCTTGTACCAAATCACTGTGTCTCACCTCTACCCACCATCCGAACCGCGCAGAACCTGGAGCCATCCTGGTCGGTGAGGTCGACGGCATAACCGCCGTCCTCCACATGCAAAACGGGGCGTAGCGTGTCCCCAAGCTGTGCCGGCGTTCGATACTGGACGTTTATGGTGGAAGGGGCAAAGTCTGGGTCCACGATGCTAACGATGTGGTCGGCCATCGTAATGTACTGCGCGTTGTTCACGTGATGGTTCGAGTCGAGATGCTGCTCGGTAATGGTTATGGGACCATGCGGGGTGCCTGTGCCCTCCAGGCGAAGCTTGCGCCGTGTTGGGGGCATGTCGAGCGGCGCCTCGTCGGTCACGAACACGTGCTCGTCCTGAGGAATGCGGATGGGTTTGCCGGTTTGCGTGTCGACCATCACCCAGAGGGAGTCTGCGCGAACCAGGAGGTCCCCCTTCTCGTCGGCAATGGTGAAGTTGCGTTTTGCGCTGGTAGCCTTAAGCTCGTAGCACCAGGTGCTCACGACTATGTGCTCGCAAAAGCGCGGCTGTCGATCTATGGAGATCTGCCATGCCATGATAAACCATGCGATGCGATGCTCCGCAAGGTGTCGCACGCCGCGTCCGATGCTCTCGCTGTGGAAGGTCGAGCAGTCCTGCAGATAGTTTATGAGGGCGGGGGTGGTCATGTTGCCATGTTCGTTGCACTCGCTGTAGCGAACGACGCTGCCAAAAGAATACATTGCGTCTCCTCCAAAATCACATCGTGTTACGCGTCCACGTAAATCAGCTCGAGTCCATCCGATCCGTAGTGGTAGTAACTTGTTGTGGGTTCATCCTTATATGCGAAGCGGTAAACATATGCGCCGGGACATATCTCGTCGACCTTCTCGATGCCGAGCGCCCCATAACGCTCCTGCTGCCACATGAGCGTGCGGACGAGCAGATTGTCGAGGTTGTCCTCTTGCGATGCGGCAAAGAGCTCGTCTAGGTCCGTGCTCGAGACGAACATCGCGTCATGGTCTTTGAAAACCGCTCCATCGAGCTTGTCGAGGCTATTCTTCGCCAGCTTTGCCTTGAAAGAGTCGGACTTAAACTGCGAGCCCCCCCAGGGGAAGATGTTATATGGCTTGTCGTAGGGGTAGAGAGCATTGGGGCTGGTGCAACTCGCAAAGCCCATGTGGCGAACGTACACGGTGGGTTTGTGCGCGATGGCGTAGCGATTGATGCTCTCCTCGATGAGTGAGAGCCGCATTTGATCTTGTTCCTTCTGATCGTCAAAGGCGTCGCGCATGCTCGTAAGGGAGAGGGGGACAATGCCTGCCAGCGCCAGGCAAAAGGCAATTCGGGTCACAAGTCGACCATTGCCTTGCTGGAGAAGTCGCGTGAGAAGAATGAAGGCCAGGACGGTTGCCGGCATCAGTATGACGAAGAGGGACCGGTAGAGAATGCGTCCCTGCACAAACTGGTACCAGAGCAACGCCATCGCGGCTGCACTCGAGAGGGACAAGAAAACGATGCCCACATGGTCCTTGCAGAGGATGCATGCGACCAATGTGAGTACGGTGACTAAGACCAAGGTAGCAAGACAAACAACCGCCTGCTCCTTGTTGTCCTGGATGCCCTCGATTTTCTCGCGAACGTAGTGTGCGGTAACCGGTGTCTGGCTCTTTGCACTGTGCTCGCTCAGATAGGAGAGCGACTCGGCGCTTACGCGGTCGTCCAGGAAGCACCAGTCGTCCACGAGCATATACAGGGTCTTGTCCCATCCAACCTTATCGTAGATGGCGGGGTTGTCATCGTACGAGTCGTGCGGATAGTCCATGTAGCGAATGCGCGCGCTGTTGAACGTCTTGAACTCCTCGGAGTTGGCGTTCGCTTGGATGAGCCTGTTGCCTGCCACAATGAGCAGCGCCACGCACGCGATGGCCCCTGCAAAGGGAAGGACCTTCTTTAGCGCGCGCACGCTGACCCCATGCTCGTATACCCCCTTGGCGCAGATTGTGAGCAAGAAGAAGACCAGGCACACGAGGCCGCTGGCTTGCCTGTGGCTGATTGTTAGCACGAAGAGTGCCGCGCAGGTGATGCGCAGTGCCACGGCGTCGCTCTTGGGACTCGCGAAGTACCAGGCCAGCACGCCGGCCCCCAAGACCGCTGGCACGGTGGTAAAGGATATCCTGCAGAGGGGAAACGCAATGAGCGTGAGGTTGAGCAGCAGCCCTGCGCACACGCCTAAAGCCAGTCGAACCCTGTTGCCACGAGTGAGCAGTAGGATGGCATAGGTAAGCAGGAATGCACCCGTGCCTACGAGGGCGACGCTGTACACGTGCCACCACTGCACCGTGGGTACGAGCGAATAGAGCGTGGAGACGATGATGGTCGGCACGAAGCGGGAGATGAGATTGAGCGGATAGGGACTGTCAACGTAAGACTGCGCCATCGCCAGCTGCACGCTTGCATCGTCGTTTGTGAGATACAAGAATTCGCCGCGCCACGCACAGAGAGCGAAGCATACCACAAATGGTACGGCGGCAATCGCCATGAGGCATTGCCGTGTGCGCAAGGTCGGCAGGTTGCGGTCTACGTTTGCTTGAGTGGCCAAAGCAAGGAATCCTTTCGCGTTTGCGACGCGTGTGCGTAGCCTATAGGGGAAACGCTATCTCCTCGGTGTTTCCAAATAGCGGTGCGGCATCGTCGTCCTTGGCATAGCGTGAGAGGGAGTCCACGATGAGCAGGTTGGAATCTGGGAGTATTCTGGCCTGGAACTTGGAGACGTCATCGTGGACGGGGTCCCCGTCAATCTCCATCTTGGCAGGCTCGCTGGTGCTCACAGTAATTCTTTTTCCGGTAAAGCTCTCGAGTCGAGGACGGCCGATACGTCTACCGTCGTGATCGACGAGACCGATGAACAGAGGCCTCACCAGCTGTGCGGTGTAGTCGGCCTCGACCACGATAACGTCGAGCAGGCCGTCGTTCATCGAGCAGCCGGGGATGAGCTCCACGTCCCCTTGTATCTTCGCGTTGTTCGCCACTATGCAGCTTATGCCCCTACGTTCGTGGGTCTTGCCATCGACGGTTATCGAGAAGTCGTGAATCTTTGGCTTGGGATGGGAAATCGCCGCCGCAAAATAGGCGGCCTGTCCCATCGCGCGTTTGGCCGGAATGGCGGCCTGCATGATCTGCGCGTCAAAGCCGATGCCGGCCATGAGCGAGAAACCTTTGCGATGCTTCTTCCCGGACGAGTCGATCCAGCGCATCTCCCCAAGGTCGGTCGTGACGGAGCGTCCCATGCGGCATGCGCGTGCGAGCGCAAAGGGATCTGCGGCGTTTCCGAGGTTGGCGAAGAAAAGGTTCGCCGTGCCAGAGGGAAACACGCAGGTAAGAACGTTGCGGTCGCGCAGCTGGTAGAGCATGGAGGAGATGGTTCCATCCCCACCCGAGACAACCACGACGTCGAACTGCTCTGCGTCTTCGAGGGCTTGATAGCACCATTGGCGGTTTTCGTGGTCGAGCATGCGAAACACGCACTCGTCACCCTCGCGAACCAAGGCTCGCTCAAACTCGAAGATGGCGTCGGAGCCAAAACCCGACTTGCTGTTATGCACTATGAGGACGCGCATAAAAAACCTCCGATGCCCCGCTTTCACAGCGGCACTCACTTCCGTTACCATGGTAACCGTTAGCCGTCGAGCCTGCAACGAATAGGATACACATGTTCCTGTCTTCGGATGACGATGTAAAAAAGTTTTGTGAACGTGCGCGTGGCAAGCGGGTCTTGGCAGTCGACACGGAGTTCTTGCGCGAGAGAACCTATCATCCCAAGCTCTGTCTCATTCAGGTCGCAACGCACGACGAGGTCGCAGCCATAGATGCCCTCTGCGTGGGGGATCTGTCCCCTCTGGCGGACCTCTTTGAGGACGAATCCATAACCAAGGTGTTCCATGCATGCGACCAGGACCTCGAGGTGATTCTGGATCACATGGGAGTTCTTCCGCGCCCCGTGTTCGACACGCAGCTCGCCGCGTCCTTTTTGGGGCATCGCATGCAGATGGGGTATGGCGCGTTAGTTCAGACCTTCGAGGGGGTGCATCTCGCCAAGGCGGACGGACTAACCGATTGGTCCAAGCGACCCCTCGACGATGAGCAGCTGCAGTATGCCGAGGATGACGTGCTGTATCTGCCTGGCATCTACGACAAGATGATGGACAGGCTGGTAAGGCTGGATCGCCTCTCGTGGTTGGAGCCGGAGCTGGAGGCGCTTGTGCAGGCGGTGGTCTCGCGCCGGGATCCAAACAACGCGTATCAGCATCTCAAGCGCTCTTCCTCACTGTCCAGAAAGCAGCTCTCCATGGCACGCGAGGTGTGTGCCTGGCGAGAGGGTGTCGCCTCAAAACGCGACCTTCCTCGCAAGTGGGTCATGCAGGACGAGATCGTGGTGGAGATCTGCCGCCGTGCGCCACGCACCACCGATCGTCTCCGAAGAATCCGCGGCCTGGACAATCTGTCGAACCGCGACGCGAACGACATTGTGCAGGCGGTAAGGCGTGGTGCGGACATGGACCCAAGCCTGTACCCGTACGTGAGGCATCGACCCCACTCGAATGCCGAGCTGGACAGTGTGGTAGACCTCATGTACTCGATGCTTCGCATGCGTTCGGAGCGTTGCGGCGTTGCGGTGCCTCTTATCGCGACGCGACAAGACCTCGCCTCATTTGCCATGGGCTCAAAGGACTCTCCGCTTAGGGAGGGATGGAGACACGAGGTCGTGGGCCAAAGGCTGGAACAGCTTCTAGCTGGCGAGGTGGGCCTTACCGTAAAGGACGGACGCATCGAGGTTCTGTAATACGTGGAGGTTGGTCACGGCGCGAGGGCGCGCTTTGTTGTCCCGACCGTGCGGTATGCTTATGGCGCTACAGGTTCTGGCACATATACTTGGAGGTGAGCATGGCGGCTGGGAGAAATCCCCTTGCGAGGGGAATCGATCAACGCGATAACAAGGTGGACATGCTCTCGGTAAGCGATGCCATCTCGCTGGCGAAGGCGCAGGTGTCAGGCATGCCCGCGCTCGTTGTCGCTGGTGAGGTCTCGGGGTTTAGGGGGCCAAACGCGAGGTCTGGCCATTGCTACTTTCAGGTGAAGGACGACGAATCCGCCATGGACGTGATCGTTTGGCGCAACGTCTATGCGAACTTGGGCGCCCAGCTCCGAGACGGCCTCGCCATCGTGATGCGCGGCAAGTTTGACGTGTACAAGGGAACGGGACGGCTCTCCTTCATCGCACGCTCCTTGGAGCTGGCAGGGGAGGGTGCCTTGCGACAAAAGGTCGCGGCGTTGGCGCGCAAGCTCGAGGCCGAGGGCCTCATGGCACCCGAGCGCAAGCGTCCCATTGCGCGATTCTGCGAGCGCGTCGCCGTTGTTACCTCGCCCTCAGGCAGCGTGATAGACGACGTCAAGCGCACGCTCGCGCGCAGAAACCCGCTGGTCGCAATAGACGTGGTTGGCTGCGCGGTGCAGGGTCCCTATGCCGTTGACTCCATCATCCGGGCGCTTGGCGTCGCAGCTGACGCAAGACCGGAGGCAATCCTGCTGGTGCGTGGCGGAGGCTCCTTCGAGGACCTCATGACGTTCAACGACGAGAGGCTTGCTCGTGCCGTGGCGGCATCACCCATACCAGTTGTTACGGGCATCGGTCACGAGCCCGATACCTCTATCTGCGACATGGTGTCGGACCGTCGAGCGTCGACGCCCACCGCTGCCGCAGAGTCGGTGGCCCCCGCAATCGACGAGATCGTCGAGGCAATAGAGGGACGGCGCCAGCGCATGGGGTCTGCCCTTCAGGCTGCGGTCACTGCGGAGTCTTCGCGACTGGATCTGGCGTCGAGCCGCGCCACGAGAAGCTTGGCAAGCAAGGTGGAGAGAGAGCGAGCCCTGCTCGAGGCCCTCTCGCACAGGCGCTGCCTGGAGGACCCGTTTGCGTTCCTGGAGGACCGGAGCGCGTTTGTCTTGCAAACGGAGCAGCGTCTGGACGACGCCATCCCACGCGTAATGGAGGCGCGGGTCAAGCAGGTGGAATTGCTGTCCGAGCGACTCACGAACGGTGCCGAACGAATCACTACGCCCCATGGTGCCGCAATCGCCGCGCTCGCGGCGTCGCTCGATGCCCTCTCGCCGCTTCGTGTCCTGGCCCGTGGCTATGCCATCGTAAAGGACGGCCGGGGAGGCGTTGTGTGCGATGCGGGCGACCTGCGCGTGGGGCAACGGGTGGACGTGCGGCTCGGCAGAGGATCGTTTGCGGCAACGGTTGACCAGACGAGCGAATAGAATACGTACAAAGGCGACGGAGGAGGAGCCATGGATAACAAGAGTACGCGCAAGGACCTTGCAGACATGACGTTTAGGGAGGCGTCCACGGAGCTCGAACAGATAGTGCGCGCGCTTGAGGCGGGCGACCTCGAGCTCGAAGATGCCCTCGACCGCTACGCGCGCGGAGTGGAGCTGCTCAAGAGTCTCAAGGAGCGCCTTGCCGACGCCGAGCAAAAGGTCCGCGTGTTGATGGATGCTTCTCAGGAAGTGACTGTGGGAGACACCGTTGGTGCGCCCTCGCAGGCATACATAGACGAGTAGGAATCGTTGGAGGGAAACGACACATGAGTGACTGCATCTTCTGCAAGATCGCAAACCATGAGATACCCACGAGCTTGGTATACGAGGACGATCTGGTTGCCGCATTCCGCGACATGAACCCGCAGGCGCCGGTACACGTGCTGGTGGTTCCAAAAGAGCACTACACCAACATTGTAGACGAGGTTCCCGCCCAGACGCTCGCCGCAATGGCGCATGCAGTCAAGGAAGTCGCCCGCATCGAAGGCGTTCTGGAATCGGGGTTCAGGGTGATTGCCAACACGGGTGAGGATGCGGGACAGACCGTGCATCACCTGCATTGGCATGTTCTTGGTGGGGTGCACATGAGCGAAGGCATGTTATAGCATCGCATTTGCTAAGATGCTTTTTGGTCTGTGATATGACATCGTGGCGCAGAGGAGAGGAGACTCCAACACATGAACGTTTTGGTAATAAACGCGGGCAGCTCGTCGCTCAAGTTCCAGTTGCTCGACGTGGACACGCGCGAGGTATACGCAAAGGGCAACTGCGAGCGCATTGGTATCGACGGGTCGTTCGTAGGCTACGAGTCGTGCGTGTCGGAAGGCAAGCAAAAACTTGACGTGGCCCTGCCAGACCACAAGACGGCCGTAAAGCACGTGTTCGACATCGTGTCCGCCACGGGCAAGGACTTTGTGGGCATCGGACATCGCGTCGTTCAGGGTGGCTGGTATTTCCCCGAGAGCAAGGTCGTGACGGATGAGTCGCTGGGTTGGGTCCGTGAGGTTGCCCCCCTAGCTCCGCTCCACAACTACGCCGAGGCGGACGTTATCGAGATCTGCCGCGACATGTTCCCCCAAATCGGCAACGTGGTCGTAGCAGACACCTCGTTCCACTACAACATCCCCGAGCGCGCATGGCGCTATGCGCTGCCGCGCGACGTGGTGGACAAGCTGCACATTCGCAAGTATGGTGCGCATGGCACCAGCCACCGATACATCTGGCGCGCCACCAAGGAATTCCTGGGCGACGACGTGCACAAGCTCGTGAGCTGCCACCTTGGTTCCGGCGCCTCCCTTGCGGGCATCACGGACGGCAAGGATATGGACACCACCATGGGCCTCACGCCGCTCGATGGCCTTATCATGGGTACGCGCTGCGGCACCATCGACCCTGCAACGGTGTGCTACCTTCAGCGTGAGGGTGGCTATACGGTCGACGAGGTCGACAACATGATGAACAAGCAATCGGGCCTGCTCGCGCTCTCTGCCATCAGCTCGGACTCGCGCGACATCGAGGATGCCGCGGACAAGGGTGACGAGAACAGTGCAATGGCCATCGAGATGTTCGCCTATCGCACGGCACAGCTCATCATGGAGATGGCGCAGGCCAACGAGGGAATGGACACCATCGCGTTCTCTGCTGGGATCGGCGAGAACTCCTCGCGCATACGTGCGGAGGTCATCAAGAAGCTCGCATGGATGGGCGTCTCCATCGACGATGAGAAGAACGCCGTGCGCTCCGGCGAGGTCCGCGACATCACGGGAGCAAACAGCTCCGTGCGCGTTCTGGTTGTGCCCACAAACGAGGAGTACATGATCGCGCTCGACGTCGCCGAGCTGCTGGGCTAGCAAGGGACGAGAAAAGGGGGCGCCCCCTTTTCTCGTCTTCCGTGCAAGTGTGGGTGAGAAGGGGGGCCAAACCCCTTTTCTCATTCTCCGTACGGACACGGGAAAAGGGGTTTGGCCCACACTCGTGCAACAAGGCGAGGGAAGGGCCTGTGGCGTCTCTGCTACAGTGGCCTCATGAAGAAGGCGTATTCTGCCGATTCGCCGGGCTCAAGGAAGTCCATGCCACGCTTGTGCTCGAACACGTCGTCCTCGTCGGTGCCCGTTGCAGTGCCACGCCAGGGCTCGAGTGCCACGAACGGCGCATCGTTGGCTGCGCTCCACACGCCCAGATAGTCAAATCCATCGAAGTCGACACGCATGCCATGCCCCGAAGGGCCGACGAGGCTCACGGTTCGCTGCGGAACGTCCTCAAAGATGAGCGTGTCCACGTCGAACAGCTGGTGAGAGAGCTCGAGCGTGTCGGAGTCCTCGAGCAGCGAGAAGCGCGTTTGGTAGTCAATGAGTCCCGTCGTGGTGTTGATGGTGGGGGAGGCATAGGTCCAAGGCTCGGCGAACTTGAGGACGTAGTCCGAGAAGGCCTCGTCCCCGGCGCCAGGTGCTGGCACGTTGAACGCGGGATGCCCTCCCACCACGAAGGGCAGCGTGACCGTTCCCGTGTTGGTTACGGCAAAGCGCTGCTCGAGCGCATCGGACGTGCACGCGTAGGTCATGTCCAGCCTAAAGTCGAAGGGGAACTTCTTCCTCGTGTCGTCGTTGGAGGACAGCGACATGGTGACTGAGTCGTCGCTGCATGCGGTGACCTCGAAGTCGTAGTTGCGGGCCAGGCCGTGACGTCCAAAGCGAATCTCGCCCTGTGCCGAGTCGGCACGATCGTCTCGTATGTTTCCTACGATGGGGAACAGTACGGGAGCACAGCGAGGCCACCACTGTGGGTCGCGCTGCCAAAGGTACTCCCCGCCTTCCTTCTTAAGGCTCATCAGCTGTGCGCCCGCGGTGTCGATGGAAGCCGAAAGGCTCTTACAGGAAATGGTGATTACCTCGCTCATCGTGCCTTCCTCTCAATGCGTATTGCCAACACTTCCCCTACTTTCTCACACATGCCATGGCATGGAGGCTACGGTTCCGCAGGATGTCCCAATTCCCGCCCAGAAGGGACCGTCCCCGACGGACCAGCCCAGAAGGGACCGTCCCCGACGGGATAGTTAATGGTTGGCATTTGCACACGATTATGATATTTGCGTGCTAAAGAATGGCAGAATTGACGTCTTGAATATGGGTAACTTGTTGAATTGGCCCTGTTGAAGCATGTTTTTCTGCCATAGGATTTCACCAAATCATAGGGTTGTACTAGACTTACGAAGATTTGTGTTTTGGCGTGCGTCCATTGTCTGCGGTTGGCCGGGCCAGCCGTTCGCCGCCATACGAAGTGAGGAGGACTCATGATCGACGACCAGCTTACTCGGTGTGGTATTATCGACCGCACTGGTGCCGTGCTCATCGATGGTAGCCCCGCAAAGCTCGTGGAAAAGGCGCTCTCGAGGCGCGAGGGCAAGCTCACCGACACCGGCGCGTTGCGCGTCAAGACAGGCAAGTACACGGGCCGCTCGCCAGAGGACCGCTATATCGTCGACACCCCCGACGTTCACGACGTGATTGCGTGGGGACCGGTCAACAAGCCGTTTTCCTCTGAGGCATACCAAAAGGTAAAGGATGCCGTGTGCGAGCATTTGTCCCACGAGGACCTGTTCGTGGTGCATGGCATGGCGGGTGCCCAGCGCAAGTATTCGCGCAAGTTCACCGTCATCACCGAGCTTGCGAGCCAGGCGCTCTTTACCACGCAGATGTTGGTTCGCCCCTCCAAGCAGGAGCTCGACGAGTACGGCGATCCCGACTTCACCGTGCTTGCCGCCCCCAACCTCAAGCTGGATCCCGAGAAGTACGGCACGCACTCCGAGGCCGTGGTACTGCTCAACTTCCAGGACCGCAAGATCGTCATCGCGGGCACGGCATACTCGGGCGAGATCAAGAAGGGCATCTTCTCGGTCATGAACTACCTCATGCCCATGGAGGAGGGCGTGCTCCCCATGCACTCGTCCTGCAACATGGATCCCGTGTCCGGTGACACCGCCGTCTTCTTTGGACTTTCGGGCACCGGTAAGACCACCCTGTCCGCAGACCCCAACCGCTCGCTCATTGGCGACGACGAACATGGCTGGTCCGACGATGGCGTGTTCAACTTCGAGGGTGGCTGCTACGCCAAGGCGATTCGCATCTCGTACGTTACCGAGCCCGAGATTTTCCAGGCCATTCGATTTGGGTCCGTGGTGGAAAACGTTGTTCTCACCCCTGGCTCCCGCGTGCCCGACTACTTTGACGAGCAATACACCGAGAACACGCGTGTGGCCTATCCGGTGGAATATATCAGCAACGCGCAGCTTTTGGGATACGGTGGGGCACCGAAGGTCGTTATCATGCTCACCGCCGACGCGTTTGGCGTGCTGCCTCCCATCTCGCGATTGAGCAAGGATGCTGCCATGTACCACTTCGTGAGCGGCTTTACCAGCAAGGTTGCCGGTACCGAGCGAGGCATCACCGAGCCCACGCCCACGTTCTCCACCTTGTTCGGCGAGCCGTTCATGCCGCTCGATCCCATGTACTACGCCCAGATGTTTGGCGAGCGCATGGAGAAGTACGGCACGCGCGTCTACCTCATCAACACCGGCTGGACGGGTGGCGCCTATGGCGAGGGCAAGCGGATCAACCTGCCCTACACGCGCGCAATGGTCACCGCAGCCCTCAGCGGCAAGATCGAGACGTGCGACTTCGTCCATCACCCAATCTTTAACGTCGACGTCCCACAGCACATCGACAACGTGCCCGACATCGTGCTCAACCCGCGAAAGACGTGGAAGGACAAGCTTGCCTACGACGAGCAGGCAAGGCGTCTAGCGGCCATGTTCGAGGAGAACGCCGCAAAGAAGTACCCCAATATGGATGAGGTAGTACGTAAGGCAGGGCCGCACTCCAAGTAGGTTAACTTGTAGTTCTATGGCCGCCCTCCTCTTCTCTCAGCTCGAACAGCTGCGTTGCAGAACTCGCTGAGAGAAGAGGCGGGCGGCCATTTGTCGTTAACCTGCTTGGGGTGAACTGCTTGCGGCGGCGCGGATGCGGAGACAGATGGTGCCGCGCTTCGCACGGCGCTTAGAACCTAAAGAAGGGGTCAAACCTCTCTTCTCATTGAAGGCGGGACCACGTACGATTCTGTGACAAAAACCCTCCCTACCGCGCGCGATTTTGGGTAAAGATCGCGGTAGGGAACGGACCTGTCATCGAATCGTACGCGGTACCCCAAACCCCGACTTCGAACAGGGTTTGATCACTTTTAACTGTTTCACTTGGTTCCCACGAAACCGTCCGAGCCTTCAGCTCGGGCGGATGCTTTGGTTTGGTCTTTGGGGGTTGTGGGGACAGATTTGGGCTATACTTACGCGGTTATGTGATATTGGCGTGAGGAGTGAACCATGGCTAGTAATGATGAAGCGCGTCGCGACGGGATTCCCGCCTACGATGCCCAGGCCATAGAGGCAAAGTGGCAGGGCGTATGGGAGCGCGAGGAGACCTTCAAGGCGAGAGACGATTCCGGTCGTCCCAAGAAGTACGTGCTCGAGATGTTCCCGTATCCGTCGGGCGATCTGCACATGGGTCATGCACGCAACTATTCCATTGGTGACGCAATGGCGCGTCAGGCGCGGATGCGTGGCTTTGAGGTGCTGCACCCCATGGGCTTCGACGCGTTTGGCCTTCCGGCCGAGAACGCGGCGATAAAGCACAACACGCAAGCTGCCTCCTGGACGTATCAGAACATGGATACCGCGGTGGCCACCATGAAGCGTATGGGATTCTCGTACGACTACGACCGCTTGGTGCGCACGTGCGACCCCGACTACTACAAGTGGGGCCAATGGGCGTTCCTCAAGATGTGGGAGAAGGGCTTGGCGTACCGCGCCACATCCCCCGTCAACTGGTGCCCCTCGTGCAACACGGTGCTGGCCAACGAGCAGGTCGTGGATGGCAAGTGCTGGCGCTGTGGTTCGGTGCCCGAGAAGCGCGAGCTGTCGCAGTGGTACCTGCGCATTACGGACTACGCGCAAGAACTGCTCGACGACCTCGACAAGCTGGAGGGTTGGCCCGAGAACGTCAAGGCGCAGCAGCGAAACTGGATCGGTCGCTCCGAGGGCGCCGAGATTGACTTTGCCTTGGCAAAGGAAGATGGCGTGACGCCCTCCAACCGACTCATCACGGTGTTCACCACTCGCCCCGACACGCTGTATGGCACCACGTTCTTCCTACTGCCACCTGAGAGCCCACTGGCTGCCGAGCTCGTTTCCGGCACCGAGTACGAGGAGGCGTACCTGGATCTCAAGAAGAGCGTGGAACAGGTCTCCTCGGTCGACCGCCAGGGATCCGAGCGCGAGAAGCATGGCGTCTTTACCGGTCGCTACGTGATCAACCCGCTCACCGAGCAGCCGCTGCCCATTTGGGTGGCCGACTACATCCTCATGGACTATGGCACGGGAGCCGTGATGGGAGTTCCCTGCGGAGACCAGCGCGACTTCGAGTTCGCCCGAAAGTACGGTCTGGACATCCCGCCCATCATCGCCCAGAAGGACGACCCCCTGTACGAGGAGCTCAAGGACGAGCGAGAGCTGCGCGTACGCAACGTCGACTGGGACCGTGCCATGGCTGCCGAGGGTTACCTCATCCAGTCCGGGCCGTTTACCGGCATGCTTGGCGGAAAGCACTCGCCTGCGGTGGACGCAATCACGGAGTACCTCTTCGAGCGCTGCATTGGCCGCAAGACCGTCCAGTTCCGTCTGCGCGACTGGCTCATTAGCCGCCAGCGTTACTGGGGCAACCCCATTCCCATGATTCACTGTGACTGCTGCGGTGACGTTCCCGTACCCTACGAGGACTTGCCCGTAACGCTTCCGGACGACCTTGACCTTGGTGCTGGCGAGACGCTTGCCGAATACGCACCGTTCTATGAGACAACCTGTCCCAAGTGCGGCAAGCCCGCAAAGCGCATCACCGACACCATGGATACGTTCACCTGCTCGAGTTGGTACTTCCTCCGCTACTGCGATCCCCACAACGAGGAGGAGCCGTTCTCCAAGGAGCTGGCAAAGCGTTGGATGCCCGTGGACAACTACATCGGCGGCATCGAGCACGCCATCCTCCACCTACTCTACTCGCGCTTCTGGACCAAGGTCATGCGCGACCTGGGGCTGCTCGACTTCGACGAGCCCTTTACCAACCTCCTGTGCCAGGGCATGGTCAAGGACGCCAATGGGGACACCATGAGCAAGTCCAAGGGCAACGTGGTGCCGCCAAGCTCGGTTATCGATCCCTACGGTGCGGACACCATGCGCCTCGCGATCCTCTTCATCGCACCTTCCGAGAAGGACTTCAACTGGGACGAGGAGGTCGTCGCCGGGGCGAACCGCTTCATCAAGCGTGCGTGGCGTATCGTGTGGGGACTCAGCCAGACAGCCGATGCCAATGCCGCGCTCGACGTGGCCAAGCTGGACAAGCAGGGTCGAGAGCTGTTCCGCCGCATGCACGAGCTGGGCATCCGTTGCACCGCGGACTTCGATCGCGCGCAGTTCAACACCGCCATATCGGCCGTTATGGAGCTTGTAAACGACGCAAGCGGGTATCTCAACAACGTCGCAATCGACAGGCGTGATGCTGCGCTCACGTTTGTGGTGGCTCGGACCATCGTCTCCATGCTCAGCCCCATCTGCCCGCACTGGGGCGAGGAACTCTACCACGAGGCTCTTGGACTCGAGGGATCCGTATACGACGAGCCGTGGCCGGAGTTCGACGCCGAGATGGCCAAAGCCGCAACCGTGGAGCTTGCCGTGCAGGTTATGGGCAAGGTGCGCGGGCGCATTGACGTGGCGGCAGACGCATCTCGTGACGAGCTCGAGAGGGCGGCTCTGGAGGCGGTTGGAAACCTCATTGCCGGGAAGACCGTCCGCAAGGTGATCGTGGTTCCCGGGCGTCTGGTAAACATAGTCGCCAACTAGCGCCGTGATGATGCCGGTTCGAACGGGCGTCCCAAACGAGTCGTGTTGGCGGGTCGTCAGGGCAATGGGCGTTGGGTGTGTGTAGGGTTGACGAACTGAGTTGACCTCGTACAATCGTTTCTGGTATGTTTGCTGCGTAATCGTAGCTGTTTCGAGGAAGTGGGGTGGACGTTTCGCCCCGCTTCTTTTTATGTATGTCGCGTGGAAGAGGTGATAATTGATGGAGACGGATGCTCGTGAGCCGCTGAGGGAGACATTGATCGCCTCCTTGGAGGAGGCCGCTTCGACGCGCGATGTGGACATCGTTGACGTGGAGGTTGTGGGATCCAAGAAGAATCCTACGGTTAGGGTGCGCATTGATCACGCAAACGCCGAGGACGGACCCATCACGCTTGACGAGGTGAGTGCCGAGACCGCATGGATATCGGACCTCCTTGACGAACTCGACCCGATTTCCGGGCAGTTCACGCTGGAAGTATCCTCGCCTGGTCTGTCGAGGCCATTGCGCAAGCCCGCCGACTTTGAGCGATTCGCGGGAAGCGACGTGTCACTTAGGCTGCGTGGTAGCGAGGGGCGTCTGCGTTACACCGGACGTCTTGATGGCCTCGCGGATGGGATGGTGAGCGTCACCACCGACGAAGGCACCTTCTCCTGGCCGTTGGAGGAGATTGTCTCCTGCAAGATTCGCCCTGACTTTGGTGATGGGGGAAACGGCAAGGGCAAGCGTGCAAACAAGAAATCAAGGGGATAAGGGGGACACAATGGCATCGGAGATGATGGAAGCCCTGATGGTCCTGTGTCAGGAGCGACACATTGACGAGTTGTATCTGCTCGACCGCCTCGAGCAGTCGTTGGCAAAGAGCTATGCGGACGTGCTGCATCTGGACTATGGCGCCAAGGTCACCATCGACCGTGCGACCGGCAAGGTGTACGTCTACAAGCTCGTGCCCGTGGGCGAGCCGAACGAGGATGGCGAGTACGAGGAGTTCGACGAGATTGACGTGACTCCCGCAGATACCAGTCGTATCGCGGCCCAACAGGCAAAGATCGAGATCAAGGCTATCGTGCGCAACGCCGCACGGCAGCAGATATTCGAGGAGTTTAGCGGACGTATCGGCGATATCATCACCGGTACCGTGCTGCAGTCCACGCCGGACTTCGAGATCGTAAAGATAAGGGACGGTGTTGAGGCGGAGCTCCCACACTTCGACCTGCGACGTTTCCCCGACGAGCGCAACGAGCGTCCCCTGGGCGAGCGCTACATGCACAACCAGCGCCTCAAGGCGATCATCATCGAAGTACGCGACCCCAACAACACGCAACAGCCGGTGAGGGGGGAGCGACAGCGCCCACCCATCGTGATAAGTCGCACACATCCCGACCTCATACGGCGTCTCTTCGAGCTCGAGGTCCCCGAGGTGTACGATGGCGTTGTAGAGGTGTGCTCGGTGGCGCGTGAGGCTGGCGTGCGCTCAAAGGTCGCCGTATCATCAATCGACGACAAGCTCGATCCGGTTGGTGCCTGCGTGGGACCCAAGGGAAGCCGTGTGCGCACGGTCGTCTCGGAGCTTCGCGGCGAGCGCGTGGACGTTGTCCTGTGGAGTGAGGATCCCGGCAGGCGCGTGGCCAACGCGCTCTCCCCGGCACGTGTTTCACGCGTGATCGTGGACGCCGAGAACAATTACGCCACCGTGATCGTTCCCGACGACCAGCTCTCGCTTGCCATTGGCAAGGAGGGGCAGAACGCCCGGCTGGCGGCGCGCCTCACCGGATATCACATCGACATAAAGAACGAGACGCTTGCACGCGAGATCATGCGTGACATGCCCACGATCATCAGCGAGAGCACCACGGACGAAGAGGACGGCGGGGAGCATCGCTGCGAGTACGTTGGGCCGACAGGCATCCGCTGTCGCAACATGGCACGTCCGGGCTCCGTGTTCTGTGGCCTGCATGAGGGTTTGGCAGGCACGGACGGAATTCCCGTATCCAACGATCCCGATTCGCTGATTTAGCGTTTTGGCCTAGCAACGACCGTCGCAGAAAGGTGTCACATGGCAAAGAAGCGAGTTCATGACTTGGCCAAGGAATATGGCATGAGCAGCAAGGAGATGCTTGGCCATCTCCACGACATGAAGATTCCCGCTAAGTCGGCGTCCTCTACGCTCGAGGATGCATACGTATCGATTATCCGCAAGCGCCTCAAGCCGATCATGGAGGCTCGCGCCGCCGAGATCGAGGCCCAGAAGAAGGCCGAGGCCGAGGCGAAGGCGAAGGCCGAGGCAGAGGCCCGTGCAAGGGCCGAGGCCGAGCGCATTGCCGCCGAGGAACGTCGGCGCAAGGAGCGCGAGGAGGACGAGCGCCGCCGTGCGGCGGCGGAGGCCGCTCGCAAGAAGGCCGAGCAGGAGCGCGAGGAGCAGGAGCGCCGTGCCGCCGAGGAGGCGGAGCGCAATCGCGTTCGCGACAACGCGCCGAAGTCCGTGCCCTCGTTCTCCAGCCTGCTCGAGCAGATCGCCCAGCAGGACGAGATCATGAAGCGGCAGGAAGAGGAGGCCAAGGCCAAGAAGAAGGCCGAGGAGCAACAGCGTCGGGAGCGTCGCCCCGAACGTCGTCCCGAGCGGGACACCACGCAGAGCAGGGGACGCCGCACCGGCTCCGCTCCGCGTGTCACTCCCGAGGCCATGGCGGCCGCACAACCCGACCCCGAGACCGCAAACGCACGTGGCCGTAACCGCAAGGGCAGGGGCAACCGCCAGGAGCAGGAGGACCGCTACAGCCGCATGGCACGCGAGGCCGAGGAGTACAATCGCGAGCGCGTCCTTGCCGACGCACGAGCCGCGGTGCGCGAGGCGAACCGCGAGTCCACGGGACGCAGGCGCAAGCGCAAGGAGCGTAGAAAGCAGCAGCAGGAGGCAGCGGCAGAGCAGCAGCGCATAGAGCAGGCAATCGCAAACGACCAGGACCTCTCGCAACTCGACACCATACGCGTGCCGCAGGGTTCGAGCGTCGCTGAGTATGCGGCGCTGCTGGACGTTCCGCCAACCGAGATCATCAAGCGCATGTTCCTGCTCGGCGAAGCCCTTACGGTAACCCAGAGCATGAGCGACGAGCAGATCGAACTCGTGGCCGACGACCTGGGTCGCGACGTAAAGATCATGACCAAGGAGGAAGAGAACTCCTTCACGTTCTACGACGATGAGGCGGATCTCAAGCCACGTCCTCCGGTTGTCACCGTAATGGGCCATGTCGACCACGGCAAGACCTCGCTGCTCGATGCCATTCGCCACACCGGCGTTGCCGAAGGCGAGGCGGGTGGCATCACGCAGGCCATTGGTGCGTCCCAGGTCAAGATCAACGACCGCATCATCACGTTCATTGACACACCGGGTCACGAGACGTTTACGGCCATGCGTGCGCGTGGCGCAAAGGTCACCGACATCGTCATCCTCATCGTTGCCGCCGACGACGGTGTGATGCCGCAGACCATCGAGTCGATTGACCACGCAAAGGCCGCCGACGTGCCCATAATCGTGGCTGTCAACAAGATCGACAAGCCTGGTGCCGACCCCACGCGCGTGCGTCAGGAGCTCACCGAGTATGGCATCATCCCGGAGGACTGGGGCGGCGACAACATGTTCGTCGACATCTCGGCCAAGAAGAAGATTGGCATAGACGACCTGCTGGAGAGCGTCCTGCTCGAGGCGGACGTGCTCGAGCTCAAGGCCAACCCCGACACCTTTGCATCGGGCAACGTGCTCGAGGCGAAGCTCGACCGTGGTCGTGGCTCGGTCGCAACGGTTCTGGTCACGCGTGGCACGCTGCACGTGGGCGACGCGCTGGTGGCTGGCATGTCGTATGGCAAGGTGCGCGCCATGGTTGACCCCAAGGGTCGCAACGTGCGTACGGCGACGCCGAGCTACCCCGTCGAGATACTGGGCCTGCAGAGCGTTCCGATGGCAGGCGACGAATTCCGAGTCTTCCAAGACGATCGCGACGCCCGCAGCCTTGCCGACGAGCGTGCCCTCAAGGCCCGCATCGAGGAGCAGAACAAGGCGAAGCACATCACGCTCGAAAACCTCTTCGCCACGATGGAGGACGCGGAGGTCAAGGAGCTCAACCTCATCATCAAGGCCGACGTCATGGGCTCGATAGAGGCGCTCGAGGACTCGCTCGCAAAGATGGACCAGTCCGAGGTGCGCATCAACGTAATCCGCTCTGCCGTAGGAGCCATCTCCGAGGCGGACGTCCTGCTCGCCGACGCGTCGAACGCCATCATCATTGGCTTTGGCGTACGCCCCGACGCAAAGGCACGTACGGCCGCGGAGCGCGACGGTGTGGAGATTCGTACCTACAGCGTCATCTACAAGGCGATGGAGGACATCGACGCTGCTCGTATCGGCATGCTCAAGCCTACCGAGGTCGAGGTCCAAACGGCAACTGTCGAGGTGCGCGACACCTTTAAGGTACCAAAGGTTGGCATCGCCGCTGGCTGCATGGTCCAGGAGGGCGAGATCAATCGGGATGACCAGGTGCGTCTCGTGCGAGATGGCATTGTGGTGTACGAGGGCAAGGTCGCGTCGCTCAGGCGCTACAAGGATGACGTCAAGAGCGTCAAGGCCGGCTTCGAATGCGGCATTGGCCTGGAGAACTACCAGGACATCCATCCCAACGACATCATCGAGTCCTATCGCATTGAGCAGGTGGCACGAACCGAGTAGGAGGAGAGCGATGAAGCAGAACAGCAACTCTCGTCGGATGGGCGAACTCGCACGCGAGAAGCTCGGATACATTCTGTTGTTCGAGATATCCGACCCTGCCCTCGACTTGGTGACGCTCACCGGTGCCGAGGTGAGTCTGGACAAGTCGATGCTGCGGGCATATGTGAGTTGCGAGGCGTCACGCTACGAGGAGGTCACTGCGGCGCTTGCGCGTGCCAAGGGTCGCATCCGCTCCTTGCTTGGGCGCTCCCTCGGGTGGCGCGTAACTCCAGACATCGTGTTCCAAATAGACACGACGACCGACGAGGCCGAGCGCATCGCCATGGCCCTCGAAGACGTACCACCGACCCTCTCGGTGGAGAAGGACGAGTTTGGGTACCCCATCTCGCAGGATGATGCCGAGGCTGGTGAGGATGAGTAGCACCGAACTGGGTCCCTTGGACCCAAAGGAGCGGGAGTGCCAAAAGGCGGGGTTCGAGCTCATCGCCCGAACCCTCGCCTCCGCGAGGACCATAGCCATCTGCGCGCATACCTCACCAGATGGCGATGCGCTGGGCTCTCAGCTAGCGATGGTCGAGCTGGTAGAGACACTTTGGCCCGACGCCGAGGTTTCCGCACTCTTGGCCGACGAGCAGCCGGCACCACACATATATTCCTTCCTGCCGGGATTCGACCGTCTGATGCAACCAAGCACATATGACAAGGATCCCGACGTGTTTGTTGCCCTGGACCTCTCGGATCCTCGACGCCTCAACAAGGCGAGGACCATATGCGAGCGCGCGGGCAAGGTGGTCGTTATTGACCACCATCCACCCGCCGAGGGGTTTGGCGACGCCAAGGTCGTGAGGACCGAGGCTGCCGCGGTTGGCGTGATAGCGGCAGAGTTTGCGCTGTACCTTGGCGCCGAACTCACGCCCACCATGTCCCAAAACCTCATGTGTGCCATCGTTACCGACACCGGACGCTTCCAGTACCAAAACGCAAACGGGGAAGCATTCCAGGTGGCAAGCCTGCTGGTGGATCACGGCGCCTCGCCCTCGGAGATATCCCTCAACGTGTACGAGAGCTTCGGACTCGCGTTTTTGCACCTCAAGTCGTTGGTGCTGGGCCGGATCACAACGTTCGAACATGGGCGAATTGCCTACAGCTATGCGACGCAAAGCGACTTCGATCGCACGGGCGCCAATCTTGACGAGTGCGACGGGCTCATTGACGCCGTGAGAAGTGTCGAGGGATCCGAGGTCGCGCTGTTTCTCAAGGCGGTTCCTGGTGGAAAGGTGCGCGGAAACCTCCGGTCGAAGGGGCCGGTGGACGTGTCGAGCGTCGCATGCAGTTTGGGCGGGGGAGGCCACAAGGCTGCGGCCGGATTCACCTTTGAAGGAAGCGTCGACGAGGCATTGGTGTCGGTATTGCCTGCGTTGCGCGCGATTCTGCACGAGGACGAAAACGGCGACACGGAGGGCATCCAGTGAAACGGGGTACAAGTGGCCTCAACATGCTGATTGCCATAGACAAGCCCGCGGGCATGACGAGTCATGATGTTGTAAACCGCGTGCGACGTTATCTCGGGGAGCGTCGAGTGGGACATGCGGGTACGCTCGACCCTGCCGCCACCGGCGTTCTGCTGGTTGGTGTTGGACAGGGAACGCGTCTTATGGGACTGCTCACGACCGACGAGAAGTCCTATGTGGCCACGATTGCGTTTGGGGCCGAGACGAGCACCGACGATGCCGAGGGCGAGGTGGTTCGTACCGCTCCCTTAGACGATGCGCTCAAGGAGGAGACATACGCCCGACGTCTGCTCAATGGGATGCGTGGTCGGCAGCAGCAGGTTCCCCCAGCGTACTCCGCCATATCTGTTGATGGGAAGCGCGCATATGCGCGTGCGCGATCGGGCGAGAAGGTCGACCTTCCCGCGCGTGACATCACTATTTTTGACGCTGACCTACTGTCGATTGAGTGTGACGGGCAGGGGGTCCTGTGGAATTGCGCCTTTCGCGTATCGAAGGGCACCTACATCCGGTCTGTGGCACGAGACCTAGGGCGCATGGCAAACTGCGCGGCACACTTGCTGCGCCTGTGCAGGACTATGTCGGGAATCGTCTCCCTAAGGGACTGCGTGTCACTTGACGAGGTGGAGCGCGCAGGGGCAGACGGAGCAAAGGCACTTGCGATAGACCCTGTGCATGCCTTGGGACACCCGGTGCGAGAGCTTACACCTCGCGAGCGAAAGCGTGTGTGCAATGGATCGCGCATACCACTTGGTGGCCTCGATGTCGTGGAGGGGTCAGCGGTGACGCTCGTTGGCGACGATCTGCTATGGGGCGTATGGAAGCGACGTGGCGATGGGCTGCAGCCGATGGCTAACTTCCCGCAGGGCATCAGCGGGGTCCGGCGATGAGCAATCTGCACTGGGCTCCCTTTGCCCATGCGACCGTGGTTTCCAAGGGCTTTGTCGACGGAACGGCGTTTGCCGCAGATGCCCAGTCCCTAGAAGACGTGCTGGTCAGCCGTCAGGCGTGCGTTGTTGCCTGCGGTGTGTTCGATGGCATCCATATGGGTCATCGACGTCTCGTCGAAGACGCGGTTGCTCATGCGCGTCGCGAGCGTCGTATGTGCGTGATCGTCACCTTCGACCCCGACCCCAGTGAGGTTCTTGGCGCGGATGGCGAGCTGGGCCAGCGGCTTCTGCCTTTCCGTGATCGTGTGGAGGGGCTCCTGTCCCTGGGTGTGGATATCGTACTCGCATACCACTTTACGCCCGAGTTTGGCGCTCTGTCACCCGATGCGTTCGTGATCGATCACCTGTTGAAAATGGTCCAGGTTGCATCCGTTCACATCGGCGTCAACTTTAGGTATGGCATGGGTGGCGCAGGGTCTCCCGAACACATGCACCTCGTGGGAGCACGTTATGGTTTTGACGTGGTCGTCCACCCATTGGAGTGCATGGCGGGTTCGGCGGTGTCTGCGACGCGCATACGAACGTGCCTCGCTCGGGGGAGGCTCAATGAGGCCAACGAGCTGTTGGGTCGCTGCCATTACGTCCGTGGCCGCGTTGTTCATGGTAGGGGTGAGGGTACGGGGTTCGGATTTCCCACCGCAAACGTGTTGTGCGATCCCTGCGACCGACTGCCCTCGCAGGGAGTCTATGCCTGCTACGTCACATGCGATGACCAGGCATGGCCAGCTGCCGTAAACGTTGGCAAGCCGCCAACGTTTACAGATGATGATGTAGCCTTCCTCGAGGCGAACCTCGTGGGCTTCGAGGGTGACCTGTACGGGGCAGATGTTGCCGTGTCGTTTGTCGCATGGCTTCGTGCATCTCGTTGCTTTGATAGCATAGAGGAACTCAAGAACACGGTGATGGGCAACGTATCCTGGGTGCGCGAGCACCTTGGCACAGGCGCAATGGAGGTGGCCCGATGATTACCGACGAGGATAAGGAACGGGTTCGCCAAGCGACCGACTTTTTGCAGTTGGTGAGCGAGACGGTCGAGCTCAGGCGTCGTGGTGCCGATTGGTGGGGTTGCTGTCCATTCCATCACGAGAAGTCCCCCTCGTTCCACATTAACCCTTCAACCGGGCTGTGGAAGTGCTTTGGCTGTGGCTTGGGCGGAGACGTATTCGACTATGTAATGAAGCGCGAGAACTTGGAGTTTCCCGATGCCATCCGTTATCTGGCCGATCGCACCGGCATAGAGCTCGTGGAGGAGCGTGGAACGCAACGAGGCCCCAAGCGCAACAGACTCAAGGAGTGTGTGGAAGCAGCCGAGAAGTACTACGCGACGTTGCTCAACCGTGGTAGGGGCCGTGGTCCCGCAGAGGGGCGGGCCTATCTCTCGGCACGTGGGTATAATTCGTCGGTGTGTCGCAAGTGGGGCTTGGGATATGCGCCAGGACATGGGATGCTGGTTGCGCAGCTTGCCTCGTTGGGCTATACGTCGGAAGAGATGCTCGCAGCCGACCTTGCCGTAAATCGCAACGATCGGTTGGCCGATCGGTTCTACGACCGCGTCATGTTTCCCATCAAGGACGAGCAAGGCCACACCATCGCGTTTGGCGGTCGTGTGCTCAACGACGCCAAACCCAAATATCTCAACACCAAGGAGACGCCCATATTCCACAAGGGAAAGCAGCTCTTTGGGTTCGACAAGGCCAAGGAACACATCGCGGCGCGTGGTGAGGCAATCGTGTGCGAGGGATATACCGACGTGATCGCGATGCACGAGGCAGGGTTTCCCATTGCGGTTGCCGCGTTGGGAACGTCCTTCTCGCTCGATCACGTGCGGCTCCTTGCCCGCTTTGCCCGTCGCATCATCTGCATGTTCGACGGCGATGCGGCCGGACAGCGTGCTGCTGACCGGGCAATACAATACCTGGACAAGTCCGAGGCGGACTTGCGTTGCGTCGTCCTCCCAGATGGCCTCGATCCAGCAGAGTTCCTTGCGGCTCATCGTCCGTCCGAGATGGAGGAAGTGCTTGCGAAGGCCCGGCCGCTCATGAGCTTCGTTATAGAGAATCGACTCGCGCAGGTCGGTCCGAGCTCGCCAGTGGGTTTGAGGGCCTCCGTGTTGGACGACCTGGCAACGGTGTTGGCACCGCTGCGTGACTCGTATGCGTTCGATGCGTATGCCAGGGACGTGGCCGACAGGTTGGGGTTTGCGGTGGACGACGTGAAGCAGGCCATCCGCAAGAAGCCACGTACGACCGACGACGCGCGAACGTCTCGGCAGCCGTATGCTCAGCAATCGCAGGGTCAGTATTGGGATATGGGTCCAAACGAGCAGAGCGCGCCCCCCGACGGATATCTTCCCGTTGAGGCGCAGGATGGATACGCGCCTGTCCGGCAGACTGCGGCGCCGGTCGTGACGGCCGACGAACGGATGCAGATTCGCGCGGAGCGCGAGCTCTTGTCGTTGCTTGCGGCCGAGCCAGCCCTCGTGAGGGGACACGCCGAGAGAATTGCAACGTTTCACTGGGCGGACGAACGCCATGAGGCAATGGCGTGGGCCATGCTAGCCACCCCCGACGACGCAACGTCCGAGCAGCTCGTTCGCGCGGCGCAGTCCGTGGTGGAAGAGGCACCACGCATACTGGCCTCCGGACAGGTCGCATCGGCAGAGAGCTTGGACGGTGAGGAGAAGGCCGCCTTCGTACTCGATGTGGTGGAGCTGTATTCGACCAGACGTCAGATACGTGAGCTGCGGGCGCGCATGCGAGAAGGTGCCGATGACAGTGGCGTGTTGTTTGCACAGGCGACAAATCTGCAGCAAAGGTCAAATCTGCTTTCGCGGCGTGTTTCTGGGACTAAAGCGTAATCAATTCGGGTAGAATCCTATGGGTTATGCGTCGAAAGGAAGCCTGTGGCAGCAAATAAGTCAAAGGAAAATGTCGTGCTTACCGAGGAGCTTGCGAAGGTCGTTGGCGTTTTGAGCGCTAAGGCCGAGTCCGGAGGAGGCATCGTTACCGAGGACGATATCCAAGTTGCGATCAAAGACATCGACATCGACAGTGATGAGCTCTCGGACCTATATGATGCTGTACGCGAACGAGGGATTGACATTACGACCGCCGGTGACAGCTCGGTGTCGGAAGCCCTGGATACGGATTTCGACACGGATGACTCCGACTTCGATGACGATATCAGTCCGTTGGGTGAGGATGACGGCGAAGAGGACTCCGAAGTAGCCAAGGAGGCCAAGGCGGTCAACGAGGCGTTACGCGCCACGCCGCGCCCAAAGACGAAGAAGCGGTCCAGTCGGTCGCGCGCCCGCAGGGTCGACGCCACCACCATCATGCTCACCGGCGACCCCGTGCGCATGTACCTCAAGGAGATCGGCAAGGTGGACCTGCTCACCGCCGCAGAGGAGGTCGACCTCGCGATGAAGATCGAGGCCGGCACCGAGGCGGCAAACAGGCTCGAGGCAGCCGAGACGGGCGAGGTGGAGCTCGACCGCCGCGAGATGCGCCGCCTCATGCGCGTGGAGCAGGTTGGCCTAGAGGCCAAGCAGGCGCTCATATCCGCCAACCTGCGCCTGGTGGTCTCGATCGCCAAGCGCTACGTGGGCCGCGGCATGCTGTTCCTGGACCTCATCCAGGAGGGCAACCTCGGCCTGATCCGCGCGGTGGAGAAGTTCGACTACACCAAGGGCTTCAAGTTTTCCACCTATGCCACATGGTGGATCCGCCAGGCGATCACGCGCGCCATCGCCGACCAGGCCCGCACCATCCGCATCCCGGTGCACATGGTCGAGACCATCAACAAGCTCGTGCGCGTGCAGCGCCAGCTCCTGCAGGACCTGGGCCGCGACCCCACCCCCGACGAGATCGGCGCGGAGATGGGCATGACGGCCGAGCGCGTGCGCGAAATCCAGAAGATATCACAGGAGCCCGTGAGCCTGGAGACCCCCATCGGCGAGGAGGAGGACTCCCAGCTCGGAGACTTCATCGAGGACTCCACCGCCGTCGCTCCGCCAGAGGCGGCAAGCGACTCGATGCTTCGCGAGCAGCTCGAGCAGGTGCTCGACGGCCTCGCCGACCGTGAGCGCAAGGTCATCAAGTTCCGCTTCGGCCTGGAGGACGGCCACCCGCGCACACTCGAGGAGGTCGGCCGCGAGTTCGGCGTCACGCGCGAGCGCATCCGCCAGATAGAGAGCAAGACGCTCGTCAAGCTGCGTCATCCCAGCAGGTCTGGAAAGCTCAAGGACTATATGGAAGACTGACCTCCGCAAAATGGTAATACGGTTTGTGATCAGCCCTTCGGTGAACGCCGCCGAAGGGCTGGTCTCATGACGAGGGTTCCGCAAGGGCTTGTAAAACAAGGGGCCTGCCGACTCATTCGGTCGGACATTTTCAAAAATTGTGCTTGCACTCGCCTGTGCGCTCGTGTATAGTAATTCGCGTGCTGAGGCACCTATTCCCCGGTGGCGCAGTGGTAGCGCAGTGGACTGTTAATCCATGTGTCGCTGGTTCGAATCCAGCCCGGGGAGCCAGAATTCTTCAACCCACCTAACGGTGGGTTGTTTCATATCTGACGCTCTTTGGAGGCATATTGGAAGAGGAAACGCAACTCGTACCCAATGATGCACGCGATGCGTGGAGTTCCGATCGCGACAAATCGATCTTCATTCTGCGGCAGCTGGTGGTACGTGACTTCAAGCTCAAGTATCGTAGGAGCTTCCTCGGTGTGGCGTGGAGCGTGCTCAATCCTTTGTTCATGATGATGGTCATGGCTGCGGTCTTCTCGATGTTCATGCGCTTTTCCGCCGACAACATACCCAGCTATCCCCTGTACATAATCCTTGGAAACGTCACCTTCTCGCTTATGTCCGATTCCACGAGCCAAGGCATGGGGTCGATTCTGGGTGCCGCGTCACTTCTCAAGAAGGTGCGCATTCGTCGTTGGCTGTTTCCCGTGGAGAAGGTTCTCTTTGCTGTCGTGAACTTCTCCATCTCACTCATCGCGGTGCTCATAGTAATGCTTGTGGTCGGTGTCCATCCCACATGGACGGCGTTGCTGCTGCCGCTGTTCCTCGTGTATCTGGGAATGTTTTGCGTGGGCCTTTCCATGCTGCTATCGGCGGTGTCGGTGTTCTTTCGGGACGTGATGCACATGTGGTCGGTAATCCTTACCGCATGGACCTATGCGACGCCTTTGTTCTATCCCGCCGAGATCTTGCCCGACTGGATGATGGCGGTAGAGCGTTTTAACCCCATGTACCATTTTGTGAGCTACATTCGCGAGCTCTTGCTCTACCAAAGGCTGCCCTCACTCGAACTGAACGTCGCCTGCCTTGTGTGTGGCGTAATCATGCTTGTTGTGGGCCTGTTCGTGTTCCGCAAGACAGAGCACAAATTCATTCTGTTTATATAGGGGCTGAGGAATATGGCAAACCCGCAGGACGAAGAACGACACGTTTGGACCCCAATTGCGAGTCTCAACTACGAGCCCTTGGAGGAGGACGGGTACGTAGACCTCTGCATCGAGATCAAGGGTGACTTTCCCGGAAAACCCCACTACGTGTACAAGTGGAAGAGTCGATATGGCACCGCATCCGGAGACACCAGAAGGCAGGTGTTTTCCACCTTCTCCTTTATCCCTCCCCATGACGGACGCTTCTACCTGAGCGCCGACGTTGACGACGAGACCGGCTATACGCAGACGGTGGGTTTGTGGGCCAACATCGGCGATGTGATCGAGGACGACTTCACCCGTCCAGAAATACCCGACGAGTCCGTTGAGACGGTGATCAAAGTAGACGACGTGTCCATGATCTTCAACATGGCCTCCGAGCAGTACAACTCGCTCAAGGAGTACTTTATCGCCGCCGCAAGGCGCGAGCTCACCTTCAAGCCGTTTCGCGCGTTGGACCACATTTCGTTTACGGTGCGCAAGGGGGAGGCGTTTGGATTGGTCGGTACCAACGGGTCCGGCAAATCCACCATGCTCAAGATAATCGCAGGTGTGCTCGAGGCGAGTGAGGGCACGTGTACGGTGGTCGGATCGATCGCGCCGCTCATCGAGCTGGGCGCTGGCTTTGACATCGACCTCACCGCAAAGGAGAACATCTACCTCAATGGTGCGTTGCTGGGGTATCGCAAGGAATTTATCGACAGGCACTTCAATGACATCGTGGAGTTTGCCGAGTTGCAGGACTTCCTTGACCTTCCGCTCAAGAACTACTCGTCTGGAATGGTGGCACGCATCGCCTTTGCGATCGCAACGGCTGCCGAGCCCGATATCCTCATTGTGGACGAGACCCTCTCGGTGGGCGACTTCTTGTTCCAGCAAAAGTGCGAGCGGCGCATCCAGGAACTCATTGGGTCTGGAAACGTGACGGTACTTCTGGTGAGTCATTCCATGGATTTGGTGGAGCGCATGTGCGACCGTGTGTGCTGGATCGAGAAGGGCAAGCAACGCATGCTTGGTCCAACCGACGATGTGTGCGCGGCATACCGGAATCTGGGGGCATAATCATGGGCGAACGGATTGATGTCTCGGTCGTAATCCCGTGCTATAACACCGAGCGCTTCTTGGATCAGGCGCTCACGTCTGCAGAGCAGAACAGCCGCCACGGCATCGAGATCATAGTGCTCAACGACGGATCGACAGACGACTCGCTGAGCATCATGCGCGAACATGCCCAGCGAGATTCCCGCATTCGCATAATCGACAAGCAGAATCAGGGCTATGGCGCCACCGTCAACCGGGGGTTCGACGAGGTACGGGGCACATACGTTGCCATACTCGAGCCTGATGACTGGGTGCTGCCCCATATGTACGACGACCTGTTCGAGTATGCCCTCAGCTTTGAGAAGGGGGCGCTGCCCGACATCGTAAAGACTCCCTATTGGCGCGTGTGGATGCCCACCACGTCTCGCGAACGGCTCCTGCACTGCTCGTACTACCACCGCATCGAGGTGGATCATCAGCCGTTCACGCTCTCGGAGTGCCCCAGGCTCGTTCAGCACCATCCGTCCATCTGGTCGGCCCTGTACAAGGCGGCGTTCCTGCGTGAGCGAGGCATACGCATGCGCGAGGTGCCCGGCGCCGGTTGGGTGGACAACCCGTTCCTGTTCGAGACCATGTGCCAGGCGCAATCCATCGTATATCTCGACAGGCCATACTACTGCTATAGGGAGGACCTCCCGGGCTCCTCATCTGCCACGCGCGTGCTCAAGCTCTCCCTGAAACGGTGGCACGACATGGCGGACGTGGTCGATCGTTTGTGCCCCGAGGACGATGGCATACGTCGCGCGCTCACCGTAATCGGTTTTAGGTATGCGGGCGAAGCGATTGGTCGGGGGGCTCTGGATGACGAAGAGCTGCACGGGATGCTCGAGTCTGTGTTTTCGCGCATGCGGCCAGACGACATCCTCGCGTTGGAGAATGTGTCGCCCCAGTTGCGAAGGTTGGCTTTCGAACTCCCGCGTCGCGAGGTTCCCGCAATCTCTGGCATGGGCTATGCCAAGGCGCTGTTCTCGGAGTTTGGGTATTCCATTGCCACGAACGGCATGGGTTTTGCCTTGGTGAGGACCGGGGTCTACCTCGAGCGGAGAGACCGTCAGGACAAGCGAAGCGCCGACTACGTGTCGTGAGGGTCACGACGGAGCGAGATAGGCTTCTTCTGTTACAATGATTCTTGCCTTTAAGCGCGGTACGGGATGCCGGCAAGGATTGTGATTAATGCTTTCGACACCTGTGCCATGCGCAGGTGTCTTTTTTGTTGGGAGGAGCCACATGGAACAGTTTGGGCCCAAGGCCACCATAATGGATGGGGATGCCATGCGTCGTGCCGTCATGCGTATCGCGCATGAGATACTCGAGCGAAACGAGGGCGCAGAGAACCTTTGTGTTGTGGGCATCGTGAGCAGGGGAGTTCCCCTGGCGGAAATACTGAGCAAGCAGATTGGCGAGATCGAGGGCCAGTGCCCGCCCGTGGGCAAGCTCGACATCAGCTTTTATAGGGACGACATCTCGCGTTCGATCGCGCCCGTGCTCCATGCGACCAACATTCCCTTCGACATAAGCCGCCGCGACATCGTGTTGGTTGACGACGTGCTCTACACGGGTCGTACCGTGCGCTCGGCGCTCGATGCGCTTATGGACTTGGGGCGGCCCCGCACCGTTCAGCTCGCCGTGATGATCGACCGCGGGCACAGAGAGCTGCCCATCCGCGCAGACTACGTGGGCAAGAACGTGCCATCCTCGAGAAACGAGGCCGTACGCGTGCACATAAAGGAAATGGACGGAGAGAACTCCGTGACCATTTGGAACCGGGACGAGTAGGGGAGGATAACAGCATGCTTTCGGTAAGGCACCTGCTCGATACCACGAGCCTCACGGCCGATGACATCACGCAGATTCTTGATACCGCCCGGTCGTTTGCCGAGATAAACGCACGCAGGGGGATCAAGAAGGTACCTGCTCTTCGCGGCCGGACCATCGTCAACCTCTTCCTCGAGCCATCGACGCGCACGCGCAGCTCGTTCGAGCTCGCTGAGAAGCGACTCTCCGCCGACACGCTTAACATGGGTGGATCCACGAGTTCGGTGGTAAAGGGCGAGAGCTTGGCAGATACCATCCAGACGATAGACGCCATGAACGTGGACATGTTCGTGGTGAGGGCGCGGCTCGCGGGCACGCCCAAGAAGGTTACCGAGAACACCGACGCAATTGTGATAAACGCCGGCGACGGCAAGCATCAGCATCCCACGCAGGCCATGCTCGACCTGTACACCATTCGCGAGCACTTTGGTCACCTTGACGGCCTCAACGTCGCCATTGTGGGTGACTTGGCACATAGCAGGGTATGTGGCTCCTTGGCACCCGCACTCACCACCATGGGGGCGAACGTCACGCTGGTCGGCCCTCCCACGTTCCTGGTTGACGACCCCACGTACTACGGCTGTCCCCAGACGTCGGATTTGGATTCCATCCTGCCCGACATGGACGTGGTGTACATGCTGCGCGTACAGCTTGAGCGCATGGAGGGAGCCGCGATTCCGAGCAAGAGGGAGTACAACCGACTCTATGGCCTTGACGTGCGACGCGAGAAGATGATGAAGGAAAAGACGATCATATGTCACCCGGGTCCCATGAACCGTGGCATGGAGATAAACACCGAGGTTGCCGACTGCGCGCGCTCGCGCATTCTCGATCAGGTGACCGCTGGCGTGGCCACACGCATGGCCGAGATGTATCTGTTGCTGGGAGGAGAAAACGATGGCATATCTGATTAGCGGTGCACATGTAGTCGACCCCCAGGTAGGAGTCGACGGGGTGTGCGACGTCCTGATAAAGGACGGCCACATCGTCAAGGTGGGAGCGAGTCTCGATGCGGAGGGCGCCGAGGTGGTGGACGGTGCCGGAAAATACCTTGTTCCGGGTCTTGTGGACATGCACGTGCATTTTCGCGATCCTGGCTTCGAGTACAAGGAGACCATTGCGACGGGATCGCGTGCGGCCGTGCATGGGGGCTTTACCGATGTTGCCACCATGCCCAACACGTCGCCGGTGACAGACTCCGGTGCCGAGATTCGCTATCAGGTCGACCAGGCAAAGGCCGTCGGGCTGTGCCATGTGAGACCGATGGGAGCGCTCACGGTGGAACAGAAGGGGGAAGCCCTTGCCGAGATAGGTGACATGGTGGTGGAGGGGGCCAGCGCCTTCTCGGATGACGGTCACGGCGTCCAGAGTGCAGGTATGATGCGTACCTGCATGGAGTACGTGAGCCAGTTCGACAAGGTGGTGTGCGCGCACTGCGAGGTGGAGAGCCTCACCACGAACGGAGTTATCAACGAGGGAAGGGCGAGCACGCGACTGGGCATGTTTGGCTGGCCGGCGTTGGGAGAGGAGCTCGAGATTCTGCGCGACATCGAGCTCGCGCGACTCACGGGTTGCGATTTTCACGTGTGCCACATCTCCACGGCAAAGGGCTTGGAGTACGTGCGGCGCGCAAAGCAGGAGGGTCTGGCGGTAACATGCGAGGTCACTCCTCACCACCTGTTCCTGTGCGAGGATGACATTTCGGACGCGTACGACACCAACCTCAAGATGAATCCCCCGCTGCGAACCTCTGCCGATGCCGCCGCCATGCGCGAGGGGGTGCTGGATGGCACCATCGACTGCATCGTGACCGACCATGCGCCGCATGCGGCACACGAGAAGGATTGCGAGTGGGAGATTGCCTACTTTGGCTGCGTGGGTCTGGAGACCTCGCTCCCGCTCATGCTCGCCAACTTCGTCATTCCCGAGAGGATGAGCTGGGGACGTCTGGTGGAGCTTATGGCCATCAACCCCCGCCGCATCCTGCGCCTCGAGCCCGTACGCATAGCCGAAGGCTCGGCGGCGGACCTGACGCTCATAGACCCCACGCGCGTGGTGCATGTCACTCCCGATTACCTGCAGAGCAAGTCCAAGAACTCGGCGTTCATGGGTCTTACGCTCAAGGGATGCGCCTCGGATGTCTTCGTGGACGGAAAGCGTGTGCTCGTCGATGGTGAGGTGATGGCTCCGTGAGCGTGGCTGTGCCAAAGACGACCCTGAGTGAGTTCGTGGTGCTCGACAACGAGCGGATAGCGGATGGTCTGTGGAGGCTCCGCTGCAACACGCCGCTCGCAAGGCGCTTGGAGCCTGGGCAGTTCGTGCAGGTGGAGGTGCCCAACGATGGGTCGCACATACTGAGGATTCCTCTTTCGTTCGCGCATGCGGACGCCAGAGAGCAGACGCTGGAGATCGTGTATGCCATCGTTGGCGAGGGCACTGCGCGTCTGGCACGAATGCGCCCCTCAGATCGCTCCACTATGGTCGGCCCATGTGGCAATGGTTGGAAGCTGCCACAAGAAGGCGGCCGCGCGCTTTTGGTCGCGGGTGGTGTGGGACTGCCTCCCATCGTTGCCTGTGCGGGTCTTCTGTGCGATGCGGGAGTGGGTTTCGACGCAATCGTGGGTGCCCAGACCGCTGGACGCCATTGCATGGACTACATCGATGAGCTACGCTCCATGCCATTGCACCACAAGTGCGACTGTGCGAGAAACGTCATCGTTACGACCGATGACGGTTCGCTCGGGATGCGTGGGTTCGTGACGCAGGCAATGGAGGACATGCTCGCCGAGCATCCCTATGCGCAGGTGTACACCTGTGGTCCCAACATGATGATGGCGGGTGTGGCAAAGCTCTCCCTCGCGCGCGACATTGCCTGCCAGGCGTCGCTCGAGCGCATGATGGGCTGTGGGTTTGGCGCCTGCAGCTGCTGCAACGTATTGATGGTCGATGGCAGCAATGCGCTCTGCTGCACCGATGGTCCGGTGTTCGATGCGAGGAGGGTCCAATGGTAGGCAAACCGAACATGACCGTCGACTTGGGTGGCATCTCCATGCGCAATCCCGTGAACACGGCTTCGGGCACCTTTGGCAACGGGCTGCAGTTCGAGGGGTTCTATGATGTGGGGACCACGCTTGGTGCCATCACCTGCAAGGGAGTTGCCGCGGAGCCATGGCCGGGAAATGCCGCACCGCGTCTTGCCGAGCTGCCCTCGTCGATGATGAACTCCGTGGGATTGCAAAACCCTGGCGTTCATATGTTCGTAAAGACGTATGGTGACTACTTGCAGAGCCTGCGCGCCCGTGGGTGTGCGGTGATCTGCCAGGTCGCTGGACATTCGATAGACGAGTACCGCATGGCCTTGGAGCTCTTCGACGAGCTTGCTCCATTTGCATCGGGTTTCGAGATAAACATCAGCTGTCCCAACATCGCCAAGGGTGGTGCCGCAATGGGCGGAACCCCGGCGGATGCCGCAGCGGTCATGCGTGCCGTGAGGCCACTCACGGATCGGCCGCTGGTTGTGAAGATGGCGCCACATGACGTCGCGGAGATTGGTCGTGCGCTGGAGGCGGAAGGGGCCGATGCCCTTTCGCTCATAAACACGATACCGGGGATGGCGATAGACGTACGAACGCGAAGGAGCAAGGTTGCCCGACCCACTGCCGGTGTCTCCGGCCCTGCGATACATGCCATTGCGGTGCGCATGGTATGGGAGTGCGCACAGGCGGTTTCGGTCCCCATATGCGGGATCGGTGGCATAACCTCGGGCGTCGACGCGGCCGAGATGATTCTTGCCGGTGCGACCGCGGTGTCGGTGGGCACGGCAAATCTCACAGACCCCATGGCCGCAAGCCGTGTGGTGGAAGAACTCGGGGAATGGGCGTCCGAGCAGGGCGTCAAATCGATCACGGAACTGATTGGAGCTTTCGAATGCTAACAGAGCAGCAGGCACGCGATGCCGTCATCATTGCCCTGGACATGGGCGAGCAAGAGGCCCTGGAACTATGCGAGCGTCTTTCGGGAAAGGCCGTGTGGGTAAAGGTGGGCATGACGCTCTACTATGCCTGCGGTCCTTCGATCGTGGACAAGATGCGTGCTATGGGATACAAGGTCTTTTTGGACCTCAAGCTGCATGACATTCCCTTCCAGATCGAGGGAGCCGCCGAGGCGGCGTCTTTGGTAGGTGCCGACATCCTGTCCATCCATGGCCTTGGCGGAGCAGCCATGATCGCGGGTGCACGCGCGGGCGTTGAACGCGCGGCGAGCAGCGAGAGGCGTGGCGGTTCCAGAACGCAGCTCATCGCAATATCGGTGCTCACGAGCATGGATCAGGAGGCGCTCGAGTCGATTGGCGTCGCCAGTTCCGTTGCCGACGAGGTGTCGCGGCTCGCGACGTTGGCAGTTGGCGCTGGATCCGACGGACTCGTGTGCTCACCCCAGGAGGCCGCGTCCATGCGTGCGCTGCTGGGCGAGGATGCCATCATCGTGACACCTGGAATTCGTCCTGCAGGAGCCGACCTCGGTGATCAGCGACGGGTCTCCACTCCCGCGGCGGCCATCGCTGCGGGGGCATCAAAACTGGTCGTGGGCCGACCCATCACGAAGGCCGCCGATCCCGTGCAGGCATTTGAGGACATCGTCGCAGAGCTGATGGCCTAGCGCGGAGCGTGTGGAATATGCCCGCGATCGCTCTTAATCCATCAAACATTTCCTGGCGAATGTGAAGGAAGAGTGTGTGATTGCTGGTAACAGGGTGCTTAATGGTTGTAAAATAGCAGCTGATGCCCCACTATGTCTATGCACTTTTGCAGTAAGAGCCCATTGAGGGTTCCTCGGAAGTGCGCGCACTATCGTTCAACTGTGTTTGGAGGAACTATGCCATTACCTCAGCTTACCGACGAGCAGCGCAAGGCCGCGCTCGAGAAGGCTGCAGCCGCGCGTCATGCCCGCGCCGAACTTCGCGACAACATCAAGTCCGGCAAGGTCACGCTCGAGGAGGTTCTGGATTCCGACGACCCAATCGCAAACCGCATGAAGGTTTCCGCTCTTATCGAGTCGCTGCCTGGCTATGGCAAGGCCAAGGCGAACAAGGTCATGGAAGAGTTGGGCATTTCGCCCTCTCGTCGTGTAAAGGGCCTCGGAGCCCGTCAGCGCGAGCTGCTCCTCGAGACCCTCTCGAAATAGTGGCGCGCCGACCTCGACTCTTTGTTGTTTCTGGGCCTGCTGGCGTAGGCAAGGGGACGCTTGTCGCGCATGTGCGCAGCAAGCGTCCCACGCTTGGCCTGCCAGTCTCTGCCACGACGCGCAAGCCAAGACCTGGTGAGGTCGACGGCGTGTCGTATCACTTCCTCACAGACGAGGAGTTCTCAGATTGCATTGCCCGTGGCGACTTCTTGGAGTGGGCACAGGTCCACAACCACCGGTATGGTACGCTTCGCAGTGAGGTGGACGGTTGTCTGTCGCGTGGCGAGTCCGTACTATTAGAGATAGACATGCAAGGTGGCAACAACGTACATGAGGTCTATCCCGATTGCGTGCGCATCTTTATAGAGCCCCCCTCCTGGGATGTGCTCGTGAGTCGTTTGGAAGGTAGGGGGACCGAGACGGCCGAGTCCATTGCCATCAGGCTCAAGACCGCTCGTCGGGAGCTTGCCTGTGCGGACACGTACGACGTTCGCATAGTCAACGACGACCTCGACGAGGCCGTGAAGAGGCTTTCCCAAACGTTGGAGCAATACGAGTCTCAATAGAGAAAGGCAAAAGTATGTCCATTACCAGTCCCGAGATCGACACGCTGCTCTCAAAGACCGAGCAGAACCCGTTTTTGCTCTGCTCCGTTGCCTCAAAGCGCGCCTGCGACATCAACAACATGCTGCGTGGCCAGCACCTGCGTGTGACGGCGATTCAGGATTTCGATGACATCACGACTGTGGTTTCGGGTGAGGACTCCGTCTCCACCGCCATGCAGGAGATCAACGACGGCGTGCTGAGCTATGTGCGCGAAGAGTTCGACGAAGCCATTCGCGGATCGAACATCCGGGTCCAGCAAAACTGATGACGGAGCGCGTCTGTCTCGTCCACTACCACGAGATTGGCCTCAAGGGCAAGAATCGTGCGACGTTCGAGAACCGACTGATAGCAAACCTAACGCATGCGCTGCGCGGGACGAGTGCGTCTCGCGTATGCCGTATTTCTGGTCATCTCCTCGTTGAGTCCGACGACGGATTTGCGTCGCAGAAGATGGCGCATGCCATCTCGCGTGTGCCTGGCGTGGCACGCGTGTCGCTTGCCTATAGGTGCGCGTTGGACGAGGACGAGTACTGTGGTGCGGCAGTACGCGCATTGGGCGAGGCACCCGAGCCGTGGCAGACCTTCAAGGTCCACGCGCGGCGTTCTTCGACCGACTATCCGCTCCACACGCTCGAACTCAACCGGTTGGTAGGCGGGGTCCTTTGTGGCGCCTTTCCCCAAAAGAGGGTACTCATGCATGGACCCGACATGACGGTCGTCGTGCATGTGGTGCAGGGCTCAGTATATGTGTATGTGGATTCGGGACCTGGTGTGGGAGGTCTTCCCGTTGGGTCTGCCGGCAAGGTCGTCTCGCTGTTCTCGAGCGGGTTCGACTCTCCTGTAGCCACCTGGATGGTCGGTCGACGTGGTGCGGTATGCGTGCCGATACACTTTTCCGGAAGGCCCGTTACCTCCGACCAAAGCGAGTGGCTCTGTCAGGACATCATCAACGCGTTGGCGCCCTCTGGCATTGTGGGTCGACTCTATGTGGTTCCGTTTGGCGAGCATCAGAGGCAGATATCGCTCGATGTGCCACAGGGTCTGAGGGTTCTCATGTATCGTCGTGTGATGTTTAGCGTTGCCGAGCGGATTGCCAAGGTCGAGGATGCAAAGGCACTCGTTACGGGAGAGTCGTTGGGACAGGTTGCCTCGCAAACGCTCGAGAACATCTCGGTGGTAAACGAGTGCGTATCGCTTCCGGTGCTTCGACCGCTCATAGGTTCCGACAAGCAGGAGATCATGCGTCGCGCGGAGGACCTTGGCACGTACGAGATCAGCTCGCTCGACGCGCCGGACTGTTGCACGTTGTTTATGCCACGGCGTCCCGAGACGCATGCGCGCATCGAACAGATATTGGAGGCATGGGAGCTCTTCGACCACGATTCGATGATCGAGCAGCTCGTCGACCAGATTGAATATGTAGACTTCGAACAGTGCAAGCCATACAAGCCGCCCAAGTGCCTGCGAGCCCGTCACAAGGAGCTTGCTCCCGCCGAGTGGCAGCGGTAGATGCACCTTGGCAACCGCGCGTTGCCGTACTTGTAAGCGACGGTATCCGTTGGCATTACATGCAATCTACACGTACGCGTGTGTGAGGATTGCGCTTGGCACACGTCTCCCATCTGCTCGGATGCTTGTTTTGGGGAACTTTCGGCGCAATTGGTGAGCGTTGGCCGTAACATCAGATTCTGAATGGAAAGCACCCCCTTCTCGCATGCCATCATGACATGCGAGAAGGGGGTGGTCGCTATGGCGCAGGAATCGGCAAAAATGGGTACGCTTGCAAGGAAGGCGTTGCGACGGTATGGCATTACGGCCCGCACGGGCATGGTGTGTGCGGGTGTGGCGATCATGGTGCTGGTTGCCACAGGTTTTTGGCTATCCACACGAGATAATGGTGCCTTGAGTCTGGAGAGGGCAGAGTCAGCTCCTCAGGTCCCACAAGAAGGGGATGGATCGCAAAGGAAGGTCGAGGGCGAGCGTGACGATGGCACCTCAAAAGGTCAGCTCGCATCCAAGTCGGATGATGTGACGACGTCCACAAAGATGACGGTGGTGCACGTGGACGGGGCCGTGCGCGAGCCAGGCGTGTATACGCTCCAAGCGAGCACGCCGCGGGTGATCGACGCGGTCGAGAGAGCCGGCGGGCTATGTGAAGATGCGAACACCGATACCATTAATCTGGCCGCACAGGTCGTAGATGGCGCCAAGATTCATATTCCAAGAGAAGGGGAGGAGGAGGGCGCCGGTGACGTCTCGGTTGTTGCGGGTGGGTCTTCCAACGCCGAAGGTGGCACGACATCGAGTGGGGCGGATTCTCCCGTACCTGGATCATTGGTAAACATCAACACGGCGGATGCGGAGCAGCTCAAGACGCTCAGCGGGATTGGCGAGTCGACTGCGGCTGCCATCATCGAGGATCGAGACCAACAGGGCCCCTTTGCCACGCCCGAGGACCTTATGCGCGTCTCGGGCATCGGTGAGAAGAAGTTCGCAAAGATCAAGGACAAGATCTGTGTATAGGCGATTGTCGGAGGTGCGCAGACCGCATATCCCCACGACGCTACTGGCTGCCATCTGCGTGATATGCGCACAACGAGAGGTACTGCGCGAAGGGGTTGGCTGGGCAGAATCCAATGTGTGCCAGCTGGTCATGGTTCTCGCGATGGTGCTTACGCTTCCCGTAGCGTGGTGTCTGCTGCGCAAGCACAGGCCGCGTCCGACTGGACTCCTCATGATGTCCGCGTCGCTGCTGATCGCCTGCGCCAACGCATCGCACGTGCTCGATCTGAGTGAGTTGCGAGCACGTCGCCTCACCCATACGCCCGTTTCATCAATGACTTTTGTGGTGGAATCGGACGCACGCGAGACCCAACATGGCTATCGCTGTCGTGCCGGGGTATCGATTGGGGGACAATCTCTCGGCTCGGTGTGGCTTTCGTCCACCGAGCCGCTTGGCCTTGGCGCGACCGTGACCTGCGTGGGAACGTATGCGCGAAACGGGGATGACGAATGGGGAATCTCTGCTCGCATGCAGGGCATAGTTGGCAGCGTGCGTGCGGCACGTATTGTTTGCGAACGTTCGCCAAGCGGTTTTGCGAGCATGCCGCTTCAATTGCGTTCGAGGGCATTGGAGGCCATCAGACCACAGGAGAGTGAGCAGCGAGCCTTGCTTGCAGGATGTCTTTGTGGATGGAAGCGCGACATGCGCAGCAAGAAGCTGGATGAGCTGTGCGCCCGGACCGGCACGTCGCATCTTTTGGCCGTTTCGGGAAGTCATCTGTCCCTGGTCATCGCGTTGATGGCGGGGGCAGTTCATCGCCTGAGGCTGAGCAAGTACCTCGGAATGGTTTTGCTCATGGTAACGTCTGGGGGATTCGTGGCATTTTGCGGTTTGCCGGTCTCGGCTGTTCGCTCTTGGCTAATGGCCTTCATCGCTTGTGCGGGCAATCTGTTTGGACGCCGCTCGCACGGACTCTCCTCCGCAAGCGCGACCACCTTGCTGATGGCCTTGACCGACCCGACCGTTTGCGGGCAGCTAGGTTTTTTGCTATCGGTAGTCTCGGTGTGCTCCCTGTGCATGTTCTGCCCCTATGCAACCACGTTCGTTGAGGTTCTCGTGGGGGATATGAAGCTGCCGCGTTGGTTATCTGGACGCCTGCATCGTCGCGTATGTACTGCGCAGAAGACCGTGTGTGAGGCACTCGCCGCATCGGTGGTCGCGTTCTGCTCCACGCTGCCGCTCGTTGCCGAGACATATGGAAAGGCGTCCTTGGTGGGAACTGTGACGAACGTCGCATTGTGCGTCCCGTTTCCCCTGCTCATGTATGTGGGGCTTGTCTCACTTCCGTTGCTCGGTTTGCCCATGGTGGGCACCGTCTGTCTGAGTGCGTGCGACTGGATGGCGACGGTGGTGCTGTGGATCATGAGAACGACGACGTGCCTGCCATATGCGTCGGTTTCCACCGAGGGGTGGGGGTCCCAGGCGACAATGGGCCTCGTCGTGGTTGCGTTGCTCCTACTCGTGTTTTGGCCAAGGATCACACGCAAAAGGGCGCTTGCGACCCTTGCTGCGATGCTTGTCGCCTGCGCGTTCGTGGGAATTCGCCTTTTTCTTGGCGCGGGTCCCCGAGTCTGCGTTTTGGACGTCGGACAGGGAGATGCGATTCTCGTCCAAGACAGAACGAAGGCAATTCTTGTGGATACGGGGCCAGACGATGCAATCGTCGACGCGCTCTTACGAAACGGCGTATTTCGGTTGGACGCCATCGTGGTTACACATCTTCACGACGACCACTACGGTGGCATTCCGAGCATGGTGGGTGCTATAAGGTGTGACCGGTTGTTTGTGGCCAAGGGCGTGTGCAAGAACATACCGGCGGATTTGCTACAGGGTATGACCGCCGTTAGCGACAACTCGGTGGAGGAGATAGGCTATGGGGACGTACTGCATGTTGGCGGCTTTTCTCTAAGGATGGTTTCGCCGATGGGCGAGGTCTCGGGTACGACGAATCCGGACTCCATCGAAATGACACTGACGTATCGCCGCGAATCGTGCGTGCTGGAGGGTCTCTTAACAGGCGATGCGGAGCGTGACGTGACGGGGTCAGTGTTGGGGAGGGGCGATGTGGGTGACATAGACTTCCTCAAGGTGGGCCATCACGGATCCGCCATCTCGGTTACCGAGGAGCAGGCACGCATCCTCGACCCAGAAGTCTCGGTTGCCAGTGCGGGCCAAGGAAACCGGTACGGGCACCCGGCCACGGAGTGCCTCGAGGCACTCGAGGATGCAGACTCACTCTTTCTCTGCACCAAGGACGTTGGGGACGTGGAGGTGCGGCCCGGCACAAATGGACCCATCGTGCGCACCGCGCGCACGTTGAGCGAGATACAATAACGGAAGGTGAGATGGCAGACACGCAGGAGGACCACGCTCCCTCGCAGTGTCGCTTGGATGGGTTTGGGAGGAAGATGGTGCGCTCAACACGGCGGCTTGCGTTCGCGCTGCTCTGCGTGGTGTTGACGATTGCGTTGCCATGGGCAGGACATGCCGTGGCACAGGAGACGCAAGACCCGGAAGCAGCATCCATGATCGTTGAGGACGAACTGCAAGGAGGTCAAGTCGACAGCCATTCCGACACGCAGGTGGAGGTCCAAAACCTCTGCGACCTGGACGTCGAAGTCGAGGTCGTGCCCCAAGATGCGGCCTCGCAAAGCGACGGGCCCATATCGTCATTCCAAGATCACCACGAACAAATGACCGAGTTTGATGATGACGATACCACAATTGAAACACAGGCGCTTACGGTGCGTGGGCCCAAGTCGGCCGGAGCTCTGAGGGTACAGGGTGGCAAGCTCGTCGACAAGGACGGAACGCCCATACAGTTGAGGGGTGTGAGCACCCATGGACTCGCTTGGTTTCCCGCATATGTTAACGGCGCCTGCTTTAGACAGCTGCGCTCGGAATGGAATGCCAACGTAGTCCGTCTGGCGATGTACACGGCGGAGCATGGTGGGTATTGCACCGGTGGTGACAAGGCGAAGCTTGCCAATCTGGTAAAAGACGGGGTGCGTTTAGCGGCAAGCAACGACCTGTATGCAATCGTGGACTGGCACATTCTCTCGGACAACAATCCCCTCACGCATGTGACCGAGGCCAAGTCTTTCTTCAACGACATGTCCAAGACGTTTTCGGGTAGCAACAACGTGCTGTACGAGATCTGCAACGAGCCAAACGGCTCGACATCTTGGAACGATATCTGCAGATATGCAAACCAAGTGATACCGGTGATCAGGGGCAACGATCCGGACGCCGTGATAATCGTGGGGACGCCCACATGGTCGCAGGAGATTGACAAGGCGGCTGCCAAGCCCCTGACATGCGGCAATGTGCTGTATGCACTGCACTTCTATGCGGCCACGCACAGGGACGACCTCAGAAACAGGATGACGAGTGTCGTCGATGCAGGTTTGCCCGTGTTCGTGAGCGAGTTTGGCATCTGCGACGCCAGCGGGAACGGGTCGATAGACCAGAGCTCCGCGAACGCTTGGCTTTCTGCCATGAACAACAGGGGGATAAGCTGGTGCATGTGGAGCCTGTGCAACAAGGCGGAATCTGCCTCAGTCCTAAAGAGCGGGTGCCAGGCCACCAGTGGCTTCAAGTCGGGAGACCTATCCACGTCGGGCGTGTGGCTGCTCAAGGCGCTGAAGGGTACGCTTCCAGATGGCACGAGCGATGTGCCGACTGGTGGCAGTGCGGGGGGAGCGAGCTTCTCTTCGGGTCAGTTCCAATGCACGGTCGCGCTTACCAACTCATGGCAATATGGAGACGGAAGGATCTGCTACCAGTATGACCTTACGATACGTAATACAGGCGCAGCCTGCTCGTCGTGGCGTGTCTCGATTCCCTTCAACCAAAGCGTCTCGTTGCTGAACGGATGGAATGCCACGTTCGAGGGAAGTGGCACCAACCTTGTTGCAAAGAACATGAGCTATAACGGCAGCATGGCGGCAGGCGGCGTGGTGTCGGGAATCGGTTTTCAGGTAGTTGCGGGTAGCAACCTTGCGACACGCGGCGCGGGCGGGCTGTCATTGTTGTACAGGACGCATGTTCAGACGTATGGATGGCAGAAATATGTTTCCGCCGGAAGGATGAGTGGGACCTCGGGCAAATCCAAACGGCTCGAGGGAATCAACATCAGGCTTACCAACGCCCCGTGCAGCGGAACCATCCAATACCGTACGCATGTGCAGCGGCTGGGATGGCAGGGATGGCGCAGCAACGGGGCCATGGCAGGCACTTCGGGACGCAGACTGCGTTTGGAGGCAATCGAGATACGTCTTGTGGGGGAGCTGGCAAATCGATACGACATATATTATCGTGTGCACTGCCAGAGGTTCGGTTGGATGGGCTGGGCCAAAAACGGCGCGCGCTCGGGTTCGGCGGGCTACGCGAGGCGGCTCGAGGGAATCCAGATCGTGTTGGTAAGGCGGGGTTCGAAGGGACCGAGCCAAGCGTATGGGGGAATCAGGCAAAACGTCTCCCGTGCGTTTGCGCAGCGGAAGTAGGACGTGCGACCAATCGTTGGCGTCGCAATGCGTACGCCCATGGGATGTGAGGAAAGAAATGGAGACACGCCGAGGCCTCACCACAGATGAGGTCGTACGTCAAACGAAGGCGGGCAACGCCAACGTAGTTCCCTCGAAGTCGGGGACACGCGTGAGCGCCATCGTCGCATCCAACGTGTTCACCTACTTCAATGCCATATTTGCGATTCTGGCTGTTTTGCTCGTCACTGCGGGCTCATATAAGAACCTTACGTTTTTACCAGTGGTCGTTGCCAACATGATCATCGGCATCGTTCAGCAGCTACGGGCAAAGAAGGTGCTCGACGAGCTCGCTCTGCTCGACGAATCGCACTATGTGGCCCTGCGCGATGACGAGGAGAGGGTCGTGGCGGCATCCGATCTGGTGCTTGGAGACTTGGTGCGCCTTGAGGCGGGCCAACAGGTGCCGGCCGATGCCGTGGTCGTGGACGGTGTGGCAGGCGTCAACGAGGCGCTGCTAACCGGTGAGCAAGATGAGGTCGAGAAGTCGCAAGGGTGCGAGCTCTTATCTGGAAGCTTCGTCGTGGCGGGGCAGGTGGAGGCACGCCTAACTCGTGTGGGAGCCGAATCATACGCATCCATGCTCACGGCGCGTGCCAAGGAGGTCAAGGAAAAGAAGTCCGAGATGGTTGCCGACATAGATCGCATCATACTTGTCGCGGGCATTCTCATATTGCCGGTGGGCGGCCTTCTGTGGTGGCAGGCGCACGCGAGCGGCGTAGGCTATTCCGCATCCGTAACCTCCATGGTGGGTGCCGTGGTTGGCATGATTCCCGAGGGGCTCTATCTGTTGGTGACGATCGCGCTTGCCTTGTCTGCCATGCGCCTTGCCAGGCAGTCGGTTCTGCTGCACGACATGCGCAGCATCGAGACGCTGGCTCGCGTCGACGTGTTGTGCGTGGACAAGACCGGAACCATAACGAGCGGGGACATGGTGGTGCAGGAGGTGTTCTCTAAAAATGGGGACGTACGGGTGTCGGAAGAAGGGCTTGGGCTGTTGGCTTCGTACGTGGCGACGGTCACCGACAACAATGTGACGATTGAGGCTTTGCGGTCCTACGTGGGTGATTCCGAACCTCTTGCGGACGCGGAGGTGACGCCTTTCAGCTCGCAGCTCAAGTACTCCCAGGTTACGACAGGCGGCGTGACCTATCGTCTAGGTGCCCCGGAGTTCGTCCTTGCGCCACGGGAACGAGGTGAATGCCAAAGTGCATTGGACGAGCGCGCGGCTGCAGGCATGCGCGTTCTGGCGATGGTAGAGGTGGTTGGTGAGGACACCCGTCCAATTCTGTTCGTGGTGCTGAGAAACGAGGTGAGGCCAGATGCCTCGTCCACATTTGCGGCCTTCGAGCGTCAGGGAGTGGAGGTTAAAGTAATCTCGGGGGACAATCCCCTCACGGTCTCGAAGGTTGCCCAACAAGCGGGCATCGCGGGAGCCGAAAAGTACGTTGATGCCTCCGAACTCAAAGACGCTTCGGACATGCGAAATGCCGTGCGCGAGTACACGGTGTTCGGACGTGTGCGCCCCGAGCAGAAGAGGGACCTCGTGCACGCCCTCAAACTGGAGGGTCTGCAAGTGGCGATGACTGGGGACGGTGTCAACGATATCCTCGCCATGAAGGAAGCCGACTGCTCCATTGCCATGGGAAGCGGAAGCGATGCGGCACGACAGGCCGCCCAGGTGGTCCTTCTTGACAACAACTTCTCGCACATGCAACAAATCGTCTTCGAGGGTCGGCGCGACATCAACAACATCACGCGGTCAGCAACGTTGTTCCTCTACAAGAACATCTTCTCGCTTGCGCTCGCCCTCTTCTCGATCTTCGGCTCGTTCACCTATCCGCTCACCCCCAACCAAGTGTCTTTGATCTCCTTCTTCAACATCGGGCTTCCCGCATTCCTGCTAGCCTTCGAGCCCAACGAGAAGAAGCAGGAGGGACGGTTTGTGCTAGAGGTTCTGTTGCGGTCGCTTCCTGCTGCAATTACGTCGTTTGTCGCCATTGCCGTTATGATGCTCTTCGCAAGGCTGTTTGACATCTCCCAGAACGACGTGGCGACTGCGAGCACGTACTTGCTCTCCGTCGTGGGTTTCCTCATTCTGGTTGGACTCATTCGACCGCCCAATCGATACCGAATCATGGTGCTCGCACTATGCATAGTTGGTTTTATTGCGGGATGTGGATTCTTCTGGAAGCTCTTTGACATCTACGACCTCTCCATGCGGGCGTGGGTTCTCTGCGGCGTGTTTGCGTTCGCCGAAGTTGGAGTCATGCAGATTCTCGTTGCCGTGTTGTCGTATGCGAGGGGCAGGAAGGAGAGGGTGGCATGACAAGCTCATCGCAAGCGAAACGGGAAGTGAGAGCCAGGTTTCGCGCCATGCGCGACGCATGTCCTGCAGCCAAAAGAGAACAAGGTGACAGACGTATAGCCGAACACGTGGTGGGGTCGGATGCATTCGAGGAGTCCGACGTGGTGCTCACCTATCTTAGTGTTGGATCGGAGGTCGATACGCGAACCATCGTGGCGGCTGCGTGGGAACTGGGTAAGATCGTGGCGATTCCGCGCTGCGTCGTGGGAGAGCGTCGCATAGCCTGGCATCGCATATTGTCGTTTGCCGGTCTCGAGCGCAATGCGTTTGGCATAGAGGAACCCAAGGATGACTGCAGGACGAGGTTGAACCTCTCCGAAGGAGGTCGTAAGGTGGCGTTGGTACCAGGAATCGCCTTCGACCTGCAGGGCATGCGCTTGGGCTATGGCGGAGGTTACTACGACGTGTTCCTGTCGGGATTCGGTGGCACCACGATCGGACTCTGCAGAGAGGAGCAGCTTGTTTGCGATCTGCGAACGCTAGGCGTTATAGAGCCGCACGACATGCAGGTCGAGCTGCTGGCAACCGAGAATGGCGTGCACAGGGCAGAATAGCAGCACGTGTTTGTGCATTTTGGCATGGCATGCAGCGAGCGCTATTATATGAGCGGAAGATGGCCTACCATACGCATGTGCGATGCGCGCAATGCGCAAAAGAAAGGAAAGCGTTATGGCGAAGACGGATATCGAGATAGCACAGGAGGCACAGCTGCTTCCCATTGGCCAAGTGGCCGCAAAGGCAGGCTTTGCGGAGGAGCAGCTGGAGTACTATGGCAAGACCAAGGCAAAGGTCGACATCCATTCCCTGCGCAATCTCCCGTATCGCGCCAAGCTCGTGCTGGTAACTGCCATCAATCCAACACCCGCCGGAGAGGGCAAGACCACGACCTGCGTTGGCCTTGCGGACGCCATGAATCGCACCGGCAGACGCACCATGCTCTGTTTGCGTGAGCCCAGCCTGGGACCTGTATTTGGCATAAAGGGTGGCGCTGCTGGTGGTGGCTATGCACAGGTCGTACCCATGGAGGATATCAACCTGCACTTTACCGGCGACTTCCATGCCGTCGGTGCGGCCAACAACCTATGTGCCGCGATGCTCGACAACCATATTCAGCAGGGAAACAGGCTCAACATCGACCCTCGTCGCGTGGTTTGGAAGCGCTGCCTGGACATGAACGACCGCCAGCTGCGCAACGTCATCGACGGTCTGGGCGGCGTCATGGATGGCGTTCCCCGTCCGGATGGATTCGACATTACGGTGGCGTCGGAGGTCATGGCGGCCTTTTGCCTGGCAATCGACCTCGTAGACCTCAAGGAGCGCCTTGGCCGCATGGTGGTCGCCTACACCTACGATCGAAAACCCGTTACGGTCGCAGACATACGGGCCCAAGGTGCGATGGCGGCACTCCTGAAGGATGCCATCAAACCCAACCTCGTGCAGACGCTCGAGAACAACCCCGCATTCGTGCACGGCGGCCCCTTTGCCAACATCGCCCATGGCTGCAACTCCGTGGTTGCAACCACTACGGCCCTCAAGATGTCCGACTACGTGATAACGGAGGCAGGCTTTGGCGCCGACCTCGGTGCCGAGAAGTTCTTGGACATAAAGTGCCGAGCGATGGGCATCGTGCCGAACGCTGTGGTAGTGGTGGCCACCGTCCGTGCCCTCAAATACAACGGTGGTGTGGCTCGGGCAGACCTTGCGGCAGAGAACCTTGCGGCGCTCGAGGCGGGCTTGCCCAATCTGGAACAGCATGTGAGGAATGTTCGGGACGTGTATGGCCTGCCTTGCGCGGTTGCCGTCAACGTGTTTCCCTCCGACACGGAGGCGGAGCTCAACATGGTGGAGCATGCATGCGGAAGGCTCGGAGTGCGCGTAACGCGCTCGGAGGTATGGGAAAAGGGATCTGCGGGCGGCATAGAGCTGGCAGAAGAGGTCGTTCGTCTGTGCGACCAGAAGTCCGACTGCCACTTTGTCTACGACATAGATGCGAGCTTAGAGGAAAAGCTCAACGCCATCGCGACCAAGGTGTACCATGCCGATGGTGTCAACTTGGTGGGTCCCGCGCAGAATCAGCTTACACAACTCGAGGAGCTTGGCTTTGGCAAGCTTCCCATATGTGTTGCCAAGACACAGTACTCGTTCAGTGACGACCAAAAGAAGCTGGGCGCTCCACGTGGGTTCCGCATCTCGGTGCGAAACCTGCAGGTCGCCGCAGGGGCCGGGTTCGTCGTCGCACTTACCGGAAACATAATGACCATGCCGGGACTTCCAAAGGTTCCCGCAGCCGAGAGCATAGACGTGCTGGAAGACGGTCGAATCGTGGGACTCTACTAGCGAAGCACCACGTTGGGAACGACCATATACAAGAAGGGATTGTTGCATGAGCGAAAGGCTTGCAGAGCGGTCTTGTGTGGAGTTCGCTCGGGTTCTTGCCGCCAAGGAGCCCGTTCCGGGTGGTGGCGGCGCTGCGGCGCTTGTGGGTGCCATCGGTGTGGCCCTGTGCTCAATGGTGGGTAACTACACGGCGGGCAAGAAGGCCTATGCATCTGTGGAGAAGGACGTGCAGGACATGCTCGTGCGTGCACAATCCGTGCGTATGAGGCTTCTCGAGCTCATCGACGAGGATGCGGAGGCGTTCTACCCCCTCTCCCAGGCGTATGCCATTCCGAGGGAAGATCCCGCGCGCGCGCGAACGCTCGAGGAGGTCACCAAGTGGGCTTGTGCTGCTCCCCTCGAGATGATGAGACAGGTGTGCGAGGCCATCGATCTGCTCGAGGAGATGGGCGATAAGGGTTCGCGCATGCTCCTGTCCGACGTTGGCTGTGGCGCCCATCTGTGCAAGGCAGCGCTTGAGGCGGCTAGTCTCAACGTGTTCGTCAACACGAGGGCGCTCGCAGATCGTGAGTTTGCCTCGATTACCGAGGCGGAAGTGGATGACATGCTGCAAACCTATGGCCCGCGTGCGGAGCGTTGCGCCGCATCCGTGGCTGCGCGCATTCGGGGGGTGGCTTAGACCATGGCAACCTTGCTCAAGGGACTACCGGTATCGAAGGCGATCTGCGAGGACCTGTCCGTTAGGGTTCGTGCGCTGAAGGCGCGTGGTGTGAACCCAACCCTGGAGATCGTTCGCGTGGGGGAGCGGGAGGATGACCTCGCATACGAACGCGGCGCCATAAAGCGTTGTGCGTCGGTAGGAATAGACGTGAGGGTGACGGTGCTCGATGGCACATGCGGACAGAACGTGCTCATGGACACGGTGGCACGAATCAACGAAGACGACTCCATCCATGGATGCTTGATGTTCCGTCCGTTGCCAGCGCACCTAGACGAGAGGGCGGCGTGCGCGGCGCTCTTGCCTTCGAAGGACGTGGACTGTTCCACCTCCGAGTCGATGTTCGGGGTGTTTGTGGGCAGACGCGTGGGATTTCCCCCCTGCACGGCCGAAGCATGCATGGCTCTGCTCGATTACTACGGCGTGAACGTCGACGGCATTGACGCAACGGTCGTGGGACGTTCTCTGGTGATTGGCAGGCCCCTGTCCATGATGCTCTTGGAACGAAATGCGACCGTTACCACATGTCACACCCATACCAAGGACATGAAGAAAAAGACGAGGGCAAGCGAGCTTCTTGTGATTGCTGCCGGTCATATGGGAACACTTGGGGCAGAGGGCGTGCGTCCGGGCCAGATCGTTGTGGACGTGGGCATCAACTGGGACGAAAAGGCCAATAAGCTGTGTGGGGACGTCTCTTTCGACGAGGTCGAGCCCATAGTGGAGGCAATCACGCCCGTTCCTGGTGGAATAGGATCGGTGACTACGGCGATTCTCGCCAAGCACATCGTCGAGGCTGCCGAGCTTTCCGTGAGCTAGGGAGGAGGTCTGTCCACGTGAACGAGCAGATGAACTATATGAACCTGGACCACGACCGCGTGGTGCGCGCCGTCCGAGAGCTTCTGAGCGCCATTGGGGAGAATCCCGACCGCGAGGGCCTCGTGGACACTCCCGATCGGGTGGCTCGTGCCTGTTTGGAGATTTTTGGGGGCATGCAGGAGGATCCCTCGGAACACCTGCTCAAGCAATTCAGTGAGCCTGGGAACGAGGACATGGTAATCGTGAAGGACATCCCCTTCGCGTCCATGTGCGAGCATCACCTGCTACCCTTCACCGGGCGGGCGCATGTGTGCTATCTGCCCAAGAACGGCAGAATATGCGGACTATCCAAGGTGGCGCGCTGCGTGAGTGGCTATGCCCGAAGGCCGCAGCTGCAGGAGCGATTGACCCAGCAGATTGCCGACGCCGTCCAACAGCGGCTCGCCCCCCACGGCGTCCTCGTCGTGCTCGAGGCCGAGCATACCTGCATGTGCATGCGTGGCATACGTGCCGCGGGCTCGAAAACGGTCACCTCCGCGGTTCGCGGATGGTTCAGCACCGACCTCAAGGCACGCGAGGAGGCCCTTCGTCTCATCGGGCTTTAGGGAGAAATGCCATGACGTATAGGATTCCATTGCCCGTACCAGAGATTACCTACGCCCAGGCAATCGAGCATATAAAGGGTTTGGTGCGGTTGGGAATATGCCCGCTGCTCGAGACCGTTGAGGAGATGCTGCACGAGCTCGGAGATCCAGACAAGCATCTCACGTGTTTGCAGATTGCCGGAACCAACGGGAAGACGTCAACCGCTCGCTACGCGGCGGCCATACTTGCCGGTGAGGGGATTCGCACGGCGCTCTATACCAGCCCGGAGTTGGTACACTACACCGAGCGCATGGAGATAGACGGATTGCCTGTGAGCGAGGAGCTCTTCTCCCTGGGTGTGGCCGCGGCTCGCGAGGCGGGAGAACGCATCAACGCACGTCGGGAGCAGGAGGGCATGAGACCCTACGACGTAACGGAATTCGACACGCTTACGGTTGCGGCCATGGTGGCTTTTGCCCTGAGCGGGGTCGAGGTGGCGGTGCTTGAGGTTGGGATGGGCGGACGCTGGGACGCCACGAGTGCCGTAAAGTCCATTCGGTCCGTGGCAGTAACCGGCATCGACCTCGACCATACGCGCATACTTGGTGATACCCGAGAGCAGATTGCCGCGGAGAAGGCGGCCGTCATACAGGCGGGGAGGACCTGCGTGTTGGGTGTGGGAACGGCCATGCCAGAATCGGTTGAGGATGTGTTTCTGCAACGTGCACAGGAGCAGGGAGTGACGCCAGTGTTGTTGCGTGCCGACTGCGCAGATGACGTGCGAGGCATCGTGAGCCCGGGGATTCCACGAGTGCACCAACACCTCCCACGTGCAACCTTTACCGTGGCAGAGCGCCCCACCGGCCTGGGAACACCTCTTTCGCTCGTCGTGCGAACGCCGCGCGCCACCTACTCGAGCATCGAGGCAATCAGGCCTTCATACCAAGCTGCCAACATTGCCTGTGCGATTTGCCTCATAGAAACGTTTGTTGACCACAAGCTGGACGTGCGGGCGCTCAGGGAGTCCGTGATGGCCTGCCCGACGCCCGGTCGGTTCGACGTGGTGCGCCGGGAACCGCTTGCGCTCATAGATGCCTGCCACAATCCGCAGTCGGTCCGCGTGTTCCTCGAGGCAATCCGATCCATGGAGCCAGAGGTGGGGCGCCGTCCCACACTACTCTGTGCGGTGCTATCGGACAAGGACGTGGATGGCATCGTGAGATTGCTTGCGCCCGAGTTTCCGCACGTAGTGGTCACCAGTACCGCCTCGCATCGCGCACTGGCGCCTGATCGGCTCGCCCAGGTGTTCAGGACACACGGCAAGGATCCGGTCCATGTGAGCGAGGACATAGGCGGAGCAGTGGAATGGCTGGCCGACACACCATTTGTTGCGTGTGGCTCCATCACCACGGCGGGAGAGGTTGCCGCCCTTTTGCGATCGTAGGGAACAGAGAGAGCGGGGTACCATGTACGGACTCAAAACAGAGGCTTGCTTCGACAGCGCACACTTTCTTACGGACTACTACGGAAAATGCGAGAATCTACATGGCCATCGCTGGCGTATGGTGGTGTACTTGCGTTGTGAGGAACTGCAGCAAGCGGGTACCATGCGCGACATGGTGTTGGACTTTGGCGTATTCAAGCAGGGGGTGCGAGAGTTCGCCAGTGAATTGGACCATACTCTTTTGGTCGAGGAGGGTTCGTTGAGCCCAACGACCATTTCCTGCCTGGAGGACGAGGGATTCTCGCTCACCATGCTGCCGTTCCGCACGACTGCCGAGAATCTGGCGCGTTACGCGTTCGAGCGTCTGTGCGACAGGGGGCTGCCGGTTTCGCGGGTCGACATGTACGAGACGCCCAACAACTGTGCGATATACGCCGAATAACAAGGTAAACCATTCGTGCCAAGTTGCTGTGTGCGCGCGTGCACGAATGAAATATCCCGAAAGACCTGCTATAATCGTCCCGAAACACGAAGCTAAAACGTAGGATTAAGGAGCCACAGTCCATGAGCGAACTCTTTAAGCAGATAATCACGCCAGAGGTTACCATGGTACTCATCCTCATGGTGGTGTGCGTAATCTCAGTATACTTGCTTTCTATCATATATGTAATCAGAGACGCCGCCCGGCGAGGTGCGGAACCTCGTTGGCTGTGGGCCATCGTGGCGGTCGTGCCCATCGTGGGAATACTGGCCTACGTTATCCTGCGTCCAAGCTCATACCTTATAGACCGTGAGGAGCAGGATCTCGACATAGCGCTTCGCGAGCATCAGCTCTCGCACTACGGTCTCTGCCCCAAATGTGGCGCGTCCATCGACCGAGACTTTGTGGTGTGCCCAATCTGCAACACGCAGGTTCGCAACGTGTGTCCCACTTGTCACCGTCCGCTCAACGCGGATTGGAAGGTGTGCCCATACTGCCGCACGCGCATTCAATAGGTCGCAAACACAATCGCTACAGCTCAAGCCACGTTCGCATGTGATGTGCCATCCGTGCGAACGTGGCTTGCGTATTGTTGTTGGCAAACCTGCGTGAGAGCATCTGGTCTATGTGGCCTTGCTCGCGTAGGATTCGTTGGCTTTCGGGATACACCAACTCCCAGGCAAAGCAGAGATGGCCAACAAGGATGTCGGCGGGAGTGCGACGTATTCCACGAGGTATGGTCCGGTGCTCGTAGAAGGCCTCCACGACGGTGGTCGAGAGTTCGCTATGCAGCATGTCGTCTTCCGACACCCCGTAAATGTCGGCTATCGAGCTCGTGCAGTTGACTCGAATGATGTCAATTTTGTCGGCATCGCGAAGTACGTTGCAGTGGGCTTTGGTGCGCTCGTCGAACGAGGAGGGAATGCGATAGTCGCTATGCGTGGCGGTGGTACTGCAGATGAGCGCATCCTCCGCGTCGTCTGGCACGAACGAGCGGATGAGAGGGCCACGAGGGTCGGCGTGACCAAACAGCACCTGCACTCCAAGGGCCGCATGGCTCACCGATAGGGCGTCGTTAAACGTATCGTAGCGCCTCACCTGCTCGAATCTGCCTATGTCATGCAGCAGCCCGCACAACCAGGCGAGTTGCACGTCATCTGCGCCAAATGGGTAGTCCGACGAGGATGCAACGTTTTGCGTAATGCGCTCGCACAGCATCGCAACGCGATAGGTGTGCGCCACCTTGAGGGATATCCGAGCGTTATTCGCGTCGTAGTGCTCCACGTAGTTTTGGAAAGCCTTTGTGGCGCGCTTTCGATCGATATGCATGTTGGGTCATCAATACCGATTGTGAATGTGCTCGGCGGAGCCGCTAAGGCCCTCGACGGCCAACACGGAACCGTCGTCAAGGGTGACATGGCCACTCAGCTTGCCAAATACCTGGTGCTGCACACTGCGAACGACGGACAGTACGTTGATGTTGTCCTGTCGGTCGATGTGCGTGTCGAACACGAGGTCGAGCCTGTTCTCGTCGTCGGTTATGTGCCATGGTTTTAGGTAGTCGTAGGTTCCGTCGTCTTTTGTGGGAATGCCAAAGTCAACGCGACCGAGCTTGTGGGCGATGCCGTCAACGAAGACCATGTTCTCGCTCGCGGCCGAGGTGTCGCCAAATCCGTATCCCAGATTGAGCCCGAGGACATGACCGTCCACGTGCCCCTGCGCAGCCGCCCAATACCACACATTGTCGTAGGTCCACACGCCCCGGCCCCAATCGAGGAGGCCCAGCGCCTCGTCTGCCACAAACTCGTGGAACTCGGATCCGCGCCGAAAGCCGCCGCGAGCACGCATGCCCAACGTCTTTTGGTTGTAGTAGAAGGCCTTGGGGTTTTCGGCCCACGGCGTGCAGATGACCATGGAGTCCCTGGGCGCCTGGTCGAGGTACAGCTCAACGTCGAGGTCCTGGTCCCCGTCGAAGCGAGCCATAAAGAACGAGAGTCTGCGCCCGCCCGGCACATGCGCATACGACACGCGGCAACGCCGGTTGGCCCACCGCACGTCACCCTTGCTCGAGCTGGTGGGCAGCCCCATGCGGCCGAGGGGCAAAAGCACGAGCTCGCTCGTGGTCTTAAAGGTGCGGGTGGGGAAGTGCATGACGCTTGCCGATATGAGGCCGATGTAGCCGAGGTCCGAGAAGGTGAGGGCCACGGCATACTCCGCGTCCTGCACCAGGTAGTAGTCCCAGTCCTTTATGCGTATGCGGTGGGCGGCGATGCGGTCGTGCGCATACTCAAAGGGAGGTCGTAGCGCATAGCCCGCCTCCCGCAGGCGGCCATGCTCGTCCAGCAGAGGTCCACTCCCGGTAATGCGGTGGTTCGTGCTCATGGCGTCCTCCTTAGCGACGGTGCGTATCGCGTATTATGGTATTGCTAGTATAACGCCGGGCTACCGTTCACGGGCTCAATGAGCAGGACAAAGTACGTCTCCTGACCTTCGCGCGCCACCAAGATTATTTCTGTATACTTACCATGCGGAAGCTCAAACATGGTTTAAATGAGCATGAATCGAAGAAGGGGGAAGGGATGAAAAGACCGAGTACGTTTGGCCGCAAGTTGCTGTGCGGGCTACTCGCGGGCGCCATGGCGTTCGCTGTGCCAATACCGACATTGGCAAACGAAGACGTGCCGGAGTGGGCCGTCGACGACGGTGGAGACGAGGGCGAGGGGCTTCAGGCGCAGGCAAGTCTGCCGCTAACGTACGACCTGCGCAACGACGGCTTGGTGACGCCGGTCAAGCAGCAGACCCCATGGAACACCTGCTGGGCATTCGCCGGCATCGCCGCTGCCGAGTCCTCGATGCTCTCGGCCTACGGCAGCACGTATGACGAGACTTCGCTCGACCTCTCCGAGAAGCATCTCGCATGGTATGCGCTGCACCCCGTTACCGAAATCGACGACCCCACGCAAGCGGGCGAGGGCTTGTATACGACAAACGGCGCACGCGACGCGGCGTATTACGCCGGTGGCCTGCCCATGTACATCACCACCGTGTTCGCGCAGGGTGTAGGTCCCCATACGGAGAGCATGTTCCCCTACAGAGGGGCAAACGCGAAGTGGGCCGGGCCCAAGCTCATCATGTCCTACGAGGAATTTGAGAAGGACCCTGAGAATAATGCGATTGAAACCATCGCATCCATGAATGGTATAAGCTACGAGGAACAAAAAGCAAAGCTCGAGGCTGAGGCAAAGGACAAAGGGAAGACCTACGACGAAGTAGTTGCAGATGTCGTCGAAGAAGTTCGCGAGATGTACAACGAGGGCTTCTACGGCAGAGGCGACGACTGGTCGATTCCCGAGACGGACGAGGCCGGAAACTCTAACCGCACGCTGACGCCCGCCCTGACGCTGCAGGACGGTAACGTACTGCCAGATTACTGGATCGAAAAGGGTGTAGGCGAACCAAACCAAGCCAGCATCGACGCCATGAAGCAGGAGCTGGTCAACGGCCATGCCGTCTCCATAGCGTACAAGTCAGACGCGGCGACGCCTGGCCAGTCCGCTGACACGAGGTACATGAACCGCGATGAATGGTCACAGTACACCTTCGAGTCCGTGCCCATCGATCATGCCGTCACCATTGTCGGCTGGGACGACGGTTTTTCTCGTGATAACTTTATGCACACCGTATATAAGAGGGCGACAGACGATAAGGGCAACTGGATTAAGGATGACAAGAATAACTACGTACTCGAGTTGGACAATAACAATAACCCGATCGTAGATGATGATGCTTCAGGTAAGACTGTCCCGCCCAAAGACGGTGCCTGGATCGTAAAGAACAGCTGGGGATCCGAGACGGATCGCATGGAAGACGACCTCGGCCACTTGGCTCAGGGTGGCACGTATGGCATCCGCGACGCGAGCGGCAAGGCCACCGGTTACTTCTACCTCTCGTACTACGACAAGACGATCGAGCAGCCCGAGACGATGGAGTTCTCTGCAAATCTGCTTGCGGATTCCAGCGACTTCGACGTGTTGCAGCACGACTACATGGCTACGCTCAACAGCTTCTACACCGAGGGGCCCACAACCGACGTCATGAGCACGGCAAACGTCTTTGAGGCTCCGCAGGACATCTCGGTCCAAGCGGTGTCGACGCGCACGGCCGAAGAGAACCAGCGCGTGACCTTCGCCATCTACCAATTGAACGACGGCGCCACGAACCCGACCGACGGCATGCTGCTCTGCAGGACTTCGAAGAACTTCCTGTATGCCGGCTTCCATCGCCTTGCGCTAGAGACCCCTCTCACCGTCCGCGCGGGCAAGAAGATCTCCGTCGTCTCCACAGCATCGACGTTGGGCGAAAGTGGTAAGCGCGAATACAGCTTCTCGGCGAACAAGGGCATTTCGAAGGCGATCGTCGACTATGTCGTAAAGCGTGGCGTCAATCCCACAGCCTACAGCAAGGCGGTCGTGAACGCGGGCGAGAGCTTCTTGTACAAGGATGGCCAGTGGACCGACTGGAGCACGTACATTGCCGGACTCGGGAAGATGGAGGCGGATGACGACGGCACTCCGCTGCCTGGCGACACGTTTATCGATCAGTTCCCCATCGACAACTTCTCCATCAAGTTGTACACGACAGCCGCCGAAGTGCAGGACGCCACGGTTGCCTACCACTCGCACGTGCAGTCCTACGGCTGGGAGCAGCAGTGGTATCACGACGGCGATCAGAGCGGCACCACCGGCCAATCCAAGCGCATCGAAGCCATCGAGATGAAGCTCGAGGGCGCGCCCTTTAACGGCTCGATAGAGTACCGCAGCCACGTGCAGGGCAAGGGCTGGGAGAAGTCCTGGGCCGCAGACGGCGCGACCAGCGGCACCACCGGCAAGGGTAAGCGCGTCGAGGCCCTGCAGGTGCGCCTGACTGGCGACATGGCCGACCGCTACTCGGTGTGGTACCGCGTGCACAGCCAGAAGAGCGGCTGGCTCGGCTGGGCGAAGGACGGCGAGCCGGCAGGCACCGCAGGACTCGCGCGCCGCGTCGAGGCCTACCAGGTGCAAGTCCTGCCGGCGGGCGAGCAGCCGACCGCAAGCGCCCTGAGGCTTGGCACCACGGGCCAGTCCAGGCGCATAGAGGCTTTCTCGCTCAAACTCTCCGGTCAACCTTGGGCCGGCGGCATCTCCTACCAGGCGCACGTGCAGGGCAAGGGCTGGGTCTCCGAGCAGGCGGACGGCAAGGTGTGCGGTACCACAGGCCAGTCCAAGCGTATCGAGGCGGTTCGGGTGAGTCTCACCGGAGAGCTTGCGAACCACATGAGCGTGTGGTATCGCGTGCACAGCCAGTCCTACGGCTGGCTCGGCTGGACCCACGACGGCGAGGACGCTGGCACCACGGGGCTCTCCAAGCGCTCCGAGGCCATAGACGTGCAGGTGCTGCCCAAGGGCGCCGTGCCCTCGGGCTACGACGCCTCGAAGCCAGCCTGCCGCAGCTAGAGGCTTAGCAGACCCATCGAGGTGGTAACCCCCATTGATATGCCATCTGCGGCAATCATTGGGGGTTACCGCCATTTGATGGGACCGAGACGGGAGTTTGTTGCCAAAATGTCCAACGCGGCTAAACCTTAGGGGTCAACTTGCGGTATGCTAGCTGAGTTCGACTTATGGAGGAGATATACATGAAGGTATTGTTCAATGACGGTCACGTCGATACCATCGATGAGGCTGAGGAACTGCACGTCATTCGCCACAGCGCATCGCACATCTTGGCACAAGCCATCAAGCGTCTGTACCCCGAGGCTGACTTTGGTTATGGCCCCGCAACCGAGCACGGGTTCTACTACGACATAGACTTGCCGGACGGAGTTAAGATAAGCGAGGAGGATTTCCCTGCCATCGAGGCCGAGATGCGCAAGATATGCAAGGAGAACCTCAAGTTCGAAACCTACGAGCTGCCACGGGAACAGGCCGTCGAGCACATGCGCGAACGTGGCGAGAAGTATAAGGTGGAGCACATCGGCGACCTTGCGGAGGATGCGCGCATTACCTTCTACAAGCAAGGCGAGTACGTCGACATGTGTGTTGGACCGCACCTCATGTACACAAAGGCGCTCAAGGCGTTCAAGCTCACGGGCGTCTCGGGGGCCTATTGGAAGAACGATGCCAAGAACAAGATGCTCACCCGCATTAACGGTGTGGCGTTCCGCTCGAAGAACGAGCTCGCCGAGTACGAGCGTCTTCTCGAGGAGGCCAAGAAGCGCGACCATCGTCGTATCGGTCAGGAAATGGAACTCTTCATGTTTGCCGAGGAGGGTCCAGGCTTCCCCTTCTGGCTGCCCAACGGCATGCGCCTGAAGAACGCGCTCATGGACTACTGGCACGACATGCAGAACGCCTACAACTACGACGAGGTCAACACGCCCATCATCCTCTCGCGCAAGCTTTGGGAGACCAGTGGCCACTGGGATCACTACAAGGAGAACATGTATACGACGGTCATCGATGACGAGGACTACGCCGTAAAACCGATGAACTGTCCGGGTGCCTGCCTCATCTACAAGAGTCGCCCCCGTAGCTATCGCGACCTGCCGCTCAAGCTAGCCGAGGCCGGCCTCGATCACCGTCACGAGATGCGCGGTGCGCTCCACGGCCTGTTCCGCGTGCGGTCCTTCACTCAGGATGATGCCCATCTCTTTGTGACGCCAGAACAGATTACCGAGCAAGTCACCGATACTGCACACCTCATCACTGCCTACTACGAGCAGTTCGGTTTCCCATACCACATCGAGCTTTCCACGCGGCCCGAGGACTCAATGGGTTCCGACGAGGACTGGGAGCGTGCGGAGGCGGGCCTCAAGGAGGCGCTTGACTCCATGGGTGCCGACTACATAGTGAACGAGGGCGACGGAGCCTTCTATGGACCTAAGATCGACTTCCACCTGCAGGACTGCCTTGGCCGTACCTGGCAGTGCGGCACCATCCAGCTCGACTTCCAGCTGCCACAGAACTTCGAGCTCGAGTATGTGGCATCCGATGGCTCCAAACAGCGGCCCATCATGATTCACCGTGCCGGCTTTGGTAGCTTCGAGCGCTTTATCGGCATGCTTACCGAGCAGTACGCCGGCAAGTTCCCCACGTGGCTCAGCCCCTGTCAGGTTAAGGTACTGCCCGTTTCCGAGAAGACCCGTGACTACGCTTCCAAGGTGGGTGGCGTGCTCAAGGCTGCGGGAGTGCGCGTGAAGGTCGACATGCGCGATGAGAAGATTGGCTACAAGATCCGCGAGGCGCGAGCCATCGACCGCGTTCCATATATGCTCATCTTGGGCGAGAAGGAGAAGGAGGCCGGAAACATCAGCGTACGTGACCGCACGAACGAGACGCACCAGACCTCTCTCGAGGAGTTTGTGAACTCCATCACTGCCGAGATTTCCGAGCGTCGTGGATAGACTCCAAGGCAATGATTGGAAGGGAGTGCCCCTCGGGTGCGGGGGGCACTCCCTTACATATAACGACGACGTGCTCGCAAGCCTGTCGCGCTTGGCCGGCACCATGGGCACGAAGAGATGGCGCAAGGTTTCGGATGTGGCGCAGGTCGTCGCCAACTATGCGCGATGTCATCCACGCGTCGAGGAGGTGCGCTATCCCGGTCTCACATGCGATCCCCTATTCAAGATGGCATCGCATACCCTGACGAGCGGGTTTGGCCCGATCATCTGGTACAAGGCTGCGGGGGAGTGGCACGCGATCTCGTGCGGCGACGAGGATTCGCGAAAGGCCGTTATGTGGCTGGAGCACATGCTGTAACAGCCGATGCTTATTTGACGGAATCGCGCCACGGACCATGAGCCCAATGGTCTCATTGGCTAATCTATCCTTACTTGTATGCTGCATACATCAAAGGAGGAGCAATGGCTGAGCTTGAAAGCGTCATCGACACAGTCGATGCACTAACCGAGCGCATCGGGCGAATGCGTGTCGCGCAGGCCGAGTTTGCGACGTTCACCCAAGAGCAGGTGGACAAGATTTTCTATGAGGCCGCGCTTGCCGCCAACAAGGCGCGCATTCCGCTTGCGAAGATGGCCGTCGAGGAGACGGGCATGGGTCTTGTGGAGGACAAGATCATCAAGAACCACTATGCCTCCGAGTACATCTACAACAAGTATCGCCATACCCAGACATGCGGCGTCATCGAGGAGGATGCGGCGGCTGGCATCAAGAAGATAGCAGAGCCCATGGGCATCGTCGCGGCGGTCATTCCCACGACCAACCCCACGTCAACGGCCATCTTCAAGTGCCTCATCGCGCTCAAGACGCGCAACGCAATCGTAATCAGCCCACACCCGCGAGCCAAGGGTTGCACCATCGAGGCCGCGCGCATCATTCGCGATGCCGCCGAGAAGGCCGGTTGCCCGCAAGACATCATCGCGTGGATTGACGTGCCGTCGCTCGAGCTCACAAACACGGTCATGCGCTCCGCGGACATCATTCTTGCGACCGGCGGTCCTGGCATGGTGACGGCTGCCTACAGCTCGGGCAAGCCAGCCTTGGGCGTAGGACCGGGCAACACGCCGGTAATCATTGACGACACGGCCGACATCCGCATGGCAGTCAACTCCATCATCCACTCAAAGACCTTCGACAACGGCATGATCTGCGCCTCCGAGCAGAGCGTGACCGTGGTGGGCGACGAGGCGTATGCCGCCGCCAGGGCCGAGTTCGAGCGACGTGGCTGCTACTTCCTCAAGGGTGACGAGCTTGACCGCGTTCGCAAGACGGTCATCGTAAACGGCTCCGTAAATGCGCGCATCGTGGGTCAGAGCGCATGGCGCATCGCACAGATCGCGGGCGTTGAGGTGCCCCCCGCAACCAAGATCCTCATCGGTGAGGTGGAGTCGGTGGATCCCTCCGAGGAGATGGCCCACGAGAAGCTCTCTCCGGTCTTGGGCATGTACAAGGCCACGGACTTCGACGACGCCATCTCCAAGGCAGAGCGACTGGTCGCAGACGGCGGCTACGGTCACACGAGCTCGCTCTACATCGACACGAACGAGACCGAGAAGATGGCAAGGCATGCCGCGGCCATGAAGACCTGCCGTATCCTCGTGAACACACCCTCCTCGCAGGGCGGCATCGGCGACCTGTACAACTTCTCATTGGAACCGTCGCTCACTCTGGGCTGCGGCTCATGGGGCGGCAACTCCGTTTCGGGTAACGTGGGCCCCATTCATCTTCTCAACATCAAGACCGTTGCAGAGAAACGAGAGAACATGCTGTGGTTCCGCACACCGGAGAAGGTGTACTTCAAGAAGGGTTGCATGGCGGTGGCGCTTGACGAGCTGGGCACCATCATGGGCAAGAGGCGCGCATTCATCGTAACGGACAGCTTCCTGTACAAGAGTGGGTTTACCAAGCAGATTGAGGCAAAGCTCGACAAGATGGGCATAGCCCACGCCTGCTTCTACGATGTCGAGCCCGATCCCACACTGCAATGTGCGCGGGACGGCGTCCGTCAGATCTCCTCTTTCGAGCCCGACACCATCATCGCAGTGGGCGGCGGCTCGGCCATGGACGCGGCCAAGATCATGTGGCTCATGTACGAGCACCCCGAGGCCGCCTTCGAGGACATGGCCATGGACTTCATGGACATCCGCAAGCGCGTGTACACCTACCCACAGCTTGGCTCCAAGTGCTACTTCGTGGCAATCCCCACCAGCTCCGGCACGGGCTCCGAGGTCACGCCGTTCGCCATCATCACCGATGCCGAGTCGGGAATCAAGTGGCCGCTCGCCGACTACGCGCTCATGCCAAACATGGCAATCGTCGACACCGACAACATGATGAGCCAGCCAAAGGGCCTCACCTCCGCGTCCGGCGTGGACGTGCTCACGCACTCGCTTGAGGCATATGTGTCCATTATGGCAAACGATTACACCGATGGTCTTGCGCTGCGTGCGGGCAAGCTGGTGTTCAAGTATCTGGCGCGTTGCTATGACAATCCCAACGACGTGGAGGCCCGCGACCACATGGCCAACGCGAGCTGCCTCGCCGGCATGGCGTTCGCCAACGCCTTCCTGGGCGTCAACCACTCCATGGCGCACA
>CADBCS010000002.1 GCA_902793195.1 uncultured Coriobacteriaceae bacterium | reverse complement strand
CGCTGCTCGTCCGTTATGCTCACCGAGGGCGCCTTGTACCCCTTGGCCGTGGCGGCGCTCTCGCCACCCACGAAGCCCGTCACCTGCACCGTCGTGGGCACCGCCTCTCCGCGGGTTATGGTCGCACCTGCATAGGTGGCCGTCAGCGTTGCCGGGACGATGTCGAAGGTAGCGTAATAGCGATCGGAATATTTGCCCATTCCGTTGACGTAGACCCTTCCCTCGCCCACATCCGTGTTGTACCCATACGTCAAGCTATAGTCCACGTCCTCCTTCAGCTCTGCGCCGGTCTCCGGATCCACAATCTTCGGTTTGGGCAAGATGGGAGCACCCGTGTACGTGAACTCGCGGGGCAAGTCTACCAACATGGTGTCAAATACGTACGACGTACCCGGCACCGTGACATCTTTACTGTACTGGACGGTATTGCCTTCGCCAAAATCGCAATACGCGACAATTTGGGTCTTCCCAGGCTTGAGACCCGTCACATGACCGGAATCGTCCACCGAGGCGACCCTCGGATCGGTGGAGGTCCATTCCCACACGAAGAGCCCGCCACCTGGCACGTCGAACAATTCGGTTGCGCCCCTCTCGATGGTATCTGCACCCCAGATGTAACCCAGAACGTTGACGGGTATGGCATCCACAATTACGCCGTTATACTTGGCATAGATGATAGCCTCTCCTGTGTGTACCGCACGGTAGCTGAGTTGGTTCTCGAGCAGGGACACTTGAACCACGCTCGGGTCGCTCGACTCGACGCTCCAAGACGCCAACGGCGTCCCGCTGTCGGGCCAAAACCCAGTATTGCCCTGCGCGCCCTCAGACATAAACCTTTGCAAGCGCCATTCCAAATAGGGACGATCGAAGCTCGGCACGATGCTGGAAGCCGGCTTGGGGCTGAGCCCAAGCCCTCCCGGCGAGCCATACCCCTTGGCCAGATAAACGGCGTACGCGGCGTTCACCCCACCGTAGCCGTAAGTGACGTCCCAACCCTGCTGGCCGAGGTCGTGCGCAGAGGCACACAGCAGCGCCATGGCCTTGTCCACCGTAAGACTCGGGTTGGCGGCGAACATGAGGGCGAGCACGCCCGAAACCATCGGCGCCGACGCAGAGGTGCCTTCATACGACACGATGCCGCCGGCGTACGTATGGCCAAGAATGTCGCATCCGGGTGCCGCAATGTTCTTGCGCTTAATATCGCCCAGGCCATAGCGATTGTAATTTGAGAAGTCCGCCAGCGAGACCTGCGTTGGGTACCGATAGTATCCTTGGATGCCATCAACAATTCCCGACGTATTGTCGAGTGCCATGACGCCCACGACGGTTGGATAGTCGCACGGATACTGATTGTCCGTGCACGCTTCGTTGCCGGCGGCTCCAACAACGGCGATGCCCGCCTTGTGAGCCCTGTCAAACGCCTGTTGATACGGTTTGTAATTATCTTTCGGATGACAAAGCGAGCAGTTGATGACGCGGATGTTCCACTCGTCCTTGTGCTCCACCACGTAGTCAATGCCACGTATGATGTCTTCCAAATAGCCCTTCGCGGAATTTTCACCGAAAACCTGCACCGGAACGATCCGGGCGTTGTACGACGCGCCCGCGATGCCCTGTCCGTTGTTTGCCTCAGCGGCGAGGATGCCCGCCACGTAATTTCCGTGATTACGTCTATCATCAGAAATGCTATCGTTCCCGGGGTCGGTCGTCGCGTTGTAGAAGGAGTTCGGGACGATGTTGTTTTTGATGTCGGGGTGTTGGATGTTGATCTTGTAGTCGAGGACGGCCACGCTCACGCTCCTGTTGCACCGAATCCCGGCTTTCCACACTTCCGGGAGGTACATGCTCTCCAGCCCCCACTGGTTCTGCGCGTACGGATCGCTCACCACGCTCTTGGCTTGCACCCCGTCGTGGTAGGCGGACTGCGTGCTGAGCGCCATGTCCGCGCCCGCCTCGGGCACCACCTCGACCGCTACGTCGGTTGGATTCGAGCCCGCCTCGGGCACCACCTCGGCCACCTCGCCGCCTGAGGTAGCGCCCTCCTCGGCCACCACCTCGGGGTCGTTGCCTTGCTCAGCGCCCGTTGCGGGCTCCCCGGACGGCTCGTCGACCTGCTGCGGAGCGGAGCCCTCTTCGGGGGCAACCTCCACCTCGTCGGCCGACGCGAGCGTGGCGACCACGTAGTTGGGCTCGACGACGTCCGAGACGCCCGTGTCCGCGATCCGGTCGATTGCGTCCTCCAGATCCGTCTCCCGGGGTAGCTCGACCGAGACGAGGTAGTCGGTGACTTTGGTCACCTTGAGGAGATCGACGCCCGCCACGCCATCGTTTGCGAGCTGGTCCATCACCTCCTCGGCGGTGCCGCCCTCCGGCACGTCCACCAGCACCTTGCCCGGCTCGTATTCCGCGTCGTCAGGTATCTCGTAGTGTGGTTCATTAACCCATACCTCGTCCGACTGCGCCACCACGCGCGGCCATTGCTCCTCGTGCGTCTCCTGCTCGGCAAGCGCCGTGGTGGGTACTCCCCCCACGACCATGGCCACGCACACGAGTATGCTCAGAATCCTCTTTGGTATGCATGCCCGTCCGTACCTCATGGCCATCTCCCTCCGGTCGCCCCAACACGACACAACTATATCAAGGATTTGCGCCATGCTGTTGCGCAACATCCGTAGACCGCCCGCAGGGGACGGTCCCCGACGGACGGTGACTGCACCGAAAGGGACGGTCCCCGGCGGGCGGTCTAGCGGATGGTGCAGCCCAGATAGCAGCTGCGCTGGGCGGAGTCGCGAATGACCTCGGTCATCTGGTCGAACCACGGCTCGTGGTTGCGGCGGTCGGGCTTAATTACGATGCGCGTGGGCGTGTCAATTTCGCCCAAACAGTCCTCCAACGCATCGAGGTTCGCACCGTAGTAGTGGGGAAATGCTAGCTCGCTGGCGAGCAGCGCATGCGCGTCCTGTGCGGTCCTCAAGTTCCTCTCGGAAAGTTCCACCCGTAGCGGTCGAGCCATGGCGTCCTCCTAGTACAGCTGCTCGAAGGTCTTGTAATGGTCCTCGGTGTAGTACACCAGACCGTCGCTCGAGAACAAAATGCGCTTTGCCCCGCGCGATCTTTCACCGTGGTAGTCGATGTCACACTCATACCATGTGCGCCCCTTCTTCTTGGGCAGCTTGCCCTCGCGGTTGCCAAACCGGTCACCGCCAATGGACTTGCCCGGACACGCCTCGTCCAAGGAAAGGCCCTCGGTCTTCCACCCGGCGTCCTCGGCCTCATCCTTGGTCACGAAGTTTGAGGGCAGATGCCCGTACGTATGGATGTAGAGCGCCACGTCGTCCTTGGACGTATACGTGCCATCCTCGTCGATGGCCGCGTCCGCGGCAGCGCCATTCTCTGCAGTTCCAGGGTCCGCCTTTGTTGCGTCCTCACCACCAGCATCGGTATCCGTTTGGGTTGTCTGTACAGTCTCGCCCTCGGTCTTCGTCTGCGAGACCAGTGTGCCCTTGCACGCCGGTAGCACCAGCATCCCCACCACGAGCAGCAACGTTGTCCAAAGTACCCACAATTGCCTCTTCATGTGCATCACCTCACTCCCAGTATGACAGACACGCCCGGTCGCAAAGGGTCCGTCCCTTCTCGACCGGGCGTGCGGTGAGGATTTCCTCGTGACCAACGGCCTACCAGCGCACCTTGGACGGGCGCATGAGCCGCATGCCGTTAAACACCACGATAAGGGCCACGCCCGTGTCGGCGAACACTGCCGCGCCCATGCCCGCAAGGCCCAGGGCCACCAACGCGAACACCAGCACCTTGACGCCAATGGCAAACGCTATGTTCTCGCGCACCACCGTCATGGTCTTGCGCGCCAGCGCAAAGAAGGTGGGGAGCTGCTCCAATCCGTTGGCCATGAGGGCGACGTCGGCCACCTCGAGCGCCGTGTCGGAAGCCGCCGCCCCCATGGTAACGCCCAGGTCCGCCTGCGCCAGCGCGGGGGCATCGTTGATGCCGTCACCCACCATGGCGACGACGTTGCCCTCCTCCTGCAGCGCAGAGATGCGGCTGAGCTTTTGCTCGGGCAGCAGCTCGGCGCTCACCTGCGTGATGCCGGCCGTGTGCGCGATCGCCTGTGCCGTCTGCTGGTTGTCGCCGGTGAGCATCTCGATGGTTTGAATGCCAGCCTGCTCCTTCAGCGCCGCGATCGTTGGCGCCGCGGACTCCTGCATGCAGTCGCGAAGCGCAATGAGACCAAATACGTTGCCCGCACGCGTTACCACCAAAACCGACGCGCCACCAGAGGCGAGACGATCGATCTGCTGGTCTACCTCGGGCGAAATCACTGCGCACTTTTGGGCAAACGCGCGCTTGCCCACCGTGCACACCTCGCCTTCCACCACGCCGCGCATGCCGCTGGCCACGACTTCGCTCACGCCCACGGCATAGAGTCGCGGTGCGCGGCGCTCGCCGGCGGCCTGCACGACCGCCCTGGCCAACGGATGGGTCGAACCCTCCTCAAGCGCCGCGGCGACGCTCAGCACGTCGGCCTCGAACCCCGGTCCCAGCGACACCACGTCGCTCACCTCAATTACGCCCGTGGTGAGCGTGCCGGTCTTGTCGAAGGCGATGGCATTCGTGCGCGTGGCAATGTCAAAGTATGCTCCGCCCTTTACCAGCACGCCGCTCTTTGCGGCACACGACAGCGCCGAGACAAACGAGACGGGCGTGGACACGACCAGCGCGCACGGGCACGACACCACCAGCAGCGAGCAGGCCCTGTACAGCCAGTCGTGCCAGAGCTGCGCGTCGACCCCACCGCGCACCAGCGACAACACCCCGGGGATGATGATGCCCAGCACGATGGCGCCGCCAACCACGATTGGGGTGTATGCCGCGGCAAATCGGTTGACGAAGCTCTCGTAAGGCGCCTTGGCGGCCTGAGCCCCCTGCACCTGGCTGACGATGCGCGCCAGCGTCGTGTTGTCCTCGGCGGCAGTAACCCTCACGTCCACCACGGCATGCGTGTTGAGCGAGCCCGCATAGACCTCGGCACCCGCGGCCTTGTCCTGCGGGGCGGACTCGCCGGTAACAGGCGCCTCGTTAAACGAGCTCTCACCCTCCACGATCACTCCGTCAAGCGGCACGCGCTCCCCGGGAAGCACGCGGATGGTATACCCCTCGTCCACGCCTCTGGTCTGAACATCCGTGGTGGTGCCCTCGGGCGTCACCACATGCGCCACCGATGGCGCCAGGTCCATGAGCTCGCGCACCGAGCCAGAGGTCTTGCGCATGGACCAACCCTCCAGCCACTCCCCCACCTGGGCCAGGAAGATGACGATGGCGGCGTCGCCAAACACCGAGGCGTCACCGGTAAAGCCAATGATGAGAGCACCGATAACCGCAATCGACATCAGCACGTTCATGTCGGCCGACTTGCGGCGCAACGATGCGAAGGCCATGGGCGCCACATACACCAGGCCGACCAGGGCGGCTACCACATAGAAGGGAATGGCGCGAGACTCGTTGTGCAGCAGATGGTCGGCCACCAGCCCCGCCACCAGCGCGAGCGCCGAGATAAACATAAGAACCTTTTCGCGGTTTTGTGCGTACCACGAGCGCTCCGCGTTAAGCAGGAGGAGCTCCTCCTTGGAGAGCTCGAGGTCTTCTCCGCAGGAGCGCACCGTGTCCAGCACCTGCTTTTTGCAGTCGAGCACGCTGACGCCCTCCGCCATAACCACGTCGAGCGTCGCCGTGGCATAGGTGAGCCGCGCATCGGCAACGCAGTCCAAGGAGCACACGGCGTCTTGCACCTTGGCGGCACAGCTGGGGCAGTCCAGATCCAGCATGGTGTACGAGAAGGTCGGCTCAACCTCGAGCTCGTGCTCCACAAACTGATGGTGGTGATGGTGGTGCTCGTGCCCGCAGCCACAGCCATCGTGGCCATGGTCGTGTCCACAGCCACAGTCGCAGCCATCATGGTCGTGATGGTGGTGCTCATGGCCGCAGTCGCAGTGATCGTGGTGCTCGTGGTCGTGGCCGTGCTCGCATCCGCAGCCATCGTGGTCGTGCTCGTGGTCATGGTCATGGCCGTGGCCGTGCTCGCAACCGCAATGGTCGTGATGGTGATGGTCTTCGCTAGACATGCTCGCCCTCCTCCTCGGACGCATGCTCCAATCCAATTCCAATGAGCAGCCCCACGTGATCGTCGGAGAGCGAGTAGATCACCCGCTGTCCCTCCCGACGAGACGACACCAGGCTGCGATCGCGCAGCAACCGCAACTGATGCGATATGGCCGACTGCGACACGTGACATGTTTCCTGCAGCTCCGAGACGCTCTTTTTGCTTTCCAGCAGCGCCGACAGAATCTGAAAGCGCGTGAAGTCGGAAAGTGCATCGAAGATCTGCGTCGCGCCATAGACCACCGCATCGTTGGCGAGCAGTTGCCGAAGGTTCTCATCCATATCTCTCTCCAATATATGAATACCTGCTCATGTGTTCAAACTTAGTTTACTACTTCCACAAGGGAATGCAAGCAATCCTTTGTGGAAAAGTCACGACCTGAGTATGGGAATTGCGTCGGTTGCCATGCGTCTGCCGCGCACGATTTGGTGACAAAAACGGTTCCTACCGCGCACGATTCTCGGTCAAAATCGTACGCGGTAGGGATCCAAATCGACCAGAAATCGCGCGCGGTGCCCTCCGACGGGACAAGATCGTACGCGGCAGGGACTCGATTTGGCCGGATATCGTACATGCCACCCGCACCGCCCCTAGACGGTCTGCAATCATCCGCTGTGGAGAAGCATCCCGGCCGTAGCACCCAGACCTGGACCCTTGGTCCATGTTTGGTGACGGATGCAAGCTATACTTGTTGCTGCGCACAGCCCACACATGCTCCGCGTGCGCAGCCGCTCGACACCCAGGAGGCAAGTCATGCAGCCCAAAGCCGCAGCCGTACTCGCGCCACCACGCTACAGAATCCTCAGCGGCAGCGTCCTCAAGATGCTAGCCCTCTTTGCCATGCTCGTAGACCACACCACCAAGCGCATCCTCGTTTCGTATCCTGCTTTCACCAAACCGCTCTACACGCTCGGCTCAACGAGCGTGAGCTGGGCGGTTCTGTTTGAGTCCTTTGGGAGAATCGCCTTCCCCATCTTTTGCTTTCTCATAGTCGAGGGATTCGTATACACGCGCAATCGCGTGCGCTACGGCATCTCGCTGGGTCTGTTCGCGCTCATCTCCGAGCTTCCCTTCGACCTTTCGCGGTCACTTTCCGTTGACCCCACGTACCAAAACGTCTTCTTTACGCTGTTCCTTGGCTACTTGGGGATGTGCGCCTACGAATACCTGCGCAATCGGCCCGCGCTGCGCGTGGCTGCGGTACTGGGGCTGGCACTCGCCTCCATGGGACTGCTCTGCGACTACGGCCCGCGCGGCTATGCCATGGTGCTCATGCTCTACTTCCTGCGCGATCACGCTCTGGCAAAGACCGCGCTGGGCAGCTGCATTACCACGGCGACCTGGCGCGCGGGTCTCGCGTTTGTCCCCCTCAACCTCTACAACGGCACGCGGGGCTTTGTTAAGGGGCCCGTGCTCAAGTATGCCTGCTACGCGTTCTATCCCGTCCATCTGCTCGTGCTCTGGCAGCTTCGCCTCGCACTCGGCCTGTAACTCACCCATTGGGGATCGCCCCTTCTGGACTAGTCCGGAAGGGACGGTCCCCAATGGGTAAGTCGACGCCCCCCTGGCGCGTGCCAAGGGGGCGTAACGTATACCGTTGGGTTTTGTGCGCGGCTCGCTTAGCCGTCCAGCTCGTTCTCGTGACGCACCACGCGGCTGAGCAGGTCGTCCAGCGAATCGAGGTCCTCGTTGATCACACCATCGGTCGAGGTGGCCGGGGTGGCCGTGCCGCCAATGAGCTCATCGTCGTCGTAGTGGCGCGTGGCAGGTGCCGCCGTGCCCAGCATGACGTCGTCGGCATCCGGCGAGAAGACCATGTTGAGCAGCTGCGAGAGGTCCTCGTTGTCGGCCTCGTCGTCGTCCGGCTCGAGGATGTAGAGCAGGCCACGAGACTCAAGGCCCTCCCTCAGCTCCTCGATGGCCTTGGCGCCAATGCCGTCGATGCGCAGCAGGTCGTCCTCGTTCTTGCCAATGAGGTCGCCCACGGTCTCGATGCCCACCTCGCTGAACTTGTTGGTCCAACGCTGCGAGACGCCCAGGTCGTCGAACAGGTACAGCTTGGCATCCTCGCTCGAGAGCGTGCGACCGTTCTTGGAGTAGCCGCCAAAGCCGTAGTCGTCCCCCACCCAGTCAAGCTGCTTGGGGAGCTGCTCCTCGATGCTCTTGAGCGAGTCGGGGGCCCACTCGGGAAGCGACTTGGCCATGGGGCTCGTGGGACCGTCGATGCGCTCGCCATGGTAGGTAAGCGACACGTTGTCGTACGCCTTGAGGCCCGTACCTGCGGGAATCTTCTTGCCCACGATAACGTTGGACTTGAGGTCGAGCAGGTGGTCGGTGTCGCCCTCGATGGCGGCCTCGGTGAGGACGCCGGCGGTGCGGATGAACGAGGCGCTCGAGAGCCAGGAGTCGATGGAGCTCGCGACCTTGAGCGTGCCCAGGATCACGGAGTCGGCCTCGGGCGGGGTGCCGCCTGCAAGCGCGATGTTACGCACCGTGTCGGCAAAGATGTAGCGGTCCACATACTGGCCGAGCAGGTAGGTCGAGTCGCCCGGGTTGGTAATCTGCACGCGACGCAGCATCTGGCGCGCAATGACCTCGATGTGCTTGTCGTTGAGGTCTACGCTCTGCGACGTGTAGACGTCCTTGACGGACTTGACGAAGGTGTGCATCGTCGACTCGATGTCGGTGAGGCGGCGCAGCTCCTTGAAGTTGACGAAGCCATGGGTGAGCTGGTCGCCAGCGCGCACGGGCACCGGCCGGAGCTTGGCGTCCTCGAACTGCGGCATAAAGCGCACCGAGACGGGCACGCGCTTCTCGGAGATCACGCGGGAGAGGTCCTCCACGTCCAGGAACTGCAGGAGGAACTCGTTCTGCTCGGTGAGCACGCGCAGCATGCTGGTGACCGGCGCGAGGTCGGCCTCGCGACCGACGATCTTCTCGTTGACGTTGCCAACGACGTCGAACATGCGGGCGACCGTGGGCAGGCCCTGCGTAATGTCCTCGGCGCCCGCAACGCCGCCGGAGTGAATCGTACGCATGGTGAGCTGCGTGCCCGGCTCGCCAATGGACTGGGCCGCGATGATGCCCACCGAGGTGCCGATGTTGACCGGACGACGGGTGGAGAGGTCCCAGCCGTAGCACTTCTGGCACACGCCATACTTGCTCTTGCAGGTGAGGAGGGCGCGCAGGCGGACCTTCTTGAGACCGGCTGCCACCAGGCGCTCCAGGTCGGCGCGCGACTCGATGTAGCCGTCCGCCGGAATGAGAACCTCGCCCTCGGGTGACGTGATGTCCTCGAGCGCGCAGCGGCCGATGAGGTCGGTGTCGACGTCCTTCTCGCCCGGCTTGATGAGGTCGTAGGTGATGCACTCGTCGGTGCCGCAGTCCTCCTCGCGAACGATGACGTCCTGCGCGACGTCGACCAGACGACGCGTGAGGTAACCGGAGTCGGACGTGTGCGATGCCGTGTCGACCAGACCCTTGCGCGCGCCGTACGTGGAGATGAAGTATTCGAGCGGCTCGAGGCCCTCGCGGAAGTTCGCCTTGATGGGCAGGTCGATCGTCTCGCCGGACATGTCGGCCATGAGGCCACGCATGCCTGCGAGCTGGCGCAGCTGCGTCTTGGAACCACGGGCGCCCGAGTCGGCCATCATGTAGATGGGGTTGTCCTCGTCGAAGCCGTTGAGCATCTTGGAGCCCAGCGTGTCGGCGCAGTCCGTCCAGATGCGCACGACCTCGCCGTGGCGCTCGCGCTCCGAGAGGAAGCCATCCTCGTAGTTCTCGTTGATCTGGTTGACGTTGTTCTGCGCCTCTTCCAGCATCTCCTGCTTGTCGCCGGGGATGGCGGCGTCCCACACCGACACGGTGAGGCCGGCGCGCGTGGCGTAGTGGAAGCCCGTGTGCTTGATGGCGTCCAGGATGGGCTCGACGTCGGAGGTGGAGTAGCGGTCGCAGCAGTCGTTGACCAGGCGCTCCACGTCGCCCTTGTTCATCTTGAAGTTGATGAAGGGGTAGTCGGCGGGCAGGCACTGGTGGTTGAAGATGATGCGGCCAACCGTGGTCTCTATGCGCACGGGGTGCTCGGTGACGTCGTGGTCGGTCTCGACGCCGCCCGCCTCGATCACGCGGAACAGGCGCTTGTCGCCCTCGAACACGTTGGCGTCGCGGGCGCCCACGCGCACGGTCACGCGTGCCTGGATGTCCAGGTGGTCACGGTTATCGTATGCGCTCACCACGTCGTCGAAGTCCATGAACACACGGCCCTCGCCCTCGGCGCCGGGATTCTCGGTGGTGAGGAAGTAGGTGCCAAAGACCATGTCCTGCGAAGGCACGGTCTGCACGATGCCCGATGCGGGCGAGCGCAGGTTGTTGGACGAGAGCATGAGCACGCGTGCCTCGGTTTGGGCCTGCGTGGACAGCGGCACGTGCACCGACATCTGGTCGCCGTCGAAGTCGGCGTTGAAGGGCTTGCACACCAGCGGATGCAGGTGGATTGCCTTGCCCTCGGTGAGGACGGGCTCGAACGCCTGGATGGACAGGCGGTGCAGGGTCGGTGCGCGGTTGAGGAGCACCAGGCGATTCTTGATGACCTCGTCGAGCACGTCCCACACGGCGGGCGCGCCGCGGTCGATGGCACGCTTGGCGCCCTTGATGTTCTCGACCTTGTCGAGCTCCACCAGACGACGCATCACGAACGGCTTGAACAGCTCGAGCGCCATGGTGGAGGGCAGGCCGCACTGGTGCAGCTTGAGGTGCGGGTCGACGACGATGACCGAACGGCCGGAGTAGTCGACGCGCTTGCCCAGCAGGTTCTGGCGGAAGCGGCCCTGCTTGCCCTTGAGCGCCTCGGCGAGCGACTTGAGCGGGCGTCCGCCACGGCCCGTGACCGGACGGCCGCGACGGCCGTTGTCGAACAGAGCGTCCACGGACTCCTGCAGCATGCGCTTCTCGTTGTTGACGATGATGGCGGGAGCGTCGAGGTCGAGCAGCCGCTTGAGTCGGTTGTTGCGGTTGATCACGCGACGGTACAGGTCGTTGAGGTCGGAGGCCGCAAAGCGTCCGCCGTCGAGCTGCACCATGGGGCGAATGTCGGGCGGGATGACCGGGATGACGTCCAGGATCATGTTGGCGGGGTCGTTGCCGCCCTTGAGGAAGGCGTCCACGACCTCGAGGCGCTTTACCGCGTTGTCGCGCTTCTGCTTCTGTGACTCCTCCGACGCCACGATGGCGCGCAGGCGGTCGGCCTCGGCGCCCAGGTCCACGGCACGCAGCAGCTCGCGCACCGCCTCGGCGCCCATGCCACCCTTAAAGTAGGGCGCATAGTAGCGACGCATCTCGGAGAAGAGCAGCTCGTCGGGGATGAGCTCGCGCTCCTGGAGCTGCATGAACCTGTCGAAGGCCTCCTGGCGGAGCTGCTTCTCCTCGGCGTACTCCTCCTCGAGGTCGGCGATGGAGGCACGCAGCTCGTCGGCGGACATGGGCTCGATGTCGGAGAACTCGCCGTCCTCCTCGGCCTGCTGGGACTCCTCGTACTCCTCGCGCAGGCGCTCGATCTCCTCGGTGAGCTCGGCGTCCTTCTCCTCGAGGTCGGCGGCCAGCTCTTCGCGGAGGTCTTCCTCGTCGGCCTTGCGCGCTTCCTCGTCCACGCTGGTGATGATGTAGCTCGCGAAGTAGAGCACCTTCTCGAGGTCGTTGTTCTTTATGTCGAGCAGGCGCGACAGCGGGAAGCTCATCGTGTTGGTGGAGCTCTTGAAGTACCAGATGTGGCTCACGGGCGCGGCCAGCTCGATGTGGCCCATGCGGTCGCGGCGCACCTTGGCGCTCGTGACCTCCACGCCGCAGCGCTCGCACACGATGCCCTTGAAGCGGATGCCCTTGTACTTGCCGCAGGAGCACTCCCAGTCCTTGACCGGTCCGAAGATCTTCTCGCAGAACAGGCCGTCCTTCTCGGGCTTGAGCGTGCGGTAGTTGATGGTCTCGGGCTTCTTGACCTCGCCGTGACTCCAAGCGCGGATAGCCTCTTCGTCTGCCAGCGAAATCTTTACGGCGTCGAAATCTGTGGTATCGAAATCTGCCACGTTCGCTACTCCCTTTCGTCGGAATCGTCAGCGATCAATGCGCTCGTGCCAACAAAGCTCGACTCGTCGAAGTCGGGCATGCCGGCCATGCCGGACACGGAGGTGAACTTCTCCACCGCATCCTCCTTGTGGTCCTTGGAGACGTGGTCGGACTTGGCCTTGCGCTCCTCGTAGGTGAGCGACTCGATGTTGAGCGCCAGCGAGCGAATCTCCTTGACCAGGACCTTAAAGGACTCGGGAATGCCCGGGGTCGGGACGTTCTCGCCCTTTACGATGGCCTCGTAGGTCTTTACGCGACCATTGGTGTCGTCGGACTTGACGGTGAGGATCTCCTGCAGCACGTTGGAGGCACCGTAGGCGTAGAGGGCCCACACCTCCATCTCGCCGAAGCGCTGGCCACCGAACTGCGCCTTGCCGCCAAGCGGCTGCTGCGTGACCAGGCTGTACGGGCCCGTCGAGCGTGCGTGGATCTTGTCGTCGACCATGTGGCCGAGCTTGAGGATGTAGGAGGTGCCCACGGTGATGGGACTCTTGAAGGCCTCACCCGTGCGGCCGTCGTAGAGCGTCATCTTGCCCGACTCGCTGAGCTGGGGCACGAACTCGGCGTCCATGTGCTCGCCGTACTCGATCATGGCCTTGTTCATGAGGTTGATGTTGGCGCGGCGGATGACCTCGGCCACCTCGTAGTCCTTGGCGCCGTCGAAGACGGGCGTGGACACGAGGATGTCGCCGGGCACGTAGCGCTTGGAGTCGGCAGACTCCTGGTCCCAGCCGTTGTGGGCGGCCCAGCCAAGGTGGCACTCGAGCAGCTGGCCCACGTTCATACGGGAGGGAACGCCCAGCGGGTCCAGAAGCACGTCCACAGGGGTGCCGTCGGCCATGTAGGGCATGTCCTCGGTGGGCAGGATGCGGCACACCACGCCCTTGTTGCCGTGGCGACCCGAGATCTTGTCGCCCTGCTGAATCTTGCGGCGCTGCGCCACGAACACGCGGACGAGCTCGTTGACGCCCGGCGGCAGGTCGTCGCCGGCCTCGCGGCTAAAGCGCACGACGTCCACCACGCGACCGTAGGCGCCGTGGGGCATCTTGAGCGAGGTGTCGCGCACGTCGTGGGCCTTTGCGCCAAAGATTGCGCGCAGCAGGCGCTCCTCGGCGGTCAGCGCCGTCTCGCCCTTGGGCGTGACCTTGCCCACCAGGATGTCGCCGGGGCCAACCTCGGCGCCGATGCGGATGATGCCGTCCTCGTCCAGGTTGGCAAGCATGTCCTCGCCCAGGTTGGGAATCTCGCGGGTGATCTCCTCGGGACCGAGCTTGGTGTCGCGGGCGTCGATCTCGTGACGAGAGATGTTGACGCTGGTCAGCAGGTCCTGCTGCACCACGCGCTCGGAGACGATGATGCCGTCCTCGTAGTTGTAGCCCTCCCACGGCATGTACGCCACGGTGAGGTTCTGGCCGAGCGCGAGCTCGGTGTGGTCGATGGAGGTGCCATCGGCAAGCGGCTGGCCGGCGACGACCTTGTCGCCGGCGCGCACGATGGGACGGTGGTTGATGCAGGTGCTCTGGTTGGAGCGCTGGTACTTGGGCAGGTCGAAGGACTCCAGGCCCTTGTCGGTGGCGACGACCACGTGCGAGGCGTCAACCTCCACGACGATGCCGTCGTGCTCGGCGCACACCAGCTCGCCGGAGTCGAGGGCCGCACGAGCCTCCATGCCGGTGCCCACCAGCGGCGCATGCGTCTGGATGAGGGGCACGGCCTGACGCTGCATGTTGGCGCCCATGAGGGTACGCTTTGCGTCATCGTGCTCCAGGAACGGAATGAGGTTTGCGGCCACCGAGAGCAGCTGGCGCGGCGAGACGTCCATGTAGTCGACGTCCTCCACCGGCACCTGCGCGGGCGCGCCGAACGAGCCGTCGAAGTCGGTGGTGCGGGCCACGATGCGCTCGGGATGCACGATGTTGCCCTTGCTGTCCACCTCGATGAACTCGCCGGTCTTGGGGTCGACGGGCACGTTTGCGGGAGCGATGTTGTGGCGCTCCTCCTCGTCTGCCGTCATCCACACGATCTCGTCGGTCACGCGGCCGTCCACGACCTTGCGGTAGGGAGCCTCGATGAAGCCGTAGCCGTTAACGCGGCTGTAGAGCGCCAGCGAGCCGATGAGGCCGATGTTGGGACCCTCGGGCGTCTCGATGGGGCACATGCGCGAGTAGTGGGAGTTGTGGACGTCGCGCACTGCCGTGGGCACGTTGGTGCGGCGGCTCGACCCGCTCTTGTGGCCGGCGAGGCCGCCGGGGCCGAGCGCCGACAGACGGCGCTTGTGCGTGAGACCCGACAACGGGTTGTTCTGGTCCATGAACTGCGAGAGCTGAGAGGAGCCGAAGAACTCCTTGATGGCCGCCACGATGGGACGGATGTTGATGAGCGACTGCGGGGTGATGTCGTCGGCGTCCTGGGAGGCCATGCGCTCGCGGACGACGCGCTCCATGCGGCTCATGCCAATGCGGAACTGGTTCTGCACCAGCTCGCCCACCGTGCGGACGCGACGGTTGCCAAAGTGGTCGATGTCGTCGAAGAAGAGGTTGGGGTCCTTCTCGCCGCGCTCGGCCAGCTCGTGCAGGCGCAGGAGGTAGCGCAGGGCGCAGATGATGTCCTCGTGCGAGATGACGCGCTCGTCGGCGCCCGCGTCGAGGCCGAGCTTCTTGTTGATCTTGTAGCGGCCCACGCGCGCGAGGTCGTAGCGCTGGTTGTTGAAGTACAGGCTCTCCAGAAGCGAGCGAGCCGAGTCGACGGTGGGAGGCTCGCCGGGACGCTGGCGACGGTAGATCTCGAGCAGCGCCTCCTCGCGCGTGGTGGCAACGTCGCGCTCGATGGTGGAGCGCACCACGTCGCTGTCGCCAAGCAGCGTGAGCAGGTCGTCGTCGGTCTCGGCAATGCCCAGGGCGCGAAGCAGGAGCGTGGCGCTCTGCCAGCGGTGACGGTCGATGCGCACCACCAGGTGGCCCTTCTTGTCCACGGCGAACTCGAGCCATGCGCCACGGGCGGGGATGAACTGCACCTTTTGGACCTCGATGCCGTTGTCGACCTCGTGGTCGAAGTACACGCCCGGCGAGCGCACGAGCTGCGAGACCACCACGCGCTCGGTGCCGTTGATCACAAAGGTGCCGCGCGAGGTCATGAGCGGGAAGTCGCCCATAAACACGAGCTGCTCCTTGATCTCGCCCGTCTCCTTGTTTACAAACCGCACATCCACGAACAGAGGAGCCTGATACGAGATGTCCTTGGCGCGGCATTCCGCGATGGTCCTCGCGGGGTCACCGAATTGGTGTTCGCCAAAGATCACCTCCATGGTGCCGGCAGAGTTCTCGATGGGAGAGAACTCCGCAAAGGATTCGGCGAGACCATCGGTCATAAACCGCTCGAACGATTCCTTTTGCACAGAGATGAGGTTGGGCAGCTCCATTGCGGGCGCGATCTTCGAGAAGCTCACACGCTCGCGCATGCCCGAGTGCGCAGTGATGGAAGGCGTTTGCGTAGTCACCAGGCAGTTCCTCCTTCGTAAAAAATGAGAAAAGCGGCATTTGTCGCAATCTAATAATTTAACTGACCCGAAAGAGTTGGTCAATGTAAAGCCTTGACTTATGAGAAGTTTTCCATTAGCTTTCTTTGTTTAGCGAAATACCAGCGCAAACGCATTCATTCGATATGAAGGAAATGTGTGGGGCCGCTTCCTACCACTAATCGACTATTTCCTACCACGTGGCACCCCGTGCTGGCATACCGGTCGCAAGCGGGAGCGACGGCAGGCAGATGAGAAGCGGGGGCACTCCTCCAAGAGGCGTGCCCCCGCTTGTCTTTGCAACGCGTTGCGTGTGGCCTAAGCGGCCTCGGCGAGCTCCTGCTCCTGCCCCGCCGCCGCGTACACGGTCTCGCGGGCGTTGGGACCAGCTTGGTTCGCCTTCGCGGACGAGTACTCCCAACTCTTGTCGATCTTGGCCTCGTCGCCAAAGAAGGTCTTCCACTCGTCCTTCTGAGACACGGCGTGCCAGCCGTTCTCCTCGCAGGACTTGACCATCTTCTCGGCCTTGTCCAGCTCGCCCCAGTCGCGCTCGGTGTCGTCGCAGCACAGCATGAGTGCGAGGGACTTGTACTTGTTGTTGTTTATGGTGTAGTTGGCCATGGAGCTGTCGCCACTGGAGTTGCCCAGCGAGACGACCGGCTGCTTGCCAATCTCGGTGGCGATGATCGAGGGCTTGTTCGCCTTGACGTCCTTGATCACCAGGCTGCCGCCCTCAACGAGCTTGTCGTCGACGGTCCAGGTGTACTCCAAGCCGTCCTCGCCCTTTTGGCCCGAGGCCTTAACCGTGCTCACGCTTCCCTTGACGTGGGCGTTGTCCATCCAGGGGAAGTACTCCGGAATCAGCGCGCGCAGCACGTTGCGGTCGGTTCCCGACACGACGTAGCACTCGAAGCCGTTGTCGTGCAGATAGTTGACCAGCTCCACCATGGGCCTGTAGTAGGCATCCTTGCGCTTGAGGCCGGTGAACTTGGGGGCGTCGGTCTGGCCGAACTCGGTAACGTACTTGGAGAAGTCCTCGATGCTCATGCCCTTGAAGGCCTCGGCGAGGTACTTGGCGTGCTGGGCCTCCAGGCCGTCGGGGAACTTGCGGGTCTCCTCGACCTTCTCGATGTCGTGGGCCACCGCAACCTGCTCGTCGGTGGGCGTGTAGGTGGAGTCCCACAGCACGCGATGCACGTACATGTTCCAGTCGAAGTAGATGGGGTCGAGCTCACCAAAGAGCGTGCCGTCCCAGTCTATGGTCGCGATGCGGTCTTCGGCAGGGATGAAGTCGGGGCTCGCCTCGTCGGTCACGGACTTTACGTACTCCTGCACCAGCTTGACCGTGGGAGAGTCGTCGGTCCACATGGAGAAGGGATTTGCGGGGTCGGTCGCGACGGCCGGCTCCGCCGCCTGCGTGGCGGTTTCCTCGGTCTTTTGCGCGGCATCGTTGGTACCCTGCTGCGCGGTGTTGTTTGCGCCACAACCCACGAGCAGCACGAGCAGCGCGACAAGGGTTGCCGCCATGATTGATAGATACGAGCGTTTCATCCAAGACTCCTTTTGACGACGCCTATACAGTACCTTGTTATTATGGAACAACTTGTCGCCCTATGCCTTGGAATGTCTTTTTCCGCGCGGCAAAAGGTGCGTTACGACGCCGTATGCGACGAGGGCGAAGACGCACGAGAGGCCCAGCATGAGCCACGCCCTCGGCCATGGGTCGATTGCGTCTCCCGTGAGGTGCAGCAGGTTGAGCGCCGTGACCTGCGCGAGGTACAGGGGCGTGGAGAATGCACCGAGCCACATGATGACACGACCCTTGAGCACGTCGTTTGCCAGCGAATGCTGCGAGAACGACAGGGATACGCCAATGGCCAGCAAAAGCAGTATTACGAACTCGTACTTCTGCGGCAGCGTGAGGCAGATGCAGACGAGCGCAAGGACGAACGCCAGCATCTGCGCCGCCGTGAGCAGGCGCCTGTGGGCGCGCGCGAGCTCGAGGCGATCGAGCTGCTGGATGAGGTCGAACAGCGCGATGCCCAGCGCGATCTCGGCAAACCCGCGCAGCATGGCGCGATACGCGAGCCCGTTCCACACCATGACGCCCGTGAGCGCCCCCTCGTTCTTGTAGAGCCAGCCCAGCAGCGCAAGCGCCACTATGGGGGCGACGACCTTTGCGAACATCGCAAAGTGACGCCGCATGATGGGATAGAACACAAACATGACGATGAGCATGGCCGAGATGTACCACTCGACGCTGTTGGGATTTCCGGGCCTAAAGCCGAACAGGTCCACGAAGAAGAATCCCGGTATGGCACGCAGGATGGCATTGAGCGTGCCCAGGCCGTCGAAGGCCTTCACGAGCAGGTACGTAATGAGCGAGGGAACGTAGAACAGCACGTGATACCACCAGATGGGACGGATCTTGCGGACGAAGAACATCTGCGTGTCCCGGGCAAGCTCGCGCTCGCCAGACGGCTCGTCCATGCGAGAGAGCGATGCGGCCATGAGGTAGCCCGACACCAGGAAGAAGAACTCCACCGCGGCGTTGCCGTGCCCGCACAGTGTCCAATGCACCGTATTGGGATCGCCAAAACCCTGCAAGAACGCATTCTGCGCATGAAACAGAATCACCACGACGCAAAACACAAAGCGAAACAGCTCGATCGTCCCGCTCCTTCTCCCTCGCGCCAAAACACTCCCCCTCACGATTCCTTTGTTACGAAAGTGATTATAGACGAGAAGGGCGCGGCACAGAAATGAGGTTGCATGGAAGTGGCGCCCGAAGGCGGAGCCTTCGGGCGCCACACCGCTTCCTTGCTGCGGCCCTATGCGTTGTCGTGTCCCGCCTCTCCTAGCGGACGACCACCTTGCACGTTACGTAGCGGTAGCCCTTCATGGTGTTCCAGGTACCCGCGCTCTGGACGCAAACCCTGATGCGATACGTACCGCGAGCGGTGCCGCGACGGACCAGGACCTTTCCGGTACGCGCGTTGATGCTCAGTCGACTGGACCCACCCACCTTGTAGTAGCGTACGGCACCGGCGGCGTTCCAGTAGCGGATGGGGTTGGACACCCATACGTTGTACCTGCGCGTGTGCCTCCTGTAAGTGACCCTGTTGTACGCACGCACCGAGAGCCTGCTAAAGCCACGGGTCACTCGGTAGTAGAACACCTTGGTTCCGTAGTAGCGCCCGATACCGCGCACGATGTACCTCACCGTGATGGTGCGGCAGCTGCTCTGGAAGTTGCCCTGGAACGAATACACGTAGTCTCGGCCAGGAATGAGTCGGCGACCATAGAGGTACACGGCGGGCGCAGCGAGCGAGGACGTGGAGAGGCCGTTGTTGCCAAGACCACTCATCATGGACTTGCTCATGTCGTAGGACGTGGTGTCCGCCTTCTTTGCGGTGGCCTGCGGCTTTGCGGTCTGCTCGCTCTTTGGGATCACCGACGGAATGACGCTCGCCAGCGGTTCCGGCTTGACCTCCTCGACCTCCTCGTCGGGTGCTGTGGGCTTCTGCTCCTCCGCCTTCTGCTCCTCGGGCTTCTGCTCCTCCGCCTTCTGCTCCTCGGGCTTCTGCTCCTCTGCCTTCTGCTCCTCGGGCTTCTGCTCCTCTGCCTTCTGCTCCTCTGCCTTCTGCTCCTCGGCCGCCGGCTTGGTTCCTTCGGCCTTCTCGTCTGCCTTGGGCTCTGCGGCGGTCTCGACCGCGTCTGCGCCCTCCCGCTTTTGCGTGACGACGTCTCCCCTGGTGGCGCGGATGTCAAAGGCCTCGGGCATCTGGGCGGCGGGCATTGCCACGTCCGTACGCACCACGAGCTTGTAGGTTCCGGCCTCAAGATTGGCGTCGATTGCCGGCTTGTCCTTCTCGAGCTTGCCCTTTGCGTGCTGGACGTCGCCCGCCTCGTTGGTCAGCTCGTACTCCACATTGGCGGTCGTGTTGTTCTTTACCTCGACCTTTACGTGAGAGGCCTTGTCAAGCGTAAACGTGTAGGTTGCCTTGGTCCCATCGGTTCCGTAGTCGCCATTCGCCCAGTTGCCGTCCATGGCAAGGGGCTTGGCAGGATCCGCGGGCACCTCCTTTGCGCCGTTCAGGGCGACTTCCACGTCCTCGTTCTCGTTGGCCGTCGCGTCGACCTCGACCGTGACCTCGGGCTCCGTCACTGCAGCCGGGTCGGCTACGGGAGCGACCTCCTGCGGAGCGGTCGTCGTGTCCTGTGCAGCTGCAGCCCCCGCGACCTGGGGGTCTGCTGCGATTTCTTGCGTGTCGTTTGCCACTTCCTCTTGGGTAATAACGGGCGTGTCCTGCGACAACACGTCCTCTGCGAGCGCTGCGGTGGGAACTCCCTGCAGTGCCAGGAGAATGGACAATGTGCCGCACATCGTCCACCTTGCCGTCTTCCACAACTTCTTTGAGCCCTTCATTTCCAACTCCTTCCGTCTGTGCACCCTGCACTTCCTTACTGTCAACCAGAGAATAAGGTCGTTTTAAGAAAATTTGTTGCGCAACATTTGGCAACACCTCAGATTTTTGAAGGGTCGTTCAGGTTCGCGATAGCGCGGCTCTTTCGGCCGCCATAGTAGACCCCCATCCAATCGGGCGGCCGCGCGAGATGGAGTGACGCGATTCCCCACCCTTGCCTCAGACCTGACAAAGTGGCGAAAGTGTTCGCAATACGGACCCTTTTTCCACTTTGTTAGGTTGGAGGTGGTGCTCAATCTAACAAAGTGGAAATATCGGCCGTTTTTGGGTCCAAATTTTCACTTTGTCACCCCTGTATTCTGTATTAGAATGCTCGCGCTCGCGCAAAACCTGACAAAGTGAAAAAACAGGTCCTATTTTGAGTGAATTCGCCACTTTGTTAGGTTTGGGTGGTGCCTCAACCTAACAAAGTGGAACAAATCGCCAAAATCGAGTCATTTTTTTCACTTTGTCAGGTCATCCTGAGTGCATTCGAGCGCGGCTGCGCGACAGGAGGCAACCACGAGTCGTCCGTGTTGCCCATGCGCTTTGCAAACACCGCCGCAGCGGCAATGCATGCCGCCATAACTCACGAGAGCTGCGAGCCCCCAGCCATCTCGCAGCTAGGCCGACACTTTGGAGTCAGTCCCCGAAGCACTGGCCTCCGCGACCTCTCTTGGCCCCTAGCATACCTATACTGTAATCAACGGAATATGCGTGGGTTAGGAGGCAGCATGCTACGAAACTTTGCCAAGGCACCAAAGCCGGAGAAGCAGGAGATCAAGCGAAGAATGAATGCCGAGCAGGCCAAGCTTGCCGCCAACCAAATGCGCATAAAGGATGCAAAGGTGCCAGTCATGGTCATCTTCGAGGGCTGGGGCGCCGCAGGCAAGGGCACCGTATTGGCCAAGGTGATCAAGGACCTGGACCCACGCTTCTTCTCGGTTGCCACCTTGGACGAGAAGCCCACCAAGGAGGAGCGCAGGCGGCCGTTTTTGTGGCGCTACATGGTGGAGATTCCCGAGGAGGGCCAGTTTAAGTTCTTTGACACATGCTGGCTCGAGGAGGTCGTGGGGTGCGCGTTCCGCAACGAGTTGAACGATCGCGAGTACGACAGTCGCATTGACTCCATCAACACCATCGAGCGCCAGCTCGTGGACAATGGCTACCTTGTGATGAAGTTCTTCTTCCACATCTCCAAGGAGGAGCAGCGCAAGCGCCTGGACGCACTCTCCGCAAACCCAAACACCAGCTGGCGCGTAAAGAAGGACGACCGCGAGCAAAACGAGCATTACGAGCGCTATCTGGACCTATACGGCCGCTATCTGCGAGACACCAACCGTTCCTCGGCCCCGTGGTACATAATCGACTCGCAAGACCGCGGCTGGGCCACGCTGCAGGTGCTCGAGTTCCTCAACACCGGCATAGACATTGCCATCAGGAACCGCGGGTTCTCGTCGCACCTCATGCAAAACGTGTTCCCCCTTGCGCAGGTGCCAGACCTGGCGGACATTCCCCTGGACAAGAAGCTCGAGCCCGAGGAGTACAAGGCCGAGCTCAAAAGGCTCCGGCTCAAGCTCCGCATGCTTCACAACGAGATCTACCACTGGAAGATTCCCGTTATTTGCGCCTTCGAGGGTTGGGATGCGGCGGGCAAGGGCGGCGCGATCAAGCGCATTGCCGCCTCGCTGGACCCGCGCGGGTACCACGTGTACCCCATCGCAAGCCCCGAGCCACACGAGAAGGCGCGTCACTACCTGTGGCGCTTTTGGAACCGCCTGCCCAAGACCGGCCACGTTGCCATCTTCGACCGCACGTGGTACGGCCGCGTGATGGTGGAGCGCCTGGAGGGCTTTTGCAGCGAGAACGACTGGATGCGCGCGTATAACGAGATAAACGAATTCGAGCACGAGCTCGTGGAACCTGGCGCCGTAGTGCTCAAGTATTGGGTGCAGATCGACAAGGACACCCAGCTCGCGCGGTTTACCGACCGTCAGAACACGCCCGAGAAGCAGTGGAAGATCACCGAGGAGGACTGGCGCAACCGCGAGAAGTGGGACCTCTATGAGGCGGCCATCAACGAGATGATCCACAAGACCAGCACCACGTTCGCCCCTTGGCACATACTCGAGTCCAACGACAAGTACTACGCCCGCATCAAGGCCATGCGCATTATGGTAGAGGCCCTCGACAAGGCCTGCGAGCCGTACCGGTAGGAGCGTGATCCTTTGGGAAAGGGGTTACCCTTCGGGGACGGTCCCTTCCGGACGGTCGGACAAAAAAGCCGGGCCCGAAGGCCCGGCCTGACATGCGACGATGTCGGAAGAACTACTTGAGGGTAACGGCGGCGCCGGCCTCCTCGAGCTCCTTCTTGGCAGCCTCGGCGTCCTCCTTCTTGGCGCCCTCGAGAATCACGTTCGGAGCCTTCTCGACGGCCTCCTTGGCCTCCTTGAGGCCAAGGCCGGTGAGCTTGCGGACGACCTTGATGACGGCGATCTTCTTGTCGCCGAAGGAGGTGAGCTCGACGTCGAAGTCGGTCTTCTCCTCCTCGGGCTCAGCGGCGGCAGCGGCGGGGCCGGCGGCGACGGCCACGGGAGCGGCTGCGGAGACGCCGAAGACGTCCTCCAGCTCGTGCACGAGCTCGGAAAGCTCGAGAGCGGTCATTTCCTTCAAAGCCTCAATGATCTCGTCCTTGGTGACGGCCATGTCAATCTCCTTTGTTCGGGATGCTCCTCTGCATCCTGTTGCTTACAAACATCGTGCTGTGGTCGCGTATGCGACCTGCCGCCTAGGCGGCCTCCTTCTTTTGCTCTGCGATGGCGTCGAGCGCCGTGACCAGGCCACGGGCAGGACCAGCGCAAACAGATGCGATACCGCGCAGCGGGCTCGCCATAACGTACACCAGCTGAGCCATGAGCTCCTCGCGGCTGGCAAGATCGGCATACGCCTTTGCCTCCTCGGCGTTGAGCCCCTTGCCGTCGGCGATGCCGGCGACAAACTCGAGCTTCTTGAGCTCCTCGCCCTTCTTCTTGAGGACCTTGGCAGCGTCAACGGGGTCGTTCTCGAAGAATACGTACGCACAGGTTCCCACCAGGCTCTCGGAAATGTCAGGCATCTCGGCCTGAGCCAGTGCGATCCTCATGATGTTGTTCTTGTAGACCTTCATCTCGGCATTCGCCTCGCGCAGCGCGCGACGAACGTCCTGAGACTCCTTTACGGTGAGGCCGCGGAAGTCAACCACGAAGAAACCCTTGGAGTTGGTAAGCGATTCGCTGATCTTCTCGAGCATCTGGGTGTTGCTCTTGTTCGGCATAAAAATACACCTCCCTTATGCATGCTTCTGGCACGAGCCACCTAAGGGGGTGTTCTACCTATCGACCACCTCGGCAGGCGGGTTTTCCCATTAAGCCTTTCGGCACCGGCTGTCTTTGGCAGCGGACGTGCGATTCGATTAAACGTTGGTATTGTGGCAGTACCCCGCAGGCGTGTCAAGCGAAAACGGCGACACGCCATCGTTCCCCACAATTCGATGAACCATCCGTAGGGGACGGTCCCTTCTGGGCGGCACTGCACCGTAGGGGACGGTCCCTTCTGGGCTAGTTTCGCATCCGGGCCAAAGAAATGAGGCGACAACCGCACTGGTTGCCGCCCCTTCGAGCATCCTCTTTGCGTCTTGCCAGATTGCCTATGCGGTAAAGTCGCGGTTGATGGACGTGTCGATGCGAACGCCAGGCCCCATGGTGGTGGAGACCACGACGGACTTTACATAGCGGCCCTTGGCGCTTGCCGGCTTGACGCGCAGCAGCTCGGTGTACAGGGCGCCGTAGTTCTCGGCAAGCTTCTCGGTGGGGAAGGAAACCTTGCCCAGGGGAACGTGGCAGATGCCGTAACGGTCGGCGCGATACTCTACGCGGCCGGCCTTGAGCTCATTGACCATCTTGGCGACGTCCATGGTAACGGTGCCGAGCTTGGGGTTGGGCATGAGGCCGCGGGGGCCAAGGATGCGGCCAAGACGGCCAACCTTGCCCATCATGTTGGGCGTGGCGATAGCGGCATCGAAATTGAGCTCGCCAGCCTGGACCTGGGCCACCAGGTCGTCGGAGCCAACGATGTCTGCGCCGGCTGCCTCGGCCTCACGGGCCTTCTCGCCCTCGGCGAACACGGCCACGCGCACGCTCTTGCCGGTGCCGTGAGGCAGCGAGATGGAACCACGGACGTTCTGATCGGCCTTGCGGGTGTCAACACCCAAGCGGATGGAGACCTCTACGGTCTCGTCGAACTTGGCAGCCGAGATATCCTGAGCGAGCTTCAGACCCTCCATGGGGGTATAGAACTTCGCGCGATCGACCTTGGCAAGCTGCTCCTTGTACTTCTTTCCGTGCTTAGACATGACTCTTTCCTCCTTGTGGTGCGAACGGGCATTGCCCTTCCACTATCTTGTGTTCCTTGCGGAACCTTACACACTAGTCAGCGATGGTAACGCCCATGGAGCGGGCGGTGCCGGCAACGATCTTCTTGGCGGCCTCGATGTCGTTGGCGTTGAGGTCGGGCATCTTGATCTCGGCGATCTTGGTGAGCTGCTCCTGGGTGAGCTGGCCAACCTTGTCGCGCTGGGGAACGCCAGAGCCGCTCTTGAGACCAAGCTCCTTCTTGATGAGCTGGGCCGCGGGAGGCGTCTTGGTGATGAAGGTGAACGTACGATCGTCGTAGACCGTAATCTCCACGGGGATGATGTCGCCGGCCTTGTCCTTGGTGGCATTGTTGAAGGCCGTGCAGAACTGCATGATGTTGACCTGGGCGGCACCGAGCGCGGGACCAACGGGAGGCGCGGGGTTTGCCTGACCGGCAGGAATCTGGAGCTTGATGAAGTGGGTGACTTGCTTGGCCATTGGGTTCCTCCTGTAGTGCTACGGACACTCTAACTATGTGTGTGCCAGGACCGAGAAGCTATCCTCACCGATACCGGAACTGGCAGGGTTCGCTAGCTGATGATCGAGACTTGGTCGATGGTTAGTTCCACGGGCGTCTCGCGGCCAAAGATCGTGAGCATGACCTTGACCTTGCTTGCCTCGGGGTTGACCTCGGACACCAGACCGTCGAAGTCGGCAAGCGGGCCGGACACGACGCGCACCGACTGTCCCACCTCGAGGTTGGTTGCCATGCGCTTGGGAGTGGCGCTGCTGCCACGAGACCCGCGATGCATGATCTTGTTGTACTCCGAACGACGCAGCGGGGACGGCTTGCCGTCAACACCCACGAAGCCCGTGACACCGGCCGTGTTGCGCACGATGGTCCAGGTGTCGTCGTTCATCTCCATGCGCACGAGCACATAGCCGGGGAACACCTTGGATTCCTTGGTATCGTACTTGCCGCCATCCTTGATCTCGGTAACTTCCTCGGTGGGAATCTGGATGTCTACGATGAGGTCCTCCACCCCGTACGTCTCGATACGATGCTCAAGGTCGGTCTTGACCTTGTTCTCGTACCCAGAGTAGGTATGGACGACGTACCAGCGCTTCGCCATCGCTATCCCTGCCTCAGGCTGGTAAACTGCACGAGCGCGGCAACGAAGCCCGTGTCGACAAGCCAAATAGCAACGCCAAACACGATGAGCGTAACGATGACGGCCAGCGAGTAGTTACGCAGCTCCGTGCGAGACGGCCACGTGACCATGTGCATCTCGCTACGGACGTCGCTAAAGTAACCAGTCACCTTGCCAAAGCCGGTGCGCTCGGTCTTGTCCACGACAATGTTCTTGGTCGCCTTGCGGCCCGTGTTCTTGGACTTCTTGAACAAAGACTTACGGGAGTCGTCTTGCGGGTTTGCACCCGACACCTCACGCGCGGCCTCTACGCGGGCACGCTCTTGCTGACGCGCCTTGCGAGCCGATCTTTTGTTGCGCTGCCGTTTTGCCATCCTGTGTTCCTCTCGGAAATACCCCTTATCATAGAAACCGGCTATCCCTTACGGGAAAGCCGGTGAATGTACTGGCACGCCAGGAAGGACTCGAACCCTCAACACGCGGTTTTGGAGACCGCTGCTCTACCAATTGAACTACTGGCGTGTGTAGGAAACTATTTTAGCGCGTTTCCTTGTGAGCAGTATGCTTGCGGCACCACCGGCAATATTTCTTCATTTCCAGCCGCTCGGGATTGTTTGCCTTGTTCTTCTTTATAGTGTAGTTGCGACGCTTGCACTCGGTGCACGCGAGAGTAACCAGTGTGCGCATGTATCCTCCTCTAACGTGACGCGATGATTTACGTTACTCTGTGTGACGGCTGCTGTCAACTCAGAATTAAAATTTCCCTATCACGTCATAACTTCGTATACAGGCAAAAAGCAGGCCCAGCACCACGCGGTGCCGGGCCCACCTGTTAGTCTTTACCTACAGACTAGGCAATGATCGTGGAGACACGACCGTCGCCGACCGTGTGGCCACCCTCGCGGATAGCGAAGCGGAGGCCCTGCTCCATGGCGATCGGGTGGATGAGCTCAGCGGTGATGGTGATGTGGTCACCAGGCATGGCCATCTCGACCTTGCCGCCGTTGGCGTCGGTGAGCTCCTGGATGTCGCCCGTGACGTCGGTGGTGCGGAAGTAGAACTGCGGACGATAGCCAGAGAAGAACGGCGTGTGGCGGCCACCCTCCTCCTTGGTGAGGACGTAGATCTCGCCCGTGAACTTGTTGTGCGGGGTAACGGAGCCGGGCTTGCAGATGACCTGGCCGCGCTCGATCTGCTCGCGCTTGATGCCGCGGAGCAGGATGCCCACGTTGTCGCCGGCCTCACAGTAGTCCATGGACTTACGGAACATCTCGATGCCGGTGGCGACGGAGTTCTGGGTCTCCTTGATGCCGACGATCTCGACCGGGGAGTTGAGGGTCAGCTGACCGCGCTCGACACGACCGGTGGCAACGGTGCCGCGGCCGGAAATGGTCATGACGTCCTCGACGGCCATGAGGAACGGCTTCTCGTTGTCGCGAGCGGGCGTGGGGATGTAGGTGTCAACCTCGTGCATGAGCTCGAGGATGGCGTCGTAGTAGCTCTCGTCGCCCTCGAGGGCCTTGAGAGCGGAGCCCTTGACGATGGGGAGATCGTCGCCGGGGAAGTCGTACTCGTCGAGGAGCTCACGGGTCTCCATCTCGACGAGCTCGATGAGCTCCTCGTCGTCAACCATGTCGCACTTGTTCAGGAAGACGATGATGTAGGGAACGCCGACCTGACGGGCGAGAAGGATGTGCTCGCGCGTCTGAGCCATGGGGCCGTCGGTGGCGGCGATAACCAGGATTGCGCCGTCCATCTGGGCAGCACCGGAAATCATGTTCTTGATGTAGTCGGCGTGACCCGGGCAGTCAACGTGAGCATAGTGACGCTCCTGCGTCTCGTACTCTACGTGAGCAACGGAGATGGTGATGCCGCGCTGACGCTCCTCGGGAGCCTTGTCGATCTGGTCGAACGCAGTAAAGTCGGCCTTGCAGCCCTCGGTCTGCGAAAGAACCTTGGTGATTGCTGCGGTGAGCGTGGTCTTGCCGTGGTCGACGTGACCAATCGTACCGATGTTAACATGCGGCTTACTACGCTCGAACTTCTGTTTGGCCATTGACGTCCTCCTTAAGACACAACCTTTTCGGCCAGTTAATGCCCTTCATATGTTCAGCGGCGCCGAAGCGCCGCATAAACTCTGGTACCGGTGACTGGACTCGAACCAGTGACATCGCGGGTATGAGCCGCGTGCTCTAACCAACTGAGCTACACCGGCATGGTGTACTGCTTGAAAAATGGAGCCCGCGACCAGACTTGAACTGGTGGCCTCCTCGTTACCAACGAGGTGCTCTACCGACTGAGCTACACGGGCGAATGGTGGGGATGCTTGGACTCCTCGAACCAGGGAACCCAGAGGGAGCGGATTTACAGTCCGCCGCAGTTGCCGCTGTGCCACATCCCCATTTTCCGTTTTCAAGCACTCGTCGGAAGTACGTTCCTCCTTCAAGCAAAAGGGATACTACGCCCCCTAGGAAAACTTGTCAATCGTTTACTCCCAGCCGGGCGTATCCATACCACGAAACCTGCACAACTCGCACAGCGCGTCGTTCAAAAGGCACTCCCCCGGCGCCTTGCGCTGGAGGAGTGCCCAGAAACTCGCGTGTAGGCTCTGCCCTACTCTGCGATGGTCTGGTTTCCGTTGCTGTCAATGAGGTACGTAACGTCGCCAACCTGCATGTCGCCGCTAATGACGCTGTTCGACACCGCGTCGACCATGATGCTGCAGTGCGCCTCGCCCAAGTCGAACGAAACCGTGTAGTACACCGTGCCACCGCCATCGGTGGGGCCGTCAACGTTGATGTTGTCGGGGTCGCCCGTGGCGGCACCGCCGGCACCCATGATGTTGAAGGCGGTCTGCATGCACTCCTCCTTGGAGTACATGGGGACGTTCTCCTCCTCGTCGCCGTCGTCGTCCGGGACATTGCCGTCGCTCGAGTTGTTGGTTCCTCCCGAGGTGCTGTTGTTGCCACCGTCATTGCTGTTGTTTTGGGACTGGGTCGTGGGCTGGGAGTTGTTCGGGTTCCTGAGCACGAACTCAACCGTGGAGCCCTGGTCCACCTGCGTGTTGGGAGCCGGCTTGATCGAGACGACCGTGCCGTCCTCGTCGCCCGACCACCTGTACTTGAGCCCCGCGCTCTCGATGGCACGAATGGCATCATCGAGGTCGTAGGAGTAGATAACAGGAACGAGAACCTTCGTGGCCGGCTTGGCGCCCATCGAGATCTCGAGCGTTACGGTCGTGCCCTTGGCGACCTTGTCACCCGCCTTCCTGTCCTGGCTGATGACCTTGTCCTTGCCGACCTTGTCGCTATAGGACTTGATGGTGTCCACGCTCAGGCCAGCCTTGTCGAGCTCCCCGCGCGCCTCGTCCAAGGTCTTGCCAGCGACGTTGGGAACCTCCACCTGCTCCTTGCCCAGGCTAACGCTGTAGGTGATGGTGCTCAGCACCTTGACCTTCGTCCCCGCCTTCACCGACTGCGCACACACCTTGCCGGCCTCGACGTCGTTGGAATAGACCTGATCGCCCGGCTGCGGGATGAACAGGGCGTCAAAGAGCTTCTGCTCGGCCTCGGAGGGCGTAAGACCCTTGAGGTCGGGAACCTCCACCTCGTCGGTGAGCTTGGGGCCCGTGCTCACCACGATGTCGACGGTCGATCCCTCGTTGACCTTCTCGCCGACCTTTGGGGACGTCTCCAGGACGATGTCGCCAAACTGGACGCCCTCCTCCGCACGCTCCGTGACCTTGCCGAGCTTAAGACCGGCCTCGGCGAGCACGGTCTCCGCCTTGGCATGCTCTTCGTAGATGATGTCCGGTACCTCGACCTGTGCCTTGGTGTTGCTCACGACCAGGAAGACGATTACGCCCACGGCCACCACAAGAAGGCCTATGAGGACGGGCACGAGTGGTTTCTTGCCCGGGCTCGCAGGAGTGCTCGCACCTTCGGGGGCATTGCTTGTTTGATCCGCCATGTGTACTTCCCTTCTTCTATGTGTGGTGCAGTCGTAAGAGGTGAAATCATTGTACCGTACCGCCCGTGCGCCAACATCACAGATGTGTCTAACGGCACGCACGCAAAAGGCGGCGCCCGACCGTCCGGAAGGGACCGTCCCCGATGGACCAGTACCGCCCGGAAGGGACCGTCCCTTTTTGACTGTTGGGCATTTCGTCTATCATGGACTCCTAGGACGTACGGAGAGAGGACACGACATGGCCAACTACAGCAAAGAAAGCCAATCCATAGGCCTTGCGGGCGTGGGCAACGCCCGAGAGCTGGGCGGATACAGGACCGAGGACGGCAGAACGGTCCGTCGCGGCGTTTTGCTGCGCACCGCCGCGCCCAACAACGCGTCCCCAGACGACTGCTGCAAGCTACGTGACGAGTTCCGTCTCTCCAAGGTCCTGGACTTCCGCACGAGATTCGAAATCGCGCAGGCAGCCAGCGGGACCCCCCTGAGCATCGAGCTGATGCTCAATCCTCCGGCAGTCGAGGAGATTCCCACCGCCATCGACTTTGCCACGACGGTCCACGTGCCCATCCTCAACGAGGACAAGATGGTCGCAGACATGGAGCAGGAGATGGAGGCCCTTGGTGGCGAGGTCACGACCTTGCAGGCGATTATTATGGGCGTTCGTATGGGCATCGTGAGCGAGAACATGTACGTGGAATTCCTGAGCGACGACTGCGGCAAGCGGGGCTTCGCCACGGTGTTCGAGCATCTGCTTGCCCAGCCGGGCGACGAGGCGCTTCTGTTCCACTGCACCCAAGGCAAGGACCGAACCGGCCTGGCAGCCATGCTCATTCTCAACACGCTGGGCGTAAACGACGAGACCATCCTGTTCGACTACCTGCTCACCAACCAGTTCAACACGGCCATCATAGAGCGCGAGAAGATGGGGTTGCTGCACGCGGGCATCGCACAGGAGGACCTCGACACCTACATGCTGGGCATGGACAAGGTGTTTGCCGCCACCATGGCAAACGCGATGGCGTACCTGCGCAAGACCTATGGCTCGGTGTGGGGCTTCGTGAACCAGGAGCTTGGCGTGAGCGAGGAAGGTCGCGACGCCCTGCGAGAGAAGTACCTCGACTAAGGAACGGAATGCCTCTAGAATAGGCAGTTCCCCCGTGGGCTGAGGCCCAAGGGGCAGGTTGTTGTCTTGGATGAAGGCCCACTGCAAGAGGAGGTCAACCAGATGGACACGTTCACGCAATCCGTGCAGGGCTTCGCCGGCGGCGACACCGTCGTCCTCATCGTCATTGCGGCGCTCATGCTCGTCGCAACGTTTGTGGTGTCCCGCATCACCGTAAAGGTGCTGCGCAACGTTATGCAGTCCGACGGCAACCCACTGCCCTCGAGCAGCATTCTCATCAACATCGTGCGCGCCGCCATTTGGGTCTTGGGCATCTCCACCGTGCTTTCGGCATGCTTTAGGGTCGACGTCAACGGCCTTCTTGCCGCGGTCGGCATCGGCGGCGTCGCCCTCTCGCTGGGCATGCAGGACACCGTGAAGAACTTTATCGGCGGTCTTCAGGTTACGCTCATGGGCATCGTAAAGCCCGGGGACCACGTGATCGTCGAGGGCGTGGAGGGTATCGTCCAGGACGTGACGTGGCGCCAGACGGTGGTTAAGGATTTCGAGAACAGGTTCCACCTCATACCCAACGCCACCATGGGTGCCTCCACGGTCACGCAGGTCTACCCCAGCCTTCTGGTCGCCACACCGCTCTCGTTTACCAACGACGGGCGCGACCTCGACGTCATGATCGCCGAGATGGAGCGTCTTGCCAAGGAGGCGGTGGAGAAGGTGGCGCCTTTGGAGAAGGATCCCTGGATCCTGCTGACCCAGATTGGCGAATACGGCACGTGGGCAACGATGCGCTTTGTCCTCGAGGACGTCACGCATGCCCGCGAGGCGCGCGACGCCGCGCTGCGCGCCGTGTCCCCCTACACGCGCAACAACGCCCCCGACGTGTTACTCGGCCATACCGACGAGGACGCTTCCGACACGGGCGCCGAATAGCCCAACGCTTCGCAACCTACGGCAAGGAGAGTGGCATGCGCACGATCGGCAACATCATATGGCTCGTCTTTGGCGGACTGCTCACCGCGCTTGGCTGGGCCTTCGCCGGCATCCTGTTCTACATAACGATAATCGGTATCCCACTGGGACGCCAGGCGTTCAAGATGGCCTCGCTCACGCTCACCCCGTTTGGCAAGACCATCACCTACGGCGGAGGCATCCCCTCCCTCCTCGCCAACATCGTATGGGTGATCGTCATCGGCTTTTGGGAGGCGCTTGCCTATGCGGTCGCAGGGGCTCTCTTCTGCATCACCGTTATTGGCATCCCGTTTGGAATGCAGCTGTTCAAGCTGGCCAAGCTGTCGCTCTTCCCGTTTGGGGCGACGGTCGACAACGTCCGCTGGTAGCAGCCGTCCGTCGGGGACCGTCCCCTCCGGCTGGTCACCGTCCGGAAGGGACCGTCCCCGACGGGCAAGTGACGTTCTATCCCTCTTTGTTTCTTGCGAACGCCACGAGCTTGGAGGGTGGATTCTGAACGCGAATCCTGCTCGAGCTTCCGCTGTAGCCACTGCCATCAAGATTCGCGCACGTAAGGAAGTCGTGGGAATCGTCGTAGTAGATAAACGACGCCTGCCGACCGTCGTCCAAGGTGTAGCGGAGCTGGTAGCCATCGTCGGTGAGGAAGCTCGACTGCGACTTTTCAAAGCGAGTCAGGCTTATGTCGCACTTTCCCTGGAAGGTCGGCGCGCCCTGGTAGCCGTACATATAGAGCTTGCTGCCTACGATGTGCCACCAGTCCATGCCCGAGGAACCCCCGGACTGCCACCATCCCCCAAGGCTCTGCAGCGCGGAATTCGTCTCGTCGTCCTTGGAGGACTTCTCCCCCACCGTGGCCCTCACCGTGGCCTGCGCGTAATCGTTGCTGCAGCTCTTGACGGTGATCTGCGCCGTGCCCACGCTTCGCGTGACAACGGTGCCGTCGGCCTTCACGGACGCGACCTTGATGTTGTCCGACTGCATGGTGACGTTCTTGTTTGAGGCGTCCCATGGCTCAAACACCACGCGCACGCGCGTCGACTGCCCAACACCCAAACGCTCACGTGCCAGCTGTGCGGAAATGCTCTTAACGCTCTTGTAGTCGCTGGACTTGACCACGGTCACCCGGACCGTCTTCTCGTTCGTCGCCCCCCGATTGTCCGCATGAACCGTAACCGTTGCGGTTCCAACACCCTCTGCCTTGAGCAGGTCGTACGACGCTATGCTCACGACGTCTGGGTCGGACGACGTGTACCAGACGTCTCCCTCGGTGGGCGTACCGTTAAGGTGGTACGTCGATCCTTCCTTGAGCGTGAGCACGCCCGTTGCTGCACGATAGATCGTGATCTGCGGCTTTTGAGGCGTGGTGGGAGTGCGGGCACAGGCCACGCACGGGGGCATGGAGACCATCGCAAACGCCGCGAGCAGCAAGGTGACACCCATCATGCGCAAGAGCGAGACGCCCAAACGAGAATTGCGAGCCATTGTTGCCATAATGCCCTCCGTCCGCATACTTCGACACGGTCTTTAAGATACCGATAGGCGCTGGCACTGGCAACGCCGAGAGCCGACAACAATGGCGTACGGGCATAAACGTCAAGGCGATGGCGTACAATGGTTAGCCAACGTCTCTTGGAACCCAAAACGGATGGCACGTGGACTCGGAGGCCAAATGTTGACACCCACCGCAACCGGTCGTGCTTGGCGCCTTGCAATCGCCCTGCTCGTCCTTGTCGTGCTGGCTGGCCTTGGGACACCGACCGTGGCGAGCGCGCAGCAGGAGTCCCCAAACGTCGTGCGCGTTGGGTGGTACGAGTCGCCCTACAACACGACGGATCCATCGGGCAGGCGCAGCGGCTACGCCTACGAGTACCAGCGCAAGGTCGCAGCCTACACCAACTGGGACTACGAGTACGTAAAGGGCAGCTGGCCAGCCCTCATGCAAAAGCTCAGGAAGGGCGAGATCGACCTTCTGAGCTGCGTATCCTTTACGGAGGCACGCGCCAGCCAAATGCTGTTCTCCTCATATCCCATGGGCACGGAGGAGTACTTCCTCTACATCGCATCGGGAAACACGGCCTACACGCGCGGCGACTACTCCTTCTTCGACGGCAAGCGCGTGGGCGTGAACAAGGACAGCGTCCAAAAGGAGCTCTTCCTAAGGTGGGAGGAGCTGAGCGGAGTCAAGGCGAAGATCGTAGAGCTGACCGGGGCCGAGCAAGAGGCGGTAGAGATGGTCCAAAGCGGGAAGCTCGATGCCTTTTTGGCGATTGAGGCCTACAAGAACATCGACAACATGACGCCGGTGACCTCGATTGGATCCTCCGACATCTACTTTGCGGTCAACAAGAATCGTCACGACCTGCTCGACGAACTCGACGACGCCATGGAAAAGATCGAGGACGAGAATCGCTTCTACAGCCAGGAGCTGCTCGCAAAGTATACGGGGGCCACGGGAACGAGCCTGTTCCTCGACACGGACGAGCAGGAGTGGGTGAGTGAGCACGGGCCCATCCGGGTGGGATACCAGGACAACTATCTAGCCTACTGCGCCAAGGACGACCAGACGGGCGAGCTCGTCGGTGCCTTGCGAGACTACCTCGATGCCGCCGCCAACTACACGGCAAACGCGAAGATCGACTTTGAGGCCGTGCCCTTCTCCACGTCCTCAGCCGCCATAGACGCGCTCAAGGCCGGCAACCTGGATTGCGTGTTTCCCGTCAACCTGAGCGACTACGACGCCGAGCAGATGGATGTGGACGTAACGCCGCCCGCAATGAACGCCGAGGTGTATGCGGTGGTTCGCTCGAACAACAAGCAAGACCTTTTGGAGAAGGACGATGTGAGGGTTGCCGTTATAGAGGGCGACCTCAACTACAACACGTTCCTCGTGGACCACCACCCAAGCTGGACGACGGTGGCATATCCAAGCATCCAGAAGTGCCTGAGCGCCGTGGCCGACAAGAAGGCGGACTGCTTTCTCATAAGCAACTACCGCTACAACAACATCACCGCGCTGTGCGAGCAATACCATCTCACCACCCTCAGCACCGGCAAGGAGATTGGCTACAGCTTTGTGATTGACGAGGGCGAGACGGAGCTGTACTCCATCTTTGCCCGCATTGGCGGCATCGTGCCCCAATCCACCGTCAATTCGGCGCTGACCCGCTACTTTGCGGGGGAGGAGAATCCCGACCTCATCACCTTCATCAGTCACAATCCGAGCATAACCGCGGCCTATGTCGCCGTAATCGTGGCCATGGTGCTGGTCATCATTGCCCAGCAGCGACGGATTCGGGCCGAGAGGAAGGTCGACGAGACCCAGCATCAGGTGGAGGACCTGAGCCAGCGCGTGTTTGTGGACCCGCTCACGCGCGTACGGAACAAAGGCGCCTTCGAAGAGCACGTCCGCGGCATGCAGACGCGACTGGACGAAGAGGGACCCTTTGAGTTCGCGTTCTGCATGCTCGACTGCGACAATCTCAAGCTCGTCAACGACCAGTACGGTCACGAGCTGGGCGACGAGTACCTAAAGACGGCGTGCCACTTCATCTGCCGCGTGTTCCAACACAGTCCCGTCTTTAGGGTTGGCGGTGACGAGTTTGCCGTTGTCCTGGAAGGCGAGGACTTCGAGCACAGAGACGAGCTTGCTGAGCGGTTCCAGCAGGAGATGCGCGAGGCGTGTGAGGCGACGGACAACCTGTGGGAGCAGATTCACCTCTCCATGGGCATTGCCACGTTCGACCCGCAGGCCGACAGGACGGTGGACGAAACGCTGCGCCATGCCGACCACGCGATGTATGAGGACAAGTGGGCCAGGAAGGGTTCGTCCGCCAGGTAGAGGGGTACTCGCTGGCGGGTCGCGCCTTGGGCGCGGGCTCGGCTGGTTGAGTCCTGCGATTACGCAGTCTCGTCGGGATCGGGCGTCGCGTCGGGACTTTGGAAAACGGCGGCGTCCTCCCCTTCGCGCGGCATTCCCCGCTGGCAATCGGAGCCATAGATCTGCTCCATGCTGTTGTTGACGGGCGCTGCCTTGGGCGATCGCGCCACGACGGCACCCGCAACGGCGATTGCGGCTGCGAGTCCACATGCGATGGTCTTGCTGGCGATGATGGTCATGGCGGCGGTCATGGTCTCTCCCTTGCTTCTGGGTCGTTTGTGGGACGTCTGCCTTGATGAGTAGTACGCGCGACACGGGCGGACGTCTCGTTTGTGTGGGAGTTTTGGACGGAAGGGAACGGGCGAAGCGGGCTGAGGGACGAGGCTTCTCGCTGATGACAGGATTGCCTGGAATCACGCGCTGCAGCATCGCGGAAGGAGTCGCCGTGAAGACCTGCCACGCGATCGCCGCAATGATTGAACAGGGCATCGCGTGACGCCTGACGTGGCAATCATCCAACCACTAGGCTCACCAGCACGTTAAGCACGCCACAGCCCAGCATCACGGGCAGCGGGCTCACCTTTCTCCAATGCATGAGGGCGAAGGCAACGAACATGACCGTGACCGCATAGACCGCATGGGCGACGTCTGCGGGGGTTCCTCCTGGCACCACCGCATTCATCCCCAGCGTTACCATCGTGGAGGCAATCAGTGCCAAGGCCATGCACTTGAGCGTGAGGACGACGCTCTTTACCAGCGTCGTCTCCTTGTACTTGCGAAACACGAACAGCAGCGAGATGGCCACGACGCACGGCACGAGGATGCATCCCAGGGTTGCGGCGAAGGCGCCGGGAAGACCCGCGGTCTTCATCCCCACAAAGGTCGCGCTGTTGATGAGGATGGGTCCCGGCGTGATCTCGTCCAGAGCAAGAAGGTCCATAAACTCGGGATAGGTCATAAAGCCCTCGTTCGCAACCACCTCCTGCTCGACCAGCGGGATGGCGGCATAGGCCCCGCCAAAGGCTATGGCCCCCACCCTCACGAATGCCACGAAGATGCGCAGAAGAAGCGTCGGGTCGATCATCGCGCCTCGACCTCCCTCTTTATAAGCAGTGCCCGGACGGCACCGACCACACCGCATCCGAGTGCGAGCCACATGATGGAGCAACCAGTGAGTCGCACGTATAGGAAGGCGATCACCATGATTGCCAGGGGATATGCGACCGATTTTTGCGTGGCGTTGCGAAAGAGCCCAATGCAGATGTCGAGCAACATCGCCACGACGCCCATCTGCATGCCGCGCATGAAGACGCCAACGTAGGGGTTGCTCACGATGGCCTCGTAGAAGACGGTCACGAGCACCATAACCACGAACGGCGGGGTGATGACTCCCAAGACGGCGGCAAACGAACCCAGGAAGCCCGCACTCTGATAGCCCACGACCATGGACGAGGTGACCGCCATGGGACCGGGGCAGCTCTGGACGATGGCGATGTAGTCGTTCATCTCGTCCTCGGTAAACCACTTGCGCTTGTTCACGAAGTCGTCCCTCATCACGGCGATGATGGCGTATCCGGAGTTGGCCGTCGCGCTTATGGTGAACGTGGCGACAAAGAGGGCAACCATCCTGGCGAGCAGCCCGTCCTTGCGTCGTTCTTTCTGTGCCATGAGTTTTCCACCCCTAACGAAACCCGTATCCCACAGTAAGTATATGGGATGGGTTTGGGGACGTGGGCGGCTCACCTGGGCGGGTGTCCAGTCGCACTGAGCACCCTTTTACGCGCAGCCAGGCAAGAATCGGGTGGGTTCAAACGGGAGTGCCACGGCCCTCAGCAAGGTCGTTCGGTCCGATATCGCCGCAGCCTCACTTCCTGTTGGCGAAAACCACGGCCTCGAGCGGGCGCAGTATTCCCGCAGTGTTGCTTGGGTGGGTGTCCAGAGCCACCTTCATGCCGTCGACCACGGTTGCGTCGTAGCTCACCTCGTCCTCGGTGAAGTTCGCAAGGACCACGGCCCTGTCGTTGCCACATGTGCGCTCGAAGGCAAACAGCGTCTCGCTGTCGGCCATAAGCTCGGTGTAGTCCCCGGCCACGAGCACGGGCATATCCTTGCGCAGCTGCGCCAGCGAGCGATACCAGGTCAGCACGGAGTCGGCATCCGCGCCCTGAGCCTCCACGTTGCACGTCTTGTAGTCGTCGTGTACGGGAAGCCACGGCTTGCCGGTGGAGAATCCCGCATGCTCGGACGCATCCCACTGCATGGGCGTCCGGGCGTTGTCGCGACTGTGGTCGTGCACGCAGGCAAGGGCCTCCGCCTCGCTCTTGCCCTCATCCAACGCGATGTCGTACTCGCTATGCGACTCCACGTCGTCGTAGTCGTCGATGGACGGCCACGCCACGTTTTGGTAGCCCAGTTCCTCGGCCTCATACACAAACGGCGTGCCGCGCAACGTCATGAGCACCGCGCCGAGCATCTTCGCGCCCGCACGCTTGTCCCTTGCCTTGGGCAACACCTGGTTTACGGAACGCGGCTGGTCGTGGTTCTCCAGATAGATGGGATACCACCCGTTGTGTGCCGTGGCCCTCTGGCTGTTGGTGAGCGCCTGCTTGAACTCGGTGAGCTTCCACTCCCCCTGCGCGTACCAGTGGTCGGCCCCACCCTCAAGGACGTTCATGTGATTGAATTCAAAGAGCATGTCAAACACGCCGTCGTCGCCAACCCACTTGTCCAGCTCGTCCGCGGGCACTCCGTTGGCCTCCGCCACCGCAAAGGCATCGGAGCCCTCCATCACCGCGCGATCGAATTCGCGTAGAAAGTCCAAGATGCCGGGGGTGTTTGCCGTCATGCGATGAATGCTCACGGTGCCATCGCTGAGGTCGGCCTCGCCATCCCCAAAGTCGTCGGGCTTCTTGATGTAGGTTACCGCGTCGATGCGAAAACCGCCCAGGCCCTTGTCGAGCCAGAACCGAGCCATCTTGAACAGCTCGTTGCGCATCTCCTCGCACTCCCAGTTGAGGTCGGGCTGGAAGTCGGCGAACGTGTGCAGGTAATACTGCTGACGGGTCTCACTCCACGTCCAGGCCGAACCACCAAAGATGCCGCGCCAGTTGTTGGGCGCACCACCGTCCTCCTCAGCATCGCGCCAAATGTACCAGTCGCTCTTGGGATTGTCCCTGGAGGAGCTGGATTCCTTGAACCAGGCGTTCTCGTTTGACGTGTGGTTCATAACGAGGTCCATCACGATGCGGATGTCGCGCTGGCTCGCCTGCGCGATGAGCTCCTCCATGTCGTCCATGGTGCCAAAGCTTGGGTCGATGGAGTAGTAGTCCGAGATGTCGTACCCGTTGTCCTTCATGGGCGACTTGTACACGGGCGTGAGCCAGATGGCGCCCACCCCCAGACTCGCAAGGTAGTCGAGTCGCTCCGTCACCCCGGCGATGGTGCCCGTTCCCTTCCCCGCCGTGTCGCGGAAGCTCTTGGGGTACACCTCGTACACGACGGTGTTCTGCCACCACGCGAGGTCGGCCAGGGCATCTTGCGCGTTCTGGTATGAGGGGGTCGCCTCGTCGTCCCCCGCGGTCGGTGCGGCCGTGGGCTGTTGCGACCCGCAGCCCACAAGCAGCATGGTACCGGCCGCCGCTGCCAACGCCTCGCGGCGCGTAAGCAACCTGCCGCTTATGGAAGAACGCCTTCTTTGTGCCATCTTGCTGCTCCTCTCGGGTTGGCGACTACACGTATCGTAACCCAAATCGACACCGTCCGCCCGCGACTCGTCGCGCGCCTTGCTGGAAGCGCACCTCCAAATGCACCTTTGCTCGTTTGCTATACTCTATTTGGATGTTTCGGAGGAGGACGGTGGTCACACCATGCGAACACTGACGCACGCGGACGCATTCCAAGTGTTGCTGCTGCAGGCGGCGGACGCGAGTCGTGGTGACATCCTGTTTGGCGAGAGCCTGAGCAGGGCCCGAACCGCCTCGCTACCCTTTATGGTGGGGAAGGAGTTTCCCAACGTCTACCTTGAGTTCCCCCTTGCCGGCAACCCCTTCCTGGACGTGACGATTCTGCTGGGCGAGATCGACCCGGGCACTCGCATCGCATCCGAGGCAGCGGACGGAACGGATGCGGTACTCGATTGGTATGCCCAGGAAAAGCCAGGCTACGAGCGCATCTCGTTTGGATACGAGCTGGACACAAAGGAGGCCGACCTCGCCCCCGCGGCCGTGCACTTTCAGCCGCGGGAGAAGACCAACCTCGTGCGACCCTTCTTCCAGGCGTTGGGCGAACCAGAGCGCGCCGACCTGTACCTCGACCTTGCCTCACGCATGCCCGAGGGTTGGCCGCTCTCGTTCATGGGACTCTTTAGGGGACGTCCCGGCTCTCCCCTACGCGTGTGCGGATACCCCTTCGGCACAGAGGGGGACGCGTGCGCGCAGGACCCCGAGCGCCTAGGCTCCGTCTTCCGCAGGATTGGCTTTACCGCCTACACCGACACCATGCTCGAGCAGGCGTCGCGGCTCATGGCCACAGCTCCTGGTGGAACGGATTTCCAGCTGGACGTGTATCCCGACGGCACGCTGGGCGACACCTTTGCCATCGACGTGCAGTTTGGCATACACCAGCCCCAAGCCGTGATGTCCAGCTTTGCGAATGGTGAGAGCAGCAACGTCATGCGGCTGCTGGAGGGCTGGGGCATCGCCGACAGCCGCTGGCCACTTGGTGCGCAAGCCGCGTTCGCGCGCTCCATCCCCGTTGAGCTCGACGATGGCACGATGGGAAGATACGCCCTCACGCTCATGCCCCAGTGGGTAAAGGTTCGCTGGCGCAATGGCGTGCTCGTGCCCTCCAAGCTCTACATGCTCGCCCACGCCGGCCTCCTGTAACGAAGGGTGGCGGAAGCGCGGGACGCGGAAGCGAAGGCCGCCACGGAACCGCGGCGGCCACGAGTCTTGTGCGTCGGTGCGTATCCCCGCGAGTTCCTACGCGTATCCCCAGCTCATGAGCTGCCAGCTTGAGTCGGCGTCAGTTCGGCCCAAGTGCCAGGTGTAGTCCTTGTAGTCGGTGTCGGGCTCCCAGGCGGTGCCCTCCGCCTGCTCGGCAGACGGCGAGTGGAAGTCGGTCACGAGCACGATAGCCTGACCAAACTCGTCCGTCCCCTCCTTGCGCAGGCTGTTCACGTACTTCACATCCTCGGCCCCGCAGGCGTCGTCGCCCGCAAAGGCAAAGCGCTGCATCACGCAGCCCTTCCAGGTGCAGAACTCGTCGAGCATGGCAAGAAGCGCCGAGTCGATTTGCGAGTCGTCGTAGACCTTTGAGTGACCGTAGTCCACCGTGCACCCCGCCACGGGGGGATTCACCTTGTTAAGATACTCCTCGAAGGTCTGTCCGGAGGCCGCAATCTTGCCTGCCACCTCGGGGTCGTCGATGTAGCGGATGTGCCACGGCTCGTAGCTGCAGTGCGTGAAGATCGCCCTTTGGGGCAGGTAGCGCAGGATGAAACCGTGGGCGGCCAGCTTGGCGTGAATCTTCTCCCATATGTCGGCGTGCTTTACCATTTCCTCGTTCTCGCTCACGTTCTTGCCGTCGACGACCAGGAACAGGTCGAGCGCCAGCCCCGTGTGATGCTCGGAATAGCCGGGCACGGCAACGTGCGTCTTGGTGTACTCCTCGCCGTACTTCTTGGTGAACTCGTCCCACACCTCCTGCTGCTCCGCCACGCTGCGGTAGCAGGAGTCGAGCTCCGCGCCAACGCCCTCCTTGGCAAGGTCCTCCTTGAGCGCCTGCCACGCCTCGTAGGCCTTGCGCTCCACCCGCACCGGGCTGTCATAGAGCAGGCTCTTCTCCTCCACGAGGTCGACCGCGGACTCCCAGTTGTCGGGCAGCTTGTTCTGCCAGTTTATGAGCGCCATGTAGTCGATGCCAGACGTTGCGGCAGCATCCTTTCCGGTGGCGTCTTGACCCGTGGCACCCTGACCGTCGCCGCCCGAATTGCCAGAGCATGCGTTGAGCAGGACCGTGCCAAGCATGCCTCCCGCCAGCCCCACGAAGCCCCTTCTCGTTAAACGCTGTGCCATGTTCGACTCCTTTGCTCGGCGCTCTTGCTGAGCGCGACCGACCTGTCCATCGTACGCCATGGCATGTGTCCGTCCACGGCGGATTGTGGCGATTGCCGCAATAAACCAGTCGTTCGGGGACGGTCCCCGAACGACCGGTCGGACCTTGTCTACTGCTCGTAGTGCGCCGCCACCTGCTCGAGCGTGTCGATGATGGGCAGATGCTGCGGGCACATGTACTCGCACTGGCCGCAGCCTATGCAGTCGCTGGGCTTGCCAAACTCCTCGGAGAGCTTCTTGAAGTTGGTAAAGTTGATCGTCCAGCCCTTGTGCTCCAGGTCGTCGCGCATGTCCTCGTTGTACAGCGAGAAGTACTCCGGGATGCAGATGTGCTGCGGGCACCCGTCGGTGCAGTAGTGGCACGCCGTGCAGGCAATCGTGGTCTGAGCGTTGATGATGTCGGCCACCCGGAAGCACGCCGCGCGCTCCTCCTCGGTGAGGGGCTGGAAGTCCTCCATGTACGACAGGTTGTCCTCCATCTGCTCCACGCTGCTCATGCCCGACAGCACGCACATCACATTGGGCAGGCTCGCCACAAAGCGAATCGCCCAGCTAGCGATCGAGCGGGCGGGGTCGAGCGCCTTGAGCACGGCCTCGGCCTCCTCCGAAATGTATGCCAGCGTGCCGCCCTTGATGGGCTCCATCACGATTACCGGCACGCCGTGACGCTCGGCCACCTCGTAGCATGCGCGCGACTGGATCCACTCGCTCTCCCAGTCCAGGTAGTTGATCTGCAACTGCACAAACTCCATCTGGGGATGCTCGGTCAGGATCTTGTCGAGCAACTCTGCGCTGTCGTGGAACGAGAAGCCCACGTGGCGCACGAGGCCGTCGGCCTTCTTCTGCAGCAGCCAGTCGAAGCAGTCGTACTTCTCGTAGTGCGGCAGGCTCGACGCCTCGATGCCGTGCAGCAGGTAGTAGTCGAAGTACGTCACGCCGGTCTTTTTGAGCTGGGCGTTAAAGATCTCGTCGCGACCCTCGAACGACGAGAAGAACCCGTCGTGCAGCTTGGTGGCCAACGTGAAGCTCTCGCGCGGATAGCGGTCGACGAGCGCCGTCTTTGCCACGTACTCGCTGGCAAAGCCGTTGTACATCCATGCCGTGTCGAAGTAGGTGAAGCCCTTCTCCATGAACAGGTCCACCATCTGCTTGACCTGCTCGACGTCCACCTTGGCCGGATCGTTGTCGTCGGTGCGCGGCAGGCGCATGAGGCCGAATCCGAGCTTCTTTGCAGGCTTAAAGTCCATGGCTGTGCTCCCTCACGTATGTGTTTCTCCATGTCTCCAGTATTGTGGACATACAATGTCGCATAAGTTTGCCACAAGACCTCAGCTCTCGTGGCCGTTAGACAGGTTGTTCATATTTGGCTTTAGGGGGCAAGCGTGCTCACCGAGCGCACCGCCTGCTCGAGCGCTCTTGGCGTCTTGTACCTCATGGGCCATCCTCTCGACTCATTTCCAACTATGCCGTTGTCCCGGGACGGAGGCGCACGGTCTTTGGCTCCCCGACGTCAGGAGCGCATGGGTCCCCGCCCGGGCATCGGGTCGCGTCCCGACCTGCGCCGCGCCTCGACCTCGGCGGCGCGGGCCTCAAGGATCGGCTTGAGGCGCCTTCTCACGATGGAGACGTATGCCTCCTCGATTGGTGACAGGTCTTGTTCCGCAGGGTCCCAGGCCTCCTCGCGGCTCTCCAGCCTCTTCATGACCTCGGCAACGATATTCTCCACCATCGCCTCCCTGGCCTCTGGGGTTTTGGCGTCGTGCGGAAGTACGAGCGCAATCCTTCCGCCGTATGCTGGGCGAAGCCCCTCCAGGGCCTCCAGGAGCCTCTGGCCGTCGCCACCCTTTATGAGCGCGTCCTGCGCCGTCCGCATTACGTGGTCAGGGTCGTGCCGATCCCGAACGAGGTCTGCCACCGTGCGCTCCATGGTGGTGACGGGCAGCGTGTCGACGTAGGTGACGTCGCGCTCGTGCTCGGGTTGCTTGAACACAACTCCTCTGAGGTTGACCTCGACGAAGTTGGCAAGTTCTTCTGCCTCCCTTGTTTACCTCTACCGCAAAGTCGTCGGGAGCACTTCCACGGGTTTGTTCGCAGACGCCCAAAAGCCGCTCGAGCGCGTGGAGCCCTGTCTGAGGTAGATTGGAACTGTCCTCCGCGAATACGAACCTTGGAAAGGAACTGTCATGGTATACGGCCTTCAGCGATTCAAAGACGCGCAGAAGCGGGACTACCGACAGGCTTTGGCGGAGATTCGGGCTGGTCAGAAGCGGTCCCACTGGATCTGGTACGTGTTCCCGCAGCTGCAGGGCCTCGGCCGCAGCCCCATGTGTGCGCGCTACGGCATCCACGGCATGGGAGAGGCCGAAGCATACCTCGCAGATGAAATGCTACGCAGCCGGCTCGTGGAGATGTCGCGGGCGCTACTCGAGCTTGACGGGAACGACCCAGTCGCCGTGATGGGATACGTGGACGCGCTCAAGCTCCGGTCGTGCATGACGCTCTTCTCGCTCGCGAGGGGCGCCGACCCCGCGTTCCAAGAGGTGCTCGACCGCTACTTTGGCGGAGAGCCGGACCCGCTGACGCTCGAGCTTCTGGTGAGGGCGTAATTCAACCGAGCCCGGGCCCTCGTGCGCGGACCCGCCGCCCCTCCTTCACGCATACGATCCAATGTCATCGAGCACGTAAACGTATTGAATAATCCGCAAGTAGATTAGCAGTACGTTTACGTATTGAATGCCTTCATGTAGTATATTCATTACGTAAACGTATGAAAGGAATGCCATGCCCACGCGCATCAAGCTCCTCACACGACCCGACCACGACCCGCGCTTCGACCAGCCCGCGCGCACGACATGCTCGAATTTGTCGGAGGTGGGTCGCGTCCTACGCACTCGACGCCGGGAACTAGGATGGTCCCAGGACCTGGCTGCGCAGGTGTGCGGCTTCAACCAGCGTATGATCAGCGAGATTGAGCGCGGGGCGCGGAAGGTCGCCTTCGACAGGGTTGCGCTCTACGCCAGCCGCCTCGGGGTCGACATCATCCTCAGCATCGGAGACAAGCTATGAACGAGCGTATCCACGTCTGGCGCGACACCTATGGCGCATATGAGCACGTGGGTCTTATCGAAGCCGCCGAGGACCATGCGACCTTCCGCTACGACCGCAGCTATAACGGTCCCGCAATATCGGTTCGCTTGCCCGTGGGTGTCAAACCCTTCTCGGAGCGCGACACTGAGATCTTCTTCTCGGCGCTCGTGCCCGAGGGACAAACCCGCATCGACTTTCTGGACGCTCTTCGCGCAGGCAGAAGCGAGTACTCTCCGCTCTTGGAACGACTGAACGACGAGTCGTCTGGCGGCTTAGTGTTCTCCGTCACCGAAACCATACCTGGTGACGGGAGGGCGTATACTCCCCTCGATCCCAACACGCTCGAAATGCTCGCACAAACACCCGAACCAGTGGCGATGGACGTCGTGGGAAAGACGCGCCTCTCGCTCGCGGGAGCAATGGCCAAAGTGGGGCTCTATCGTGACGACATGACGAATGAGTGGCTGCTACCAAAAGGGACCGCCCCGTCCACCCATATTGTGAAGGCCGGCAATAACGAGGTCTTCCCATACGAGATTCTTAACGAGGCGCTCTGCCTGGAACTCGCGCGGCTTTGCGACCTGCCTGTCGAGGAATTCGAGCTCGTAGGGACAGACGCCGGACCGCTGCTTGCAGTACGAAGATTCGACCGACCGATTCCCGAAGGCCCGTTGCTAACGGATGGGCACGTACTCCCCATGCGTCTTCACCAAGAAGACCTTTGCCAAGCCGGCGGAACGAAGCTGAAGTACGAGCCCACAGGTGCCAATTACCTGCGTTTTGCCGTGTCAACCGCATCACGATCCTGCAAGAACCACTTCGGGAACGCAATGATGGTGCTTTATTACACGGCTTTTAGCTATCTCGTGGGCAACTGCGACAACCACTTGAAGAACATCTCCCTGCTCTATGGCGCGGACTGGGCCGACAGGGAGGTGGCCCCCCTTTACGACGTGCTCGACACAACGATCTACGGCAGGCTTAAGGACACCATGGGCATCTCGCTTACACCGAGCCGCTCTATCTTTGGGGTGAGGAGCGAGGATGTGGAGAGTTCGGTCACCGAGGCAGGTCTTCCTACCGACATTGCGCTGCAGGAGTTTTCCTCACTGGCTGACGAGGCGCTCAACAAGTTCGACGAAGCGGTAAACAACGTTGTGGGGCGGGGATTCCCCGAGGTCGAGAGGATTGCGGGCATCATGAAACGCGGCATGAGGCTGTGCCCTCTCGGGTTCGATTCCCCGCGACGGCCACGGACACGAAAAAGCCTCCCTTTGGGGGAGGCGTCACTTACCTGGAGCCAGCGATGGGAATCGAACCCATAACCACCGGATTACAAGGCCGGTGCTCTACCATTGAGCCACGCTGGCGTGGTTGAATATGCTACCACAGTTTACAAACCACGCGAGGCGAGAAGCCGCGAATCGAGCGTTGCGCGTAGAATGGGTGACGGTGTGCCCATAATCACGGAAGGATGCCGATGGAGGTAATCGAGGTACCGCGATACTGTGCGACGAACTCGTACGTCGTTCGGGCCCCACAGGCATCGCTTCTCATAGACACCGGGTTCCCGTCCACGCTGCACCGGTTTAATGCCAATCTCAAACAGGCCGGCATGCCCTCCAACGCCATCACCCACATGATGGCGACGCACTATCACCCGGATCACATTGGCCTCCTGCCCAGCCTCCTTTCGTACGGGGTGACGCTCGTTGCGTTTGGCGAGCAGGCAAACCACCTTCACGACTCCGACGCCATCTTCGCCAGGGACCCCAAGGAACGGTTTAGCCCCATAGACGACCGTCGGGCGGTGTCGGTTCCCCTGACCAAAAGCCGGGCATTTCTCTCCAGCCTGGGCATATGCGGCGAGGTTATTCCGCTGCCGTCGCACAGCCCCGACAGCGTGGGGGTGGTCTTGGACACGGGCGAAGCGTTTGTGGGCGACCTGACCCCCTTGAGCTGGATAGACCTCGGAGACGAGAACCCCGTCACCAAGGATTGGAAACGGGTACTTTCGCACGGCCCTCACACCGCCTACTATGGCCACGCCCCAAAGGAGTGCCTCGATTGAGATAAGGGCCTTGACCCCTCACCTGCGCGGCGCCCGTCTGCTGCGTACAATTTCCGGCAGGAAAGAGTCTCTACCGCGTACAATCTCGGCCGGTTATCGTACGCGGTAGGGGCCGATCTTGTCACGAAATCGTGCGCGGTGCCCCAAGGCGGGACCGAATCGTACGCGGCAGGGGCCGATCTTGTCACGAAATCGTGCGCGGTGCCCCAAGGCGGGGGCCAAATCGCGCGCGGCAGGTCGTTCCTGCCAACACGTTAGCGACCCAGCAGCTTCCACAGCTTGTCGCGCGTGGTCGAATCGAGCCGGTCCTCCATGGTGAGGCGCATGTGCGTGCGCTCTGCGCGCGCCTCGGCAACGTCGTCGTTCGTGTCCTGCATGTCATGCGCCAGCAGCGCGCTCGACACGCACGTAACGGGAATCCCGCCCACCGTCGCGCGGATGGCGTTGTCCGACGTAACCAGCAGCACCTCCCGACCCTGCTCGCGCGCGCGAACCACCTGGCGCTCAATCACGGTGTCGGCCGACTCCCCCGTGCGCGAGAACACCATGCGCACGCCACCAGGCGAGAAGTCCGGACGCTCGTCCGAGAGGTTCTGGGCGGCGTCGAACACAACTATGGCCTCGTAGCGACCCTGCGCATACGTTGCCACGTCGGACATGAGCACGCGCCGCGCCGACTCAAACGGGTCGTGGCCATACGGGTCACGCGAGAGTGACGCCACGTCCGCCAGCGCACCCGCACCGGCATGCTCGTCTATCAGGTCCGTGTAGCGCGGCGTCGCCCCAATCACGTTGTACCCGTCCACCACGAGCAGGGGCATCTGCGACCTTCTCATTCGGCCTCGCCCTTGGCCATGGTGCGGCGCAGCCACTCGTAGCAGAGCGCCGTGGTCGCCTGCGCCACGTTGAGCGACTCCACGCGCCCGCGCTGCGGGAGACGGCACTCAAAGTCGCAGCGCTTGCGCACGAGCGCCGAGACGCCCGACCCCTCCGAGCCCATCACCAAGCAGATGCGCCCGTCGAGCGGGGCATGCCACACGTCGTCGTGCGCGTGCTCGGTGGCGGCGCCCACCCAAAAGCCGGCCTCCTTGAGCTGCTCGATCGCCGTTGCCAGGTTGGGTACCTGGGCGATGGGCAGGTGCAGCACGGCGCCGGCAGACGTCTTGTAGGCGGCGGTCCCCACGCGCGCGGCGCGGGCGTTGGCCACCACCACTCCGGCGGCTCCCACCACCTCGGCCGTGCGGACGATCGCCCCAAAGTTGCCCTCGTCCGTAACGTGGTCGAGCAGCAGCACGAGTGCGTCGTCCGTCCCGGCCACCTCTATCACGTCGCCAAGGGTCGCATACGCAAACGGCTCGACCTCGAGCATGATTCCCTGATGAGCCCCATGAGAGGAACGGCCGTCCAGACGGTCCTTCGCGACGTACTCCACCTGCACGCCAGCCTGCTCCAGGCGCACCACCAGGTCCTCGAGCGACCGGTCGCGCTCGCCCACCGCCGTCGCCACCAGGGCGCGGCGAAGGGGCACGCGGGCGTCGAGCGCCTCGGCACAGGCGCGCCGTCCCTCTATGTAGTGCTGCGGTCCCGCCATGCGCGAGCCCTTGCGCTGCGGCGGACGCTGCTGCGATCGCGAGGTCGACCGCTGTCCCGGCACGTATCCCTGCCGAGCGTTGCGGCCGTGCTGGTCCTTGCCGCCACGCCTGCCCGACGGCGCCGTGGAACGGGCACGCTTGCCCGTGCCGCCACGCACGTCGCGCCCCGGCTTTCTCGACTGGTTCTTTGCCATGGCTGGCCCCTGTCCCTAGTCCTTCTTGCGGCGCAGTCGCGCACCGGCAGCCGTGTCCTCCACGATAAGCCCGAGCGTGGCAATCCCGTCGCGGATGGCATCGGCCGTGCCCCAGTCCTTCGCCTTGCGCGCCTGGGCACGGGCCTCGAGCAGCGCCTCGGCGGCCTCTGCCGCGCTCGAACCCGCGTAACCCGCGCGCTCTGCCGCCAAGTCCACCAGCTCTGCCGGCAAGTCGTCGTCGGCCGACTCCTGCGTAAGGTCGATGCCCAACACGCCGCACAGCTCCACAAGGGTGTCGGCGGCGCGCAGGGTCACGGCCGTCTCGATTGAGCCCGCAGCCTCCGCAAGGTACTTGTTCGAGGCGGTGACCAGCCCAAAGATGGCGGCCAGTCCGCCCGCGGTGTTGAAGTCGTCGTCCATGCTCGCCACGAACTCGGCGTGGGCGGCGTCAACAGCCTCGCCCAGGGAGCGGTCGGCGTCGGTGAGGTTGCCGTCCTGCGGAGCGGCGTGGGCGGCCCAACGCAGGTTCTTTACGCAGCTCAACAAGCGCTCCATGGAGCTCACCGCGCCGTCCAGGCGGTCGAACGAGAAGTCCAGCGGAGCGCGGTAGTGCGTCTGCAGCATGAGGATGCGAACGGCGTTTGCCGGATAGCGGTCCAGCACCTCCTTGAGGGTGTAGAAGTTGCCCAGGCTCTTGGACATCTTCTCCTCGTTGATCTGCAGCATGCCGGTGTGCATCCACACGTTGGCAAGCGGCGCGTGCCAGGCGCACATGGCCTGGGCGGTCTCGTTCTCGTGATGCGGGAAGATGAGGTCGGCACCGCCGCCGTGAATGTCGATGGGCGTGCCCAGGTAGCGATGAATCATGGCGCAGCACTCGGTGTGCCAGCCGGGGCGCCCCTCGCCCCAGGGGCTCGGCCAGCTGGGTTCGCCGGGCTTGGCCGCCTTCCACAGGGCAAAGTCAAAGGGATCGCGCTTCTCGTCGTTTACCTCCACGCGCTCGCCCGCGCGCAGCTGATCCAGGTCGCGACCGGAAAGCACTCCGTAGCTGTGGTCGCTACGCACCGAGAAGTACACGTCGCCGCTGGGCACCGCGTAGGCGTTGCCCTGCTCTATGAGCAGCGAGATCATCTCCTGCATGGCCTCGATCTCGCGCGTGGCGCGCGGGCGGATGTCGGGGTCGAGGATGTCAAAGCGGTGCATCTGCTCGATGAACTTGCTGGAGAACTCCTCGGCCACCTCGGCAGCCGTGCGGCCCTGCTCGTTTGCGCGATTGATGATCTTGTCGTCCACGTCGGTGAGGTTCTGCGCAAACGTGACCTCGTAGCCCTTGAACATGAGGTAGCGACGAATCACGTCGAAGCTCAAGAACGTACGACCGTTGCCAATGTGGATCTGGTCGTACACGGTGGGCCCGCACACGTACATGCGAATCTTGCCGGGCTCGATGGGCTCGAGCTCCTGCTTGCGGTGCGTTTGGCTGTTGTAGACGAGCATGGAAGTCCTTCCGTCGGTTTCGCACAAGATAATAGCGCAAAGTGACTCAAAGAACCTCGGAAGACAAAAAGGCCTGAAAGACTCACCCACCGGGGACCGTCCCCTCCGGGTGAGTGACTGCACCGGAAGGGACCGTCCCCGGTGGGTGAGTCGCGTGCGTCCCGCTACAGCGTCGCCGCGACCTTATGCATGCGATCCAGGCGTTCGGCAATCCAGGTCTTGATGACGGCCTGCCGGTTTATACCCAGCCTTCCCGCCTCGTCGTCGAGAGCATCGACCATCCATACGGGAAAGTCAACGTTCACACGCTTTAGCTCGCGGTTGGGATGCTCCACACGCTCAAGGTCAAACATGTCGAGCACCTCCTCGCCAGCGTCAAAGCGCTCGAGCAACTTGTCCTCAGTATCCCTTATGGCGCTCATAGGTCCTCCTCTCCCCCTTGGTTGCACGCCGAGCCGAAATGACCCGTATTGCATCCCCGCGCCTCGTATGTATGACCGAATACAAAACGGAAAACGTCTTGCCAATCGCTAGCAACCGCTTCTCTCCACGGCGTTTTGCATGTAAGACAAGAAGGTCCGGGTCGTCCCAAATCTCAATCGCCTCCTCGAAGCTCACATGGTGCTTCGCTTGGTTTGTTTCGTTCTTCTTCTGGTCATATTCAAAGAGCATATACACCTCCTATATGCTTCATATACCTATATTATACCATAGAAGATTACATGCGGGGGAAATGGGCTTGCCATTCATCACCCGCAACAGACGAGAAACACCGTGACCCATTGCAGTCACTGCCCGTCGGGGACCGTCCCCTCCGGGTAAGTGACTACACCGGAAGGGACCGTCCCCGCTGGGTCACCGGAAGGGACCGTCCCCGGTGGGTGAGTCGGGCTAGCGCTCCAGAAGTGCGACGGCCCAGGCGGCGATGCCCTCCTCGCGGCCAACGAAGCCCAGCCGCTCGGTGGTGGTCGCCTTTACGCCAACCGAATCCACCGAGACGCCCATCGCATCCGCAAGGTTCCTGCGCATCTGGTCGCGATACGGCGAGAGCTTGGGCACCTGCGCGGCCACGGTGCAGTCCACGTCCACGATGGCAAACCCCTCGCTGCGCACGAGCTCGGCCACGCGCCCAAGAAGCACGAGCGAGTCGGCTCCCGCATAGGCAGGATCGGTGTCGGGAAAGTGCTGACCGATGTCGCCCAGACGAGCGGCGCTCAGCACCGCGTCCGCCAGCGCGTGCGCGAGCACGTCCGCATCGGAATGGCCCAGAAGGCCGCGCTCGCTCGGCACGTCCACGCCACCCAGAATGCACTTTCTGCCCTCGGCAAACTGGTGCACATCGTACCCATGTCCTATGCGCAGCATATGGCCACCTTTCCTCGCGCAGCCCATCAGTCCTTGTAGATCAGAGAAACGGGACCTTGCACAGGGACGAGATCATAGCGAACCGAAGACGAGTACTGCAGGTCCCCGGCATTCATGCCAATGCACACGTGGTCGCCATCGGCAAGGCCCAGCTCGTCGGCATTGGTGATCTCGAGGCTCTCCGTGTCCTTCGTCATTTGGCCCATGCCATCCCCCGATTTGCCCGTAACGGTCGCAGCGCCCTCGTCAAAGAACACGAGCGCCAGCTGATTGCCCGCCTCGTTGGCAAGCTCGCCCGCCAACCGGGAGTCAATCTCGTTGGCGCGCTCCTCCACCGTGGTAATGCGCACGGTGCCCGTTGCCACCTGCAGGCCCTGAGCCTCCGCCTCCTCGCGCAGACGCTGGTGCTCCTGCTCAGCCGACTCGCCCTCGTCCTGCTTTGGCTCCTCGGCCTTCTCGCTTGCGTCCTGCGCCCCGGTCGCAGTGGACTTACGCAGGTCTTCGATTGCCGAGCGATCGTCTGCCCCCGTAAACGTTATCTCCCCGAAGTCGGACGAACCGGTGCCAAACGTCTCGTCGCTCTGGTCCGTTGCGAGCTGGGCGTCTGCAATGTGGATCCGCTGGTAGTAGTAGCGCGACCCGTAGTTGCCCGAGAACCCAAGCGCGTGGCCGTCGGGGGTCACGCACCAGTAGTCCCTATGGTGGTAGTAGCGCAGCGCATCCTCGTTCGTGCGCACGGCCTCCTTGGCCTGCGGGTCGTACCAATAGAAGACGCCGTACTCGTCGCTGGGATTCGTGGTTGCGGTCACCACCAGCTCCGGCACGTCGTCACCCGTAAGCTCAATGAGAAAATACCGGTACTCGACGGCCATGTTGGGATCGCTGTCCCAGAACATGCCCGGCTCCAGGTTGTCCAGAACCCTGGCGTAGGCATCGGCGATTGCCCCCATGTTGGGCCCCGCCGGCTCAGCCTGCTTCTTCTCGTCGGCCTTCTTCTCGTCGGCCTTCTTCTCGTCTGTCTTCTTCTCGTCTGTCTTCTGCTCGGCGGCAGGTGTGCTGGGAGCAGTCTCCGTGGCAGCCTTGGGCTGGCTCCCAAGCACCAAAAGAATGACGCCAAGGCCCACCACCACAACGACGAGCGCCGAGACAACCACGATGAGCACGCTGCGCCGCCGGTTGGGCCCGCCTCCCGGCTCGCCCCCTACCGGGGCACCTCCCGCCAGAGCGCCACCCGCCGGCTCACCCTCCGCCGGGCTGTCGAATCCGCCAACCTTGCTGCCGCACGACGGGCAGAACGACGCCCCCTCGTTAATCTCCGCGCCACACTGATCGCAATACATAGGTCACATCCTTCTCCCACAAGCCGCCAGCGCCGGGTCACAGAGCGCCGGCACGGCTGCGCAGCGTACCCTCGGCAATCGCGAGGTCCTCGGGCGCCGTTACCTTAATGTTGTCGCGCGGCGACTCCACCACGACCACCGTGCCGCCCCGACGCTCCACGAGGCTCGCGTCGTCGGTCCCCACATACCCTTCCAGCAGGGCCGCCTCGTGCGCCGCCAAAATGGTGACGCGGCAAAACGTCTGGGGCGTCTGGGCACACCAGTAGCACGACCGGTCGGGCGTGGAGGCAATGCGACCGTCGGCATCGACCACCTTGAGGGTGTCGATGGAGCGAGACGCGCAAATGGCTCCGTCCACCCCCTCGCCGTCGCGCACCGCGGCAGCGCACGCCTCTATGGCCTGCTGCGTTATGAGCGGGCGCGCGCCGTCGTGGATGGCGACCAGGGAGAACTCCTGGGGAACCGCCATGAGCCCCGACAGGACCGAGTCCTGGCGCGTGGATCCCGCCGCAGCCAGCGACACGTCGTTGTGCAGGTCGAGCCGGGCGAGCACGTCCCTGCGCATCTCGTCCACGCGGCTCTGCGGGCACGCCACCACGATGTGCCCCACGCTCGGCGCGCGGTCGAACGCAAGGATGGACCATCCCACCAGGGGCAGGCCTGCCAGCTCCACGAACTGCTTGCCGCGCGGGTCGCCAAAGCGCTCGCCCGACCCGCCCGCCACAATAACGGCGCACGTGTCGGCACCGCCGGACGCCTCGGACACGCGCTGCGGTTGGGCGCATGCGCACGCAGCCAGCCCACTCATGAATGCTTGCCTCGCATGCGATACAGGCTGTCGGCCAGGATGAGGGGATTGCTCACGCCGGCCTCCTCCAGACGCTCGGGGTTCTCTTCCATGTCGTCGATGAGCTCCTTGAGCGAGCCGTACTCGTCCAGGATCTTGTCGGCCATGCCCTCGCGCACCACCGACACGCTGGACAGCGTGCGCAGACCCAGGGCCTTCATCACGGAGTCCTCGTGCAGGTCGCTGTAGCCCAGCAGGTGCGCGATGTTGGACGACTTGTGCACCAGCGAGTTCGCCGTGTCGTCGAGCGCGCGGCGAATGGCGGCTGCGTTCTCCTCGGAGCTGTCGGCGGCGTAGTCGCGAATCATGAGGGTGTACTCGTCGTCCAAGTCGCCCAAGAACTCCTCGTGCTGCATCTGGACGGTCCTGCCCTCGCTGCCCAGCTGCAAGATGATCTTGTCGAGCTCCTCGCCGGCGGTGGTAAGCACCTCGAACAGGTAGAACACCTCGGTGAGGTCGGCCAGCGTCACCTGGTTCTCCAGCTCGAGCGTGGTAAGGCGCATGAGCTTTCGGTCGAGCGTCTGGCGCGTGGACTGCATGGCCAGCACGAGCTGGTTGACCGAGCCCATGAGCTCGGCAACCGTCTTGAGCGTGTGGCCGCGTCCGTCAATGAACACGTTGACCACCTGGCGCCGCTCGGACACCGAGATGACCATGGCCTTGGTGAGCAGGCTCATGCGCGCGGCGGTCCTATGGCGCATGCCCGTCTCGCTGGTGGGAAGCGACGGGTCGGGGTTGAGATGGTAGTTTGCGCGCAGGATCTGCGTGAGCGCGCTGTCAATAACGATGGCACCGTCCATCTTTGAGAGCTCGAACAGACGGTTTGAGGTAAACGAGATGTTAAGCGGGAAGCCGTCATTGCCGGCCTGAAGCACGTGCTCCTCATCGCCCACGCAGATGAGCGCACCCATGTGTCCGGCTATGATCATGTCGAGGGCATGGCGCAGGGCAGACCCTGGCGCCGTGATACGCATGGCTTCCTCAATACGCATCTTCGATTCAATCTTACTGTGACTGGGATGCACGACGTCTTCGCCCCCTTTGCCTCAGAGAATCAAGCATTTCCCAGTATAGCCCACACGCACCCCTAGATTGGGGACGCATCCCAATGACACCTAGTTAGCGGGAAACGGACGATGGCCGTTCACGCGCCGGTGACCTTCCATCGGGGGACCGTCCCCCGACGGACTGGCCCATCGGGGACCGTCCCCGACGGACTGGTCCGGAAGGGACGGTCCCTTGTGGAAGGCCAACGTTGTTGGGTACCCTACTCCCCCGCCGACGTGGCGTCGGGTGCCTGCAGGCGTCCGGCCGTCCACCGGTTGCGCGCGGGGGTCACGTCCATGTGCACGCGCTCCTCCGGGGCCACGATCTCGCCCGCACCCTTGGTAAAGGTGAGGCTCTGGCCGTCCTCCGACACGTCCACGTAAATGACGTCGCCGGCGCCCCACTTGCCCATGAGCAGCTCCTCCGAGAGCGGGTCCTCGATGAGCGTCTGGATGGCACGGCGCAGCGGACGCGCGCCATAGATCTTGTCGGTGCCGCGCTTGGCCACGAGGTCCTGCGCCGCGTCGGTAAGCTCGATGGACATGTTCTGCACGTACAGGCGCCTGCGCAGGTCGCCAACCATAAGCTCCACGATACCGCGCAGCTGCTTGCTGGTGAGCGACTTAAATACCACGACCTCGTCCACGCGGTTGAGGAACTCGGGGCGGAAGAGCTTCTTTAGCTCGCTCATCACGCGCGAGTTTATCTCGGCGTCCGAGAGACCTCCGCCGCCACCGCCAAATCCCATGGTGGTGGTTTGCGCGATGTCGCGCGCGCCAATGTTGGAGGTCATTATGACCACGGTGTTGGAGAAGTCCACGTGACGTCCCTGGCCGTCGGTAAGACGGCCCTCGTCCAAAATCTGGAGCAGGATGTTGAAGACGTCCGGGTGGGCCTTCTCGATCTCGTCGAACAGCACCACCGAGTACGGCCTGCGCCGCACGGCCTTGGTGAGCTCTCCGCCCTCGTCGTAGCCCACGTATCCCGGAGGCGCGCCCACGAGCTTGCTCACGGCGTGCTTCTCCATGAACTCCGACATGTCGAAGCTGATGAGTGCGTCCTCGCTGCCAAACAGGAACTCGGCGAGCGCCTTGGCGAGCTCGGTCTTGCCCACGCCCGAGGGTCCCAGGAAGATGAACGAGCCGCCCGGCCGGCGCGGGTCCTTGAGCGGCGAGCGGCTGCGACGGATGGCGCGGCTCACGCCGTTTACGGCCTCGTCCTGGCCGATCACGCGCTGGTGGAGCACCTCCTCGCAGCGCAGCAGCTTGCTTGCCTCGCCCTCGGTGAGGTTGCTCACGGGCACGCCCGAGATGGACGAGACCACGTCGGCGATGTCGGACTCGTCGACGACCACCACGTTGGCGTCCATGGCCTCGCGCCACTTCTGCTCGAGCTCGGCCTTCTTTGCGGTGAGCTCCTTCTCCTGGTCGCGCAGGCGCGCGGCCTCCTCGAACTCCTGCGCCGTGGCGGCGTCGCTCTTTGCCTGACGCACGCGCGCGAGCTCCTCGTCCACCGCCGAGAGCTCCGGCGGCAGGGCCATCTTGTGCACGCGCGTGCGCGCGCCCGCCTCGTCGAGCAGGTCGATGGCCTTGTCGGGCAGGAAGCGGTCCTGCACGTAGCGGTTGGACAGCGTGACGGCGGCGGCGAGCGCCTCGTCGGTGTAGCGCACGTGATGGTGCGCCTCGTAGCGGTCCTGCAGGCCCTTGAGGATCTCCAGGGTGTCCTCGGGAGACGGCTCGCCAATGTTGACCGGCTGGAAGCGCCGCTCGAGCGCCGAGTCCTTCTCGATGTGTTTGCGATACTCGTCGGCCGTGGTGGCGCCAATCACCTGGATCTCGCCACGAGACAGCGGCGGCTTGAGGATGCTGGCCGCATCGATGGATCCCTCCGCGGACCCGGCACCAATGATGGTATGCATCTCGTCGATGAACAGGATCGCCGTCTTGGACTCCATGACCTCGGCAACGACCTTCTTCATGCGCTCCTCGAACTCGCCGCGATACTTGGAGCCGGCCACCAGCGACGCGATGTCGAGCGTCCAGATTTGGCGGTTGCGCAGGATGTCGGGCACGTTGCCGCTGGCGATGAGCTGCGCGAGCCCCTCCACCACGGCCGTCTTGCCCACGCCGGGGTCGCCCAGGATGAGCGGGTTGTTCTTTTGGCGGCGTGCCATTACCTGCATCACGCGCTCCACCTCGCGGTCGCGCCCGATCACCGGGTCGAGCTTGCCGTCGGCGGCGAGCTTGGTGAGGTTGCGACCAAAGCGCTCGAGCAGCGAGCCGTCGTCGGATGCTCCCTGGGGCTGGTTGGCGCCCATAAACGGCATCTGGTTGACGCTGCGGACGTCTCCCACGCCTGCCGCCTGGCGAGGCGCGGAGCTCTCCTTGCTGGACGAGATGAGACCGTCGACCTCGTTGCGCACGGCATCGCCCGAGACGCCCATGCGACCCAAGGTCTCCATGGCCCGGCCGTTGCCCTCGCTCACGATGCCCAGCAGCAGGTGCTCGGTCGCGATGTAGGTCTGCCCGTGGTTCATCATCTCGCGATAGGAGCCCTCCAGCACGCGCTTGGCACGCGGCGTAAAGGGAATGTGGCCCCCGGGCACGGGTTCGCCGTCGTCCTTGGAGAGACCGCGCACGGTCGCGAGCGTCTCCTCGTAGGTAACGTCGAGCCGGGCAAGCGCCTGCGCCGCCACGCCCTCCCCCTCCTTGATGAGTGCAAGGAGCAGGTGCTCGGTGCCCACGAACATGCGGCCAAGGTTTCGCGCCTCGTCCTGTGCGAGGTTCATGACCCTGCGCGCCTTGTCGGTGAACTTCTCAAACATGCGGTTTCCTCTTCCTCGGGTCGCGGCGGGACACGGCGACCCGGCACAGATTACTGATTTATCCTTATCCGTTTACCCATTCGTTGGGCACCACATACGCAAACCGCTACAAAACCTACAGCCCGCGCACAGCGCCGTGGTCTACACTGGTGCGGGAGGTAAGTACATGAATCCTATACTGCTAACGCCACACTACATCTCGCCCGTGTGGGGCGGGCCGGCCATCGCGCGTGCGCGCGGACTCGACTGGACGCCTGCAAACACGCTCGGGGAGTCGTTTGACGTCTCGGCCCATCCCGGCGTGGAGGGGACGGTGGCAAACGGACCCTGGGCCGGCATGCCGTTTGGCGAGGTCCTGCGAGCGCACGGGGACGCGATCTTGGGCGACGTGCCCGACGAGGCCCCCGTGCAGGTCGTGTGCATGGATGCGCGCGAGGACCTGTCGGTGCAGGTGCATCCCGCCGAGAGGTACGCGCAGGATGCCGAGGGGGACCACGGCAAGGTCGAGGCGTGGTACGTGCTTGCGGCCAGGCCGGGCGCAACGCTCATTGCGGGCTGCACCACCGGCGACGTTGGCGCGCTGCGCACCGCCGCCGCCGACGACAGCATCGGCACGCGGTTCGGCCAGCGCGTCGCGGTGGGCGAGGGTGACTTCGTCCTTATCCCGTCGGGTCTCATGCACGCGCTGGGAGCCGGCATCTTTGCTGTTGAGGTGGGCAGCTTGGGCAACACCACCTACCGCATGTGCGACTGGGGACGCGGGCGGGAGCTCCATGTGGACAAGGCGTTCGACGTGCTCGACTGCAGCCTGCAACCGACGGTCAACCACCTGGGGGCCTACCACACGCCCGCAACCAACGACGAGCGCCTGGGCGTTGACGCCGGGTTCCACCGCGTGACGGTCCTCGACGTGGCGGACACGATGACGTTTTTGTGCGACGGTCGCTACGCGGTGCTAACCTGCGTGGGAAGTACGGCGCGGGTATCCACACCGTCGGGTTCGGTGGAGCTGGGATACACCGAGTCGTGCCTGATTCCTGCCTCGGCCATGCGCTATGCGATTGAGGGCCCGTGCCGCGTGCTTCGGAGCCTGCGCACGCCGTAGCTCGCAAGGCCAACAAACAAGAACGTCCGAAGGGAGCCAACCATGCTAACAGTTGCCATTACTGGTGCCACCGGCTATCTGGCCAGTCTCATCCAGCTCTACAACCGCGGGCGCTTTGCGTTCGTGCCAGTGAGCAGGAGCGAGGTGGACTACTCCCACCCCGAGGAGGTGGAGCGGTTCTTCCGCGCGCTCAACTGCGACATCGTGCTGCACACGGCGGCCAACCTGGCCACGGCGGCATGCGAGAACGACCCTGTTGGCACGGGGCTCGTCAACCGCGACTCGGCCATCGCCGTGGCGCGAGCCTGTGCGGATAAGGGTCGGCGCATGCTGTTTGTCTCTACCGAGCAGGTGTTTAACGGGCGCACCGATGCAGGTCCTTTTGACGAGCGGGCCAAGACGCAAAGCGTAACCAACTACGGAAGGCAGAAGGCCGACGTGGACGCGTGGATGGCCGCAAACCTTGACGACTACGTGACGCTGCGACTCTCGTGGATGTTTGGCATGGCGCTGCCGCACGTCAAGCCCTCCCCCGGCATCGTGGGCAACGTGCTAGCTACGCTGCGCTCGGGCACGCCCACGCGCTTCACCGCCAACGAGCGTCGCTGCCTCACGTACGCGCAACGGCTGGCCGACCAGTTTGACCGCATCTGCGACCTGCCCGCGGGACTGTACCACTTTGCCAGCAGCAACGACCTCACCACATACGAGGCCGCGCGTCTGGTGGCAGCCCGTCTGGGCGCGGGCGAAGCCGAGGTAGAGCGGCTCATCCTGCCCGACACCGAGCGTTACGCCGAGAGGTTCCGCGACTTTAGGCTCGACGCCGGCAAGGCACGCGCCGCCGGCATCGAGTTGGGTACCTTTGAGGAGGACGTGGACCGCTGCCTCGCCGACTTCGGCTGGTAGACGGCTCGCGGCGCCTGGGAACGGCCCGCCGCACATGCCGCCTGACACCGCGCCACCACCGGCGCGCCCCGCCGCGTACGATTCGGTGACAAAAACGGCCCCTACCGCGTACGATTTCCCGGCCTGGCAGGGCACCGCGTACGATTCGGTGACAAAAACGGTCCCTACCGCGTACGATAATCGGCCGAAATCGTACGCGGCAGGGACCCATCCGGGACGGAAATCGCGGTGGGCACCACGCCGGGGTGCGGCGCGCGGCCCGCTCCTACTCAGACGCCGAATCGATGGCCTTCATCGCCTCTATCACGCTGGCAAACAGCTCGCCCAGCTCCATCTCGTTGAGCTCGGCACCCTTGGCTATCTGCGCACGGTCACAGCCAGCCGCAAAGCGCTTGTCCTTGTACTTCTTGCGCAGCGACTTTACGCCAAAGTCCATCACCGACTTGCTCGGCCGCATGAGAACGGCCGCCTGGATGAGCCCCGAGAGCTCGTCGCACGCCCACAGGACCTTCTCCATCTTGTGCTCGGGAGCCGGCAGGTCGGGGTTGTGGTCGGAGTTGTGCGTTTGGATGGCACGCGCCACGGCCGGGTTGGCGCCAGCCTCCTGCAGCAGCTCGGCCGTCTTGACCGTGTGTTGTTCGGGATCGGGCCACCCCTCCCAGTCCAGGTCGTGCAGCAGACCGACGATGCCCCAAAACTCGACGTTGGCAGGATCGTACTTGTTGGCGTAGTAGCGCATGAGCCCCTCGAGCGTCTCTGCGTGGCGAATGTGGAAGGCGTCCTTGTTGTGGGCGCACAAAAGCTTAAAGGCCACCTCGCGAGAGATGCCCGCGTCGAGCACCTCGGGCGTGGCGTCGTCTGTCGCGGCCGCACTCGCCGGCGCGCTTGCGCCCTCGCGGCGCTCGGGACGCAGGTGCGGGAAGAGCAGGACGTCGCGAATGGCCGGCTGGTCGCAGAAGAGCATGACCATGCGGTCGATGCCGTAGCCAATGCCACCGGCGGGCGGCATGCCGTACTCGAGCGCGCGCACGTAGTCGTAGTCGTACTCCATGGCCTCGTCGTCACCCGCCGCCTTGGCCTCCACCTGGGCGGCAAAGCGCGCCTCCTGGTCCACGGGGTCGTTGAGCTCGCTAAACGCGTTGGCGTACTCCTTGCCACACACCACCAGCTCAAAGCGGTCGGTAAGGCGCGGGTCGTCCGCCTTGCGCTTGGCCAGCGGACTCACCTCCACGGGATAGTCGCACACGAACGTGGGGTTGACCAGGGTCTTCTCGCACAGCTCGTCGTAGAGCTCGAAGATGAGCTTGCCGGCACCCCAGCTCGCGTCCCACTCCAGCTCGTTTGCGGCAAGAAACTCGCGCAGGCGCTCGACCGGCGTATCGATGCTCACGGGCTCGCCCACGACCTCGCTCACCAGCTCGTGCATGGGCACCGAGCGCCAGGGGCGCGACAGGTCGACGGTCTGGCCCTGGTACTCAATGTGGTCTCCCTTGCCCACGGCCTTGGCACACGCCTGGAACAGGCCCTCGCTCAGCTCCTTCATGCCCTGCAGGTCGGAGTAGGCGCAGTAGGCCTCCATGGAGGTGAACTCGGGGTTGTGCGTGAGGTCCATGCCCTCGTTGCGGAACTGACGTCCCACCTCGAAGACGCGCTCCAGGCCGCCCACCAGGCAGCGCTTGAGGTGCAGCTCGGTGGCTATGCGCAGGTAGCAGTCCTGGTCGAGCACGTTAAAGTGCGTGGTAAAGGGACGCGCGTTGGCACCGCCGAGCGTCTCCTGCAAAATGGGCGTCTCGACCTCCAGGTAGCCCTGGCCCTCCATGTAGCGGCGAATCGCCGAGATGAGGCGCGAGCGCTTTACAAACGTGTCCTTTACCTCGGGGTTTATGATGAGGTCCACGTAGCGCTGGCGATAGCGCACCTCCCGGTCGGAGAGGCCGTGGAACTTCTCGGGGAGCGGGCGCAGCGACTTGGTGAGCAGGCGGATGCCCTGCACCATGAGCGAGAGCTCTCCGCGGCGGGTGCGCGTCACGGTGCCGCGAGCCTCCACTATGTCACCCACGTCGAGCGACTTGGCGAGCTCCCACATGTCCTCGCCCAGGTTGTTGATGCGGCAGAACAGCTGGATCTGGCCCGTGCGATCCTCGAGGTCGATGAAGAGCAGCTTGCCGTGACCGCGATACGCGCGGATGCGACCGGCAAGGCTGTAGATCGCGTCCTCGGGACCCATCTCGCCGGGCTCGAGGCCCGCATAGGTCTGCGCCAGCTCGTCCACGTGCGCGGTTACCGTCGACGCGATGGGATAGGGATCCACGCCTGCGTCCAACAACGTCTGGCGCTTTGCGCGGCGCATCGCGCGCTCGTCGTTGGTGTTCACTTGCTCAGCCATGTTGCTCCTTTATGTGTCTATCGATGTGTGGCAAAGGGATACTCCCCCGTGTACGCGAACCCCAGCGTACGCACAGGGGAGTATCCCTTCGCTGTACACGCAAATTGTCGAACGCTATGCCCTGGGCAGTCGCACGTCCGTAATCGTGAACTCGCGCACGACGCCCGAAGGCGTTACGAACGAGACGCCGTCGCCCGCCACGTGTCCGATGAGAGCCGCACCAAGCGGGGACTCGTTGGAGATCTTGAACTGCAGCGAGTCGGTCTCGGTCGTGCCCACGATGGAGAAGGTGGAACGCTTGCCACGCACGTCCTCCAACACGACCTCGGTGCCGACGGCAGCCACCAGGCCGCCCTCGCGCGTCACGATCTGGTCGGCATCCTTTGCCGTGGCGAGGATGTGGTTGAGCTCGTTGATGCGCGACTCGTTTTGGGCCTGTGCCTCGCGTGCCGCATCGTACTCGGCGTTCTCGGACAGGTCGCCAAAGCCGCGCGCCACGCGCAACTGCTCGTCGATCTCGGCCTTGTGCTCATCCAGACGCCAGGCAAGCTCCTTCTCGAGTTCCTTGCGCCCCTCCTGAGTAAGAATGATCTCTTCTGTGGCCATGTTCACCTCATCTTCTTCTTACACGGGCCATCCAACCCGCACGACCCTGTGGGACGCTTACTCCTCCGACTCCTCGGCCTTCTTTGCAGGCTTCTCGTCCTCGTTGTCGTCCTCGTCGGAACCTTCCATTCCCTCGCGGACGTTCTTGACGGTCTTACCGACGGCAGAACCAAGCTTCGGCAGGTTCTTCGGCCCAAAGATCAGGAGCGCGACGCCAACGATAACTACCAGTTCCAGTGGTCCCAGATTCATGGAATCCTCCAATAACTCCGTCTAATGGCATATATGGATGCCCATCGCTGCCCAGATAGTATAGCCGAGCCAGCGCGAGGTTGTTGCCACTACACAATCTCTCTTCTCAGCTTGCGACGCCGCGCGGGTCCCGGCGCGGGTTGCCTGGCGGCGACCATCCGCCGGGGACGGTCCCCGACGGATGGTCGAACCGACCCGGGCCGCCCACGCGCAGATTATTACCCAACGTCTGGGAGAACTTCGCGGGCGCGGTGCCGATGCCCTGATAGCATGGGGAGGACCATCAACGAGAGGAGTCGCCATGGCACAGACCCTAGATGACAGCAGCCTGGACGCTTGGCTCGCCGAGCCCGACTGCCCGCAGTGCGGAAGCGAGGACGTTACCAAGCAGGACAGCTACAAGGACAACCTGGGCCGCACCGTTACCGTTTGGTACTGCAACAAGTGCGGACACACCTGGACCGAGATCAGCGCCTAACCAGCCAAAGGGGACCGTCCCCTGCGGACGGTGTACCAAAGGGGACCGTCCCCTGCGGACGGTCGATGCGCCTACGCCGTGGCCGTAATAAGGCCTATGCCGCCCGCGATGAGGGAGAAGCCAATCTGCCATCCCAGCGCGAGCATCACCAGCACGGGATTGGCCAGGCAGAAGATGCCCAGCACGACCATGAGAATGCCCACGATGAGGGCGAGGTCCCAGTTGGACGCAAGCACCGTGCCGTCGCGCCCCTTGCTCACGTTGCGCAGTGCGAACGAGCGGCCAATGCGCACGCAGCCCGAGAACAGCACCCAGGCGCCCACCAGGTAGGCGACGAAGATGTCCACCACGACCATGGCCATCTGGCTGCAGACGAGCACCACGCCCAGCACGCACGAGAGCACGCCGCCAACCAGCGCCCACACGTCCGAGATCTTGGCCTTGCGCAGCTCGTTCCACACCATGACCTTGCACACGCCATCCGCTATCATGGCAAACGCGAGCATCCAGCCCACGATGGCGTAGGTTTGGATGGGCGTGATCAGGCAGTACACCCCCAGAATCACGATGAGCGCGCCGCACACTATGCCCGCGATGCGACCGACGTTGATTCCCTTCTTTTCCTCCATAGCACAGGTCCTTTCGTACCGATAGCCGTTTCCTAGCGCGAGGTCCCGCGCCAGGATTGCATGCCGTGTCCAATCGCGCACGAGCACAAGGACACCCGCGCGCAAAACGCCCTACTACCTTACCCAAAACGATGGGCGCCGCCAACCTCCAAGGCACGTCTATTTGCCGCGAGCTCGGCCCCGTCGTCCAAAGGCGTGAGCGCACCGTCTGCATAGCGGCGTTCGAGGGCCTTCCCCAGCAGGTAGTCCGCCACGCCGGGGTTCTTTGGCAGCAGTGGCCCGTGCACGTAGGTCCCCACGACATTGCGGTACAGGCACCCCTCCTCGCCCGTCTCGCCGTCGTTTCCATACCCAAAGAGCACCGACCCCAGCGGCTCCACGCCAGCGCCCAGGTGCGTACGTCCGCCGTGGTTCTCGAAACCCACGATGGGCTGCGCGCAGATGCGGCTCTGCACGACGATGTTGCCAACAAGACGCGGAGACCCCCGGTCGGTGTAGAGGTCCACGAGAGAGAGGCCGGGCACCTTCTCGTCGCCCATGAGGTAGCTGTGCCCCAGCAGCTGATACCCACCGCACACGGCCAACAGCACGCCGCCGTCCTGCACAAACGACACGAGCTCGCGGCGCGCCTTGAGCAGGCAGTCGCACACGATGCGCTGCTCTCGGTCGGACCCGCCGCCAATGAGCACGATGTCCACGCCGGACAGTCTGGGCCGGTCGCCCACATGGAACTCGCGCACCTCGCAGCCCAGACCGCGCCAGGTGAGCCGCTTGCGCATTACGAGCACGTTGCCCGAATCCCCGTAGAGGTTGAGCAGCTCCGGATACATGTGTGCGATGCAGAGTCCCCTTTGGCTACCCATGGCGCCTCTCCATTTCCTCCAGCTCGGCTCGCGCGGGTGCCAGTGCCGAGTAGTTGGCGAGCACGTACAGCACGCACTCCGTGGGCAGCTTTGCCACCTGCACCAGCGCGTCGGCCACGCTCGTCGCGATGCTTGCGCGCATTTCCGCGTACTTGAGACGCACCTGCACGTCGTTGGCCCTAAGGCCGCCAGCCAGCATCTCAACCACGTCCGCGCGCCCGGCCAGGCGCTCAAAGTCCACGTCCCAGATCCACGAGACGTCCCGGCCGTCGTTGCCGTTGTCGTTTACCACCACGAACACGGCCTTGGGACGCCCGTCCGCCAGCATGAGCGAGATGTTCTGGTTGAGGCCGGTGGGGTTCTTCGCCAGGTTAAGGACCACGTTTCGCCCGCCGACCGCAAAGTGCTGCAGGCGTCCGTTGTGCGGGTCGAAGCCGTCGATCGCCCGCAGCAGCGCCGACGTGCCGGCACCGGCCAGCGCGGCGGCCGCGGCGGCTGCCATGAGGTTGTAGACCATGTACGTCCCGCCGAACCCAGCTTGGACGCGCGTGAGGAAACGGCCCGACCGGGCGAGCTCGAACGAGACGCCCAAGGCGTCCACGTGCACGCCCGTCGCGGCAAACTCTAGCTCTGGCCGAGAGAATCCGCAGGTGGGACAGCAAAAGTCGCCCAACTGCGCGTAGGTGCGGTAGCCATAGTCGAGCTCGGCACCGCACTGCTGGCAGAACCGCGCCTCGGGAACGCGGTCGGGCGCAAGGCGCAGGTCCTCCGCAATGCCAAAGGCGAGCACGCGCGTGCCTGCCGCCCGGGCGCGCAGGGCCACCGACCAGCTGAGGGGGTCGTCACCGCACACCACAAGCGCCGTGCGCGGAGAGGCCGCGAGCGCCTCTGCGAGCGTGTCCTGCACGTGGTCTATCTCGCCCGCCCGGTCCAGCTGGTCGCGAAAGAGGTTGAGCAGCACCAGGTAGTCGGGCTGCAGCTGGGGCAGGATGCGGATGGTGGAGAGCTCGTCGGCCTCGAGCACCGCCCAGTCCGTCGAGCCGCCCACCAAAAGCGCGGAGGTCACGCCCGCCAGCATGTTGGCGCCCGTGCGGTTGCAGGCCACGCGCTGGCCGGTCGTCTGGATTGCCGCGGCAATGAGGTTCGTGGTGGTGGTCTTGCCGTTTGTGCCGCACACCACCATGCTCCCCTGCCGCACCTTGGAGCGCAGGTGCGCCACGGCGTTGGGATCCATGGCCAAGCACACGCGCCCCGGCAGCTGAGAGGCGTCGCGTCGCAGCAGGCCGTGCAATGCCGCATGCGTCAGCTTGCCCGCGCCAACCGCCATAGTGGACCGTACTCCCATGCGCATCCCTCCGTTGCGTCGTTCGTCTTTGCCTGCGACGATAACGCAAACGCGCCGCGTCGCCCTACCTGTGCCGAACTTGTGACGCGCACGACACGCGCTGGTGCGCAAGCGTTTTCCTGCACGAAACGTTTTGGGTGGGCGGGGCAGGACGGCGGGGCGGCGGGGTGGCGGGGCACCGCGCACGATTTTGTGACAAGTTCGGTCGCTACCACGCGCGATTTGCGGCCGCCCCGGTCGCACCGCGCACGATTTCCGTCCCAAACGAGTCCCTACCGCGCACGATTTGGGCCGAGAATTGCGCGCGGTAAGGGCCGTTTATGTCACCAAATCGTGCGCGGCACCCCTCCCACGGGACAGGATCGTACGCGGTAAGGGCCGTTTTTGTCACGAAATCGTACACGGCGGACGGACGCGCGGCGGACACCCACGCGGCGGACGGGCACGCCACGTCTCACCACCCTAGCGGAGCCACGGCCTAAACACCCTAAACAGTATCCGCTGTCGCTCCAAGAAGCGTTCGTCTTTACGCAGCCGCTCAAACCGCCGGACCGTCTTGGCCCCGTCCCTTTGCGCCGTCGCCGCGACAATGCGAGCGGCGCTCTCGTTGAAGTCCTCCTGCCGGCACACGTCGTCGTACACAAAGGAGAAGTCACGCTTGCCCAACGTCTGGTAGTCCAGCGCCCGCACGTGGTCGATCCTGGGATTGTCTCCCTCCTCGTGGACAGCGCCCTTGTACTCGATAACGGCGTCGTATCCCACCAGCTGAAAGTCCGGCGTAATGGTACGCCCGCCAATGAGCTCCCTTTGGCTCGGCGAGAGCATGAGTGGACCATTGGCAACGAACTCACCCAGCTGCAGTCCTCCAAAACGAGACGGAAAGAACAGCGCCGGCCCCAAGAACGACTCCTGGGGCGAACCAGACAAATCGTAGCAGTACGACGCCGCCTCGCGTGCCAGCGCAAGACCCTGCTCGGTTCCAAACGACGCAAGGAATGCCGTCAAATCCTCTGTGGTGAGGGATGGCTCGACCCCATAAGCCACCTCTCCTCGCAACGGATCAAAGGGGTCGTGAACGTACGTGCCACAAAGTTCAAGGCACAGCTTGAGAATCATGAGAACGGCCTCCGCATGGCCCATCTTCTTGCCGAGCTCCATGCGCCGGATTCTCCTTGCCATGTGGAGCGCGACGTTTTGCGGCGAGAGCACGTAGACGGCACCCGAGTCGGGAACCAGGGGGCTTGGGTGTTCGGGATCGGCCGACACGAGCTGACGGAAGGGAGCGGTGCCACGTGGGAATCCGTCAATCGAGCAGTCAAAGCCGCGCGACCTCACGCGGCTCCGCGCGTCGGGAACAAGAATCCCAAGCGGCCGGTCCTCCGGCACCCGCAGGTACGCGAGCAGACTATCGACGCCGAGGCGGTTGAGCTTTGCCGTGGTGAGTCCGAGAGGCGTCGGCCTGACAACCTGGGCAGGAGCGAGGGCAATGCCGCTGTCGCGGGCGGCGGCACGAAGCAGGTGCAGCAAGGTCTTGTCATCGAGAAAAATGTCCATGGCACGAGGGTACCTGGGTTGGGAGCACCACGCGGCAAGGCTTTTTGTCTGTGGAACAGCAAGTGCGCGCATAACTCGCACGAAGTTCCCCGATTCTCTCGTTTGGGGAGGTAAAGAGAGGTGCTCGCGGACCGCCCGTGCGTATCCGCGCGCGTGCGCGATGCCGCGAGTGGCGTCCGTTGTGCCGTGGGCGGCATGTTTGGCGTCCATCGCGCGGAGAGTATGCATGGCGCCGTCCGGTTCGGTCCACCGCGCACGATTTTGTGACAGGTTCGGTCGCTACCGCGCGCGATTTCGAGACCCCCGCGGGACACCGCGCGCGATTTCCGTCCCAAACGGGTCCCTGCCGCGTACGATAATGGCCGAGAATGGTGCGCGGTAGGGACCGTTCTTGTCACGAAATCGTGCGCGGTGGGTGCGACAAGGCCGAGAATGGTACGCGGTGGGGACCGTTCTTGTCACGAAATCGTGCGCGGCGGGTGCGGCGAAACCCTACGTAATTAATTCGTGCCCACTTTTCTGCCAAATAGCTCATATAATGGCATAAATGGCACAAAAAGGGAGGGTCGATGGGATACGACGAGCTAAGGCTGGCGCTGCAAGATGGCGAGGGCATCTCGGTCGAGTTCAAACGTTGCGGGAACAGACCTGAATCGGACGTGTTCGAGACGGTATGCTCCTTCGCCAACCGGCAGGGAGGAAACATTTACCTCGGCGTGCGGGACGACGGAACGATCGAGGGGGTGAACAAGCAGGACAGCCTCTCCATACGCCGGAATATGATCAACGTGGCAAACAACCCAAGCCTTTTCAGCTCGGCACCGGCGCTGCAGTTCGAGCCAATCGACTGCGGGGGAAGGGAAGTGATTCGGGTTTGGGTGCCCTTTGGCCCAGAGGTCTATCGCTTCAAAGGGATCGTGTACGACCGTGTTGACGACGTGGACGTACGGCTCGTTGCCGACATGCAGATATCATCCCTCTATCTGCGAAAGCGCGATGTGTACACGGAGCGGAAGGTGTATCCGTACCTGAGGAGCGAGGATCTGCGCCTTGATCTTTTGCCGCGCGTAAGGGCACTAATCGCCGCAAAAAGGGCCGACCATCCGTGGCTCGCCCTTAGCGACGAGCAGCTCCTGCGCGACTCCGGGCTTTATCTTCGCGACATCGAGACTGGCCAGGAGGGATACACCAGGGCGGCCGCTCTGCTGCTGGGAACCGACGAGGTAATCATGAGCGTCTGTCCCGCCTACAAGGTCGACGCGCTCCTACGCGTGGACAACATCGATCGCTACGACGACAGGCTCGTGCTCAAGACAAACCTCATCGACACCTACGAGCAGCTCCTGGCGTTCGGTAGAAGGCACCTTCCCGACAGGTTCCACCTCGATGGCACTCAAGCCATCAGCATACGCGACGTGATAGTGCGCGAACTCGTCTCCAACCTTTTGGTGCACAGAGAGTATACCGATCCGCGCGCCGGCAGGATCGTCATAAGCCGGGACCACGTCCAGACGGCCAACCCAAGCAGGGCGAGGTTTACGGGAAGCATCACGCTCGACGACTTCGAGCCCGTCCCAAAGAACCCCCTCATCGCCAGCTTCTTCACGCAGATCGGCCGTGCCGAGGACCTCGGAAGCGGGACGCGCAACCTCTACAAGTACGCCCCCGCCTACGGAGGCCGAGATCCCGAACTGGCTGACGGGGACATGTTTACCGCGCGCGTTTGGACGACGTTCGCGGGCGTCCAACCGACGAAGGGACGATCGCCGTTGGACGCCGAGTTGCTGGAGATCGTGTCGAGGTACCAGCCCGCAAGAAGCATCGACATCGTAGCCGCGGCGTCCGCCTCGGAGCGAACCGTCAAGCGCCACCTTGCACGTCTCGTGTCTGACGGCTTGCTTCTTGCGGAAGGCACGACAAGGGACAGGCGGTACAGGCTGCCGTAAGTTCTGCTGTCACGCCGGAGCGCGTCAAGATCACCCTCGTCTCTTCTGCCCGATTCTCCGATCGTGCCCGTCCCCTGCGGGCGGTAACTGCACCGGAAGGGACCGTCCCTTCTGGTGCAGTCGGCCACCGCGCGCGATTTCCGTCCCAAACGGGTCCCTGCCGCGCGCAATTTGGGCCGAGAATCGCGGCGGGTGCCCACGCGGTGGGGCCGTTAGCGCTAGCCCAAGAACCCCAGGTACTCGTCGAACACGTTGAACAGCATGTCCCCGGACGCGACCGGCAGCTCCCCGCCGCCGGGAAGCTCCGCATGCGCGTACAGGTCGCGCGCCCGCGTGAGCACAAGGGCGGGAACGACGTCGACCTCCCTGCCGAAGATGACCTCCAGCCATGGGACGTACTTGGCGGCCTGCGCCACCTCCGCGGGCTCGATCGCGTCCTTCATCTTGAACTCCAAAGAGAAGGCGTGCGTCGGGCAGACGACCAGCACGTCCGCATAGATGCGCACCCACCTGGCGCGGCGGATCCGCAGCTCGAACGCCAGCTCCCACCGCTGGCACGCCACGCCAAAGCTAACAAGGTCCGCAAAGGCGTCGCGCATCACCTCGCGGCAGTCCGCGAACGAGTGGAAGAGGCCCCGCGTGTCGTTGAGGCTCCTGCCAATGCGTCGGCATCCGGCGACCAGCTCGTCCATCCACTCGCCCTCCGACTGCGCCATGAACTCGTCGACGTAGCCGTACCAGCCGCAGAAGTCACGAATCCCGTCGTGCGGGAAGCGCTGGCGGATGAGCCCGTGCCATCGGTAGGCGTAGTCGTGGTAGCAGAGGTCGCGCACGAACGGGTAGGTGTAGAGCCGCTGGTTTATCTCCTTGCGCGTGGCCCCCAGCGCGCGGGCCATCTCGCGCGCGGAAATGCCGTCACGCGAGCAGATGAGCTCGTACATGGCCCGACCCAGCGCGTCCGTTGCGTCTTTGCGTGGCATGCTCTCCTCCAAAGGCCCGCCAAACACCTGCCCAGCATACCGCCCGGCAGCCGCCGGCGTCAGGCGCCTCTCATCCGGCAAGGACATACCGCTGCTTGGGACTGCTACCCGGCTGCGTGGGCTTGAGGACGCCCCGCTCCACCAGCCTGGCCACGCGCTTGGAAAGCGTTGAGCGCGGGACCGACAGGCGCCGCGCAAGTTCGGTGATGCTCGCGCTCTCCAACTCCCTGATCGCATCGACGATGCGACCCTGCTCCGCGTCCAGGTCAGGTGAGCCCGCGTGCTGGGCGGCAGCGGGCGTCGTCCTGGCCACGGGCCGCTCGACGCGCCCATCGTCTCTTGCCACAAGCGTGAGCCGAAAGTAGCTGACAAGGTCCTCGGGCTCTGGCGCCGGCATGCCCGCCCGCGCGAGCTCGCGCACGATGGCCCGGTAGCCCGTCCCGCGATTCTCGGCCACGTATCCAAACTCGGTCGGCGTGCTTTCCAGCAGTGTTGCCAAGCGCATGTTCCGGCTCGACCCTCCCAAGGCGCTCTCCATCGTGGCTATGGTCACGGTCCCGTAGAGCCCTCCCGGATTTGTGACCTCCAGCCGGTCTCGATAGAGGTCAACGAAGACCGGCGTCGCACAGCCCTCCTCGGAGTAGTCTCGGTGCATGAGAGCATTTGCCACCGCCTCGCGCACGGCAACGGGAGGATAGTCGGGCACGTCGCTACGAAAGGCCCCCTCCACCACGGCACCCGTTCGCGCATTGCGCGCAACGGCCGCCTCGAGGTCGTCGATGATCGCGGGGATGGGCCCCACGAGCGTGGCCGAGTCGAGGAACCTGCGATCTGCCGTCGCGTCGTCCTTCGTGAACCCCGGATAGCAGGTAAAGGTGACGTTCAGGCGAGGGAAGAACTCCTGGGGATACGTCCCCAAAGCCAGCAGCCCCGCCAGCGTGGGACGGAGCGCGCCCGTCTCATCCCGGCGCGCGATGTGGAGCTTCTTGACCATCGTCGCGTCGTCCATGCCCGCAAACCCCCGGGCGTGAACCCTTCGCTCGCGAGCGAGAAGGCGCTGCAACAAAGACTGGTCGAGGTCATCCATGGAGGCCTCGCCCACCAAGTGCTCGTCGTGACGAGGCTGGCGGTGTTCCTCCATCAGACGGTCCACCTCGTAGGTTGTGAGCCTCCTGTCGCCGTCGCCCGTGCGGATGTAAGACCCTCCGTAGCGGCTCGATGCTCGAACGAAGCATGGCTTGTCCTTGGGACGCAGCTCTGGGATCTCCGCCACGAGCACGGGTGCGCCGTCGATCACGTACACGTCCATAAGTGGTCGCACAACCGGCTCAAGCTTCTCTGTGCACATCGAGGAAAGCGCGTCCTGAATCTTGCCGACATCGAATCCGTCGGCAGGAACAAATCCCCTGCGCTCGTCGACGCCAAGGACAAGTGTGCCGCCCGACCCGTTGGAGAACGCGGATATGGTGCGTGCCAAGTCCTTCGTGAGGCCGCCGATGCACGACTTTACCTCGACGGTCTGGGTATCGGTTCCCGACCTCTGCATGACCTCGAGGGCCCTTCGAAGGCTTGCCTCGTCTGTGATGGGTTCCATGGAGCTATCCTAACCTAGCCTAGCCTATCCTGTCCTAACCTAACCTAATCTAACCAATCCGGCCTTCTTCGTCAAACCAAGGGCTTGAGACGCAACGGACGCTGCAAACAGTCCACGGGTTGGCCGAAGCCTACTAGTTGATGGTCCTTGGCGGCCAGTCAAAGGGGTGACCCCCGGTTGATTGCCACGAGCGGCAATCAACCGGGGGTCACCCCTTTGACTGGCGTATGCAACTTGGAACTACTTCTTCCCCTTCTGCGCGAAGGCGCGCCACACGTTCTGCCTGATGCCCTTGAGGTTGGTGTCCGGGGCGGGCTCGCCCTTCCTCACCAGCACGATCTGGATGCCCTCGAGGCGGCGCGAGTAGCCCGCCGAGCCCGAGCGCTCGCCGTTCTTGGCCCAGCCCATCCAGCCGAAGCGCTGGCAGTGGACGCGGTAGTAGACGTCGTAGCGCTCGGCGAGCTCGCCGTAGAGCCTGATCTCGATGGCCTCAAGGCGGTAGGACTTGCCCGAGGTGCCCGCCATCTTGCCGTCCCTGCGCCAGCCCTGCCAGCCGATGCGCTGCACGTGGGTGCGGTACTCTATGCCGCCGCTGCAAGGCAGATCGGACAGGCGGATGTTGATGGCCTCAAGGCGGAACGACCGGCCGCTCGTGCCGCTCATGTCGCCGTCGGACACGAACTTCTGCCAGCCGATGCGCTGCACGTGGGTGCGGTACGAGACGTGGGGCGCGGAAGGCTCGACGATACGGAAGGTCGCCGTCCTGGAGCCCGAGTAGTTGCCCTTGCCCGTTACGATTACCGTGGCCGTGCCGGGATTGACGTTGTTCCTGTACGAGAGCGTGTAGTCGCTGCCCTCGCGCAGGGCGGTGGCGCCGCGCTTGACCGTGGGTCTGGGCGTAACCGCCCCGCCGGTCCAGGCCTGGTCGGTGACGGGCGCTATCGCGACGCCGGACATGGCCGCGGGGGCGATGGACCACCTGACGCCCCAGGCGCCCGCGGTCCCGTCGCTCCAGCAGTGGTTCGCGTCCGGAGTGGCCGTCACCAGGTAGCTGCCCGCGTTCGTGGCCCTCGGCGTGCCGGAGAGCGCGTAGCCGTCGCCTGCCTCCACGCCGACCTGCTCCGAGCCGTCGTAGGTGCGGTTCGTGACCATGGGCACGGAGATGGTCGCCCTGGCCACATGGAAGGTGGCCTCGCCCGATCCCTCGTAGTTGCCCTTGAGCGTGACCCTTACCGTGTGGGGGCCGGCGTTTGCGCTTGCCGCAGGCAGCACCACGTCGTAGGCGCTCGCGGGCAGCTGGACGAGGCCGTCCATCACGGTGACCGAGGGGGTGTGGGCGGTGCCGTCGTAGACGTAGCCGGTCCTGGAGAGGGACACGGCAGGCGTGACGCGCTTGCGCGCGATAGCCCAGGTAACGGCCCTCGGCAGCGTGGACCCGTCCTCCCAGCAGTGGTTCGCGTCGGGCGTGGCCGTCACGGCGTAGCTGCCCGCGGCAGTCGCCCTCGGCGTGCCGGAGAGCGCGTAGCCGTCGCCTGCCTCCACGCCGACCTGCTCCGAGCCGTCGTAGGTGCGGCTGGCGGCCGCGGGCGCGGCGACCTTGGCGCGGGCCACCTCGTAGGTCACGCGGAGCGTGCCCGTGCAGGCACCCGTGCCCTTCAGCACGAGCTCGTGGGTGCCCGCGTTGGTGGCCCCCGAGCCGGAGGCCACGCGGTAGTCGGTGCCCTCCGCGAGCTGGCGGCCACCCAAGGTGAGCGTCGCCTGCGGGGCGTGCTCCTCGCCGTCGTAGGTCCAGCCCTGCACGGTCGCCTCAGCGTAGGATACGTCGTAGTTCGCGGCGACGGCACCCTCGTAGGCCCCGAGCGCCGCCTGGTAGGCTGCCTCGGCCGCGGCCAGCGCGCGCTGCGCGTCTTCGCGCTCTGCGATGAGGCGGGCGGCCTCCTCCACGTCGGGCAGGTCCTTGATTGCCTCCTGGTAGGCCGCGAGCTCCGCGTTCGCGGCGTTCGCCGTCCCGGTGGCCTCGGTGACCTTGCCCTGGGCGATGGCCTTGTCCTGGGTCTTGGCGTCGACCTCCCCGCTTGCGGACTGCACGGCGGCCAGGGCGTCGATGGCGGCGTTCGTGGCCGCGTCGCGGCTCGTGGTCGCGGATGCGAGGTTGGCCGCGACGGTGTCGGCGTCGAGCCCGGAGAGCGGGTTGTTCGCGCGCACCGTGGTGAGGTTCGCCTCGGCGGACTTCACGGCGTCGTCCGCGGACGTGGCGTTCGCGTCTGCGGTCTGGTAGGCGTCCAGGCGGCTCTGCAGCTCGGTCTTGGCCTCGGCGAGCGCGTCCTTGTAGCCCTGGAGCTTGGCCTTCTCGTTCGCGAGGTTGGCCTCGAGGGCGCTGTTTCCGCCGGACTGCGCGTTGTGGAGGTCCACGAGTGCGCAGTAGTTGTCGAGCAGCTCCGCGAACTCGTCCACGGTGAAGGAGGTTCCGTGGAGCATTATTGTGTCAGTGCTTTCCTTTGTGAAGTTCTGTTCGTAGAGCGAAACACTATACCCCTCAAGAATGGCATTGGTATTTATGGCGAAGCCTGTGGACGTCCAGTTGTCGTCAGTGAGCGTCGCGTAGTGCCCTACGGTGTCGTCATTAAGCTTGGGAACAATAGCGTCTTCGTCGTAGGGAAGGCCGTTATCACGCAGCCAAACATTGCGCTCGTCGTCATACCACATAGCGAATGGACCCTTTTCGCCAAGGTAGTATGCCCACGCATTGCCATATGCCGCAAGATTCTCGGGGTTGGTGAATGCCCCACCCGCATGACGGCAGCCGGTCTTGGCGGCGGAGTTTGCCTTGATTTGAGCCTCGGCCATCGCGGTGTCGGTTATGACCAGCGACTTGAGGTATCGCACCGGGTTGCCGAGTTCGTCGGGTGCCTCGGGGTTGGACTCGGAGAGCCCGTAGGTGTCGTTGAACTTCTGGCGGTACCGGTTGGCCACGTGAACCCACTGCACGGCGGCCTTCATGTTCTCGAGGCTGGTGGCGTCGCCCTCGGCTCCGAGTTCGGTGTACTTGATGATGCTCTTGCTCGTCGCCTCGCGCTCCTTGGCGGCGCCGGTGATGGCGTTGTAGGAGTGGTAGGTGGTGCCGAGCAGGTTTCCGGTCATGTAGTCGCAGGTCGCATCAGAATGGCCCTCCCGGACCATCCACTGAAAGAAGCCGAGGCTCCCCTTGTCGACGTCGATGCCCGCGAGCACGTCCACGACGGTTCCGCTCGCGTTGTCGAGCGCGGCCTGCGCTTGGCTCACGCGCTTCTCCTGAGCGACGATGAGCTCCTCTATGGAGGTCACGTCCGCGGCCTTGGCGTCGTAGGCGGACTTGGCCTGGGTCTTGGCGGCGTTGGCTGCGTCGAGCGCGGCCTTGGCCTCGTTGACGCGCGCCTGTGCCGCGTCGATTGCCTCCCTCTTGGCGCCGTCAGCCTCGAGCGCCTCCTTGTCGGCGAGGGCGGCCTGGTAGGCTGCGTTGGCGGAGGTAACGTCGGCCTCGGCCTTCTGGTAGTTGGCCTGAGCCGTGGCGAGCCCGCCCTGCGCAATCTCGAGTGCGCCTTGCGCGTTCTCGAGGTCGTTCTCGGCCTGTGCCTTGGCGGCGTTGGCGGCGTTCGCTGCCTGGGTCAGCTCGGCGAGCCGCGCGGCTGCGGGAGCCGCGTCCTCGGCGCCCCTGGCGGCCTCGACTGCGGCGTCGTAGGCGCTCTGGACCGAGTCGCGCGCGGCCTTAGCCTGCTCGAGCTCGCCCCTGAGGCGCGCGACCTCCTCACTCTCGTCGGCGGCCGTCACGCTGAGCGTCCCGGGACGGAACGTGACCACGTAGTTGCCCTGCGTGGCCTGGCCGGAGGGGGTAATCGCGTAGGAGCCGACCGCCTCGCCCGCCGCGCGGGAGAGCGAGTAGGAGATCGCGTCTTGGCCAAGCGTGCCCGTCACCGTGGCGGTCAGCGCGGGATCGGCCTCGCCCTGCCGCTTGGACTTGTCGTCGGCCGTCACGGTTGCAGGGCGGCGGGACACGACGTAGGTACCCGTCGCCGTCCCCTCGTAGGAGCCGACGCCCGTGACGGTGACCGTGTAGGCCCCCTGGTCCTTGGCGGATGTCGCGCCGGAGACCGTGTAGTCCGTGCCAGCCGCGAGCGCCTTTCCTCCCAGCGTGACCGTGGGAGTCACGCCGTGCGTCGCCCCATCGTAGGTCCAGCTTTCCACGGTGACGGTCGCGCCGGCGATGCTCGTCTTGGCGGGTGATGCCGCGGTCACGGTGAGGGTCCCGGACCGGAAGGAGACCACGTAGTTGCCCTGCGTGGCCTGGCCGGAGGGGGTGATCGCGTAGGAGCCGACCCCGTCGCCGGGGGTTCGCGAGAGCGAGTAGGAGACCATGTCGGAGCCGAGCGTCCCGCCCACCGTCGCCGTGAGCTGCGGGTCGGGATCGCCCTGCCGCTTGGACTTGTCGTCAGCCCTCACGGTGACGGCCTTTCGGGCAACGGCGTAGGGCACCCGCACCTCGCCCTCGTAGTCGCCCGAGCCGGTGATGACCAGCTCGTACTCGCCCGCGTCCCGCGCGGCGGTGGCGCCGGAGAGAGCGTAGTCCGTGCCAGCTGAGAGGGTCTTGCCGTCGAGCGTCACCGTGGGCGCGATGGAGTGGGTCGTCCCGTCGTAGGTCCAGCCGCTGACGCCGGAGACCTGCGCCGAGGAGATGTCGGTCTTCGCGGGCGCGGGGTTCGGGTCGTGGTCGAGCAGGGTGTCCGCCTTCGGGCTGCGGACGACGATTTCGCCGACGGTCATCCACCTGCCGTCCGCGGTTGAGAACCACTTGCCGTTCTCGGCGGTGGCCGCGGGGATGGTGTCGAAGCTCAGCGGCCACGTCTCGTCGTAGGTGAGGGACTCCAGGGACGTGCAGCCGTAGAACATGTTGCGGCGATAAGCTGTGCTTCTGAGGTTCGTCCCGGTCAGGTTCACCGTCCTCAGCGACGTGCAGCCGTAGAAGAGACACGAGAAGTCGTCGACGACGGAGAGGTCGAGGCCGGAGAGGTCGGCCTCCTCGAGAGAGGTGCAGCCTTGGAACATGGAGCTCATCGAGAGCGTCCCGTTCATCATGACCCTGTCGCCAATCAGCCGGAGGCCACTCAGGTCGATTGTGCGCAGGCTCTCGCATTGGTAGAACAAACAACTCAGGGCGTTGTACGCGCTCACGTTCACCCTGGCAAAGGCGGCGGTGACGATGGCCTGCTTGACCTCGTCGTGCGTGGCACCGGTCGTCTCCCACTGGTTGGACGACTTTGTGGGGTTGCCGCCGTAGGTGCCGCCCTCCATGAGCATGTTGCCCTCGGCGTCGACGGTCCACGTGCAGGAGCCGTTCGTGCCACTGTAGAGCATGCCGGAGTCCACGGCCTGGGTTTCGAGCAGCGCGCCGCCCGCATCTGGCCCCTGCTCCACCGCCTGGACCTCCTCAATGGCTTCTGCCAATGCCTGGGCGGGCAAGCCACCGAGACCCAGCACGACAGACAGAGCCGCGCCCAGGGCGGCACGTGCGTGATGGCGTGTTGCGTTCCCCATGTCCGTGTCCCCTCTCGCCCAAGTGACGATGACTGGACGGCGATTGGCGTCGCGGATGCTTCCATGGTCAGTGGGGGGACGCTCTCGCCAGTCCGCCAAGACAAACCATGCGCCTCTTCCGAGAGGGATGGGGGCAAAGAGCGCCCTCACCTGTCTCTCGGAAAGACTTGGGAGACAAACAGGCATATTGGTTTGTCTTGGTATATCAATGATAACACGGACCGTGGCGAATGAAGATAAATTGTGTTACTTTTCACCATCGACCACTCTGTCGTCGGCTGCGACGACGACAGCGGCGAAGGAACCGAGCACGGAGACGGCGCGACGATAGGAGTAATGGCCGCTAGGTGATAGGGCACCTGCGGCCATAGACAACGTGGCGTTGCCCATAGATGCGGTATGGGCGTGCCATCACCCACATTGTACCCAAAACGCGGGAAATGTCACCATCCAACGCCGGACAGAGGTGGCGGTGGTGTTGGCCATCCAGCGGGGACGGTCCCTTCCGAACTAGTCCTTCGGGGACGGTCCCTTCCGGTGCAGTCGCCCCCCCGCGCGGCAACCGCCAACGCAAAAATGGCGCCGCCGACCAAGGAGGGAAAGTGTCGGCGACGCCAGAATGTGGCCGCATCGGCAACGGGGAGAGGGACCGTCACACACGGCAGTGGTACTTATCTGTTAAAGAGCCCTCGCTTGTACGGCTCCTCCGTCACGGAGGTGAGCTTGTAGCCAAGCTCGTCGATAACGGATGTCACGCGGTCATGGTCGAGCGGCTGGTCCGAGACGACCACACAGGTCTTCTTGCGACGGCTGCTCTTGGCGCTCTTTACGTTGAAGGACCTGCGTATGGCATCGTTCACGTGCGCCTCGCACATGCCGCACGCCATGCCCTCGATCCCAAGTGTCGTTTGTATCATCGCCGCACTCCGCTTCTCTTGTCGAGCTCGGCCAGCTGGGCACGCTGCTCGCTGGTGAGGTGCAGACGTGGCGCCGAGCAAACGTGGCCGCAGCCTGTGCAGTTTCCGCCGCATCCCGTGTCGCACGTGCGGATGCTTCCCCGCACCATGCCGCGCACGATGAGCGCCAGCACGCACACGAGCACCACCACGACCACCATGTCTGCCATGTCTTCTCCTCCCGTTCCGCTCCACATGACCGCTGGGGGAATCCTCCCCCAGCGGCAGATTTCCTAGAACTCCAGCGCCAGACGGTCTGCCTCCTGGTACTTCTTAACAAACAGCATGTAGCCCACGAATCCCAGCACACCAATGGCGGCAACCAGACCCACGGGGTTGAGGGCGCCAGCCGCCGCAAGGCCCAGCTGATACACGACCAAGCCCGCGCCATAGGCGAACGCGCACATGTAGCCAATGGCAAACAGTGCCCACTTGCCGTTGTTCATCTCGCGCTTTATGGCGCCCATGGCCGCAAAGCACGGCGCGCACAGCAGGTTGAAGACCATAAAGGCAAAGGCCGCGAGCTGTCCGTGACCGGCCGAGAAGCCCTGGAAGTCGGCAGCCACGTTTGCCCAGATGGGTGAGCCCTCGTCGTCCCATTCGTCCGACTCGATGTCGTAGTTGTAGAGCACGCCAAAGGTGGAGACGACCTCCTCCTTGGCAACGAGTCCGGTGACGGTGGCCACGGCCGGCTTCCAGGAGCCAAAGCCCAGGGGTGCGAAGACGGGTGCAAAGGTATTGCCCACGGCGGCAAGGATGGAGTCATCCATGGGGTTGACCTCGTCGGGCGAAATGCCCGTGCGCGCGGCCACCGACTCGACGTACGCCTCGGTCGCCACCTCGGGGTCCTCGTACAGCTCTCCGACCATGCCAAACCGGCCGTTGACGCTACCAAAGTTCGAGAGGCCCCAGATCACGACGGACGAGAGCAAGATCACGGTGCCTGCCTTCTTGATAAACGACCAGCCGCGCTCCCACATGCTGCGAAGCACGTTGCCCACCGTGGGCAGGTGGTATGCGGGCAGCTCCAGAACGAAGGGCGCCGGGTCGCCCGCGAACAGCCTGGTCTTCTTGAGCATGATGCCCGAGACGATGATGGCCGCCACGCCAATGAAGTACGCGGAGGTGGACACCCATGCGGCCTCGCCAAACAGCGCGCCGGCGATCAGGCCGATGATGGGCATCTTGGCGCCGCAGGGAATAAAGCAGGTGGTGGTGATGGTCATGCGGCGGTCGCGTTCGCTCTCGATGGTGCGCGAGGCCATAACGGCGGGGACGCCGCAGCCGGTGCCCACCAGCATGGGGATGAAGCTCTTACCCGAAAGCCCAAAGCGGCGGAAGATGCGGTCCATGATAAAGGCGATGCGCGCCATGTAGCCGCAGTCCTCCAGGATCGCCAGCATGAGGAACAGCAGCAACAGCTGCGGGACGAATCCCAGCACCGCACCGACGCCGGCGACGATGCCGTCGGAGACGAGGCCCGTAAGCACGCCGTTGACGCCCCAACCCTCCAGCAGCGACCGCGATCCCGCCACGAGCCACTCGCCACCAAACACGTCGTTGGTCCAGTCAGTGAGGAAGGTGCCTAGCGGACCCATGGCGATCCAGTAGACGCAAAACATGATGGCCGCAAAGATGGGCAGCGCCAGGATGCGGTTGGTCACGATCTTGTCGATCTTGTCGGAAGTGGTGAGCTCGCCCTTGTTGGCGCGGCGCAGGCAGCCGCCGATGATCGAGGTGATGTAGTCGTAGCGCTGCGAGGTGATGATGGACTCCGCGTCGTCGTCGAGCTCGGTCTCGCAGGCAACGATGTCGCCCTCGATGTGCTCGAGCGTGGCCGCCGAGAGCTCCAGCTTTTGCTGCACCTTCTCGTCGCGCTCAAAGAGCTTGATGGCGTACCAACGCTGCTGCTCCTCGGGCAGGTCGTGGACCGTGACCTCCTCGATGTGCGCGATCGCGTGCTCCACGCTGCCCACAAAGCGGTGCTGCGGGATGGGTCGAGTGCCCGCCGTGGCAAGCGCGACGGCCTCCTCGGCGGCCTCCTTGATGCCGGTGCCCTTGAGCGCCGATATGGGCACGACCTTGCAGTCGAGCGCCTTGGCGAGCGCGGCGAGGTCCACCACGTCGCCGTTCTTCTGGATCACGTCCATCATGTTGACGGCCACGAGGGTGGGAATGCCCAGCTCCACGAGCTGCGTGGTGAGGTAGAGGTTGCGCTCCAGGTTGGTGCCGTCCACGATGTTGAGAATGGCATCGGGTCGCTGGTCGGTGAGGTAGTCGCGCGCGACGACCTCCTCCAGCGTGTAGGGCGAGAGCGAGTAGATGCCCGGAAGGTCAGCGATGGTCACGTTGGCATGGCCCTTGAGCTTGCCGTGCTTCTCCTCCACGGTAACGCCGGGCCAGTTGCCCACGTACTGGTTGGAGCCCGTGAGCGCATTGAAGAGCGTCGTCTTTCCGCAGTTGGGGTTGCCGGCGAGGGCGACGGTTATGTCTGCCATGCTAGGCCACCTCCCCAACGGGCTCGACCTCGATCATCTGGCAGTCCGCCTTGCGCACGGAGAGCTCGTAGCCGCGCACCGTAATCTCGACGGGGTCTCCCAGCGGCGCCACGCGCAGCACGTGCACGAGCTGCCCCTTGGTGATGCCCATGTCCATGATCCGACGCTTTACCGGACCCGTGCCCGTGAGCTTGGTGACCTTGACGGTCTGTCCTACCCGCGCTTCCCTAAGTGTCATGTCCTTCTCTCCTTCCCGCGCGCTACACGAAGATCTTGCACGCCATCTGGCTGCTCACGGCCACGCGCACGTCCTTTATGGAGACGATTACGTTGCCGCCCTGCGCGCTGATAACCGTAACGGGCGTACCGACCACAAAGCCCAACCCCTCGAGGAACCGACGCGTGTTGGGATTACCGCCGATGCGGGTGATGATGCTGCTCTGCCCCGGCTGCAAAAGCGTCAATGGCATGTGGCCGCCTTCCATAGTTGCCCATAGCTAACAACAGTAAGTTAGCCGATGGTAATTCATAAGTCAACCATGGATTACTTTATTCGACGGCCTTCTTGGGCTCGTCTATCTCGCACACATTTCCCTCGTGCGTGTTGGCGCAAACGCGCGTGTAGGCGTTACGCGCCGCGTGCGCAACTACCGACAACTGGGCAACACGTTGATTGCGGTTTGCATTTACGCAGGTAAGCGGTACATGCTCATTGGCCATATCTCAGTTGTCGGTAGTAATTCTGGGTTGGAATGCCCATAAGGTCGACTCGGTCTTGTCGGCAGAGCATAAGCTTGGTGATATTCGACTAATACGTCTACTAATTAATCGATGAATGAGAGGTGTTAGGGATGCCTACCATCATGCCCGTAGCGGACCTGAGAAATTACGGCGAGGTTCTGCGCGAGGTCGGCCCCGGAAAGCCTGTGTTCCTCACACGCAACGACCGTGGCCGCTACGCCGTGGTGGACATCGACGACTGGAATCGTATCGAAGCTGCAAGGGCGCTCGTGACAGAACTAGACCGCGGACGTGCGTCGGCGCATCGCAACGTCAACCCCGCGAAGACCGCCACCTGTAGCCCATGCGTTCCTCATCCTGTTGCACCACGCTCCCAAGGTACTCTCCCGCAGAGAGGCTACGCACCGGAGAGCCCGCGAACGCCGCCGAGTCACGCGAGATGATGAAATCGACGTCATTGAGCTCGGCGCAGGCCCGCACAAGTCCGTCCTCATAATCCGGCTCGTTCGACGAGAGCGCCGCGATGCACTCCTCCGCGCCCACGGGTCCAATAACCAGAAGATCGGTCAGCCATCCCACGGCCTTACGCGCGGTCGGCTCGTCAAAGCGCCTGCACATGACGTAGTACACGTCCTTGAGCGAAAGGCCACAGGCGATGCCCATGTCACCGTCGCCGTTGCATCGCGCGAGGAGGCGGTGGACTTCCCGCTGCTCGGGCCTGCCGGGACAGACGGCGTCCAGCAGGACGTTGGTGTCAAAGAGAATCCTATACATCTTCGTCCGCCCTTTGCGACAGAATCTCCTCGTCGGTCATGAGGGCATACTCCTCGTTTTGGGGAGGAAGCTCCTCGAACCAGTGCAGGAACGACTCGAGCGCCTCCTTGCGATCGTCTTGCTCGGCCTTGGGCGTTGCGGCAGGCAGCTGACCGGTAGCGACTATGTTTTGCCACACGTCGCTTATGACCTTCGCAACGGAAGACCCAGCGGCACGAATCACGACGTCCGCCCGCAGCTTGACGTCCTCTTCCACCCTCCCCGACACAACCACTGTTGCCATGGCGCCTCCTCTCGGTTTGTATACAGTATACAGGTTTTGTGCGAACAAACACGTCTCCGCGCTCGGCGGCCAATCCACGGCACCTCCAAAACCGGATTCGCGTGAGACGGGCGGCTCCCGGATGCGTAGTAACTGGCAGAGCGGCACGGGAAGTGCCGCGACCAAACACAAACCGAAGGGAATCCGCCATGAAGAAGAACATCGTCGTCACCGCCGCCTGCGCCATCGCACTCGCCTGCGCTCTGGGAGCAACCGCCACCCCCGCACTCGCCAACGACGGCACCGAGCAAGCCCAGGGCACCTGGGCGCTGCAGCAGAGCGCCGACCACTATGAGGGCGAGAAGGTAACCATCGGCGACGACTGGGGGCAGCCCGTGTATGCCGAATGGCACCGGGGGTCGTCCGGCAAGTGGTGGGCCACCTTCTGGACCTATAACTGGACGAAGGTGTACGCCGAGCCCGCACCTGCCGGCTGCGGATGGGCCTTCCACGTGTACGACCAGAACGGCAACTTTGTAAACGTGTACCGCGCGGAGGAGAGCTCCACCCACGGAGAGGTGGGTCCGCAGGGCATCTCCAGCCACTGGCAGGCGGACGACGGCACGTGGTACTAAGCGAGGCGCGAGGCCGCTGGGCCGTCTGATTAGGACATGCCACGGGTTGTGTTGGCACTAATGACAACGGGCGCCGCGTCGGAGACTCTCTCCGGCGTGGCGCCCTCGCTTGCGCAAATGGGACATCCCCTGCCCGCATCCCCTACTGCCGGATGAAGCCGATGTCCGATTTGGGCATGGTGTCGTCGTCGACGTAGCGCCGCACCCGCATGTGCAGGTCGTACTTGTCGCGCAGCTGCGCCAGCGTGGCCATCATGGGCGACGCGTGGTGGGCATCGATGGCCTCCTGGTCGCGCCATTGGTCGATGAGCAGGATGGTCTCGGGATCCTCCAGCGACTGGAAGTACTCGTAGCACTCGTTGCCGTCCTCGGCGCGGATGGCCGCAACGGTACCGCTCGAGATCATCTCCTCGACAAACTTGGATGCCGAGCCGTTCTGGCCCGTGTAGAAGAGGTTAACGGTCAGGCTCATCCATGCCTCCTTGTACATGTTCCAACATCGAAAAGTTTACTACGTGAGAGCGCTGAGCGCCACGTCGCGGCTCACCTGGCCGGTCGCCGCGCCGCGGCACCGCCACCGCGCACGATTTGGTGACAAAAGCAATCCCTGCCGCGCACGATAATCGGCCCAGATCGTGCGCGGTAGGGTCCCTTTTGTGCCATAAATCGCGCGCGGCGCCTCGCGACCGCCCCGAATCGTACGCGGTAGGGACCGAACTTGTCACTAAATCGTGCGCACCGTCCCGAACGGGGCCCGAAATCGCGCGCGGCAGGGATCCTTCTCGACCAGAAATCGCGCGCGGCGCCTCGCGCCCGTCGCACCGAGAAGACCGGGAAGGGCGGCCCCCTGCGTGCGGGGGCCGCCCCGGGTGACGCTACCTTGCGCCCGGCCCGCCTACCTCGTCCTGTAGGCGGCCTTGGACGCGTCGTAGCCCGCGGGCATCCTGTTCCTACAGCAGCATCTTTCGGTTCCCCTATTATCGAAGTCTACCCGATAGCTGAAGGACCATCATCCTTCAAACCAGACGGCTATTCCTCAATCCCACGAGAGAATCTGCACGCAGGAGTCCACCACGCCCATCCCCCGCACAGCGCATAGCCGCAGGCGCCGATACGAACGCGTAGAGCTCGGCGAGCTAGGTAAATCGGATCGCTCGGCCGCGTCACCGACGATGCGGCGGTTGAGTCACTCGGGCGAGCAGTCGCCGACGTAACAGTTCGACCACCCGAGACTTCCCTACTCGTCCCGCCAACAGAGGGACTCGGCATCCCATTGCTTGCCTTTCGAGTACCCGTCAAGCGCGGCGTTCACGCATCCAGCGACCATTTGCTCCGCTGCGCCAATCTCCCGGAACTCGGCGGGCAAGTCGCTCTCCTTGGCGAGCTTGCGATACGTTGGCTCGAAGGGGCCCTTCCACGAGTCGGGCACGGAGAACGGGCGGCCTTCGCCCATGTGTCCCATGCGCAGCTCCCGCGAGAGACACGCCGAGAGTAGGCTCCCGTCCATCCGCTCCGTCGTCAGGTAGATCACGAGGTCGACAAGGTCGCGCACCCTGCTTGATGGCATGCCGCCGCGATAGGTCGACATCGTCGCGCACACCTTGTCGGCAACGGATTCCTCTACGGGATAGACGAGGTAGTCGAACGTGGGGATTCTCGCAACGGCCAGGCGCGTGACGGGTTCGATGCGCTCCATGCCGACCAGCGGCACATCGCTCACGACCACGTCGACCGACACGTCCGCAAATCTCCGCTTCGGTAATCAGGCCCTGACGTAGCGCTGGTTGGGGCTCCTTGGCTTGTCGGGGATGGTCTGGACGAGCCGACCGTCGTCGAGGAGGGGCTGCAGGATCTCCAACTGCATGTATCGCCTCGAACTGATTCCGAGGAACCTCTGTATCTCGCTCCTCGTGCGCGGCTCCTCGCAGAACCCGACAACGGCATCCAGCTTGTCAGCATGTTCACCAGCATGTTCACCAGCATGTTCACCAGTGGTCAAGCTGATGCCTAAGCTCGCCACCAACGGCAGGGTGAGCGTCGTGCGGTCCGGCACGTCGGCGCCGAAGCGCTCCTCCACGGTGGGCGCGTCGTATCCCTCCTCGTCCCAGGCGGCGAGGATGTCCGGCACCCCGGAGCCCGCATGCTCTCCGACGCCTATGAGGTTGAACATCTTGAAGAGGCCCGCGTTCCTGGGCTGGGAGAGGCCGCCCCGAAGCATTTGCTCCCTGCCGCAGATGATCGTGCCGGGGTTAGCGAGCACGAGCCTGTCGGGCCACTGCTCCACGACGACGCTCTGCGACTGGCGGTAGTCGGCGTTGACGAGGCAGTTCGCCAGCGCCTCGCGGACCGCCTTGTGGGCGGGTGTCTCGTCCTGCCGCACCATGCCCTCGAGGCGGAACGGCACCTTGAGCCCGCGCGCAAGTCTCGCGGAGACGCGCGTGAAGAAGTCGAACACGTTGCCGCTCCAGTCCCCCGACTGCGACTGTATGCGGTCCGTCCAGCGGATGCTCGGATCCATGTGCTCGCGGTAGTCCAGGAAGAACTCCGGGAACTCGTGGGAGATGCGCCACTCCTGGCCGAACATGAGGAGTCCGGCCTGCGTAGGGCGAACCGTACCGTCGGCGTCCTCCCAGGCGGCGCCGATACGCACGAGGAAGGATGCGTCGTCCAGCGACGACCACGCCGTCGACGGGCGCCTCGCGTCGTGGCGGAACCTGTACTCCCTCACGGAGTCGACATCGAGCTCGGCCACGGTGTAAGGCGCACCCAGCTCCTTGGAATCCGGGCTCTCCTCGCCCGTGTCGCGCAGCATCGCCCTCACCTCGCGCGGAGCGCAGTGGTAGTCCCCCTCCCAGTTTCGCTTGTAGGAGCCACGCATGAGGTCGCCGTTAACGTACACCGGGCGAAGCTCGCGCGGGGCGCGGGGCACGGAGACGACGAGCACAGCGTCACCGCCGACCTTGAAATCCTCGACGTCGGACTCCACTAGCAGGTTGGCGCTCACCTTGCGCGGGTTGTTCGCCGCGTCCCAAAGCTCCTTCTTCAGCTTGTGCGCGTCCTCGAGGCCGGTCGTGTACCACGACCCGTCCTTCCGCTCGCCCACGCCGCACACGATGACGCCGCCCGCCGTGTTCGCCATGGCCGAGTAGGTCTCCCACAGCGAGTCGGGCAGGCCGCTGCGGGCCTTCTTCACCTCAAGGTGGTTGCCCTCGCGGTACGAGTCGAATCTGTCCAAATCGAACTCCTGCATGCGGTACTCCAAGCATGGATTTGGGATTCTTTCGCGAATGTGCATCGTGAAGAAATCAGTATACCCCACGGCACCATGGGAGACGTCCGCCCGCAACCTTTCCCGTCACGATACCGACTACATGACACATCGATAACGGCCCACGTACACCCACCTTCGGTGATCGCACATACGACTCCACCGCATCACGTAGCCTAGCAGCCGCGCCGTTGCCCCTTCCCGTGTTTGCCCCGTCTAGTACATCAGGCCGAATGCCCACAGCGGAATCACGTTGCCATGTCCCACCTCGATGTCGTCCTTCACCACGAAGCCCCTCTCGGCACCTCTGAGCTGGGCCTTGCCCTTGTTCTTTCCGCCCACCTCAAACGTGGCTCTCTCTATGAGGAAATCGGATATGGGCGGCGAGCGCACCTTCTTGACCGCGCGCGATTCGGGACCCACCCCGCCGCCGCGTACAATTTCGTGACAAAAGCTTTTCCTACCGCGCACGATTCTCGAAGAAAATCGCGCGCAGTAGGGACCGCTTTTGTCACGAAATTGTACGCAGTGCCCTGGGGCAACCCGGAATCGCGCGCGGTAGGGACCGGTCTTGTCACCGAATTGTACGCGCCACCAGGGGACCCATGCGGAGTGACATCTTCGCGCGACGATGCGGTGCCTATGCCGCCACTACGCCGCAGACCACTCATGCGTTAGAAGTCGAACGAGAGGTTCTCGAAGCGGCGCGTGGCACGGTAGGTGTCGATAATTGCGTCGGCTACGCTCTGCCCGCTCTCGTCCCGCTTGGCCCGCATGACACTCGCCGAGCCCTTGCCGTCCACCTGCGTCCCCTTGGTGCGATAGAGCGAGTACACGACGTCGCCCATCTCGTAGGCCGAGGCCAACTCCCGGCCGGCCACCGTTATGAGCTGCATGTGCGTTTGGTCCGACACGGTCTTGATGTCGCGAATTATCTTCGAGCTCGAAATCTTGCCAAACTGGTTCTCCAGCGCCACGAAGATCGAGCCCTCGGCGCTCAGGGCCCCGGTGTTGCCAAGATAGCGCAGCAACGCAAGGAACGAGAGCACGTAGCCGGCGCTCTTCTGCCCCGTGCTACCACTGCCCGCCGTGTCCCGCACCCCCTCGTAGCTCAAACCCCGCCCGCCACGAATTACGGGGTACTCGACGTCCACGGTGCGATCGTCCAGCAGGAGGTACACCAGCTCGTGAGGGGCAAGGTCCTTTTGCGCGGCCTCGGTACGTCTCGTCTCGTCAAGAGCTGGCAGCACCTCGGTGACCAGCCTCCGCACGTGGTGCGCAAGTCTGCCGGTCGCCACTTCGTCGCGGCGGAACTCGCTTTGAAAGACGATGTGTCCCCGAGAGCGGAAGCGTATGGTGGGCTGCCTCCTCTTGCCCGTGATGCGCGAGGACGAGACCACGACCAAGCGATGCAGCTCCGAAGCCAGGAGGTAGCCCTCCTCCACGGCGCGGGCCACCAGGTCTTCGATGGCCTCGTCGGTCGCACGCAGCTTGTTTTGGAGCGTTGCCGCCATCGTCTGCAACTGCTGCGAATGGTCGGTCAGGCGATCGGCCACCGCGAACATGGCCTCCTTGCTCCCACAGGTATTCTTCACCGTAGCCGCAGAGCTCTCAATCTGACGACTGGCGGCAAACTCACCCGTCTCGGCAACGGCATCCCGTGCGATGTCGGAGGCCTTGGCCAGCGCCGCGTCCGCCTCGCCAAGCGCCGCGACGCAGGCATCCGCACGCTCCTCCATGCGTGTTACGTAGGGTCCGTACGCGGCATGTTCGGCAAGGTCGGGCGTCTCGGTCCGTCGTCCCGCACGATAGGCGTCCGCACGATAGAGCTTGGCGGACACGAGGCCGAGCCGATGGGAGAACTCGTCCGCTTGGCCTTTCTCTCCCATTAGACGACCGTACGCCTCCTGATCGTCCTTCTCATCCTGCTTGATCTGCCGCTCCGTCTGATGGTAGTCGTAGTCGTCGGGCACGCTAAGAGGTGAGGACAGGCCCCTCCGCTCAAGCTCCCTCTGGCAGTCGTCAATGTGCCCCTGTGCGAGCATCACCGCGATGTCCGCCTTCTGCAGGCGCTGCCTCGCCTCGTCATAGCTGGCAGAGAGCTTCTTCTTGCGCTTGTTGAGGGCAACGCGGCCCACCTCGTCGCGCGGCTGCCAGGCCTTGATCTCGTCCTGCGAGACGACGATGCCATCCTCCCCGCCGTCGCGCAGCGCGTCTCTCCATCCACGCTCCTGTCTCTGCTGCTCTCGCAGCGACGCGAGCTCGTTTTGCAGTTCGGCAATGTTGCGCTGTCGCTCGCGAACAATGTCATCGAGCGACTGCACCGCCGCGCGAAGCTCCGTGGAGCTGCACGGCGCATCGGATGCAACCGTAAACTCGGGCTGCACCCCCAAAGCCTCAAGGTGATCGCGAAGCTCCAAGACGGCATTTCGCTCGCGCTGAGCCGAGGCAAGGACCTCGGCGGCGGCGCCCAAACGCACGCGCGACTCCTCCTGGTCGCGGTGCGCCGACTCCTTTTTGCGTAGTGCCAGACGAGAGGCCTGCTCGGCCTCGAAGTTGCGACGACTTGCCTCGAGGCATTCCTCGTTCTGGCGTTGCAGCTCCTCTACTCCCGCATGCCGCGCACGCGCCTCGCGTTCGCGCTGCTGCGCGTCATCCACCAAAGACTTGGCGTTCTTGCGTAGCGCACAGGCGTTAGACCACTCGCCCTCACACGCCGTACGGACGCTTAGGGCATCGCGGAGGTCCCTTTGGGCCAATGCGGCTCGCTCGGAAACGTCGGCCAGGGTCTTGCCCTCCATGCCGATGGCCTCAAGGTGAGCAGAGAGGCCCATGACCTCGTTGCGAGCACAGCCCAACAGCCGTGAGACTTCGCGCGACTTCGCCGCTCGCTCGCGAGCCTTGTTCACGCGCTGGCGCATCCTCGCCTCGTAGCCCGCGGGGTCCTCCAGATAGGTTCGCTCGACGGTGTGCAGCGCGCCGACGATCGGCGTCCCGCCTTGGCTCGCGAACAGGTCGCTCCCCGTCCTCGTGGCATCCAGCAGACGTTGCACGTCTGCCTGGCGCACGTAGAAGACGGCATGGCCAAACTCGCCGATCTCGTCTTGCCTTGCCGCATTGACCAGCTTCCCCAGCTGCGTGTCATCCACCACCAGGGCATGTGCAAGCCACGGATATGCCTCGAAGACCCTGTCACGATCTCCTGCGGGAATACCGGGATGACTGGCCAGCGTGCGCGCACCCAGCTCGCGGCGCTCGAGCCACGTTCGGAGCTGCTCGGACATGTCGAGGCGACCCGCCGCCAGCGCGTCGATGCGGGATTGCGCCGCACGCTCGGCCTCCTCTTGGACACGGGCCTCCTCGTCCGCCGACTGCGTGAGGACTTCTATGCGCTCAACGGCCCGTCCATAGTCTCCCACGGCAGCGAGCTCCGTGACCTCTGGCCACAGGGTCGCCGAGGCACGCATCCGCTCGTCGCGGTCAACCGTCTTGGCAAGATACTCTTGCCAGCGCTGTGCCTGCGCTTCTTTTGTAATCACGTCTTCCCTCGCGACGCGAAGGGCCTCCTGAGCACGCTCCTCCGCCGCATCCGCCTCGTCCAGCGCTCGCTTTGCCGCGTCGAGGGCATTCTGCGCCTCGCGTTCCGTCGTCTGGGCACGGCGCAGCTCGCGCTCGAGCGCCTCGCGGGTGTAGAAGCCCTCAAGGGTCACCTGCAACTCGCCCAGATCGCCCATGCGCTCCGCAATGCGGACGAGTCCCTCGCGCGCAATGTCGAGCCGGGCACGCGCACCACCCAGCTCGCCGTCGCATGCGTGCGCCTCCTCATCTGCCGCCTCATACGCGTGCCGTGCCCGCTCAAGATCTTCTGTGGCCTTTACATGGGCCTCATTCGCCTGGTCAAGCGCGACCTGCGAACTCCGCTCGGCTCGCCCGAGCCTCTGCCAGGCCCGCTCGCTCGCACGCGACACCGCCTCGTCGACCGCAAACTCCCCCCGAAGGAGACTGACCTGCTCCTGCTTGTTTCGAATCCTTTCGCCCAACACCTGGTAACGGCTCCAACTGCAAGCCGCATCGTCGAGCAGAACGTCCTTGGCCGCGCCTCGGTACAGCTCCCTGCTGCGCTCGGCGTCCTCCTTGCACGCAAGAGCCTCCGCCTGGCAATCGTCCCGTTCACGCTCGTATCGCCGCAAACGCTCGGAGTGGTGCAGCTGCTCGTTTTTTCGCCGCCGTTCTTGGAACGTGCCCGACCGTGCCCTAATCGCCTCGAGCTCAGACGCGAGTGCCGTAGAGACATCCCGAAGCATCGACGCGGCGGCGCCTGCCTCGTCCTCGACCGCCTTCATGCTCTCGCGCTCCTCGGCATAGCCGCGCACGCACGCGGCAAGGTCTGCCACACACGTGGAGGCCCTCACACTCGCCGCGCGGACCTTGCGGTCGCGCTCCTGCGTGGAGACCTGCCGGGCGACGTCGGACGCAACGTCGGGAAGGCCCTTTGCCCGCTCGCCACTCGTGGGCTGCTGGGCCTCCTGTATGAGTCCCACGATGTTGCGGAAGGCATCCTTGGTGCGGAAGTAGCTCTCGGCTGCCTCCTCGCCCGCATTCATCCTTGCAAGCTCTCGCCACAGGATGGGGCTTATTCCTGCGTCGGCCATCCGCTGCACATAACCATCCCACTCCGACGAATCGTAGAGGTGGCAGGCGGCAAAGCCCGCCAGACGCTCGCGCACCACACGCGAGGGCAGCGGCGTGCCATCGGCGTCGTACACGAAGTCACGCGCAAGCTGCTCAAGCGAGAATCCCGGGCACTCGGAAAGCGGGATTACGAATCGTCGCAGGTCGAGCGAGGAACCGTCACCGCGGAGGGCCACCGTGTAGCCGAATATGGTGTCGCGTGCCCGCTGCATGAGTCCCGCCTCGTCGCGCCGCACGAGCGCCGCCATGGTGGTGGGCGTTGGGTCGTGCAGGTCCTCGGCCGCGCGCCTCAGGTAGTCAATGACCCGTTTGTCTCCCACTTTGGGATACTGCCGACTCGGCTTGCAGAACAGCAGCTCGAAGAAGAGCAACAGGGTGCTCTTGCCGCCACCGTTGTCTGCCACGATGTGCGTGTTTGCGCCACGAACGTCGCTGGCATCCTGGGCACAGTCGAGCAGCGGCGAGACATACGTGCGCAGGTCCCGCTCCTCGCGGTCGTAGAGCCGCAGGTTCATGGGCATGAAGGCGATGACCGTGGACATGGCTATTCCTCCTCGCCAGACAGGGCCGACGAGATCTCCTGGTACCTCTCGGAGTCCAGCACCTCGCGCGCCTGGGCGGCCAACCGTGCGGTCGGACCAAAGTACGCCATGCGACCGGCGTCGCCATTGTCGACCGTCACCACGCCCTTCCTCGCAAGGGCCTGCAGCACATAGCGGACAAGTCCCTCGTGGCTAAACACGTTGGAATGGCCCGTCGCAGGTCGCGAGCTGCGGTCCCATTCGTCCAGAGCCGAGCGCATGTGCTCCGAGAGGCCCTCCTGGCGCGAAAGCGCCGCCAACGTATCCTCGCATTCGTTGACCATCGACTCCACCGGCACGATTCCGCCGCGCCCCGCCTGCGAGAGCCCGTCCTCCGAACGTGGGTCCAGGAGCTTGCGCAGCACCAAGAGGGTAAGCATGGCCTGCAAGTTGGCCCGTCCGGGCTCACCTCTTCCCTGGTCGCGAAAGACGTCGGCCATCCGGGGCGTTCCGCGCAAAAGCGGCGACGAAAGCTCCCTGGGCACCAGATAGCAGCGGTCGTTGGTCATGGAAAGACGCGCGCCAAGCTGTGAGAGCAAGGTGTTGGTTGCAAGGAACACCGCATCGTCCTTCAGCAGGTCCCAAGCTGGGTTGTCGACGCCAAACTCACCACGCGCGAGCAGCGGTGCCAGGACCTGCCCCACCGTCTCTGTCAGCGACTCATTCATCTGCCATCACCTCAAACCTCAGGTCCTCGAGTGTTCCGCAAACGTCCAGTCCGTCCCTGCTTCCCAAGTAGGCCACCTCGCCGCCTGCCTTGCGGGCTACGACGCGAAGGTCCTTTTGGGCTGGGGGAAGAACCTCTTCGAGCCACGACGCGTCGGCAAAGCTGGTAAGACGGCCCTGACCCCTAGCGGCATCGCGGTCGCTTCCCACGAGGAACGAGGACACCAGACGCGCAAGACCATACGACTCCATGTCGGCGCACAAATCCTCGGGGCCGCGCGCGGCAATCCACTCCTCCAAGCTGCCACCACCACGGGCAAGCCATGCTGCGAATTCTCGCGCAAGGACCACCAAACGCGTGTCGTCGGGGTTCTCTGCGTCCTCGTCACCCTCCATCAACGCGTCCAAATCGAGCGCGGGCAGGTCCTCGGTGTCGCGCGCCTGCACGTACATGTCGTCGAGCGTCACCATGGGAGGCATGGAATAGCCGATGCCCGCCTGCGTGCGGGTAGCCGGCAGCAACAGGGCATCGAGCCAGTCCACGTCGCGCAGGTTGGCATGCGCCACCTCGTCCATAAGGTCGTCAAGCGAGAAGAGCGTGGTCACGATGCTCGACCGCAAGTAGTGGCGCGTCACCTCCTCGCAGCGCTCGGACAACGTTGCGTACTCGTCGTACATCCAGGACTTTGCCGCCGAGAGCACCCGCAGCCCCTCGCCGAGCGAGCGGAGATGGGCCAGGCGGTCACCCTTTGTCTGGCGCATGCGATCCATTGCGTCGTCGGCAGACCATCCCTCCCAAATGCGACTCACCTCTTCCTGGTAGCGCCGCTCAACCTCGTCGCCTCGGCGTATCTCCTCGACGCTGCGTCGGATGGCTTCGTAGCGCTCGGTCTGCTCGTCGGGACCCAGACGGCCCGTCTCGTCCACCAGCGCACTCATGAGCAGGCGCACGTGTCCAACCGTGGCCACCATCTCCATTACCGTGTGGCTGCTCTTGTCGTAGCTACGCGAGTCCAGCTCCCTGCCCATGCGCGCGGCGACCAACGTGTAGTCGGAGGCAAAGGAGTCGATGGTCGAATCCAGATGATAGAGGTAGTTCTCCGCCTCGTCGGTCACGCGATAGCGACCATGCTCCACGCGCACGAGCAGGGGCGCCTCCACCAGCGCCACCCCTTCGCCAGACGTTCGCGCCACCACAAACGGCCTGGCGTCGTTAAGAAGGGACTTTACCAGAATCGAGTTGGTGAGCGCCGCACGCTCGTCCTCCAAGAGCTCGATGCCAAGGCGCGAGAACCACCTGCCCACAGCAAAGGACAGCTCCTCCTCGAGCAGTCCGCGCTCCTGCCGCACGTAGCTTGCGGCCACCATAAACTCGAGCAGCCAGTGCGCAAGCTCGCCAAAGAGCGCTCGACTCGCCCGCGAGACGTCATCCTCGCCGAAGGTCCGCTGTCGCTGGACCACCGCCCGCAGCCGGTCCGCAACGGCGGCCTCGAGCGACAACCCCTCAAGCCTGGTCGCAACGAGCGTGAGGTCGCGGCCTCCCCTGCCCGCATCATCTGCCATGGAGAGGGCGTACTCGACCCAGTCTTCTGTCGTCTTCGGCATGCTCACCGCATCGCCTCCTCTATTTCGCGGAAGCACACGCACTCCTGCGGGAGCAGTAGTCCATCCCGCGCGATAGCCTCCACCCGGTTGCGCAGATTGCCCGCCAAGATGCCATCGAGCGATGGCATGGGCAACCCGCGACCGTCCGGCGACGGGCGTGGATCGCTTCGCCGCGCTTGCGTCATCACCTCGTACGCGGCTGTGAACGGCTCTACCAGGCCCTCGTCGCAGAGCTCCGCCAGGATGACCAGTCCTTCTCGATCGATGTCGCCCCAGTAGAGGACGCGCGCGTTTTGGATGGCACGCATCGACTCGAGCGCAAAGCGGAGAGGCGCGCCCTTTACCTGACGAACCTTGCTGCCGTACCCGCACACCACGGCATCAACAGGCTCGCCAAAGAGCGTGCGACGTCCCGCAAGCAGTTGGCTCCGTATGGCAAGGTAGGGGTCACGGTTCTCCACGACCACGACGCATGCGGGAGCTGCGACATCTGGCGCCGCAACAAAGGGAAGGTCCTCGGGCGCGTCCTCGCGCACCACCAAAAGATCGCGCAGCTCGCGACCACTCGTGTTGCGCACGCATGCGGCAAGTCCCCGGAGCTCGTGTGCCTTCTCGTTGCCGAACACCTCCCAGCAACGCTCGCGCAGGCTCGCATCGTATTGTGGCGAGCCCATGCGAAGCCAGGTCGAGAGAGACACCAGCTCGTTCCACCACCGGTCACACGATGTTGGGTTCCGCTCAAGATAAGTGGTGGTGACGAGTGTGGGATGCAGCGTGGTGAGGTCGTGCGTAGGCGCGGGTTTGCCCACAATGCGGTACTTCTCGAACAGGGGGTGCTCGGTGCTCCCGTTGCTCTTAGCCGTCTTGAGGGGAGACAGGGCGCCCTCCTCCAGCATGGGAGCCAGCGCGCCGCAGAGCCTTCCCCAGTCATTGGTGCCAAGGCAGTCCGAGAACTCCTCGAGCGTCACGGTCTTGCGCCTGCGCCCGAGACGTTCCACGAGGCCACGCGCCGCGCGGGAGTCGAGTTCGACCTGCCGCATCCGCTCCATGTTTGTTGTTGTCTCGTTCATGGCAACAGTGTTGCATACTACCGCGGCTTTTGCCACATGCGACGTGCGCTGGGTCCAATTCGACCGGCGCGGAGGTCTTTTGCGCGCTGGCCGACCGGCGTCAGCCGATTATTACGCCGCCGAGCCCAGCCTGCGGACAACCGCGGGAGGTGGTAAATGGCCCGCACGCGCCAGCAGAGTCCGCGCGCGGGCGGCGCCCTTCGAAAGGGGGGCGACATGCATATACACGAAATTCTTGTTGCACTGGCGGTCGCGGCGCTCGCCGCGGACTCGCCGACCGTAATCCGGCTGCTCGCCGGGATTGTCCGGCGGGCAGGGGAACGGCGGAAGAAACATAAGCGCGAATGAATGGATGACGTTGGGTGATAAGGGAGAACCCGGCTGCCACCGGGTCCCCTTAGCAATATAAACCGGCGCCGCCCGCTCGACCTTAACCAGACGCGGGCTTTGCTGGCACGTACCAGTATACCCCATCCCGCGCGGCCGCATGCGCGGGATGTCGCGGCTCACCTGGGCTCACCTGGGCTCACCTGGCCCGCAGCCGCAAGGGCCGCGTCGCAGCCACCGTGCACGATTTGGTGACAAAAGCAATCCCTGCCGCGCACGATAATCGGCCCAGATCGTACACGGCAGGGTCCCTTTTGTGCCAGAAATCGTACGCACCGCCCCCAACGGGGTCCGAAATCGTGCGCGGCAGGGACCGAACTTGTCACGAAATCGTGCGCGGCACCCAAAGCAAAACAGGCCAGAGGAAATACCCTCTGGCCTGCGGAAGTTCTGGTCGGGACGACTGGATTCGAACCAGCGGCCTCACGGTCCCGAACCGTGCGCGCTACCAAACTGCGCCACGTCCCGAAGCGCATACGCCATTGTAGCAGACTTGTCCCGTCTGTCAAACCCGCCAATCGCATCTGCCACTAGACCGTCGGGGACCGTCCCCGACGGGACAGTCGAGCACGTCAGCGCACAAAAACCCTGTCGCCCACGTGTATGACTTGGTACAGCGCCTTGGCCGCCGCGGGGGGAAGGTTGACGCAACCGCTGCTGCCGTCCTCAAGGTAGATGTCGCCGCCAAACGCCTTGCGCCAGTCGGCGTCGTGGAACCCAATGCCCACGTTAAATGGCATCCAATACTTTACGTCCACCTCGTAGTCGTAGTTGCCGTCGCCATCGTTGTCGTTTCCCAGCAGCTTGAAGTTCTGCTTCTTGTCGTACACCATAAACGATCCCGGCGGTGTGTCGTTGCCCTCCGAGACGTTGCCCGTTACGACCTTGGACTCCCACAGCACGTTGCCCGTCTTCGAGAACAGCCGCGCCACCTGGTTGGCAACGTCCACCTCGGCGTAGCGGCCCTCCTCGGCGTTCCACGTCCCCTCGGCAACGTCGTCGGACCTATAGCGCTCCACCGCCTTAACCGCAAGCGCCACCGGCTCCGTCTTGGACGTGTTGAGCGCCTCCACGAGCGGCTTTTCCAGCGCTTCGCCATCCACCACGTAGGCGTTTGTCTCGTCTTCGTGGTCCACCGCATCGCCCAGCCACATGTCGGCCCACTTGGCGAGCTTGCCCTTGCGCACGGAAAGCGAAAGGTCGTGTTTTGCGTCGATCCACTCCACCATGTCCTCGTGCGAGAGGGTACGCGCGACCTTTCCCTCGTACGCAAGCGGGATGGGCAGGTCCAAGGCGGCATTTGCCTTGCGCAGCGCCTCCTGCGTCTTGGGATCATCCGCCGTAATGGGCGGCTTAACGAGGACCTCCTCACCCAGCTGCAGCTCCTGCACGCCGTCGCCAACCGCACGGTCCACGGCCGCATACACGCGCAGCTTGTCGAGCGCCGTGCCCGCCTTTTCGGGGCGCACCACAAAGACGCCCTGGTCCTCGTCGAGCTCGAGCGTGGCATCCTCGGGCATCGTCGCGCTCTTGTTGTGCGTCTCCACAGACTTGCGCACCAGTGGAGCGAGCTTCGATGCGTCATACGTCAACTTGCGATCGATGTCGCCACGCGACGCGAGCAACTCCACGGGCCAGCTTGCGGGATGCATGCGCTGCAGGGCACGCTCGGCCAACTCGGCGCCATTCTCCCTAATGCCCAGCTGCTCGGACGTGGCCGCAAGGGAATAGTCACCCGCCGACACCTCGATCTTGTAGTCGCGTGCCGCCTGGTCAATTCTTTCGGCAAGCTCCTCCTTCGACAAGAACGACGCATCGACCGAGGCCACCACGATCCCGGGGTAGCAATGCGCCGAGAAGAACCACACGCCTGCCCCATACACCACCGCGAGCAACACGAGAATGGCTGCAAAGGGAGCCAGACGCCGAAGCATCTTCCTGCGCTTGCGCACTCGCCGCTTGGAGCGCACGCGATCGACCGCAGATCCCTGCTCGGTCTGCCCAACGGATTGCTCTGACGCCTGTGCCTCGCTCGGCAACGAATCCTTCACTGTGACACCTCTACCTGTAAGCTCTGTTTTCGCACACGGAAGAACGTTTTGAGAGTATAGCGCATCGACCCTACACGATATGGGCCGCACGAGACCACCCGCCAAAGCGCATGTGGGCCGCATCGGCAACGCGCGTCGCCGCGTCGTCGGTGGCGCAGATGCCAAACACGCAGCTCCCCGAGCCGGTTACCTGCCCGCCAAGCACGTCGTCCTGCGCCAGAAGCCAGTCGCGAACCTCGGCCACCCCCGACAGCAGACGGCAGGCTATGGGATCGAGGTTGTTCGCCAGGTGCTGGGCCAGCTCCTGCGGGCCCGCACAGCCCGAACGCAGCAGCTCGCAGAGCGGATCTGGGTCCGCTGGCTGCTCGTGGCACTCGTCGAAGGCCGCATAGGCCACCTTCGTGCTGATACCTGGCCCCAGGGGACGCACGAGCACCACGGGGACCGGATCCGAAAGGCGCGGGAACTTTTGTGCCACAACGTCGCCGGCACCAACGAGCAGGGTGGGAACGGGGTCCAGGAAGAAGGGCACGTCGGCACCAACGGAGCGAGCCGCGTCCGCCACGCGAGGGTCGGCCACATCGATGCACCACGCGTTGCACAGCAGCCGCAGCACCGCCGCGGCGTCCGATGACGAACCGCCCATGCCGGACTGGTCGGGAACGACCTTGCGGATGTCGATGCGCGCCGCAGGCGTCTTGCCAAAGCGTTTGGCAAGCGCCACTGCCGCGCGATAGGCCGTGTTCTGCTCGGCGGGAATGCCAACCGGCGGATCGCACACCACCGCCGGCTCAACAAGACTCGCATCCTCGCACAGACGCACCTCGTCGCACACATCGAGGGCGACCATGAGCGACTCCGCCCTGTGATAGCGACGCTCGTCGAGCGTCGCGTGGATGCCCAAATGCAAGTTGAGCTTTGCGGGTGCCGCCTGTGCCAGCACGTTCATGGTGCGGGACTACTCTTCCACGGAAAAATCGAGTATGCGCTCCCCGGTGTCAATGTCGTAGAGCTCAACGGTCCCCGTGAGCACGTCCACATACTGATACGACTGACGCGCGCGACGCCCCCGGCGTTCCTCAACCTCCACCACGAACAACGCGGGATGCACCTGCGAAAGGGTGCCCACACGCTCCACGATGCGAGAACGTCCCATGTTCGCTCGAACTCTAATGCGCTCGCCCGCAAGGCTGGTCAATTCCACACGGATTTGGTCGACGCGGTTTACGGGCGGGACCTCGTTTTCCATTGACACCACAACTCTCTCTTGGCGAAAAAGCTAGACCGACAAATGATACCTTATTTGTGAGGACCATATACCGAACGCATTCCAAAATCTATGCAAACGGCACATGATAGCGCATTTGCGCATTGGATTGCCCAAGGAAGGCGATTTGCTGGCAAACCGATGCGACGTGATGTGAGCGTTGCGCCAAAGAATGCTAGTCGGCCGTGCAATACCAGTCGGACTCGTGGATTCCTACCGTGGTGCCCGAAATACTGGAGGCATCCGAAGAGATTGTCCCGTAGTAGCTGCGGTGGCTATTCGTGCCCCTGTTGACAATCCAACCCGCCCACTCAACCTCTATGTACCTGGAATCCCAGTCCACGCTGCCCACGATGTAATAGGACTCGTTGTCCACTTCGGCCACGCCCGACACACTTCCGTCGCTGTTCACGCTGCTCAGCGTCATGTGGAAGTCGCGTTCCTCCTGGTACTCGGAACCGTCACCGTTGAAGAAGGTGCCCACGTAGTTACCCGACCAACTACGCGGCATGGTGCTGGGCGACAGCTGGAGCGCGGTTTTGGGTGCTGCCTCGGGGGGATTCGTGACACCCCCACCGGAGCTGGTCCCCCCACTACCTTCGGACTGCGACTTTTGGGTGTTCTGGGCCTCCTGCTTCGCCTCGTACGCCTCCTTCTTCGCCTTGAGAAGCTCGGAGTTCGGGTACTCCTTGAGGCCCTCGTCGATAACGGCTATCGCGGTGGCATAGTCCGCAGCGCTCGCCTTCTTCTCGGCGTCGTCTACGATCTGCTGAACCTTCTCGTCCTCATCGTCTTTTGTGATGGTGGTCGAGCTCGTGGTCCCGGTCTTGACCTCGGCGCTTTGTGTGCTTCCGGTAGAGCCGCCACCGGTGCCATTATTCACGTTGTTGTAGATCTGCACACCCAGTATTACGGCGACGACAAACAGAGCCGCGCATACGCCCATGAGGACCGACGTCCACTTCCTTTGCGGCGTTGGTTGCGGTGGCACCAATTTCAGGTCGTACTGGGATGTGGGTTGCACCGTTGGCTCCTGGCCTGTCTGCTGTTGTCCAAACTGTTGCCCCGCCATGTTGGCACCCATTACATAGGTGCCCATGCTCGGGTCTGAGGCGGGAGGCTCTGCCGGCGACTGCATCGAGCCGGAGCCAGCCGCCATGCGCTCCTGCTCGGCGGTCATCTTGTCCAAATCGTCCACGTAGACGGTTTTCTTTTCGTGCACGATCTGCCTGTCGGGATGCTGGAGCCACGTCTTGAGGTCCTCGCGCATCTCGGCTGCGGACGCATAGCGCGTGCGCGGGTTGGGGTCGCACGCCTTGCACACGATGTCCGAGAGGTTGGGGTTGATGCCCATGAGGGGTGGCAGCGGATTTCGCTGCAGCCGCATGCGATTCGCCTTGTCCTCGTCGGTCGTGCCCAGATGCTGGGGGAACGGCGGGCAGAACGGATACCGCAGGTGGTTGAGGTAGCGGTAGAGCATGATGCCGAGCGAGTACACGTCCACGTTGGTGCCGTAATGATCGCCATGGTACAGCTCGGGCGCCATGAAGAAGGGCGTGCCCCGCTGCGAGAGCGTGGTGCTCGAGTCGCGCTGCATCTGTCGGGCAATGCCAAAGTCGCCCAGGGCGTACCCGTCGCTCGACTCACGATAGAACACGTTGGCGGGCTTCACGTCGCGGTGCACGATGTTCTTCTCGTGACAACACTGCAGAGCGTTGCACACGTCAATGCCAAGGCGAGCCACCTCGCGCGCGTCGGGAATGCTCGTGCGGTCGTAGTACTCCTCAAGCGGCTCGAGCTTCTCCATGCGTATGCCAATGGCCCAGCTCACGCCGTCTTCCTGCTGCACGATCTTGTAGTCGTGAATCACGACCACGTTCGAGGCGCCAACCAAGGACTGCATGATCTGGATCTCGTCGGCGATGCCCTCAACCTGGGCACGATAGAACTCGCGTATCTCGTCGTCGGTCATGCCTTGCAAGCGGCGCGACTTTACGTCCGACTGCATGTAGGGCACGCGAATGACCTTGACGGCCGACACTAAGTCGGGACCGTAGTCGGAATGGCGACGAATCGCCTGCACCTCGCCAAACGAGCCCTCGCCCAAAGACTCCCCAAGCTCCCAGTCGGGCCACATCTGGCTTATGATGCGTTCGCTGCTTCGGCTCATCGTACTCCCACCCATCACATCTTTTCTCTTTGCCGCCTATGATACCAGCGTTTGTGGTTCCTTTCACGTTCCTTTGGTGTGGGGCGAGCATCCACATGGACAGAGGCCGCTCGGGGACGGTCCCCGAGCGGCCTCTGGCAGAAACCTCCTCGCGCGTGCCGTTAGCACAGACTCAGTGCGTCCTCGTCGGCAACCACAAAGCAGTCACCGTGCAGTTGGAGGATGGAGGCGGTGCAGTGCGGGCTCACGGGACCATAGATCATGTCGTATACGGCCTGCGCCTTGTCCTCGCCCGACGCGGCAACCAGGATCGTCTTGGCGCTCATAATGTTCTGCACGCCCATCGAGTAGGCCTTGCGAGGCACGTCGTCGATGCTGTCGAACAGGCGGCTGTTGGCCACTATGGTGCTCTCGGCAAGCTCCACGCAGTGCGTGCCCTTGGAGAACGACTCGCCCGGCTCGTTGAATCCCACGTGTCCGTTGCGTCCGATGCCGAGCAGCTGCAGGTCCATCTGGCCGGCCTTCGCCATCAGCTCGTCGTAGGCGGCGCAGGCCTCGTCGATGTTGGGGTTGGAGCCGTCGGGCACGTGCGTGTGGCCCTTGTCGATGTTGATGTGGTCAAAGAACGTGTGGTCCATGAAGTAGCGATAGCTTTGCGGATGGTCGCCGCTCAGCCCGTAGTACTCGTCGAGGTTGTAGGTGCTCACCTCGGAGAAGTCCACGTCGCCCTTCTCGTACCACTTGATGAGCTGCTCGTACGCGCCAATGGGGGTCGTTCCCGTGGCAAGGCCGAGCTTGGCATTGGGTTTTAGAATCACTTGGGCCGAGATGATGTTGGCCGTCTTGCGGCTCATGTCGTCGTAATCCTTGCAGCGAATAATGCGCATTGCAACTCCTCTCTCTCCGCGAAAGGCACCGTGGGCGAGTACCACGAACAAGTACTCAATTACATCACTTGTGTCCTATCCTAACTTGCTCACGAGGTCATCGAGGGCACGGCGCCGGTGACTGATGGCGTTCTTCTCGCCAGGCGTTAGTTCGGCCATGCGCGTTCCGGGCTTGTCGGCCAACTCAAACAGGGGATCGTAGCCAAAGCCGTTGGTGCCACGACGGTCGTAGGCGATGGACCCCTCGCAGTCACCCGACCCCGCCACAATCTCCTCGCCGTCCTCGTCGCGCGTGACCAGCGCCACCGAGGAGTGGAAGCGAGCCGTGCGCCGCTCGCGGGGCACCTCGGCCATCTGCTCGAGCAGCTTGTCGTTGTTTGCCTCGTCGTTGCCGTGCTCGCCCGCCCAGCGTGCCGAGTAGATGCCCGGCGCGCCATCCAGCGCGTCCACCACGAGGCCCGAGTCGTCGGCAACCGCCATGAGGAGCCCCGTCTCGTCGAGTGCGGCGCGGGCCTTTATGATGGCGTTGTCCAAGAACGTCTTGCCGTTCTCCTCGGGGTCGGGGTAGTCGCCAAGCTCACCCAAGGCCACAAAGCGCATGCCCGCCATAGACGGCGCGACGCCCAATATCGACTGGATCTCGCTCAGCTTGTGCGCGTTGCCCGTTGCCACCACCACGGTGTGCTCGCGGTCCATGTTCTCCATCTTGCTCTCCATCTCGCTACTGCTTATAGCTTATAGTTGGTTACCTTGCGCTGAAGTGCCACGAGCTGCTCGATGCCCGCCTGCCCATAGTCCAGGAGCGTATTCAGCTCGTCGCGATCGAACGGTGTCTGCTCGCCCGTTCCCTGCAGCTCCACGATGCGGCCGTCCGCGGTACCCACGAGGTTCATGTCCACCTGCGCGTTGCTGTCCTCGCGGTAGTCGAGGTCGAGCAGGGCGACGCCGTCCACCATCCCCATGGAGATGGCGGCGACCTGGCCGGTGAGCGGTAGGCGCGACAGCTGGTCCGTGCGCACCAGGCTCATGAGCGCGTCGTGCAGCGCGACCCAGGCACCGGTAACCGAGGCCGTGCGCGTGCCACCGTCGGCCTGAATCACGTCGCAGTCCACGGTTACGGTTATCTCGCCCAGCGCGCGCAGGTCGACCACCGTGCGCAGGCTCCTGCCAATGAGCCGCTCGATCTCCATGGAGCGACCCTTGCGACCGCGATACTCGCGTGGGCTCCGGCGTCCGGTGGAGGCGGGCAGCATCGCGTATTCAGCGGTTACCCAACCGGCATGCGACCCCTTGCGCCAGCGCGGTACCGACTCCTCTATGGTCGCGGCACACAGCACGCGCGTGTCCCCAAACTCCGCCATGCACGAACCCGCGGCATGCTTGAGAACCTCACGCGTGAGCGTGACGGGCCGAGCCTCGTTGGCCGCCCGCCCATAGCTGCGAGCCTGCTGTTCCTGCGTCAAAACGTCCCCCTCTTCTAGCCGTCCTGCCACAAACCGCCACAGGGGGGATACTCCCCACCGTGGCAGCCGGGCACTCCCGGAGCAATTGCGGCTGCAAGTATACACAAACGTTACGACGCAACGGCGCAGCCGGGCGGGCGCGCCTGATAAGATAGGGGCACGCGAGGTTCGGAGGTGGCATGTACAGCAAGAATCGGCTTGGCAAGATGTGCAAGGAACTCGGCAAGCGATTTGACTACGCGCTCAGCGCGACGGGACAAAACGCACGCACCAAGGAGGAGGTCGTCGCGCAGGCATGCGCAAAGTACCGCCTGCAGCCCATCCCCTACTCGGCCACCACGCTGCTGCTGGCCGAGCCCGGCAACCGCTACGCCATTAGATGCGAGACGATCGAGGGCAACCCGACGCGCGTGGCCCTCTCGACCGTGGTATCCGACACCCCCTGGCTGAGCCAGTAGGGCACCTGTGTTAGACGGAGGGGAAATCGCCATGGACAAGGCTTTGGTAATCGGCATCGCAGGCGGCTCGGGAAGCGGAAAGACCACCCTCACGCACAGGCTGACGCAAGCCTTGGGCGACGACGCCACGGTGCTCACGCACGACAGCTACTACCGCGCGCACGCCAACATGACCTACGAGGAGCTCTCGCAGCTCAACTACGACCATCCCGACGCATACGAGAACGACCTGCTCGTGAGGCACCTCGATGCCCTGCGTCGGGGCGAGTCGGTGCAGCGCCCGGTATACGACTTCGCGATTCACAACCGCACGAAGCAGACCGTGACCGTCGAGCCGTCGCGCGTCATCGTCGTGGAGGGCATCCTGATTCTTGCCAACCCCGCCCTGCGCTCCCACATGGACCTTAGGGTCTTTGTGGACGCTCCCGCCGACCTGCGCATCCTGCGCCGGCTCAGGCGCGACGTTCGCGAGCGCGGCCGCAGCATCGAGAGCGTCATCGAGCAGTACCTGGCCACGGTCAGGCCCATGCACGACGCGTTCGTCGAGCCGTCCAAGCGCTACGCCGACATCGTCGTGCCCACCGACGGCGAAAGCGACCTTTCCGCTGCCGTTACGGCGATCATGGGCTACGTGAGGATGCAGCTGCAGGCATAGCGCTGGCTCGTCCGTGGCGCGCGCATCCGTCGGGCCAGCCGAGTGCCAACCGTTTGGGAACCATAACGCTCACCCACGTATGGGCGTACATTGCCCGACACACGTTGCGCTATATTTTGTAGGCATAGTTGACCCACGCGAGAAAGCTGGAGAGACCATGGCATCCCGCCTCACGTGCATAGCGTTCATCGACTTTCTGTTCAAGGAGATTGGGGAGCTTCCCGCCACCATACTGATCACCACCGTAACGGTTGCCGTCGCGTTGCTGGGAAGCTTCCTCGTCCGCCGGTTCATCGCCAAGCACCTAAGGGAGACGGGCGTGGGGGCACTCTCGCTGCTCGCCAACATCGTGCGTGTGGTCATAGTGGTCGTGGTGGTGTTCTTCCTCGGCGAGAACGTCTACCACGTGGAGATGAGCGGCATGGTGCAGGCGCTGGGCGTCACCACGCTCGTCGTCTCGCTGGGACTGCAGGATCTCATCAAGAGCGTCGTGGCCGGCCTGCTGGTCGTGGGTGGCAACATCGTGTCGATTGGCGACCAGATTATACTGGGCGACCACCGCGGAGAGGTCACCGACATCAACTGGCATCAGGTAACGATCAGGGACCGCGACGGCATACCGCATGTGCTGCCCAACGCGGAACTCATGAGCAGCTCGTTTATGCGGGTTACGGGCAAGATGGCCTGCCGCCACATGTTCGAGTGCGCCGTCTCGCCCGGAGCCAACCTGCAGCTGGTCAAGATCGACATGGAGGCGATTGCCGGCAACGTGCTCCTCAAGAACGGGTGGAACGCGCCGGGATACTCGCCGCAGGTCCGCTTTGTGGGTGCTACCGCCTTTGGCACCACGGCGTCCGTACGCATCTTCGTCTCGGACATCGAGTACGCGCCGGCGGCCATCGACGCCGTGATGTGCGCCATCGCGGAGCGCGGGTACCTCTCCGACACGATTCGTCAGGTCGATCCCCGCTGGAAGTAGTGGCCCGCGAAACGCCCCGCGCCTCGTCCGCCCAGCGCGACATGCTATGATGCCCTCGCAGGTAAGCGCCTACCGGCAGCCAGGCCACATGACCTGGCTGCCTTCCTTGCGAGGGGGAGCATGCGATGCCATCGTTTTCCTATGTGTGGCCCATAGGGCTGGTCGTCCTGTCCAACGTCGTGTACCAAATGTGTTCGAAGGGCGTGCCGGCAGACATGAACCCATTCGTCTCGCTCGCAATCACGTATGCGGTGGGCGTCGTGGTCTCGCTGGTGGCGTTTTTCTTCCTGGGCCGCCAGACGAACCTTGCCCAAGAGCTGCACAAGGCCAACTGGGCACCCTTCGTGCTGGGCATCGTGATCGTGGGACTCGAGGTGGGATTCATCCACGCCTATCGTGCGGGCTGGGAGGTGAGCATGGCCTCGGTGGTCCAGAGCTCCTTCCTCGCAATCGCTCTGCTGGTGGTGGGACACCTCGTGTATGGAGAGGCGATCTCGCCCAGCAAGCTGGCTGGCATGGCAATCTGTCTGGTGGGGCTGTACTTTCTCAACAGATACCGCGCCGTTTGCCCGCATTGGGGGGCCGTCCGCGGGACGCGAAATCGAGCTGCGGCGTTACATCAGCAACCTAAGGTCAAAAAGTGGCCAATGGTTTAGTATCTATTTATATATCCGCAGTTGACGGGATTGTGCCTCAAAACGATTGTCCACTCGCTATTTTACCGAGTGGACAATCGTTGCATCAATATCGGTATTATCCCAGTTGGGCGTTGTTCCGCGCAAAACGATTGTCCACTTTTTTGTGCGCCGCCTCAACGCGAACGCGCGGAAACCTCCCAAAAGCGTCGCATTGAGCCCAATTTGGTCGAGAATTTGCCCCCGACGTTCGAAGAAGCCACGCCTCGCACGTTAACGTGCACGGCCAGCGCGGTCCGCTACCAAATAAAATTGGATTTTAGCATCTCTCCGTTGTCGATGAGGATGTCCTCGCCGGTAATGGAGCGATTGACCATGGTGAGATACCAGGCCAGGTCGGCAATCTCGGACGCCTGCGCCCACTTGCCCAGCAGCGTCTCGGCCAGGACCTGCCCATACAGCTCCTCGCTCCCAAGGATGTGCGCATTGGCAGGGGTCACGACGCCGCCCGGCGAGATGCTGTTTACGGTTATCCCGCGCGGCGCCAACTTGAGCGCAAGGTTCTTCATGTAGCCCACGATGCCCGCCTTGCTCGCCACGTACAGGGGGAACTCGGCCCCATTGCGTGCCGACGCCGACGCCACGAACAGCACGGACCGCAGCTCGTCGCCATCCAAAAACCGCTCCACAAACCGGATGGTTCCCACAAGGTTGACGTCTATGGCCTCGTCCTCCTCGATCGTCCCCGCGTTGGCAACCAGAATGTGCGGGGCGGGAACGGAGAGCGGCCCCTCGTCGCGGATGTCCCGGACAACGTGGGCATAGCGCGGGTGGCTGATCCGTGCCACGTCCACGTCGATGCCATGGACGGCATGGCCCTCTGCCAGGAATCGCTCGGCGATGGCCTTGCCTATGCCACTCGCCGTACCGCTCACAACGACGTTCATGACCTACCCCATCACCTGCACGCCACCCACGTCTGCGCGATGCAGCAGCCTGCGCGAGATGCGATACCCAATGGGCGAGAAGAACACCTCAAAGAGCAGCTCGAGCACGGCGCCGGTAACGGCGCACGTGACGCACTGCAGCAAGGTCCACCCAAAGAAGGTCCGGCTTACGATGAGCGCAAACACCATGTTGTCCGTAAACTGGGCGATGAAGGTGGAGACGTAGCTGCGCAGGGCAAACGTCCCAAAGGTCCCCCTGCCACCAACCCGCTCGCCAATGCCCCAGTTGAGGAAGTTGTTTACCACGGCCGACACCGCGTAGGCAATGGAGCTGCCCAGGATCACGAACCACGTACCGCCAAAGGTGTGGTCGAGCGCGGTGTTTATCACGGCCTCGCTGCCGTCAACAAAGCTCTCGCCCCATACGCCGGGCACCACGCTCGCCACAAAGAAGATTCCCACCATAACGAGGTTGAGCCCAAGCGACACGAGCGACACCACCGTCGCCGTGCGTGGCCCGTAGCAGTGCGTCGCCACATCCATCGACAGGAACGCCAGCCACGAAAGCAGTATGCCGCAGTCGAGCGCGAGCCATGGCACGCCCGTGTCGATGCTCTTGTTTGCCAGCAGGTTCATTCCCACGATGGAAAGGACCGACAGCGCAAGGACGAGCGGGTGAACGGACGAGAGCATGTGGCCGATGGCCGAGAGCGCCTTCTTCATACAGCAACAACTCCTTGTTTTTTAGAGGTGGTTTTCAAGGTGACACCTATGGGTACTATGCGTTTATCGTGCACGCGAAGGGCAACTCTAGCACACAACCCCAACCAACGGCAAGGGTTCGGCACATGTCACTCAAACTGCTCTGCCGCGGCCGCCAGCTTGTCGATGATGTCGATGTGCTGCGGGCAGGCCTCCTCGCACTGGCCGCACCGGATGCAGTCGGACGCCCTCACGCCGTCGCGCGTGGCAAAGCCGTAGTTGCTCTTGCCCCTGTCCATGCCATATAGCGCCGCGCGATTGAGGCTCTCCATAATAGAGGAGATGGGCATGCTCACCGGGCAGTCCTCCATACAGTAGTGGCAACCCGTGCACGGCACCGCAATGAGCTCGGCAAGCTTGGCGCGCGCGGCCGCAAGCGCGTCCAGCTCCTTTTGCGTGAGCGGCGAGAGGCGCTTGAGAATCTGCAGGTTCTCGCGCATCTGCTCCAGGCTGGACATACCCGACAGGCAGGCGATGAGTCCGTCGAAGTTCATGGCAAACCGCAGCGCCCACTCCACGAGCGGGCGTTCGGGCTCTGCCGCGCGCAGGATCTGGGCCACCGGCTCGGGGGGATTGGCCAGCGTGCCACCCTTTACGGGCTCCATGATCACCACCGGCTTGTCGTAGCTTCGGGCCACCTCGTGCACGAGACGCGACTGGACGGACCCGTCCTCCCAGTCGGCGTAGTTTATCTGCAGCTGGACGAACTCGACGTCGTCCGCGTGTGCCTGCAGTATTTGGTCCAACGTCTTGGCGTTGTCGTGGAACGAGAAGCCCAGGTGTCGAATCTTGCCCTCACGCTTCATCTGCAGGGCCCAGTCCCACAGACCCCACTCCTCAAAGAACCTGGTGCGCGTGCCGCCCAGGTTGTGCAGCAGGTAGTAGTCGACGTAATCGGTGCCAAGGCGCTCGAGCGATATGCTTAGCTGCGCCTTCGCCTCGTCGGCGGTCTTGGGTCCGAGCCATGCGGCGTTCTTGGTCGCAATGGTGTAGCTGTGCCGCGGATGCCGCTCGACGAGCGCCTTACGGATGGCCTCCTCCGAGCCGCCGTATGCCCACGCCGTGTCGAAGTAGGTACCGCCGCCGCTCAAGAACTCGTCCACCATGAGCGACGTCTGCGCAACGTCTATGCCGCCGTCCCCCAACTTGGGCAGACGCATGAGGCCAAATCCGAGCTTCGCCGTGCTCTCTCCAAGGTATGCCATCCGACCCTCTCCTCCCATCAACGGTCCATGCCCAAAAGTATACAATGCCACCGCCGAGCAAACATACCGAGGTGCCACCTCGGCACGACGGCTACTCTATGGACTTGAGCGACTCCACCATGTCGACCTGGTCGAGCTTTCGGCGCATGAGCAGAAGGATGAGCAGGGTAAAGACGATGGTGAGCACGAACGCGTACACATAGCTCATCGGGTGGATAACGCGGCCGAACATCACGTAGTCCGTCTCGGCTGTCGTGGCGACGAAGGTCTCCAAAAATGTACCGAACACCATGCCCAGCGCATCGCCCATCACGGAGAGCAGGAGTATCTCCCTAAAGACGTAGGCATACACCTCCCCGCGCGTGAACCCCAGCACCTTGAGGCTCGCGATCTCGCGCACGCGCTCGCTTATGTTGATGTTGGTGAGGTTGTACAGCACGATGAGCGCCAGCAGACCCGCGCTCACGATGAGCAGGACCACCACCATGTCCACGACCGCCAGCGCGTCGCGGTACATGGCAACGGTCTCGTCCGAGAAGACGACCGTGGATACGCCCTCGCAGTCGTGCAGCCAGCTCGAGTACTCCTTGCGCGCCGCCTGCGAATCGACGGAGTCGGCAAGCACGGTCGAGAACGGCAGCTCGTTAGCGTCCACCGCCTTCCACGCGTTGCGGCCCACGTACACGATGTTGCCCACGTAGTTCTCGGTGATGCCGGTAACCACCAGATGGTGCCCATGCCCCACCACGTTGCCGATGTCGTCCTGGTCGTAGAGCAGAATCTCGTCGCCCACGGCCAGGCCGTGCATGGTCGCGACCTTCTCGGTGAGCACCACCGCGTCGTCGTCCATGCGCACCGGCTCGCGCGACAGGCGCTCCACCATGGTAACCACGTTGGCGATGCTCTCCTCCGACTGCGGGATTATCACCTGCACGCGCGTGGGCTCCCTGTCGCGCGACGTCGCCCCCGCGTGCATGTTCTCCTGCTGGACGCGCACGATGTTCTTTGCGTCGCCTCTGGCCTGCATGGACCGCACCACGCTTTCCACCTGGTCCTGCGTGGCGTCCGAGTCGAACACCACCGTGGTGTCGTAGCGGACGATGGGGCCGTACTGGCAGTCGATGATGTCCCATATGGCATCGCGCAGGCCAAAGCCCACCAGCAGCAGCGCCGTGCACCCCGAGATGCCAATGACGGTCATGGCAAAGCGGCGCTTGTAGCGAAACAGGTTGCGGCACGTGACCTTTCCCAAGAACGAGAGGCGGCGCCACACGGGGCCTATGCGCTCCAAGAGGATGCGCTTTCCCGCAACGGGCGCGCGTGGGAGCATGAGGGTGGCCGGGACCTCGCGCAGGCTCGCCACGACCGCACCATACGTTGCCACGAGCGTCACCCCCACGCCCAAGCCGCCTGACATAAGGGCGATGCCCACGTCGATGGGCAGCGGGATGGGGTGCACGGGTATGGTGTAGATGATGGAATAGGCCGAGGTCACAATGAGGGGCAACACCTGCGAGAGGACCAGGATTCCCAAAGTGGCGCCAACGAGCCCAGCGGCACCGGCATAGAACAGGTACTTGCCGGCGATCCTGGCGGTGCCGTAGCCGAGGGCCTTGTACGTGCCGATCTCGGTGCGATCGTCTCCCACCATGCGCGTCATGGTGGTGAGCGAGACGAGCGCCGCAACCAGGAAGAAGATGAGCGGGAACACGTTTGCGATGGAGTCGATACGCTTGCTGTCGGCCTCGTGGGCGGCGATGCCCTCGTTCTGGGAGTGGTCCAGCAGGTAGATGCTGGGCAGCTCGAGGTCGTCGATCTCCTTCTGGGCGTCGTCGATCTTGCGCCGCGCGTCTGCGAGCTTCTCGTCGGCCTCGCGACGACCCGACTCGTACTCGTCGAGGCCGTCCTCGTACTCGGCGCGACCGTCCGCGAGCTCGGCCCAGCCGCTGGCCAGCTCGTCTGCGGCAGCGTCCGCCTCGGCCTGGCCCTCCTCCAGCTGCGCCCTGCCCGACTCGAGCTCCTCCTCGCCCTCGGCCAGCTGGCGCCTGCCGTCCTCGAGCTTCCTGGCGCTCTCCTCGAGCGTCGTGCGCGACTTCTCGAGCTTCCCAATGCCCTCGATCGCCTGGTCGAGCTGCTTGACCGTGGGCAGCCCCTTGAGCTGCTCCTCCAGCTCGGCCTTGGTCTCCTGCGCCTGTCGCAGGCCGGCCTGCGCCTCCTCGAGCTGGGCCATCATGGCATCGCGCTGGGCCTCCAGCATCGCCTTCTGCTCGCCTTCTGGCAGCAGGGCGATCTGCTCCTCGATCTGGGCAATGCCCGCCTCGAGCTGGGCAATTCCCTCCTGCGCCTGCCTCTCGCCCTCCGTCGCCTGCTCGATTCCCGCCTCGAGCTTGGCACGGCCCTCCACAAGCTCCTTCTTTTGCGCCTCCACGCGCGTCCGCGCGTCCCTCAGGGACGTGCTGGTGGGAATGCCGAGCTTCTTGAGCAGGTCGTGCATGCCCTTTCGCCAGGCCGACTGTCCCTCCCGCAGCTGGTCGTCCGCGTCGTCGATCTGGCCACGCGACTCCTCGAGCGTGCCCTCCGCCTCATCGAGCTGGGCGCGGGCATCCTCGAGCTCCTGCAAGCCCTCCTCGTATTCGCGCTGACCGTCGGCCAGCTCCCGCTCGCCGCGCTCGAGCTCCTCCAACCCGTCGTCGAGCTCGGCCTTGGCATCTGCTAGCTCCTGCTCGACGTCGGCCCTCTTGTCCTCGTACTCCGCGCGCGCGTCGTCGAGTTCCGCCTGCACCTCGGAGCGCAGGTCCTCGAGCCGCGACCGGGCCAGCTCGTCCGTTGCGGCATCAATGCGGTCGCGCGTCTCGCCCACCACGGCCTCGTACCTCTCCGAGCCAGCCTGCTCCCGCTCGGCACCCGCCACCCGCACGTACACCTCGGTATACGGCAGGTCCTCGTCAAACGCGTCGTCGCCCACGAAGGCATACATCTTGATCTGGCCCGACCCCAGCGTGGTCGACCCGTAGCTGCCCGTGTAGGGGTAGACCGACGAGCTGACGGTTCCCACCACGGTGAGCGTGCGCTCGCGAAGCGCGTCGTCGTTGTCGCCCGCAAAGGTGAGCACCTCGATGGTGTCGCCAATGCCCACGCCAAGCCCCTGGTCGTCGGCGGCAATCACGCATTCGCTCGCTTGCTCGGGCCACCTTCCCCCGCGCAGGAACAGCCTGTTGAGGTAGCTCGAGTCGTCGCTCTGGATGGTGCTCGCGTCCACCTGGTTGGCCCTCTTTGCCGCGTCCACGTTGAGCGAGCCAACACGCATCGCCAGCTGCTCGCCCCCCATGCGCGCAACCACGTCGCACGACTTGGCCGGCATCACGTCCTGGACGCCTTCTATGCGCGCGACGCGAGCAACGTCGGCGTCCTCGAATCCCAAGGTGGAGACCAACCGCAGGTCGTACAGGCAGGTGCCGTCGTAGAGGTCGTCGGTCGCCTTGCGCATGGTGGGGCCGCTCATCTTGAGGCCCGCAAAGAAGCCGCAGCCCAGCGCCACGATGCCAAGGATGGCCAAGAAGCGCCCCGTCGAGCCGCGAATGCCGCGCAGGGTCGTCTTGGTAAAGGCCGAGAGGCCCCGCCTGCGCGAGCTCATGGCTACCACTCGACCGTGAGGGCGTCGGCGGGATGCGTGTTGACCTCCACCTGCGCGGCACGACCCTCGCGCACATGGACCACGCGGTCGGCGATGCGGGTAAAGGCCAGGTTGTGCGTGACAATTACCACGGTGCGGCCCGTGGTGCGACAGGCGTCTTGCAGCAGCCGGAGAATCTGCCGACCCGTTTGGAAGTCGAGTGCGCCCGTGGGCTCGTCGCACAGCAGGAGCTTGGGATTCTTGGCCAGTGCCCGGGCAATGGCGACGCGCTGCTGCTCGCCGCCCGAGAGCTGGGCGGGAAAGTTGTCCATGCGGTTGGCGAGTCCCACCAGCTCGAGCGTCTCGTCGGCCGGCAGCGGGTGCTTGCAAATCTGGCTCGCGAGCTCCACGTTCTCCCTTGCCGTGAGGTTTTGCACCAGGTTGTAGAACTGGAACACGAAGCCGATGTCGTGTCGGCGGTAGTGTGTGAGCTGCGCCTCGCTCAGGCTGCTCACCCGGTGGCCGTCCAGCAGGATCGTGCCCGAGGTCGCCGCGTCCATGCCGCCCAGCATGTTGAGCACCGTGGTCTTGCCTGCCCCCGACGGGCCCACGATTATCACCAGCTCGCCGCGCTCTATGGAAAAGCTCATGCCATGGACGGCGCGCACCTCGACGTCACCCATCTGGTACGTCTTGCACACATCGATGAACTCGACAAATGCCATGCTCGCCTCCGCCATATCGCAACAAGGACATTCTTGCATATTTGCGCCTTGTGCGCGGTCAGACGAATGGAGAAAGGCACTGGGAGAACCTTGGCGGGTGCTCGGGACGTCACTTCTGCCACGACGTGGGTCGGGCCCAGCGGGAACGGGCTCGCGGGCTACGTGGCTCCGCCATTCTCGTTGCCGTGGCACTCGTGTCGTTTCTGTTGGGCTTCATCGCGTGGCACAACGCATCGGCAAGAAAGCCCAGATAAACCTTCGGGCGTTCGAACACCTCCAGGCCGCGCAAGCGTACCGCCTGACACGTGTCGGTCCTCAGGTCCTCACTCAATGTATCCCTCCACATAGTACTCGCCCAAGTTGAGAGCGCTCCAGTCCGGATGTGCGCCGACTTGGTACACGTCCGCATTGGTAAAGTCGGCCAACCCCCGCTCGCCAGGAGCAAGCGCCATCTCATTATGAGAGCTGTCGAGCCAGTGCGTCGCCACGTAGGTGCGACCGCTGTTGGGATCGGTGGCGACGACGCTGACCGTACGCACGTAGATGGTCCTGCCGGCCGTGTCGGTGTTGGTTACCGAAACGGTGGCACCATACTTGTCCTGAGACTCTTTTTCCGTCCTATACATACCGGCCATCGACTCGCGGCCCGGGTGGCTCGTCGTCGACGGCTCGCATACGATGCTGTAGCTTACGAAGTTTGCGCTGCCGGTATAGCGGGCGATCATCAGCGCGCTCTCACCAGGCCCCAGCGCCTGCACGTAGTCAATCGATTGCGCACTCGTGCTCGACGTTGAGTACACAAACGTCGTCTCGAGATGCAGCGCGATGTCCGATTGGTTGGTCACGATCAATCCGGCAGCCGTGTTTTCCGGGCCCCAACCGTCTATGGAGCCCGAGACCGTACCAACATGGTCGACGGTGACCCTATTGACGGGGTCGCTGGGGCCGGCTTCCGACGCGGACACAGGCTCGGAGACAGGCGGGGACTCAGGGTCGGGTGCAAGCTTCGAACGCCGGCCCAACTCCTGCGCGAGCAGTATCGCAATCAGTACGAGCACGATGGCGGATCCGGCAATTATGGCGATGTAAAGACGCTTCTTGATGCGGTCCTGGCTGACTTGCGTGGTGTCGTAGCGCTCCCTCACGTACCCATACTGGTTGACCACCTCAACGGTCGTGCCCAGTCCGCAGCGCGGGCATGCATACAACCCCATGTCGAATATCTGGCCGCAACGCGCGCACCGTTTGGCGTAAACCGGTTCGGGCACGCGACCAACAAAGCCTTGCTCGGAATGGGCGTCCTGACCTCTTACCTCTACCGTCGCTCCCGAGCCACACCGCGGACAACGCCCGTCGCCTTCTGGCAGCTCCGCTCCGCATACGGAGCACACCGCCGCACGTCTTTGGGCCGACGTCGTAACGCTCACGCCCAAATGCTGCGCCACGCCCTGTGCGAGTTGATACGACAGGCTAGCTGCGGCGGTACCGTCGATGTGGTAATGGTCGCGCAGTATCACCTCCGTTCGATGCTGGGCTTGCTTCAGGCGATTCTCGACGCCAGTCACACCAGGCGCGCACGCGTCCGCAAACGGCCTCAGCAGCTCCTCGCTGTAGTAGTGGGAGAGAATCTCCATCTCGGTGGTATGCAACTCCGCATCATAGCAATCGGTTAGGGTGCCCCAGAACCGCTGTGGATTGCGCAACAGCTCCGGCCCGCCATACCTCAGCACAGACCCGACTGCGTCTGCTAGCGATGTTGGGCTTGATGTCGTGTTCTGCATAACCATCTCCGCGCGTCGACTTTATCAGCTACCGTAACACATCCTTGCGCCTAACTGGCAGCGTTCGAGCCTGCTATTGTCTCAATCGGCGCACGGCTGCCACAATACAGGCCAGCAACACCACCACGCACGCGAGAAAGGCAGTCACAAGAGCCATGTGACCGTCGAAGGCGCCGCCCGTCGCGGCATTCGTTGATGTGCCGGTTTCCGCGAGATGCTGAGCATCGGGGACCTGCGCATAGACGGAGGCGTCGAGCTTCACCTTAATGGGATCGGGGTATCGGCGCTCTTCGGTGGTAAAGCCCGTCTGGCTGTCCCGAAGATTCTTAAACGACGTGCTGTTGAGGCTGCTGTACCACCTAACCTGATTCAACAGCTCCTTGGCATCGGCAAATGCCTGCTCCTGGACCGCGTTGCAGTATGCGTTGACGTATGCGGAGGCAGCCGCATCCTTCATCTTCGCCGCACGACCGAGCACGGTCCGCATGGTCGGCACCATGGCATCCTCCGCCTTTGACCAGTGCTTTCTCACGGGCTCGCCATATGTGCGGGAGTCCTCGAACTCGGAGCAAAGCGTGTTGAGTTCCTTGAACGCGTAATACGGGTATGTGTCCGTGTCGAACGACATGGTCTCGTCCGCAGGCTGATTGCGGTTGTAGGACTCGCCCGGAGCAACGCAGGCGTTCGACAACGGCACAAAGACGCCGTAGACTGCCGGCCCGACGCACTCCCACGTGACGCATGCCATCCTGGCAGGGAGGTCGTGATAGATCTGCTGAACGTGCACGCTCATGGCGATCTCGGTACCGATCACGCGCATGTCCGTGCGGCCGTCCTCGTCGGGACAGTACTCGGTTCCCTCAAAGCGATTGCGCATGAGTTCCATCACGTCACGCACCGTCACCTTGCCCTTTGGCTCAAAGCACAGCGGATAGAAGTCGTCGTTGTTGAAGTTGGCGTAGTCATCGGAGGCGGACAGCACGCGGTGTCCCGCCCACGTGCGCATGTGGTTGTATGGCGAGATCACCTGCTGTCCGGAATACGTCTTAAACAGGTTGAGTTCGCCCTTACGTCCCCTAACGGCAAAACCGGCGTCATCTGCCAAGCTCTCCAAATCGCCCGACGTGATGGAATCCTCGTAGTCCGCAAGGTACTCCAGCGTGAACTCGTTGCCGAACGCCGCGACCTTGTTTGTGGGGAGCTTGACGGCGGCATATTGGTGACCGGTGTACATCTCCATGTACCAGGCTTCCCGCTGATCGGCAATAAGCGCCATGTTGCACTCGCTGCTGCCGTACTCGTCGATGATGTGCGCGAGCAGCTTAACGGCATCGCGTGCGGTCTGGCACTGACACACCACGAAGTCGGAGGCCGTAAACTCCGTCAGCCCGTCTTTTACCAGCCCGTCCGCGCTGAGCGCCGCGTCATTGGTGTGTCCCGTAACCGACATGGTCATGGCGAGCCCGTACTCGTTGGTGCAGGCCGTCGCATCGCGGCCGAACTCGCTCGCCTCGATGGCGCTGTCCATCCAAGGTGTCGCCGTGTAGTGGTATGTCGTGGCAGGCAGCTCCACCCGCACCGTTCCGGCGCGGTCTATCGGCATCGTGCGCCCGGGCTGGTTCTCCACACGCTCGACCACCTCCAGGCGATTGGCCCAAAGCTGCTGGTAGTCGTTTGACCGCGCGAGGATGGTGGTGCCGTCCCCGCTCACGTCCTTGCCCACATACACGGCCGTGCACGCCAGGGCCGGGACCGCAGCGCACGCGAGCGCCGCGACGAACGTGAGCAACGCCACAGACCAACAAAGCAGGGTTTCGCGCCGAGACATCTGCACAGGACCTCCTCGATTGCGATGTGAGGCACCATTATACCGTTGGGAACCTGTAAGCCATGTGGCAGGTCCCCACACGTTCGGTCGTTCGGCCGGGCGCGCATGGACGTCGCGCCCGTTGCGCGCGGCCGGACAAACCCTGGCGACGCCCGGTGCGTCGCTTTTGCTATTGCGTGGGGTCAAGCACATCGGGAATGGGCTTGGGCTACTTGCTCCGCCATTCTCGTTGCCCGTGGCACCCGCGTCGTTTCTGTCGGGCTTCAACGCATGGCGCGCAAGACACCTGTTATCACTACCAGTTTCCCACGTTCAGCTGTCCGTGCGCGTTGCTTCCGGTCGTGAGCAGCGTTCCGTCCTTACGCAGGCCCACGGTATGCTCGTTGCCAGCGGCAATCGCCACGACGTCGGTCCACGTCTGCACATCGCACTGACCCGCACCGTTGTCTCCCGCCGCGACCACCGTACCATCCGTCCTGAGGCCAACCGTAAAAGTGGCCCCCGCGGCCACCGCGCATACGTTGGTCCAAGTACCGACGTCGCATTGCCCCTTGTCATTGCTCCCCGCCGACAAAACCGTGCCGTCCTCGCACAGGCCAACGCTATGGTATACACCAGCCGCAACGGAGGTTACGTTCTTCCACTGGGACACCTCACACTGCTTGGCCGCGTTGGCGCCCGTCGCGACCACCGTGCCGTCCGCGCGTAACCCCAAGCTATGGTTTTTGCCCGCCGCCACGAGCTTCACGTTCTTCCACTCGCCAACGTCGCACTGCCCCTTGTGGTTACTTCCCGCCGCGAGCACCGTGCCGTCCGAGCGCGAGGCGATGGTATGCTCTCCCCCACCCGCAACGGACACGATGTCGGTCCATGTACCCACGTTGCACTGTCCGGCCTCGTTGCTGCCCATCGTGGAAATCTTGCCGGTCGCGCGCAAGCCCAGGATAAACGTCTCCCCACGCGAAACGGCGATGATGTGCTGCCATTCCGATATGTCGTTCACGCGTCGTTCGGTCTCGAATTCCGTCTCCCCCACGGCACGCAAGGTGCCATTATCCAGCAGGCCGACGGTCCCCTCCCCCTTTGCAGAGATGGATTTGACGCTGGGCGCATGCTTCGCATCGGCGTCTTCCGCCGCACTCACGGACGTCTCGGCATGCGTTGGTCCCACGCCGTCAAGGAGCATGTTGCGCACCCGCGAGCAGGCAGACATTCGCAAGGTCATCCACACGACCACGCCAACACCGATCAGCGCGGCCACAAGGACGGCCACCATGCACCGTCGGTTTTGTGTCGTGGCTGTCCGCCAACGCTGCACGAGGCTACCAGACGGAACGTGCGTCTGCGGACGCGTGACGTGCTTTACGTCATAGGGCTTGACGACGATGCGATTCCATTCCGGCCTTTCGCACGCGAGGCCGTCGCCGAGGCTGTTTTGGCCACGCTCCGCAAAGGACGCGTCGAGCCCAAGCGCGTCGGCTATGCCTTGCGCGACGTCCGCGCTCAGGCTCTGCGCCACAGAGGGAGTTATGGCACGCTGTGTGATGAGCATCTGTTCGGAGCGCATGACCGCATCGCGCAGCGCATCGGCCGTGCCCCCATGCGCGGCTGATGCAAATATGCCCAGCCAGCTCTGATCGCACTGATTGTAGAGAACCGAGAGCTCGAGTGAGTCTTTGGGCAACGCATCGGCGAGAAAGCCCAGATAAACCTTCGGCTGATCGAACACCTCCACGCCGCGCAAGCGTAGCGCCTGACACGTGGCAGACCTCAGGTCCTCACTCAATGTATCCCTCCACATAGTACTCACCCAAGTTGAGGGTGCTCCAGTCCGGATTCGCGTTGACTGTATCAGCTACCGTAACACATCTCCTTGCCCACCATCTACCCATACTGCCAGCAGTTATCTGAGGCGTAGCCTGCGATGAGTGCGTACCGAAAAATCCAATCGTTTGGCTTCCTTACTGTATACCAAAAAAGCGTGGGCAAGTGGTGGCCCACCATCGCCTCGGTCGGTACACGGCGGCCACGGCACAGGTTCCCAACGCATGTACATTCTTGCTATCCTAGAGTCAGTGGGGAGTGTTCGGGCTCCCGTACGAACACCGAGATTGGCCTAGACAACATGAATAACACTGGCGTGCCCATGGATCATTTACCGAGCGGCATCACGGTGTCGCAGCAATTGGGATTCGATCCCGACTCTTTTATGACGCTGCAGTTTGACACCACAAGTTACGGTTATTACTGGGATGATGTAGACTCGTTGGTCGACGCAATCGCCGACACTTATTACAACCTCTGCGACTACCTCGCAAACGCCGACGAGAAGCTCGCAAGGCTACACGATCGCACGATATCGTTGCAATCCAATCGTGGAGGGTGGCTCGAGAACCGCTTGCGTCGGAAGGTGCTCGGCCAAGCATTACGTGAGCAGCATGAGGTTGACATGCTCATGCAACAGCTACAGGCGTACGATCTTGAAAACGTTCTATTCGCCACACTCGACGGCGGATACGATACGACTCAGGTTGACAACTTTATCTATTGGGTCCAAATTGATTGGGCACACGCACACGATTATCTAGAGCTAGTGCGCGTTTGGCTGGACGACCTCGTTTACGTTATTGAATCCCCAGACATTCCAGATAAGTTATACACGCTTAGCTACCGAGACCCCGACCCCATTGAGGAAGAGACTCTGGACTCGAACACCGAGCACCACTTGCAGGATCCACCACGCAATCGACTTCCTCGCATCTCGCCCCATTTTGCCGCCACATTGCAGACGGCCCTAGACAGCGACATCCATGCTGCCAACCATAAAAGCAAGCTGACCGGATACCTACTCGACCTGCATCCAGACCTCCGCGCAGAGTCCATGCTCTTGCAGTATGCATTTGATCTTGGCGTGTTTGAAATCTTGCACGAAACGACCGAGTCCACCCAACGTGAGGCGCGTGCAACGGAGGCTTTGATAGCTGGATTTGTAGACCCCGAGATAGCCCAGCAGCTCGCTGCCATTCTTGTGGAGGCGGTGGACCATCTCTAGCGCAGCGTTCAAGCCCGCCATCGCCTCGGTCGGTGCACGGCGGCCACGACACGGGCTGGCAACACGACCGCAAACGCAATCAACGCCGCCACAAGAACCATGCGACCGCATTGGATAACGACGCTGGGCAAACCCCGGCAACGTCCGGGACGTCGCTTCTGCTACGATTGACAACACTGAATGATTCCCAAAGAATCGAGGCACGATGTTCTGCGCATACTGCGGTTCCAACGTACCGGACGACGCCACTCGGTGTCCCATATGCGGTTGCCCCCTTCGCGGCGACAGAGCCCGACCGGCAACGCCGCAACAGGTGAATGCGCGCACCAACATGCCCGTAACCCAGTTCGCGTCGCCCCACGCCCCGCAGCAGGGCCCATCGGCGCCTCGCCCGGGACAGCCTGTCCAACCAAGCCAACCCGGCCAGGGCATTGCCATCACGTTTGTCGAGAACGGCCAGGTGATTACTCAAATCTCGTTGTCGCCAAACCAAAACCAGCGGGTTCGCTTTGGCAGCGCACCCGACAACGACCTCGTGGTCCAACCGCCTTCGTGCACGGTATCTGGCCACCACGGCGTTATTTCGATGACCGGTGGATGGTGCATCATACGCGACACCAACTCGACCAATGGCCTGTACCTCAACGGCGTGCGCCAGACGGAGTGTCGCGTCGCGCCTGGCGACGTTATTAGCATCGGTGTGCCCGGACGCGGGGCCACCCGTTGCGTCATGGTGGTGAGCGCCGCCGGACAGGTGTGGAACGTCTTCTCGCTCGTAAGGAACAAGGACATCTCGATAGGACGTCTGGAGGACAACGACCTCTCCCTGCCCGATCCCACGGTCTCGTCCCACCACGCCATCCTCACGTTCGACGGTGTGAGCTGGACGATCACCGACCTGGCAAGCACGAACGGCACAAAGATCAATGGGCGCTACATCACCCAGCCGACCCCCCTCTACTCGGGTTCGAGCATCTCCTTTGGCAACGCTCAGGTGGTCTACCTGGAAGGCTGCCTGCTCATGTCGGGCGCACGGCACGGCGTGGACATCGACGCCCGCGACCTCGTCCGCTATCGCAAGAACGGCAAGGTCACACGCATCACCACCGACCACATCTCGCTCCACATCAAGCGCGGCGACTTCGTAGCGATCGTCGGCGGTTCGGGGTGCGGCAAGTCCACGCTGCTCAACGAGCTCAACGGCAGTGAGCCGGCAGACGAGGGGACCGTCGCGCTCGACGGCACCGACCTGTATGCCAACTACAAGATGATGAAGAGCTCCATCGGCTACGTGCCTCAGCAGGACATCGTCTACGACAATCTGCGACTGGAGGACATGCTCAAGTACGCCGCAAAGCTTCGCATGCAGTCCGACACCACTCCTGCGGAGCGCGCGAAGCGCGTGGAGGAGGTCATTGCCCTGCTCGAGCTCGATGGAGTGCGCCAGAACTATATCGGCAAGCTCTCGGGAGGCCAGAAGAAGCGTGCATCCATTGCCGTGGAGCTGCTGGCCGACCCGCGCCTGCTGTTCCTCGACGAGCCGACGTCGGGCCTCGACCCCGGCATCGAGCGCAAGCTCATGAGGAGCCTCGCGGACATGGCACGCGAGGGCCGCACAATCGTACTGGTCACGCACACCACGCTCAACCTGCACCTCTGCGACCAGGTCGTCTTTTTGGGGGCGGGCGGCAAGCTGTGCTACGCCGGCAATCCGCAGGAAGCCCTACCATTCTTTGGCGTGTCGGACTTTGTGGACGTCTACCCAAAGATCGACGAGAACCCCGCGTTCTGGGAACAGAAGTTCGCCGCGCGCGGCGGACAGCCGCAGGCGACCGCGCGGCCTGGCGAGGGAGGCATCGGCGGCAAGAGGTCAATCGGCTTCATGCGGCAGTTCCTCACGCTCTCCGCACGCTATGCCAAGCTCATGTGCAATGACAGGGCGCGCCTCCTGCTCATGGTCCTGCAAGCCCCCTTGCTGGCAGGACTCATCAACATCGTTGCGGGTTCGGGGGTCTTCGACATCTGCGAGGACACGAAGTTCTACCTGTTCGCCCTGTCCTGTGCGGCGTTTTGGGTGGGTATCTTCGACTCCATCCAAGAGATCTGCAAGGAGAACAACATCCTGCAACGGGAATGCGACGGTGGCCTGAGCATCGGCGCCTACCTGTCGTCGAAGGTGCTCGTCCTCAGCGTCCTATGTCTCATCCAGACGCTACTCCTAGTGGCTGGGCTCATCGTGTCCATGGGAACGCCCAAGAGCGCGTTTGTGTCACCGACCCTCGAGCTCGTCATCTCGACGTACCTCACGGTCCTCTCGGCCATGTGCCTGGGCCTGCTCGTGTCGGCGCTCTTCCGCAGTCCCGACAAGGCGCTCGCCCTGGCACCCATCCTCATCCTGCCGCAGATTCTGTTCTCGGGCATCGCCTTCGAGCTCAACGACATCACCGAGAAGATCTCGTACGCCATCAACTGTCGCTGGGCCATCGAGGCTCTGGGAACGACGGCCGACCTCAACAGCCTCGACCTGCTCATTTACGGTGAAGAGATAACCATTCCCGCCGAGAAGGGCTACGTCCTGGAGAAGCCGGTTATTCAGCTTCCCGACCTTACGCAGGAGGTGGAGGTCGACACTCCCGCGGGACCCCAAAAGCAGGAGGTCACCATCGACGCCCACGAGGAGCACTTCAAGGAAGACGTGCGTGTGGACATTCCCGAGCAGACGAAGACGATAACTCGCGACATGAAGCCACCCGAGGTGGACGAGATGTTCGAGCACACCATGGAACATCTGCTGCGGAGCTGGGGAGTCCTGCTTGGCATGTCGGCGCTCTGCGTCGTGGGCTGCTACCTGTTCATTGCACTCGGCATGCGCAAGGGCTAACTAATCCGGAAGGGACCGTCCCCGGCGGACTAGTTGGTCAGGCTATCCGCGTTCTGCCGCACGCTTGGATCGCCCGTGGCGTACGTCTCGGCGGTATTTTCGGCGTTGGGCGCAGGTTCAGCGCTGGTCGCGAGCTCGCAGATGTGCCCGAACCCGATGGCCTCGCCAATCTGGGACTCGAGGCCGTCCGAAGCCTGCGAGTTGACCGAGACGACACGCCATTCGTTGTTGGACGAATCAAGCTCGAGGTCGAACCTCAGCGACATGCTTTCTCCGGCCTGGGAGGCATCCTCGAGCTGCTCTCGCGCGTCACGCAGCAGCGTTCGCGCGCCGGTCGGCTCGGCTTCCTGCATCTTCGACAGTACGGTGGGAAACTCGAGCGTAGCCTCGCACGCGTTTGCATTCCACTCCACCGAACCCTCATCCAGCCCCTCGATCCGATCGCAGAGCGTCCACATGCAGGCACACGCCAGATGTTGCGCCGCATCATCTGCCTCGGCATCCTCGAGCTTGCCTGACGTCTCCCGTCCCTCCCCCTTTGCGCCGCAAAGCGCCTCGACCAAGGTCTTGGAGCGCAGCATCTCGTCAATCCTCTCGCGAAGGGCGTCCTTCACGCTGGTCAGCTGATCTTGCGGCTCCACTGTGGTACCGGTTGGCTCCGACGAGGCGGTAGGCTCGGGAGGATTGGCCGCAGCATCGCCGGGCGCTGGCGCCGCGGCTTTTAGGCCTATCAGGAAAACGCAGGCGACAATGGCGGCCGCAACGACGGCGGCACCCACAAAGAGCAGTATCGGCTTGTTTTGTTTGCCCGCCCGCGGCCCGGGGGCAAAGGTGCTCTGGCCTGCCTCGGTGGGCGCGTACGCGACCGACGGCTGTGCCGCCCTCTCGGGATTCGCGGCACCCGGCCGCGTGCGCCCGCCGGACGCGGCCGGACGCTCCGGCTCCGGCACCGCGTCGCTCGCCTGGGCCGATGCGGCCGCATCGGCATGCGCGCCACCCGACGCAAGGCCGCGCAGCTCGTCTATGCGCCGCTGGTTCTGCTCGTGCTCCTCCACCCAGGGACGGAACCTCTCGCATTCGGCCTCGGCGGATCGGTAGCGCTCGACCCCACGGCTCAGGGACAGCTGGCGCTCCTCGAGCGAGCGGATCTCGAGTTCCCGATCAAAGCGCTGGCGGTTGGCGGCAAGCGCGTCCATCGAGCGAGCCGCACGGTCCACGTCTATAAAACCGGCGATCGATGTGTCGTCACGGGCGCCTTGGGTGCTCAAGAGCTCAAGCGTCTCGCGAAGCGTCGAGGTCGCCTCGTCCTCGTCCCGGCTCGAGACGGCGTCCATGACCACGCCCCTAAAGAAGTTCTCCACGCCATCGTTGCCCGACACCGACTTGTCCACCCCGTCGGTCGCGACGAAGCAGGCTATGGGATCGCGCCTGCGACGGTCGACGTAGGCAAACCGCATGCCCCTTTCGGCATCGTCGTCGCACATGGAGGTGGTCACGTTGCCCACGCAACGCTCGTCCTCCGGCATGGGGTCTAGGGCCTCTCCCCCCTCGTATAGAACACTGCAGCACCCGTCTCCCTGCTGCAGCAGAAACACCGCATCTGGAAGGAGCACCCCAGCAATGAGGGTCGTGCCGTACAGCCGGAACAGGTGGCCTTCCTCCCACCGGTACCCGCTGTCGTGGACCGCCTGCAGCTCCGCCTCGGTGAGCGGGTTGGTCTGGGGGTCTGCGTCCTCGATGACGGCGCGCCTCCAATCGGTGACCAGCGACTTGGCAAAGGCGTCGCAGGGAGAGGCGCTCGTGCCCACGGAATGCGCAGGGGCGCCCGACAGGCCACGAGCGTTGTTGGGCCCGTTCGCCGAGCGCGGTGTCGCCATACGCTCTTGGACGTCCTCCAGCAGCCGCCTTCCCCACTGGTCCTGATCGGCCCCAAAGCTGTTCGCGAGGCGCTCGAGCCATCTGATCGCCACTCGCACGGCAAGCTCGGACCCACGCGCGCTCCTCACGCACGCGGGGCTGCCATGGCCGTCCGCAACGGCAAACAGCACGATGTCGCTCTCTTCCCCAACTTCCAGCGCCTGGGCATGCGCGAAATCCTCGCACGCCGAATGGCTCTTGCCCTTAACGCAGTCGCACACTATCTGGATGCCAGCCATCGCAGCCTCCGTCTCGCATTGCCCGCCTCACATCGAGCTGACCCATCGTCCTCCCACGGATGCCCTATGCCCTCCAGGCATCTGCGCACTCGTTCTCTGCAACGTGTCACGCCCAAACCCCAGGCGCACGTCCCGTCTTGGCCAGGCGAGTCACACCACGTGAAAACACACGCGCAGAGGCCCCACCACACCGGTGCGCTCGTCACGATACCCAAGGTTTGGGATGTCCACGTGCGTATGGACATTGGCGCCCGCGGGGACATCTACCGGAATGCTCTGTCCCTCCACCATCACGTGCTTCCTGCATCCCGTTCGCGCCTCCTGGCGAGTAAGGCGCACGAGAACCGAGCGCACGAGCGGTTCGTCCACGTCGTCGTCGGCGCTTCCTACGTATGCCGGCGGATTGGCAGGGGCGACATGCGGGTCGACGGCATGGCGGCCGTCGTTTACGGACACCGTGTCCGTGCCTCGCCGTCCCGCCTGTATGCCGGACGAGTCATGGCCGCCCGACCACGAGTCGTTCGCCGACGTCACCACCACCGTCCCCGATGCATTTGGAACGTCTGCGCCGCAATTCGTGCAGAACGAATCGCCCTTGTACAGGGGGCCGCCGCAATGCGAGCAGGTGCCCACGACGGTATCCACGGCGTTCGGCCCTCCCTGGGCTCCACGCAGGGCGGCAAGCTCCACCCCACAGGTCGTGCAGAACCTCTCGTCGCCAAAGAGCGGACCCCCGCATGCCGGACATGCGCTAACGGGAGCATTCGCAAAATCGCCCATCGCTCAGACCTCCCCTTACCACTCGGCGCCAATGCCATAGTCGTCGTCGCTCACGCTCAGGGGATCGGGCCCCCACGACCCGTCGTCCCTTCGCTCTTCCCGGTAGTCAAAATCGGGACGGAAGCTGCTCTCGTCGTAGCCGGCCCTACGCTTGGCCTCGTTCACCGCGTCCACGCCGATGCTCTCCCATCCCGTAACGCGCGACTCGCTTTGCAGCATGCTCGACGTAACGCTGACCCAACGCAGCAGCGCCGCAAAGTCACCCAGGTTCTTCGTGCGAATCACGCTCTCGGAGTTGCCCACCAGCCGCGCTATCATCTCTTGGTCGGGATTGCCGCCAATGGCGAAGCCAATGCGCGTGGCCTTGCTAAACCACTTGTTGCGCATGATCTTCTCCAGCTCCGGCTTGTATTCGTCGGTGGGATACCCGTCGGTCATAAAGATGATAACTGGCATGAGGTTGCCGCTCTCGGCGTTTATAAACCCTCGGCTCGAGAGCTTGGAGTTGAGTTCGGCAAGCGCGGCGCCCATGCAGGTGACCCCTGTGGCCTGGAGGTCGTCGAAGATGAACCTGTCTATGTCTTCGGGTCCGTACTCGTTGAGCCACCAGCAGGTACTGTTGAACGTGAGGACCGCCACCTTTATGCGTGCCTGGTTGTTGTACGCCGCCTCCATCTTTACCGCGTCGATCGTCGACCTCATGGCGCGGTTCAGCACCGTTATGGGGTCCCCGCTCATGCTTCCCGATGAGTCAAGCACATAGAACAGGTTGAGCACCGGCCTCATGGCGCCGTTTTGCTCCGTCGTTCGTGGCATGGTCGTCCTCCCTATTGTCGTTTCTCGTTAAGGCAAACGCGTACGCTTTGGCCCGAAATCTCAAACTCCACGCCGTCCGCCGCGCGCACCGCCGTTCCCGGCGCAACGGTTAGCGTGCTTCCGTTGCAACTCGCCTTCCATGGGTCACGCGACATGTTGCGCAGGGCGATGTCGCTCGGGTCCCTCCTCGAGGCAAGCGCCCAGACCTGCGGCCCAAGGGCCTTGTCCAAGTCGCAGACCCGCATCGTCTGGCACGTGTACACGCGCGCGTCGTTGACCACGGGAATCTTGTGGCCGCAAACCTCTATGCGCAAGCGTGAGCCGCACAACGAACCGCAGCTCTCGCAGGTCCTGGGCTCCGCCTCGTTGAGGAAGACCTCGTTGCCACAACGGCAATCGACGATCTCGGACCTAAAGCGCACGAGCTCGCGCACCCACTCGTTCTGAATGGGTCGTCTGTACGGGTTGTGCAGCATCTCGTGCGAAAACGCCCGCACAAAGAAGCCCTGCATGTGCGACGGAAGGCAGGGCCATATCCGCAGCGCGTTGTTCTCGGGGCTCTGAATCGCCGCGTTCCTCCTGTCCGTGGGGTCGAAGATAAAGACGGGGTCCGACCCAAAGATCTCCGTCTGGGTCTTGGGGTCCATGCGCAGCGACCGGATTCCCTTGAGTGGATGCTGGAGCAGCAGCAGGTAGAAGATGATGACCGCAAGCGAGTGGAGGTCGCTGTATTGCGTTGGCGTGGCCCCTCCCGTTACGATCTCGGGGGCCATGAAGTCGGGGGTGCCCAAGACGAACGGATCCGCGCCCCCTGGTGCCGCGTTGTCGTTGTCGCAGATGAGGACCTTGCCGTTGGACGGGTTGATAAAGAAGTTGCCGTCGCTCAAGTCCTGGTAGCAGAATCCGTTGTCGTGCAGCTGACCGAATGCGACCACAATGTTAAGGCACGCATCCACAAAGCGACGGAACGACCTTACCAGCTGCGGCTCCCGAATGATCCTTCGTGCGGAGACATACTCGCGTGGCGCCAACTCCATGAGGTAGCCGTAGCAACCGTCGACCGTCTCGGTGAGGTCCTGCGGCCATAGGAAGTCCTGTGACGGCGCCCCGCGCAATATGTTGTTCCAGAGATTGTCCTTAAAGCGTTCCGCATCGTGGATGCTCTGGACGAAGACCGGCTTGTACCACTTGAGGGCCATCTGCCTTCCCTCGCAGTACACCTGGTAGACAAAGCCTTGCCCACCCTCGCTGATGAGCCTCTCGACACGCATCTCGCGTCCGAACTTGGTTTTGATCCGAGCGCCGCGCTCCAATGCCATGGATTCCCCTCTCCCACACCCAACCAAACACGCTGCTCCATGTGCAGGCGCCACAATCGTGCAATCGTTCTGGATTTTACCTCACATTTCGCTTTCTTAAAACCGTGATGCCACCCACGGTGCGTAACCCCGTCGTTACAGCTCCGAGGACGCCCTTGGCCCCGTCACGCCCCACAAGCGGCTATACTGGTGGTCCACCACAACAGACCGCGCACTCGCATTGGGAGCATCATGAATCGTACGTCCAAGTGTTGTGTCATCGTCGCCGCGCTCTTCTCGCTCGTGCTCGTTCTTGCGGGCTGCGGCCAGCAGTCCACGCAGACGACAACGGACTCCAGCGGGACAACGGGCACCGCCGCCACGTCGGACTCGCAGGAGGTCACCTACACGCTCAAGGTTGACGCCACGGCGGCCAACAAGGGCATGCTCTACGACGGCGTCGTTACTACGAAGCCGGGCACGACGGTGTACATGGCACTCATCGACACGGGCCTCAAGCTGAAGGTGGACAACTCGTCCGGAGGCGTGTACGTAGACGGCATCGACGGCGTTGTTGCCTCCGCGACCTCCCCCAACGCCGGCTGGCTGTTCTCCGTTAACGGCGAGACGCCCAACACCGACGCTGGCAAGGTGCAGATTTCCAACGGCGACACAGTTGTGTGGACCTTTACCGCCGACTACACCAAGATGCAGTAGGAACTCGCGCCAGCCATGGCAAAGGGACTGTTCGCGACGTATCACCCCGCGGTCTGCATGCTGTTCTTCCTTGCCGCTATCGGCTTTGGGTTTAGCACCCAGCATCCGGTCTACGTGGCGCTGTCCTGCGTTATGTCGGGCGCATTCCTCGTCTACCTACGGGGATGGCGCCCGTTCTTGCGCACGGTGGGCACGTGCGTCCCCCTGGTGGTGTTTGTGGGTCTGCTCAACTCGCTGTTCAATGCCGCCGGTGCCACCGTCATCTGGCGGTGGGGACCGTTTTGCGTTTGCGTTGAGGGTCTGTGCTATGGCGTGGCCATGGGTGGGATGCTGGCAGCGGTGCTCCTGTGGTTCGCCTGCTACAACGAGGTTATGACGGAGGACAAGTTCACCTACCTGTTTGGGCGCAGGCTACCAACGGTGTCGCTCATGGTGTCCATGATCTCTCGCTGGGTCCCAAGGATGGTGATCCGGGGACGCAGCGTCCACAACTCGCAGGAGGCCCTCATCGGAGGGTACGACCAGTCAAGGAGGGGCACGTTGCGCCGGGGCGTGCGCATGGCAACGGTGCTCGCGGGCCTGGGCATGGAGGACTCCATCCAGACGGCCGATTCCATGAGCGCGCGTGGGTACGGCTCGACGACCCGCACGTCCTACGTGCTGTTTAGGTGGCACGTACGCGAGCATGTGGTGCTCGGCTTGCTCGTCGCGCTCGCCGTTGCCAACGCGATGCTGCTCTTCGCCGACGCGGGAGCGTTCGCGTTCTACCCCCTCGTGTCGTCCGTCGAACCGTCTTGGGGCTATGCGACGTATGCCCTCATGCTGGGCACGCCGTTTTGGGTGGAGCTCGAGCGAGTGAGGAGGCCATGGGCATGATGACTCGTTTGGCAAGCGGCGCCGCACGAGGGCCAGTGCCTGCCCGTGAGAACGATGTGGGAGGGCTGCGCAACGTGTCCGAGTATGCGCTCGAGATGCGCGACTACGCATTCTCGTATGGATCGACGAGCACTGACGCGTTGCACGACATTTCGTTTGGGTTGAGGCATGGCTCGTTTGCGGTGCTGTGTGGCACGTCGGGTTCGGGAAAGTCAACGCTGTTGCGCGCATTCAAACCCGAACTCGCCGTGGCGGGAGAGTCCAGAGGTACCGTTCGCGTGCTCGGCGACGATCCGCACCTGCTAGGTCCCGTTGAGTCGGCCACCCGCGTCGGCTTTGTCATGCAGGACCCCGAGAACCAGATCGTCACCGACACCGTGTGGCACGAGCTGGCCTTTGGGCTGGAGAGCATTGGCATGGACCCGCAGACGATGCGCCGTCGCGTGGCCGAGGCCGCTCACTTCTTTGGCATTGGCAGCTGGTTCGACCGAAGGACCGCCGACCTGTCGGGCGGACAGAAGCAGTTGCTCAACCTGGCGGCAATCGTGGTAATGCAGCCGGCCGTCCTCGTGCTCGACGAACCCACATCACAGCTCGACCCCATTGCCGCCAAGGCCTTTCTGGACGTGCTCGAGCGCGTTAACTCGGAGCTTGGCATAACGGTGGTGATCACCGAACACCGGCTCGAGGACGTGCTGCCCATCGCCGACCGCGTGCTGCTCTTGGAGAGGGGTGGCACGCTAGCCTACGACGGCGACCGAGACGGCTTCGCGCACATGCTTGCGAAACACGACTCGGGGTTGTATGCGGCCCTGCCGGCGGCAACGCGCATGGGCATGCTGTTCGAACGGGCCGGCAGGGACCCAGGAGGACATGTCACCTACCCGTTTTCCGTCCGAGAGGGGCGGTCGTATCTTGCCGACGCGCTTGCGCACGGGGAACGAGTCGCTGGGCCTCCCCCAACGGAGCGCGCGCTCCCGTCGGGCGACGTGGTGCTGAGTGCCAGGGACCTCTGGTTTCGCTATACCAGAGACATGCCGTTCGTGCTGCGCGGCGTCGACTTCAACCTGCATGCGGGCCGCATCTCCGCACTCGTGGGAGGCAACGGAAGCGGAAAGTCCACGCTCCTCTCGGCGCTCGCCGGAGTCCGCAAGCCCGAACGCGGACGCGTTGTACGGGCACGCAACCTGCACGTGGCACTCATGGCGCAAAACCCCAAAACGCTGTTCGTGCGCGATCGCCTCGTCGACGACCTCATGGAATGGAGCGATGTGGGCGGCTACTCGCTGCACGACGTCAACAACATGCTCGAGCGCCTTGGGCTGGAGCAGCTTCGCGCACGCCATCCCTACGACCTGTCGGGCGGAGAGACGCAGAAGGCAGCCCTTGCCAAGATCTTGCTGCTCGGGCCCGACGTGCTCCTGCTCGATGAGCCCACCAAGGGTCTCGACGCACCCGCAAAGGCCCAGATAGGTCGCATTCTTTCCGACCTGGCACTGCGTGAGGGCAAGGCGATCCTTCTTACGACGCACGACCTGGAGTTTGTGTCGGAGATCGCGCACACCTGCTCCATGCTGTTTGGGCACGACATCACCTGCACGCAGGACGCGCACGGCTTCTTTGTGGACAACCTGTTCTACTCCACGCCCACCGCACGCATAGCGCGCGGCATGCTGGACGGTTGCGTAACGACGGCCGACCTGGCCGTCTCGTTTGGCCTGGCCGAAGGGACGCACGATGAATAGGATCGTGTGCGCCACGCGAATCGTCCAGCCCGTGATACTTGTGGCGCTGCCCGTTGTCATGTTGCTCTGGGCATGGCTCAGGCTGCCCAACGCCGCACTGGTCACGAGCATATGCGCGTGCGTCGCCCTCACGCCGTTCTTCGTGAGCTTCGAGAAGTCGCGCAGACGCGCCCGCGACCTCATGCCCGTGGTCGTCCTTACCTCACTGGCCGTGGCGGGTCGTCTTGTCTTTGCGCCCGTACCGGCCATCAAACCCGTCATCGCGATCGTCGTGATGGGAGGCCTCTGCTTTGGGCGCGAGGAGGGCTTCATTACCGGGGCGCTTGCCATGCTCGTCTCGAACGTCTTCTTTGGGCAGGGGCCTTGGACGCCCTGGCAGATGTTCTCGATGGGACTCGTGGGCTACCTCGCGGGCGTTACGGGAAGCCACGGACGGCTGGTCCGACGCTGGTCGGTCGCTGCGTTTGGCGCCGCGATGGCACTCCTGTATGGCTTTATCCTGGACACCTGGACGATTGTGGGGTTCGTGTCGAACGCGAACGCCACCAGCGTGCTTGCCACCTATGTTGCCGGCCTCGCCAACAACGTGGCGAGCGCCATGGGCACCGTGGTGTTCCTCGTCCCCATCGCACACTCCTGGCCGCGCATGTTCGGACGCATAAGGGAGCGCTACCAGATGTGACTCTACCGTCGGGGACGGTCCCTTCCGGACGGCGACTGCACCGGAGGGGACGGTCCCTTCCGGGCGAGTCTACGCCACGAACGGCCATTCGCCCCGCGCTAGGGCCATGAGCACATGTGCCACGGCATCGTCCACGTCGGCTCCAATGTGCCAGCGGGCAGCGCGCACAACCTCGGGGTCCGCATTTGCCACGGCAACGCTGTTGGGTACGGCATTGATAACCGAGAGGTCGTTCTCGCCGTCGCCAAACACGCACACCTCATCCAACCCTATGCCCAACGTGTCAATGAGCAGGTTGAGTCCCGTGAGCTTGGTGACACCTGCGGGAGTGATGTCGATGGTTGAGGACGCGGGAAACGGAAAGACAAACGACAGCTCGGGCACGCGTTCCCTCAGCGCATCGCGCAGTCGAATGGCATCGGGGCGATCGAGCGCGGCATGGACGTTCGTCTTGAGGTAGACACCCTCCGGCACGTGCGACGCGCAATAGTCGAACTGCCCAAACTGCCTGGGATAGCGCTCCATCTCGTGGGCCGTTATGCCCACGCAGATGTCGTGGCCGTCCACCTCGTCATCGTACACGGTAAGGGCGCACCCCTCTCCACCCACCTCGCGCACGACGCGCGCGACCTCCTCGAGCGCCGAGATGGGAGGGACCTCGCGCAGGATGGTCTTGCCCCTAAGGCGCACGACCTGTCCGTTTACCAGCACCCCGGTATCCCAGCACTCCGTCGCATCGCCAAACATCTTCCTCATCCTGCCCGTCGTACGACCGGTAACCGGCCCGGCAAGAATGCCCGCACGGTTTGCCGCCAGCAGGCCGGCGACGGCCGCAGGCGAGGCGGCACTGCGCCCATAGGGAATGAGCGTGGAGTCGATGTCCGAAAGCGCCAGTCGAATCATGGCAGCACCCTCCGTTCCAAGTGGCCCGTACGCAAGAGAACCCCGCCTCATCTACCATAGCATGAGAGGATGTGCGTACGGGGATGAGGAGACCGGGCTTTCCTGCGACCTGACAAAGTAAAGACCGAAGGCCGATTATGGCTTTTTTGGCACTTTGTTAGGTCCACAATCGAGAGCAGACCATCCGCGAGGGAATAATCTTTGAGACAGTTACGACGCATAGCGCCAATTGGTAGACGAGGAGGACCACGACTTGTCCCAAATGCGAAGCAAAGAGCAGAGGAGGCACAGCGGTATGCCCACGCTGTATGTTGATGCCGACGCTTGTCCCGTTACGCGCGAGGCGATTGCCTGTGCGCGCAGGGCGCATCTGCCCTGTGTGATTGCCGGCGACTCGGGACACAATCTCGCAAAGCACGTGCGCCCGGACGATCCCACCGAGCCAACCGCGGGTTTCTGGGTACGCCTCCTGCAGGTTGGGCAGGGAGCCGATGCCGCGGACTTTGCCATCGTATGCGAGCTGGAGTCCGGCGACGTCGTCGTGACCCAGGACTTTGGCCTGGCATCCATGGCCCTGGGACGAGGCTGTGCCGCGATTGACCCCCGCGGCCACGTGTACGACCAGCGAACCATCGACGCGCTCCTTCTCGTGCGGCACGCTACCAAGCAGGAGCTTCGCTCAAAGCGACGCCGCGGCAAGCCGCGCGTAAGCAAGCACGCCGCCTTCGAGCCAGGGGACCGGGAGCGCTTCGTGCGCAATCTGGACCAGCTGCTCAAACGTCAGTGACACATTGGGGATGCTCCCCGCCGCGGCACTTTGCCATGGCGGGGAGCATCCCCAATGTGTCACCCAGCTACGCTCCCGTGTCCTCGAACATCATGTTTTGGAACCGGTTGGCAACAAACTCGTCGCTGTAGTGAGTGTCCACCCACTCCTCAAAAGGACCTCTGGGCGGGATGCCGCGCTCGCGAGCGCCCACGCGGCCAAAGCACGCGAGCGTCATGATAATGTCGAACGCTAGGTAGACGGCCAGAAGCGACACGAACACGACCTGGCGCCTGCGCGTGGGAGCACCAACGCGATAGAGCAACTCGGGCATCACGAGCTTCGCCCACGCAAGGCCAAGAGCGCCCCAAAAGAAGAGGAACGGCCAGGCGACCCACTTGGTAATGCAGCCAGGTACGTTGGTGTAGTCCCAGCTCGTCGCGCCCATGAGGGTCTCCATGCCCCATCCGGTCAGCTGCTCCAGAAGGCCGCCCACAACCATGCCAACGATGTATATCAGCCACCACGGGGCCCTGCGCTTGCGCAGGGCGAAGCACAGTATCGTAAGGAGCGTGGCGCCCACGCCATATAGGGGACTAAAGGGTCCCCACACGAGTCCGTAGCGCTTCTCGGTGAGGCCTGCAGTCACGAACATCCACACCTCTTCGAGGATGAGGCCAGCCACGCTGCCAAGCGCAAAGATCACGACAATCTGGTACCACGTGATCTTGAGGCCGTCCAAGAACCCCTCACGCCTTTGCCTACGCTCGGCCTTGTGTCGTTTGCGCGCATCGATTCTATCGGCGTGAGTGTTCCTATACCGCTCGACGAGGTTCCATACCCCCACGATCAGGAGCAGGAGAATCAGTAGGCTTCCAAGGGGAAAGAGCATATGCCACGTTCCTTTCGAACGACTCTATGGGCGAATGCGCCGCAAAAGACTGTATCACACCTCGGTGCTACGCAGATGCCGAAGCAACGCCTCTTCGCTACGCAATACCAGTAGGCGGCGGGACACTGCAGGGTCTCCTCCAGGGTCGCACCCAGGCACCAGCCGCTACGAGTCAAAGAACTCCTGGCCATCGTCGAGCTGCAACCGCTCCGTTTGCGGGTACGCAAAGATGAGGTCCTTGTCGGCACGCTCGAGGTACTCCACGTACCTCCTTGCCTCCCACCTTGCCATGGGAAGGTCGTGCATGAGGTAGTTGCCGCAGTTTTGCGGCGTCGCGCCGGGCACCTCGTCCTCAAACGTACTCATATGCCGAAAGGACTCCAAGAGGATCGGATACATCTCCAATGCGGCGGGGCGACCCTTCACGATCATGTAGAAGCCCGTGAGGCAACCCATCGGCCCCCAGTAGACGAGCTTGTCCTTCCATACGGGATGGTTCCTCAGATACGTGGCCACAACGTGCTCCATGGTGTGCATGGCAGCCGGAGCGATTGCCGGCTCCTTGTTCGGCTCCTTGAGGCGCACGTCGAAGGTGGTAACGACCTCGTCGCCCATGGTGTCCACGCGGCTCTCGTAGATGCCGGGAACGATTTGCGTGTGGTCGACGGCAAAGCTTGGAATCAGGTCCATGCCATACTCCCCTCTTGAGGCATTGGGACTAAGTGGCCCTATATCATACGCAATGCGCCTGCGGCGCAGCGGCCTATTTCACCGGCGCCTTTGCAACCCCATCGCCATAGATGGTGGCAAAGTCGTCTCGCATGGAGAATATCGTAAAGCCGAGCTTCTCCCACGACGCGCGGTCTTCGGCCGCCTCTTCCGCATCGCCGTACTCGCGGTCGGTGTCGTCGGCCAGCACCATAAACCCGGCGCTTGGGTACGCGTTGCCGGAGAGCGTGTAGGTGAGCATGGAGACGTCGCCCGAGCTGTTGCCAAAGGCGAGTACCGGTTGCTTGCCGATTTCGCGCACGATGGCATCCACCTTGCACGTCTTGGCGTTCTCGCCCTCGTAGCTGCCGTCGAACACCACTTCGTCACCCTGCTGGAAGGTGTATTTGTCGTCGGCCTCCTCGCCCTGGCCCGTGGCGGTGTAGCCATACTCGGTGCCAATTACGTGCGAGGGGTCCACGTCGAGGGTGCCCGCCACGATGGCGCGCACGATGTTGCGCTCGGTTGCGGTAACAACGTACACGTCGAAGCCGTTGTCCTGCAGATACGACACGACCTCCAGCATGGGCCTATACCAGGCCTGGCCACGAGTCATCCCCGAGAAGCCCTCGGCGGCCGAGCCCTTAAAGCCCTCGACATACGCCTCGAGCTCGGCCGGCGTGAGTCCCTTGTAGGCGATCGCCGCTGCCCGCGCCTGGCGCGTGCTCATGTCCTTTGGCTTCTCGCCCCAAGCGGAGTCCAGTATCTCCCGAGCCACCGCGGCAACGTCGTCCGGGGCCTTGTAGTTGGGGTTGTTGAGCGCGTAGTCGGCAAAGACCATGTACTCGAAGCACCAGGGATATGTCTCGCACATGAGCGTTCCGTCGAGGTCGAAGACGGCGATGCGGTCCTCGGGAGGAACGTAGCCCTTTCCGCCCTCGGTGGTTGCGGCCTCTACGTATTCCACCAGCTTTTGCAGCGACGCGCTGTCCTTCGACCACGAGGCGAACGACGCCTTGGTGGCGCCCGCCTCGGGATTGTCAATCGCCTGGGCGCTCGTCTGCGTCGCGTCCTCCTTTGCGGCATCTACCGAGGCGGGGGCGTTTGCGGCACACCCTGCCAGCACCAAGGCCAGCACCAAGGCATTCAGGGCAAGGATCCACTGCATTGCGAGACGCTTCGGGAAGGGGCGGGTGGCACTGCGCATGACCATCTCCAATCTACTGGCAACATGTCATCAGCCATCGCATGCGAGATACGTCCGAACCTCGCAGGCGACAAGAGACACTTGTATTGTAGACCACCACGCAGGTCAACCGCACCAAAACGCACGTGCCGCCCATCCCCTCGGTCCGCCTTGCGCCGCTACATCAGCTTGGTCTGCTCCATCTTCTCCTCTATCCACTCGTTTACGGGAACGAACGGCTTGCTCAGCAACAGGCCCAACAGAAGGGCGGGGACGATAAACGCCGCGAGCAGGCCCATCTCCATGAGCCAGTCGTTTCCGTTTACGCCAAACATGGCCGCACGCATGGCGTTCTCGGAGTGAACGAAGGGCAGGAACGGATAGGCGAGCTGGAACAGCTTGGGCAGCATCTCCACGGGGAAGGTCCCGCCGGAGCCCGCCACCTGCAACACCATTATGAACACGGCAATCGCCTTGCCCACGTCGCCAAACGACGTGGCAAGCGAATAGATGATGTTGATGAACACCGTGGAGGCCAGCCAGCACGTGAGGAAGAAGAGCGGTGGATTGACGCACTGGACGCCCAGGAAGTACAGGTCGCCCAGTATGAGGAGCGTGGACTGGCAGGCGCCGATGGCCAAGAAGAACGCCAGACGTCCAAAGTAGGCATGGCGCGGGCGGGCACCCGTCTCTGCGAGAGCCCGTTTGGACAGACCCACATACATCAGCACGCCCATAAGCGTGCCGCCCACCCACAGGGCCATGGTGGTGTAGTACGGCGTCATGGCCGACCCGTTGTTTTGCACGGGAAATATCGGTTCGCGGTCAAGCTCCACCGGAGCCGAAATAAAGCTCACGAGCGACGATGCGTCGCTGCCCATAACCGTGCGAATGAGCTGGACATCTCCCGACGCCATTGCTTTCGACAGCTTCTCGCGCACATTCTCCAACTTGTCGGCCGCATCGGTAAGTTTGGTTGCGGCATCCGAAAGCGTGTTCTCGAGATTTTGGAGGCCCGTCGATGCGTCTCCAATAAGCGAACGTACCTTCTCGACCTTGCCCGCAAGGGAACCCGAGATCTCGTCTGCCCTCGAGGCCGCGTCGTCAATAACGCCGGCAACGTCATCCAGCGAGACGCTAAAGTTGTTCTGGTAGCTCCCGCGCGCGGCATCTACGGCCGCACGCGCCTTGGTGACCATGGCGTCGATCTCCTCGCGAGCGGACTGGGCGTCGGTCTTGGACGTTTGAATGTCGTCGATGCTCTTTTCTACGGTCGCAATGAGGTCATCCATGTACGAGATGGCATTGCTGGTGCGAGAAATGAGGTCGGAGATGTCGTTATCGAGCGTGTAGACCACCTCTATGTCCACGCTTCCAACGTCCAGCTCCTGCTTAAGGTCCACCAGTTGGCCGTTGAGGTCGTTGAGCACGTCGAGGAACTCCCGCAGCTTGTCTCGGCGATCGACGGCGATCTCGTTGGCCTTTTGCAGGGCCCCCACGAGCTTGTCCACCTCACCGTCGGCCATATCAAACGCACCTTCGATGGCGTCCTCAACGTCTTTGACGGATGATGAGCCCCGATCGACGGCTTTGGACACGCCGTCCTTTGCCAGGTCCACCGCCCCGTCGAACTCACGCACGCCATCCGCCGTCTGCGAAAGCGCGTCGGATGCCGAGAGGGCCGCAGAGTCGTTGCCAAAGAGCGCAGACGAGGAGTCCGTTACGCTACGCAGGGAGGCCACGACGCCCACGTACGCCTGAATGTTACCAGCGGATCCCCTAAGGGATTCAAGCGTGCGGTCCAGCACGTTGCCAAGGCTTGCTCCCATCGCGAGCGCGCTGTCGTCATCGGCAAAGAGAGACACCTCGGCAAAGAGATCGGTTGCCGCCTCGGTCACCGCCTCGGTAAAGCCCTCGTCGATCATGTTTTGCACAGATCCCGACACCTTGCCCGTAACGATGGAGGCGATGGCGTTGCGCTTCTCGTTTACGTAGTACTCAAGTTGGGGATGGGCGGGATTCTTGGTGAGAACGCTGAGCAGGTTGGACGAGAAGTTCTTGGGGATGACGACCGCGGCATAGTACTTACCCGCACGAACGCCGTCCACGGCATCGTTCTCGCTGGTGACCACATATCCAACCTTGGTGCTGCCCGCCAGCGAGTTGACCACGCGCTCGCCCACGTTCACGTTAAAGGGAATGATGCTGCCCCGCACCCCCTCGTCCGAGTTTGCGAGCGCGACCTTAACCTGGCTTGTGTTGCCATAGGGATCCCAACCGCCTGCGATGTTGAACCACGCATAAAACGAGGGAATGACAATGAGCCCCATGCACACGAGCAGCGCTATGGCGTTTCCGCGCACGTGCATAAAGTCCCTACGAATGATCGCGAAGATTCGACTCATTGCTCATCACCTCCCTCCGAGACTTCCGCGTCTTTGATGCGACGATTCCACTCGCGCTCCGCCGCATGTCGTCGTACCCTGCCTCCCAGGCCTTTGCGATGACGCTGTCTTCGCACCTCCAGCATCTTGTCAATTGAGGCATAGGGCAGCAACTCGTCCCGCAGGGTGGTTTGCAGCACCGCGTCCAGCTCATCGGGCGAGAGCTCGGTGAGCACCCGCTTGCGCACGATGCGGTCGTGGAAGTACTCCACCACTATGAGGTATGCATACACCCCCACGAGGAACACCACCAGACAGGCCATTATGGGAAGCTTTGCATCCGTGACCAGGGCGAGCACGAAGAGTGCGGCAGGCACCGCAAAGAGCGCGAAGACACCCCAACGGACGAGTGCTGGATACGCATGCTCAAACCGAGCGCTACGCTCCTCAAACACCTCGCGATACTCCCATGGCGCCCTGATTGCCTTTACCACGGTCGCCAGTCGGAAGCGATCGTCCTCTATGGCCACGGGTTCGCTCACCATGAGATGGTCGGTCTCGCGCAGGCGACGGTCGAAGAGCGCATTTATGTTTACCAGGTGGCTGCGCGCGCTAACGCCAATGAGCAACGAGGGAACCACGAAAAGCAGCAGCATGAGCAGGTCCGTGGCGAGGTTCGTGCCATAGAAGCCAGCAATCGCCTCACGCATGGCGTTGTTCGAGTACGTAAAGGGCAGCCATGGGCCGATTGACTGGAAGAACGGCGGCATCATCTCTATGGGGTACATGCCCGACGATCCAGGCACCTGCAGGATTATGAGCGTGAATGCGAGCGCCTTGCCCAGATGCTTGAACGCCACCGACAGCGAGAAGATGATGGTAATAAACACAAAGGACGCCACGATGGCCGAGAGGTAGAACGCCAGGGGATAGTCGCACTGGATGCCAATGATCAAGCTGCCCGTGCAGCACACGACGGCTTGCAGCATCCCCAAAAGCACGAAGAGTCCCCATCGACCGAAGAAGGCCTGCCAGGGTCGCATCGCGCCCACCTCCTCGCGATCCACCTCGAGCTTGAAGATGGCGACGAGGGCGATGCCGCCAACCCACAGGGCAAGGCTCGTAAAGAACGGGGCGACGCCGCTGGCGTAGTTCTTAACGGGATACAGACGGTTCTCATCGATCTGCACGGGCGCGGTGAGGAAGTCCTTTACGCCTTCGGGATTGGTGGCGGAAAGGCTCTTGATCAGCTCCCACTCCTCCGAGGCGCTCAGCGTGGCGAGCTCCCTTTCCAGCGCCTCAAGGCCAGACATGATGTTGCCCAACGTGTCGCGCGTTCCTCCCAGGGCGTCCTTGGACTCGTCGAGCGTCTTTGCCAGCTCGGCACTTACTGAGCTCGCCTGCGCGATGATGGGGTCGATGGAGCGCAAGGAGTCGCTAAGCTCCTGCGCAACCTGCACGAACGTGTCGAGCGCGGAGCTCACCTGGAGCAGGCTCTCGCTCGCCGCGCCCGTCTGGGCATTGCGGAGTGCGTCCATCGTCGCCTTCACCTTGTCGTTAATGGATTGCGACAGCTTTGACACCTCGTCGGCCGCGTCTTCCAACTTTTGCCCGGCCTCCCGCAGCTCGTCGATCTTTGCCGTCTCCGTATCGGTGATCTGCACCAAGGAGTCCAGCTCGGTATTCAGCTGCTTCTCGAGTTCGGCCAACACCGTCTTGGTCTGCTCTTCCTTTGGCGTGTAGCTCACCACGACGTCGAGCGTACTTTGCACCTTCGACTTGAGCGCCTCGTTGTCGGTGAGGTCTTTCTCCAACGCGCCTATGGCGGCATCGACCTCGGAACGTGCGGCTGCGATGTCTCCCGCCAATGACGATATGTCATAGTTTGCCGTAGATGAGAGCGACGCTATGGTAGACGCGCCATTGCCCAGGTCGGAGGTGATCTTGCCAATGAGATCGTGGGCATTCCTGCGCGTCTCGTCAACGCCATCGATGGCGTCGTTGAGGTCGTCGCTGGCAGACGATCCCCTTCCTTCCATATCGCTCAGCTTGTTCGACACGTCGTTCAGGCCCTCGCTGGCGCTTTGAAGGCCCGATGCGACCTCGTCCAACTTGCCATCCACGTTTTCCAGCGTCGTGCGCGTTGCCCCAATCGCATCGGAGACGCTTCCGACGGCACCTTGCGCCTTGTCAATGAGCTTGTTGGATATGCCTCCGAGCTTTTGGGCAATCACCTCGCCCACAACGGCGACGAACTGCGCGTCCACCTGCTGCTCGATGGTGGTAGCGCCCGTGTCGGCGACCTTGGGCGCGATGGCGTTAACCTTTTCGTTTACGTAGTACTTGAGATGCGCCTTGTTCACATCCCCCTCGAGCACGCCCGTAAGGCTCTTGGTAAAGTCATTGGGAATGATGATGGCTGCGTAGTAGGTGCCCGAGCGCACCTTGTCCATGGCCTCGGACTCGCCCACGAACTGCCAGCCGATCTTGTCGTTCTCCTTGAGCTTTTCCACCAGCATGTCTCCCACGCAGAGCTGGCCCATGTCCATGACCTCGGTAGAGACGTCCTCGTTGACCACAGCCACGCGTATGTCGCTCGTGTTTTGGTACGGATCCCAGTTGCCTGCGATGTTTATCCACGCATACAGGCACGGGACCACGCATACACCCAAGGCGATCACCAGCGCTATGGGATTGCGCAGTAGTCGAAGAAGGTCTCTCCGAAGGATGGCCATTGACGTCTTCAAAAGTATCACCAGCTCTGCAAAATACGGACGATCGAAGGGTTACATTCTGTGCGCATGGGCGCTCCGTGCCGCGGACGCACTACCTGGGTACCGCCTTGGCAAACGTACTGTCGGGCCCAATAATGTCCAACACGTCTATTGGCTCGTCAACGAGCAATGCCGACTGCCTAACCTCGTCGGGAACGACAAGGCTGGCCGGGTCCGTCTTGCCATAGTCATCCAGCACCACCGAAAAGGATGCGCCCGCCTTTACCCCAATGTTGTTGGTCGCGGCATTTTTGGCACTAAGAGAGACGCTCGTATTCGCCGAGCGAAGGAGACAGCCATCGGTAAAGTAGAATCGCACCTTGTCGGACCCCACGGCATCGATCAGGTCCTGCTCGTCCAAGCCCGCTATCTCCACTGGTTCCTTGGAGAGCCTGTACACCGTTTCCAGCACGGCCTCGATGGGAACGGCAAGCTCGTAGCGCACCTTCTCATCTGAGTCCTTGGCAATCGACGTGAGCTCGGACGCCCTCAGGAGGTCAACGAGGGTCGAGATGTCTATGTTAGACGTGGTATTGATCTCCCACCGCTTCCATGCGACCTTGGACCTATCGAACGAGGGAGTTCCCAGGTAGCACAAGATGCACCTGTCCTGCAACTCCGCATAGTACTCCACGGTGTAGTCCTCCACTTCAAGCGAGGAGAGGTCCATGGTGAGAGTTCCATGCATGTTGCCATCCGCAACCTCCATGTGGGCGGTCGTTGGCAGCTTTGCGGTAACGCCCAATGCGGTGACCTTAAGGTCAAGCTGCATGTTCGCTGCATAGTTGCTCGCGTCTTCGTTCGCCACGTATCGTACGAGGAGTTCCTCGGTCGTGGCAGGCGCACCCAGCCACGTGCAGCCTGCAAGAAGCCCTGCGATTGCTGTGATCGCGACAAACAGCCCAAGCGCAACCGCGCTTCTCCTCGCCATGCTTGCCTCCCAACTCGACTGCAGTGTCTCGCACGCCACGTTCAGAGCACTAATATACAGGTATTTTTAGGCGAAATGGGCGAATATCTATCGCACTTTTGTTATTTTTTTGATCGTTTTGCTACGTGGGGGATACCCCCCCCGATGTGCTACCCACAGGGTCGGCCGGGCTTGGTAGGAAAACTGGACAAATGCGTGCCTATGGCGGGGGCTATCCGTCCAGTTATGCTACCAAGGGGTCGGGCTTGGTAGTGAGAATGGCCGGATAGGCGCCTTCCGAAGCCGCTATTCGTCCAAATAAGCTACCAAGCGGTCGGGTCATACCACAGGGGGGATACTCCGCAATGACATGCTGCATGCGGCATAATCCAGGGCTGGGATGCCTGGATCGAGGGCATTCAACAGGGCGCGGACTGCGAGGTGGTCATCCAAAGGAAGGGCAACGTCATTGCGGTTGCGACCGAGAACCTTGGCATAGCCATTCACGGCGAATACGTGATTCCAGACGACGTCACGCACGTCTATGCCGCGCTCACGGGCGACCGATGCGCAATCACGAACATCCGCGTCCACCATGACCGATAAGAGCCACCACAAAACGCAGTGATCCCGCCAGCGGACAGAAGGGTCTCACGCCCGCCTACTGCAGCACCACGTACACGAGCTCGGCGATTCGCGTGCGAGCGTCCTCGAGTTCCTCCGGCGTCTGGAACTCAAAGGCCACCTGCGCTATGGGCCATGCCGCCGTCTGGTTGCTGAGCACCCAATCCCCCCGCTTGTCCCTCTTGAGCGAATGATAGGCTCGCAGCCGCGGCAGCATGGACGGGTCTATGTGCACGTGGTCCAACACGCCGTCGCGGTCGCTGAACACGGAATAGGACAGGATGTTGCGACGGCGCCTCTCGAAGTGCCCAAGCTCCTCGAGGTAGCCGGTGTCGCCGACGGCTGTGGTGAGCAGTAACCTGGTGAGGTTCACGCCGCAGTACAGCTCGATGTGCTGGGGGTTGTAGAAGCCTGCCTGCCGGGGGTTGATCTCCACGATGAAGAAGCGCCCTTCCGGGGTGAAGAAGCCCTCTATGTTGAACTCGCCAATTTGGACCCCCGCCGCCGTGAGCGCCGTTGTCACCGCGCTTTGGAACTCGCGCTCCTCATTGGGGCTCAGGCACGCGGGGTAGACGTCGTAGCGAGGCTTGAGGGGGGCGTCCGTAACACGCCAGCTGTCGCGTGCCCCGTCCCATACGTACTCGCCATCCACCACAAACACGTCGCATTCCAACATGCGCAGCGAGTCGGTCTCTATGTACTCCTCCACGCAAACGGTGCCGTTTCGGGAGTGGGACGAGGCCTCACCGATCGCCTCCAGCAATCCCACGGGGCCTCGGAGCACGGTCTGGCCAAAGGAGGATGAGCACAGGAGCGGCTTTACGATGAGCGGAAACCTGAGCCCCTCCACCGCCTCGGTGGCCTCCCCCACCGTGGTCGGAGGCTCGGCAAGGACGCGGCTGGATGGGCAGAAGAGACCCTCCCTCCTCTGCAGGTCGCGGAAGGCGCTCTTCGACAGGAGGGTCTCGACGGCCTGGGGAGGATTGCCGGGCAGCGACAACGCCTCCGCGACTTTGGCCGCCGGCACCGTGGCCTTGTCGCACAGGCCCACCACGCCGTCAACGTCGTGCTCCTTCGCGGCCGCGATGAGGTCGTCCGTGTTGTCCCAGCTCAGCGTAAGGCACTCGTCCGCCAGGGCGCGGACGCCCTCGCAGTCCCCCTCGCCGCAAAAGACGGAACGATAGCCCAGGTCCCGGGCCTCCCGGAGGGCCATCTCGGCCCGACCGTCCGGCAAAAGGCACAGAATCATGATCGTCTTCATTGCGCGGTGTCCCTTCCCAAACGATTCCTTGCCCGCTGCCTGGGCCTGAGCGTAAAGACGCACTGCTCCCGGATGTCCTCAAAGTCTCCCAGGAACAGCGGCTCGTTGTCGTCTCCCACCGTCACACCATCATCCTCGTCCACATAGAACACCGGATACCACTTGTACTCCCCGCCAAGGGACCCATACACGGCAGACGGGTAGCCGTCGCAAAATGCCTGATACTGGTCTTCGAACGTGTAGGGTCGTCTTTCCACATACCCAAAGCGCCGATAGAACAGCCCTATGTTCTCGACCCTTCCCACGCGCTCCTCAAGCATGGCTGGGTTGAACTTGTAGGATTGGACGGCACCGTAGTGGAGCATGAGCATCGCCGCCGCGACCATAAGGCTGTCGACACTCTCGACGGACTCCCTGGGCCAGGTCTTTATATAGTCTCTGGACCGGAGGTTGTGATACCTCATGCCAGCCATCCCAAAGAAAAGGGCCCCCACTGCCAGCAGGATCAGCAAGATCATAACGCCTGCATACGAATTGGAGGCCATGCACACCGTTATGAGAGTCGAGATGATTGCGTCGGCCAGCTTTTCGAGCAGCCCCTTTTTGTAGATTGCCGTAATGGCTTGGTCGTGGTTGAGGTTCTCGATGTCGAGGAAGGACGTAATGATCATCATGGGGTCAAAGATATGGTAGACGATGAGGAGTCCCACGACAGTAACCACGATGGCGGGCATGCTAACCAGCATGACTCCCGCCAAACCGCAGGAGGCGGCAAGGATGCCGCTGGAGCAGAAGCACACGCTGAGCAGCGGGTAGTCGGCCCCTCGTTTTTTCGACCTTCCAATGGTGATGTTGCCCAGAATCTTTGCCACGCGCGTCGCAATGATGCAGTACGAGAAGAGCTCGATGACCGACCTCTCGTCATACACGACAGCCAGGTTGTCCTGCAGCAAGAGCTTGAGGTAGGGCATGGCAATCGAGCAAAACGCCCCAAACAATGCGGCCATAAACAGGTAGCTGACCGTAGACCGACTGACAAATCGACACTTGAGGATGCTCGCGCGACCTTGGGTCAATCCGTTGACGTCCTTTGCCCGAATGTAGATGCTTATGGCAAGGACCAGCGAGAACGACCTCGTGACAACGCAAAGGATCATGGGCAGGTATGGGTTCACGCGCATCAGCGGATCGATGAGCAGCGCAGTGCCCAGGGTGATTACGCTGTACATCGTGGTTGCCAGCGTGTCACTCTCGACATAGTCCTTGCCCTCTTTGTCGCGCACGCAGAGTTCCTTGAGCAGGATGTCCGAGACATCGTAGAAGTCTGGCGCAATCGCGTACATGCATTGTCCAATGATGATGACTGGCAGGGTCGCACCAAACGTGATGAGGGCTGCCGCCGCAAGGAACAGCACGGCGCTGAAGACGAGGGACTTGCCAATCTTCATTCTCTTGATGCTCTCGTATCCAAACCGCTTGAACAGGAGCGCCACCCAAAACGACACGGCAAAGACGAGTGATACCTCGGTGCCAGTGAGCCCTTTGGCCACCGTAAGGAACAGCGTATCGATGAGGGTCCAAAAGAACAGGTCGTCCGAGGTCCCCCTAAAGATTAGGACAGCCTGCTTTAACCTGTGAATGCGCTTCTGCTCCATGTTGGGTCCTCTCCGCTTTGGATAACCACATGGTAATCCTTTTTTGGGGATGGGCGATCTGTCCCTCACGTCTGCGCTCGCGACCATGGGCAATGCCGAGTCGTTTGAAACCTCGCCTCCCCCTGTTGACCACGGCCCGCTTCTCTCCTAAGATGTATCTGATACTAATACAACTTAGGAGGTTCTCATATGGCAGGAATCGTCAGCGCCATCCAGGATCGTCGGAGCGTCCGCACGTTTAAGGATCAGCCGCTAACGCCCGAGGACCGCGCGTACGTGCAGAACGTCATTGGGGACATCCAGGCTCCCTTTGGCGTGCCTGTGGAGTTTCGGCTCCTCGACGTGGCCACTTACGGCCTAAAGAGCCCCGTTGTTGTGAACGCGCACGAATACGTTGCCGCCAAGGTCAAGCGCGTTCAAGGCGCGGAGCTCTCGCTGGGCTTTGCCTTCGAGACCTTCTGCCTGCGCGCGGCAGAGCGAGGCATTGGCACCGTCATGCTCGCGGCGTCGCTCGCCCGCAAGGCGTTCGAGGAGGCCATGGAGGTCGGCGCAGGCGAGGTCATGCCCGTGGCGAGCCCCGTCGGCTATCCCGCAGCCAAGATGTCGCTGCGCGAGGGCATGATGCGCAAGGCCCTCAAGTCGGACGAGCGCATGCCTTTCTCGCAGATCTTCTTCAAGGACTCCTTTGGCACACCCCTTTCCCCCAGTGATGCGAGCGACTTGGAGGAGCCGCTGCAGATGTTGCGCCTCGCCCCCTCCGCCACGAACAAGCAACCCTGGCGCGCCGTCGTGGACGGCGACACCGTGCACTTCTACGAAGAGCGCAGCATCAAGGAAAGCGCGCTCGGCGACATACAAAAGGTCGACATGGGCATCGCGCTCTCGCACTTCTGGCTAACGGCACAGGAGCAGGGCCTCAAGGACCGCTTCCTCACCTGCAGCCCAAGCATCGCCGTCCCCCAAAACACGGAGTACATCACGTCGTTCGAGGTCGCGCGATGAAAGACACCCGCTTCTCGTCCGCCTTGCATATGCTCGTTCTGGTCTCGGAGGCCAAGACACCCATGACGTCCGAGCAGATGGCAAAGAGCATGGGCACGAACGCGAGCTACGTGCGCAAGCTGTCGGGGTCGCTGCGCAAGGCGGGCATCGTGCAAAGCCGCAGGGGATCGGCGGGGCTTCGGCTCGTACCGGATCCCTCGGAGCTCTCGCTGCTCGACGTGTACCTTGCCGTCTGCGAGACGGACCACGTGGAGCTGTTTGAGCTGCATCGCAACCCAAGCGACGAGTGCATTGTGGGCAGGCACATCGCACCCGTGCTGGGGGACATGTTCAAAGACCTGGAGGAGGAGGCCGCGCGAGAGCTGCGGTCCCGCACGCTCGCCGACTGCATAGCCGCCTTGCGTGCGCACGCCATGCAAACCAACGACTTGGAAGGAATCGAATGATGAAGGTAGCCATACTCGATAAATACGACAAGGACGGCCGCAAGCTGCAGCTACGCGAGCTTCCCGTACCCGAGCCCGGCCCCGGCGAGGTGCTAGTGCGCGTGCGCACGGCGGGCGTGAACCCCCTCGACAACATGATCATCCGAGGCGAGGTGAAGATGATCGTGCCCTATCGCTTCCCGCTTGCCATGGGAAACGAGCTGGTGGGTACCGTCGAGGCGCTGGGGCCGGGTGCAAACCGCTTTGCCGTAGGCGATCGCGTTTACGGCCGCATGCCGCTCGCCAAGATCGGCGCGTTCGCGGAATACGCCGCCATCGCGGAGACCGCCATCGCCAAGGTGCCGGACTACCTCTCCGACGAGGAGGCGGCCTGCGTGCCGCTCACGGCGCTCACCGCCCTGCAGGCACTCGAGCTCATGGGCGCCAAGGCGGGCGACTCCCTCTTCATCTCGGGTGGCACGGGCAGCCTCGGCGCCATGGCCGTGCCCATTGCGGCAGGCAAGGGACTCACCGTGGCCACCAACGGCGACGGCGCGTCCGAGGAGCGCGTCCGTGCGCTTGGCGCATCGACATTCATCGACTACCGCAAGCAGGACTACGCAGAGGTCCTGCACGACATGGACTTCGTGCTCGACACCCTCGGCGACCGCGAGCTTCCAAAGGAGTTCGGCGTGCTCAGGCAGGACGGTACGCTCGTGTCTCTTCGCGGCCTTCCCAATGGTGACTTTGCCCAGCGTGCGGGGCTTCCCCTATGGAAGCGCATTGCGTTCGGCCTCGTGGGAGGCAAGTACGACCGCATGGCAGCCAAGCGCGGGCAACGCTATCGCTTTGTGTTCGTGCATGAGGACGGCGAGGGGCTCGCGCGCATCCCCAAGCTCATGGGAGACAAGCGAATCGAAGCGTCCGTGGACACCGTCTTTGGGCTCGACGACGTGAACGCCGCCCTCGCCAAGGTAGCCGCCGGTGGATCGAAGGGCAAGACCGTGCTCAAGATCGCGTAGCGCTCGGCGGTACCGCAGCTAGAATGAATGCATGCTTCGTACGTGTTGCGGCTTCTGAGGGAAGGATGACCATGGAGCGGGAGAAGCCCCTTGGCATGAGGATTGGCGAAAGTGTCTTTTGTGCGGGATACCTCGTGTTTGCGCTCGTGGCGGGATGCATGCTCATCACCTGCGCCCCGGGCACCGGGGCGTGGGCGAGCACGTGCGGAGCCATGACGCTACTTCTGGGCTGCGGTGACGCGTTTCACCTAATCCCGCGCATACTCGTCAACCTGCGCGGGACAAGCGAGGACCCAAACGTGCTGCGCAGGCGCTCCTTTGCGCTGGGACTCGGAAACCTTGTGTCGTCAATCACCATGACCGCCTTCTATCTCCTGCTCTTTGTTGGCATGTGGCAGATGGCACACCCCAGCCAAGGCATGGCATTCCCGCCGCTGGAAACGGGCGCTGCGTGCTGGTCGCCGTACGCATTATACTCTGTCTTTTTCCGCAGAACCGATGGTTCGACGGCACAGGCAGCCAGATGTGGGCCATCTATCGTAATGCCCCGTTTGCGATCATGGGCGTAATTACCGTGCTTTACCTCGTTGGTTGGTACGGGGAGTGGCTCATGGCCTCGCTCGTGTGCGCGAGCTTTGCGTGCTATTTGGGCGTGGTTCTTGGCGCACGCAACAACCCCATGCTGGGCATGCTCATGATTCCAAAGACCATCTGCTACATTTGGCTCGTGTCGCTGCTGCTGGTACGGATGTAGCGCCATGGACCACCAGCCCATGCCACTCCAGCGCGATGCCGCATGCGGGACCGCAACGTACTGCATCGTGAACGATGCAACGGTCTTGTGGGTTGAGGCGCACTACGATGAACTGGAGGCACTCGTGCGCACGAACCTCGAGACGACCGAGCTCATGGAGTCCCTCTTCTACATGTTTGCACGCATGGACTTCCCGGTGCGCACGGGCTATGTATTTGGATACCTTGCCGTGCGGCGATACCTACAGGACCAGGGACTTGAGACGAAGGACATCCTTGGCATCGATTGGCGACGCGTATTGTGCACACAGGACGAGGGGTAGGAGACAGCCATGCATCTAGACGCCATACACCATATTGCGATCATTGTGTCCGACTATACGACATCGCGTGCGTTCTATGTAGACAAGCTCGGCTTTCCCGTGGTGCGCGAGAACTATCGTCCCAAGAAGCAGGACTGGAAGCTCGACCTCAAGGTAAACGACACCACCGAGCTGGAGATCTTCGCACCGCAAAACCCGCCCAAGCGCCCGTCGTATCCCGAGGCATGCGGGCTCAGGCACCTCGCGTTCCATGTGCCCGACGTGCGGAAGACCGTACAGAAGCTAAGCGCCATGGGCATCGACTGCGAGCCCATACGGGAGGACGAATTCACCCAGCGCCGCATGACCTTTTTCTTTGATCCCGACGGTCTTCCGCTCGAATTGCACGAATAGCGGCCACGTTTCCGGACTGTTTGGAGTCGTGTTTGTAGATGTGAACTCGATTTGGCACCACATGAGTTCACATCTACAACTTTGAAAAACCCGTCACGCAATCTAGCTGGGGTTATGCTAAATGTCCATACCGCATTTTTGTAGATGTGAACTCTTGAAACTTTCCACGAGTTCACATCTACAAAACGCGAAAAAATCGAGGTCCCGTGAGCTGGGATTATGTTCATACATTATTACTATGTTGTGAGATGTGAACTGATGCTGCCGCCGGCGCTGCGCTTCTGGTTCCGCACGCTTTTGCGACGAGCGCGTAATTCCGCGTTAGTCAGCGGTTTTGGATGCTTGCGGCCACCCAATATGTCCAAAAGTTCTTGTAGCTCGTCCACCGTCGGCCACGTCGCCGTATCCACGTCGCTACCGATGCGCTTTGCCGCCTCACCGGCAATGTGTAGCATCTGCTCCGCACTCGCAAGTTGTTCCTTTGCCACGAACCACAGCTCATAGCCCTCCTCACGCGCCGCAAACCAACGGGCATAGTCGGCACCTAGCTGCTTTCCGTGCTCATCCCCCTGATATTCCATTCCAAACAGCTTGTTGCGCCAGCACAGGTCAATCCGAATCGACTTCGGGGGATACAGCTTCCTTGCCGCCGTCGAAAGGCCGACCTCATAGTTCATGGTTGGCTGCGCAAGGCACAGCCCATTGAGCTCCGGAGGAAGGCACAACACCAACTGAAGCGAGGTCTCGGGTGCGGAAGCGGCCCCGTCGCAGGTATAGGCCATAGCCAGCTTGAGGTTGTCCTTTCCGCGGAACTGCCCCGCCCCCACAACGAACGCGTTCAGCGCCTCGAAGGACGTGAGTGGCGCACGTTCGCACTGGCCCAGAGGCGCGCCCTTTTTGGGTGACCAAGTACCTAGGTACCGGCCGAGCAGCTGGCACAGGCTTGCCTGGTGCAGCTGGTTTGCCTGCTGCGCAAGCGTGAACTCTGGCGAGGAGACATACAGGCCTTCGCCAAGCGCAAGGATGCCGTTTTGCGGCAGCGGGCCATTCCACACATGGCAGGCAACGTCCGCTGCATGCCGACGCCGCCCCGCACTGTTCACAAGGACGTCTATGGGCCTCGGCAACTTGTCGGCAAAGGTTCCCAAGGCGCTTTCGACCTCAGCGGGATCCGCGACGAAGGAGGACGGATCGGGCGAAGCGGGCCCTACCTCACGCTCGGCTTGGGCGACGAGCTCCAAGGCGACGTCGGCGGAAAGGTTGCTCAGACATATACTCACGAGACACTTCCCTCCCGACCTGTGTTTGCAAGTAGATGAATGAGCATACGTCAATGCTCGAATCCACACACGCGGCCTTCGAGAAATATACCGTTTGCGAATACCTGGGCACGACGCCGCGGGGGCGCCGCAGGCAGTAGGGCCAGCGTCATCGTCCGACCACCCGCTCGCGGCGCCTACGCGCGCCATGCACGCTGCCGAGCTTGGCATACGCGGTGGCGTTGCCCGCCCAGAGAGGGTGGGGCGACGCCCTGCCTTTACGTCCTTATCCCAGGTCCTCGCCGTTGCTGTCGATGCATTTCTTGTACCAGAAGAACGAATCCTTGCGGCTGCGGCTGAGGTCGCCCGTACCGTCGTCGTACTTGTCGACGTAGATAAACCCGTAGCGCTTGCGCATCTCACCGGTGCCGGCGGAGACCACGTCAATGGGACCCCACCAGGTGTAGCCCATAAGGTCAACACCGTCGGCCACGGCCTCCTCCATGGCAACGATGTGCTTGCGGAGGTAGTCAATGCGATACGGGTCGTGCACGGAACCGTCGGCTTCCTTCTCGTCGAAGGCACCAAGTCCGTTCTCCACCACCATGAGCGGCAGATGATAGCGGTCGTAAATCTCGTTGAGGGTGATGCGCAGACCCGTTGGGTCTATCTGCCATCCCCAGTCGGAGGCCTCGAGGTACGGGTTCTTGCCACCCATGGTCATGTTGCCGGCCATCATCTCGGCGTCCTCGTGGGTGGTCACCGTGTTGGACTGGTAGTAGCTGTAGGTGTAGAAGTCAATCTTGCCCTCGGCGAGCAGTTCCTCGTCGCCCGGCTCCATGTTGATCGCAATGCCGTTCTCCTCCCAAAAGCGCTTGGCGTAGAACGGATACGCGCCACGTGCCTGCACGTCGGAGCAGTACCAGTTCATGCGGCGCATCTGCTCGAGGTTGGCCCACTGGTCGGCCGGGTCGCAGGTGAGCGCATAGGTGAGGATAAAGCAGTCCATGTTGCCCATCATTACGCCGGGGTAATTCTCGTGCGCGTACTTGATGAGCTTGGCCGATGCCAGGAACTGGTGATGCAGGGCATTGTAACGCTCGTTTATGTCGTCCTTCACCTTGTCCATGGTGCCGGTATAGCCCTGTATGGTGCCCAGCGACAACGCGCAGCCCATGGTCATGGTGCCAATGTTTATCTCGTTGAAGGTGAACCAGTACCTCACGAGGTCGTGGAAGTTGTCGAGAAGGCACTTGCCATAGGTAAAGTAGAAGTCCACCAGCTCGCGGCTCGCCCAGCCGTTGTACTTCTCGACCAGGTAGTACGGCAGCTCGTAATGGCTGATGGTCACCAGAGGCTCGATGCCGTGCGACTTGCAGCACTCAAAGACCCTGCGGTAAAAGTCCAAGCCTGCCTGCAGCGGCTCCTTCTCGGCGCCCGTGGGAAACAGGCGCGTCCAGTTGACGGACATGCGAAAGACTTGGCTAGCGATGCGAGACGAACACCACGTCGTCCGCCAAGGAGCGGACCTTCCGCACGATGGCGTCCAAGCGAGCGGGCGCGATGTTGGGGTTTTTGCCCAGCACGTCTCCCATGCAGTTGCAGAAGTCGGCCAGCGCCCGCTCGCTCACCCAGCCAAGGTGTCCCTCAAAGAGGCACAGCTGCTGGTAGGGGCGCATGCCGTCGTATTTGAAGGGCTTTGCCGTGTACTTGAAGTCGATGGGCAGCTCCAGCTGCGGTACGTCCGACCACAGGCACGCGCCCGTGTCGAATATGGGCGCAAGCCGGGTGCCGCGCAGCGTCTCGACGTCGCGCATGACGCCAAAGTTGCGCCAGTGGCGGTCACGGTTTGCCAGAACGTAGTCGCAGGCAAACATGCGCGCAAGGCCGTCCATCACGTCGTGGATGCCCAGCTCCTCGCAGCAACGCACGTAGAACATGAGGTCACTCTCGTTGTTGCTCTGCTTGCGACGGCGAATGAGGTCGTAGGCGCTCACCAGCTCCTCGTCGTCTCGCAGGATGTTGTCGCAAGCGCTGTACACGCGACGGTCCTCCGTGAGCAGGTAGTACTCGGTATAGGTGCCCGGCTCCAGCAGCCGACGATGCAGCTCGGTTGCCACGACCTCGTTGTATGGCTCTTGGTTGACAAAACCCACGCCCGACTTCACCAGCACGCGCCTGCCGTCGATGATCTTCCACTTCTTGCGCAGGTCGCCGCCGACGGTGGAGTTGGGTGACGTGAGGTTGACGCGCGCGTAGTCGGGACGCTCCATCGACGCACTGGAGTCTTGGCCCAGCGTGAGAATGCCAAGGTCGTCCGAGAAGTCATTGTCAAAGAAGTTGACGTCTTCCCAACGCTGTGGCGCGTCGACGTCGTTGATCCAATAGCGATCGGAGAGCGAGAGGCCGAAGTTTCGCTCGGCAAGCTCCAACGTCGAGTCAAGGCGCAGGTTCTCCAGCAGGCGCTCCACCTGCTCGCGCGAGGCGGGAATGGCGCGATGCCGCCACCAGTAGTTGAGGTCGCGCTTGCTCATGCGCCCGCGCTCGTCGAACAGTCCCAGCGGCGCACGTGTGGCGTCGATCACCTCCACGATGCGCGTGGCAACATGCGACTCGAGGTCGTATTCGAACTCGAGCACGGGATAGTTCTTGCTCATGAGCCGAAAGCGCGCCATGCTCGCCCCCCATCCGCCGAACGCATCACTTCTCGTCGACGATATTCTACTACGGATAACCATACGACCAGCAATGCGGATGCACCTCATGGGGCACACGCGAGCGCAGGCGCTGGTGTAATGCGATTTCCGATCGCGTAGAGCGAGGAATTTGCACTCGAGGGAAGAAGACGTGGCGGGGCTCCGCGTCCACCAGCCCGGAAGCGTTGCCGTTTGAGTCGGCTATGTCGAAGCCGCTGACCTCCAACGGCATGGCAATCGGAAGAGTAGCGAGGAGCCGAGAGGGGTGCGCAACAGCGGCCCGCACGTGCACGCTACCCTATTCGAACTCGCCAACCCTTCTTATGGGAATGGTGGCGCCTTCAATCTCGAGGGTCATCCCCGGCTGGACCTGCACGGTATCCCCAGGGCCGAGCCTGCGCTCCCACCCCTGAAGGCTCACCCCTATCCAATCCTTCGACAGGTTCTGCAGCCCAATCATATATGGGGGTGTCCGGGACTCGATTAGGCGAACACGGACATCGAGATCCTCTTCTGCTGCAACGACACGACGCAACTGGCAGGCGTAGAGCTGCGTGCCAGGGTACACGGGCAAGCGATACCCCATGGGAAGCTCCATATACAGCTCCGGCTCAACGGAGCAATCGCACATCCTGCATATGTCACCGAACCCATTAAGAGAGACCTCATAGCCACAGGAGCAAACGAGTATCTCGGATCTAAAGCGGGCTAGCTCGCGCATCCACTCCAATTCGGATGGCCGCGCACGGGGGTCATGGAGAGCCTCCTGCGAGAAGGCGCGTTGGAACAAGGCACGCATGTGCCCGGGCAGGGAGTGCCATTCTTGCGCAGCAAAGCCCTGCACACCCATATGATTCTGGTCACCGGAATCATCAAACACAAACCGCGCGCCGTACCCGTACGTCCTCCGAATGCGCTCCTCGTCGCAGAGTTGCTCCCCCCGCAAGCTTCCCCCCGCAAGCGGATGGCCGCCCAACAGAACCGCAAAGACGATCACTGCCAGTGAATGCCGGTCGCCCTGCATCGAAGCTGCGGACTCACCCGTCACGAGCTCCGGAGCCAAGTAGAGGGGCGATTCGAAACGCATCCGGTCGGGCATGGCATCTCCAACAGCGATAATCCCGTCGCAGTTGTGCAGAAGAACGCCGCCATCCCATGGGGACACCAAAAAGCAATCCGCACCCAACGTGGGAAATATGTATCCACGACCGTGTAGCACGAGCGTGTTCATGCATATCTGGAGGCAGATGTCCACCGCTTGCCGATGCCTCATCCGACCGTTGATCGAATTGCAAATCAGCTCGTTCAAACCGCACGAATCCTCTGCGCGATCGTCGGTCACAAACCCCACTCGCCCTTCGCCGTCGCACACAACGTCTTGAGGCCAAACGGCCGCAGGCGCGGGCGAGCCCCTCCGAAGCGCGTTGAGCAACCGCCGCTTTACGCAATCGCGCTCATCGACATCGGCGATTCTCATCAGCTTGAGCGTCCTGCGCTCGCCGCCATAGTCAACTCCATAGACGCCGTTGTTACCATCGTCCTGAACGCGGTCGACGATGCGTACGTTTTTCCCAAGCGCGCTCCTCAGAACCCGAGGGGCTTCGTATTTGCAGGCCGATGGAGCGGCCCTCCTCGGAGTATCGGGTTGTTCCCACCACGACGCGAGCGGGCAAAGAGCATACAGGCTTACATCGTCGTAGGTGGCCAACGCACGAGCCACTTCCGTTCCGACATCGGGTAGACGAATCTCGCGAAAGCCCTCGTACATATAGCGTAGAGATACGGTGCTTGTAAGGTAGAGCAGGCGCTCAAAAAGCCCAGCGTCCTCCGTTTGGAATACCAACCTTGGATCGCCAGCGATGTCACCAACCATCTCGAGATCAACACACCGCCCAAAAGCAAATCCTATGCGGGTTGCGTGCCGAAACCGCACGTTCGCATATATCTTTTCCAAGGCCGATTTGTAATCGTCCGACGGATAGCCACCTGCCACAAAATAGATAATTGGCAACGATGTGAGGCCAGAGGGCGACGACCGTGCGTCAGGCCGCAACCGACTATCCAATTCGCCAAGTGCTGCCCCCACATTCGCCACCCCGTAGGCATCAAGGGGCCAGTCAATCTGTTCATAGAGGTCTAGGAGGCCGGGCCCCGACATCCAAACACAGGCACTGGCGTACGAGAGCACCCCGATCTTTACGGTAAGGGCGCCTCCGAATTCGCTTCGAACGTAACGAACCATCTTTCCGTGCCACGCTCTCAGGGCGGCGTTGAGCCTTGTGATCCTGCCTCCATGCATGCTGCCCGACGTGGCGAGAATGAAATACACATGACACACAATTCCGCTGTGTGGCTGGACAAATCTCATGAGTCCCTCTTTCGACCTCTTCCGTCTTCGACCATGAGCCTATGGGATGGCATTCCCAAACAATGGGGGCCGGGCGCGCACGATTTCGCGACAAAACCGATCCCTACCGCGTACAATACTTCGCCATTATCGTACACGGTAGGGATCCGTCTCGACCAGAAATCGTACGCACCACCTCAGGGGCGGCAGCAAAGACGGCGTTCTCCACGTCTCCGAACACGATGCCGAGCATGTTGCTCCTCCTGCTTTAACCCTATGCACTCGTCGATTGGCCGCAAATGATTCCGCAAAACGAAAGCGTGGCACGGGCCCCTCTTCTGTGCTCAAAAACCATTCTATAGGTTACACCGTCTTCTTCTCATGACGTAGACAGTCGACGTCGCATAGGCGTTGCAGCCTGTGCAGGGGCGCGCCGCTCCAAAGCAACGCTCTTCGGCCGTGGGCTACGGTGGTGTCTCCTCAGCCGTGCCCAGGAGGTCCGTCTCACATATTCGTCGAGCGTCTCGAACAAGGGCATGAGCACGGTATTAGGCCTCGATTCGAACACGCGCCCCTTCGCATCCTGCCAGACTATCACGCCGTCGATGTGGAGCTCCTCAACGACGTAAAGGAACGGCGGAGCCTTCGGGTTCGCAGACATCCCAAGCGAATCTATCCCAAACCTTTTGCCGGAGCTTATGGACCGCCATGGACTCATGGTAACAACCTTGGTCGGTTGGAGCCGCGCCTTGCGCTTGCAGAGCGCGCGCTTCCATCCCGCCCCGAAGGAAGGTGAAGCCTTCCGACCTGGGATGGTGGGGATGTTATTCCAGGCGAGTCTGAGACACTCTGCCTGGCGCTGCATATGTATACGCAACGACAGCAAGTTGCATACTCCATAACAGACAGGAGAACATCACGAAGAGCGAGAGTCGCACGGGACTGGAGATGTCAAACGAGGGGAAGGGCGCCGAGCTCTCCGACGAGCTGCTCGGGGGTGTCAGCGGCGGCGGGATGCACCATCACAAGAAGAGGGGCGAGCCCAAGCCCACGATTCTCAAGTAGGCGACACCTCCATGTCTTGAGAGGACAAGTCCCAAACAAAATCGAACACTTGTACCTCGTACATGTGTTTGCTATACTCTCTCACACGGACCGCGTGCAGAGAGGAGTATCATGGATACGATCACTACGAAAGAGGGGCTCACGGTGAGCAGGGTCTACAAAGACACACTCTTCAGGCGCCTGTTCGGCGATGAGAGGCACAAGGCGAACGCCATGTCGTTGTACAACGCCCTTGGTGGCTCATGCAACGATCCGGACGAGCTCACATACACCACCATAGAAGGCGTCATATACATGGGCAGGAAGAACGACGTGTCTTTCTTGGTGGATGGCGAGCTCATGCTTTGGGAGCACCAGAGCACGGTTAACCCCAACATGCCCCTTCGCGGCCTCATTCACTTGGCGCAGCTGTACAACAAGCACCTTGACCTCTATGGCATGAGCGTATACAGCTCACGCAGGCTCACTCTGCCCGCCCCTCACTACTACGTGTTCTACGCCGGTCCCACAGAGGTTGAGGACCGCTTCGAGCTCAGGCTGTCGCAGCTCTTCGCCGAGGGCGCGGGCGAGCCTTGCGCGGAGGTAGTGGCGACGGTCATAAACGTAAACGAGGGACACAACCCCGAAATCCTGGATGCCTGCGAGGCGTTGGCCGGCTACGCACACTTCGTGTCGCTCGCACGAGCGTTTGCCCGCACCTACGCACGCTCCGAGGCAGTGGACCTTGCCGTAAGGAAGTGCATCAGCGAGGGGGTACTCGCAGACTTCTTTATTGAGAACCGCGCGGAGGTGGTCGACTTGTTTCTAACGGAATGGGACGAGGAAAAGTATCGCGACCTGCTGAGGCGCGAGGCTGAGGAGGACGGATACGCGGCCGGCGAGGCCGAGGGCCGCAAGGAGGGCCGCAAGGAGGGTCTCAAGGAGGGTCTCAAGGAGGGTCTCAAGGAGGGCCGCAAGGAGGGTCTCAAGGACGGACGCGATGAGGTGCGGGCGGAATTCCTTCAGAAGGCGGCCGACCAAGTACGGGAGGGCAACCTCTCAGCGGAGGACGCGGCCAGAATCTTCGGCTTCTCGCAACAAGAGATCACGGCGCTGCTGAGCAACTAACCTCAAGGACGGCGCGCCAGCGGCCTGTGCCGAGCAAGCTGGGAAACGAGTCGTACGAGTGATTCGTCGAGATAAACCTCGCATTCAACGACGCCGCGCGCGAAGCGCTTGCGAATTCCCGCGACATCAACGACTTCCTGCGTCGTGTTTCCCTCTTCGCACAAGGTCCAATGCCGCAAGGGTCCACGCTCGTCTTTATCGATGAGGTACAGGAGCTGCCATCAGTTATGACCATGGCCAAAGCCCTTGTGGAGGACGGGAGGTACGACTACGCCTTCTCTGGTTCGATGCTGGGAACGGAGTTCAAGGGGGCGCGATCTTATCCGGTCGGCTTCGTCCAGGAAATGACTTTGCGCCCGATGGACTTCGAGGAGTTCATGTGGGCCACCGGCGCAAGCGAGGCGGCGATCGCGGAGGTCGGAGATTGTGTGACTGACCAGAAGCCCGTCGATGAGTACCTCCACGACGCGATGCTTTCGCACTGGCGCACATACCTCGTCGTTGGAGGTATGCCCGAGGTCGTGCGGGCGCTTATCGACTCCGGGGGTGACCTCGCCAAGGTCCGCGAAATCCAAAGCGAGCTGGTGACGGGCTATCGAAGGGACATCGCAAAGTATGCGGGGCGCCGAGCGCTCAACGTGCAGAAAATATTCGACCAGCTTCCCCTGCAGCTCGACAACGATTCGCGGCGCTTCGTACTCAATTCCATCAACGACGAGGCGCGCTACAACGCCCACAGGCATGACTTCGTGTGGCTCGTGAACGCCGGCGTCGGACTTAAGACAAACCTCGTGCGCGAGCCCAAGCGCCCGCTCCAGATGACGGAGCGACCGGGGATGTTCAAGCTGTACCAGTCCGACACCGGAATGCTCGTGAGTCGCTATCCCGTTCAGACCGCTCGCGACATATACCTCGACTCAAAGGTCTCCAACCTCGGCGGCATGTACGAAAACGCACTGGCGCAGGAGCTCGTGTGCAAGGGGCACGACCTGTTTTACTATGTGGGGAAAAAGCGCGGTGAGGTGGACTTCGTAATTGAGTCCGACGCGGGCGTGGTTGTTCCCATTGAGGCGAAATCCGGAAGAAACGCACGCGCTCACGCGGCACTAAACAACCTGCTAGCGACCAAGGAGTACGCGCTCGACCTCGGTGTGGTGTTCTCACGACTTAACGTCGAGCGGGATGGGAAGGTGCTCTATCTCCCCTGGTATGCCGTCCCCTTTACTGGCCGGGCGATTGGCAACGACACGCACGATACGCGGGGCTTGCACATGACGCTGCCATCCCTGTGAGCAAGCGAAAGAAGCTTGTACACAATATAAAAGGCCGGAGGGCTTTACCCCTCCGGCCTCGTGTTTTCTGGTGGGCGATACTGGGTTCGAACCAGTGACCTTGTGCTTGTAAGAACCGTTGCGCTCAGGATTGTGAAGAATCGGTCGGCACACGTAACGCATCAACCTGCACCGATAATTTGTCGTGTGCCAGGTGCTTGATTCTCGAATCATCCCGCCTAGCATAATGACACGCGGCACGGTGACCCATCTACCTGCTGGTG
>CADBCS010000001.1 GCA_902793195.1 uncultured Coriobacteriaceae bacterium | reverse complement strand
CACCAGCAGGTAGATGGGTCACCGTGCCGCGTGTCATTATGCTAGGCGGGATGATTCGAGAATCAAGCACCTGGCACACGACAAATTATCGGTGCAGGTCAGAGAGCCTAGTCCAAATCTTCTCCGTTGCTCGCGATGAACTTGGCGTACCAATAGAAGCTATCCTTGCGGCTGCGGGCCATGGTCCCGTTGCCCTCGTCGTCCATGTCCACGTAAAACGAATTGGGTGCCAACGGCTTCTGAAGCTATTGAAGTTGTATTGAACAAGCATCAGGGGAGGTGGCCCATGTACTTGGAAGAGATTGTAGGGCGGGACATATTGGAGGGCGCCGAACCGGAGTGCAAGGCCAGACTCAATCGAAATGATGTCGAAGGCTGGCTCAAGAGCGTAGCCGGATTCGCAAACGCACAAGGTGGACACCTCTATATAGGCGTTGAGGACAAGACGAACAAGCTTATAGGCTTTACCAGGGCGCAGGCCAACTCGGAACGCAACTTCTTCAACAACCAGATCAACCAGCATGTATCACCACGGCCGCCGTACAAGGTCAACTTCGTGCGCTATCGCAACGGGGAAAGGGAACTCTACATACTCGATGTCACTATATCTGAGTCGCCGGTCAGGCCCGTCATCTTGAAGTTCAAAAACGTTCCTTCCATCTATGTTCGTAGAGAGGGATTCACAAACGGGGCCACCTACGAAGAGATAATTTCGATGAGCATCGCAAGTCATAACACCTCCTACGACACACTGCCCTCCGATCAGGTATACAGACGAGAGGACTTTGGGGAACTCTTCGAGTTTCACCGCACACATAGCCATGGAAGAGAACTGAGCGATAAGGCTCTGCGCTCGCTCGGATTTTTTGATGCGGACGATTTCCTTGCCAACGGAGCCGTCCTCTTCCGCGACGGATGTATCGACCCAAAGACATCCGTGCAGTGCTCTGTGTTCTCGGGACTCACCAAGGGAAGCGAGCGCATCGTTACCGTGAATCGCTACATAGGGCCATTAACCACGACGATTGACTACATGCTCGAATTCATTCGGCAGCGGATGAACCACGGCATGATTAAGCTGTCGTCATCGCGCGTCGACACAGACGCCTTTCCCCAGAGGGCCCTGTTCGAAGGCATAATCAACGCGGTGGCACATCGCGACTATTTCCTTGACGGCACCCAGATTCAGGTCGACATGTTTGCCGACCGGCTTGAAATCTCGTCGCCCGGGAGTTTCTTTGAGGGCGAAAGTCTCAAGAAGACGTATAACCTCTCGTCCATCATTTCGAAGCGACGCAACGAGCTTATATGCGGTGTGCTCGTAAGTTGCGGAGTGATGGAGGCTGCAGGGACGGGATTCGACAAGGTCGCCGAGGATTACCGAAACGCAGACGAGGCGCATCGACCGTTCATTTTCTCGTCGTCGGATCACTTCACGCTCGTGCTTCCCGATCTGACGTACAGCAACGGAGTGGCGAGCTCCGACCTGCCGACCCTGTTGTTCGCCCCCGTCCCAAACGGAGGCGCTCATGACGAGGCAATCCTTTCCGCATGCTATGCGACGGCACGCACAGCCAAAGACATCGCGCAAACGATTGGGCTGAGCGACTCGAGTTACTTCCGCAAACGCATACTTGGCAATCTTGTCGAACATGGCTATTTGGAGAAGAGCACCGCTGGGCGAGCGGCGTATTACAAGACGAACAGGGACATGGTGTCACTCGCTTAGCAAGGTGCCAAGTTGCCAAACGCCCCATCCAATACCTCTGCGTCATGAAAAAGGGCCGTTGCATCCTTGGCTGCACGATTTGTGCCAGATTCGTACCAGTCACCGAATGCAACAGCCCTTTACTCTGTAGGTCAGAGCGCCTTGTCTAGATCTTCTCCGTTGCTCGCGATGACCCGCTGGTACCACTCGAAGCTCTTCTTCTTGTAGCGCCTGCCCGTGCCCTCGCCGCCGTCTTGGATGTCCACGTAGATGAAGCCGTAGCGCTTCGCGTACTCACCGGTGGTGAAGCTCACCACGTCGATGCAGCCCCACGGGGTGTAGCCGATGAGGTTGACGCCATCTTCCTCCACGGCCTTCTTCATCTCGCGGATGTGAGAACCCAGATAGGCGATGCGGGTGTCGTCCTTGCGGTATCGTTCTGGTCCAGCTCCTCGTACATGCCGATGCCGTTCTCCACTATGAACTGCGGCATGCCGTTGTAGCACTCGTCGAAGCGCTTGAGCATGATGCGCAGGCCCACCGGGTCGATGGTCCAGCCCCAGTCGGTGGCGTCGAGGTAAGGGTTGGGCACGTTGTGCGGGTCGTTGACGCTCGTGGACTTGGAGATGTCCACCTCAACGCTGGGTTGCACACGCATAAAGCTGATAGTAACTATACGACAAAAAAGAGCCTTATCATGTGAGTGATAAGGCTCTTGATTCTTTTTCATAATGAGCCGCAGGCCGATTGACGGCTCACAGCCCATTGTGCGTACCTCAGGCTCCGTAGTGCTAATTCGCGCGCAGACCGTTTTTGCGGAAGGGTTGCGGGAACGCTTGCACCGCCCCCTTGTAGTCTGTGGCGGGGGCCTTGTCACCCTTCTTTACCAGCACCACCTGGATCGCCTCTATGCGCCTGGACTCGTTGACGGTGCCGGCGGGCCTGCCGTCGCACGTCCAAGCCATCCACCCGAGGTGCCGCACGTGTACGCGATAGTACACGCTGTAGCACCTGGAGAGCTCTCCGTCGAGCCGTATTTGCACGGCTTCCATGCGCCTGGACTGGCCCGTCGTGCCGGCGGTCGCGCCGTCGCGGGCCCAGCCGAGCCAGCCCCTGTTCGCCACGTGCGCCCGGTAGGACACGCCGCCGCCCATGTTGGCCGCGACGCCGAGCGAGAGGGCCTCCATGCGCAGGGCCCGGCCCGTCGTGCCGCTCACGGCGCCGTCTCTCGACGCGCCCCGCCACCCGAGGTTCTTGACGTGTGCCCTGTAGGAGGCCGAGGCCCGGGGACTCTCGGTGGAGATGCTGAGCGCCGCCGAGGCGGCGGAGGCGTTGGTGTTGGCGGTGGCGCATACGCGGCCGACCACGTTGTAGGCGGTCCCGGGCCTAAGGCCGGGGAAGGTCACCGTACCGTCGGCGCCGAGGGCCCTCCAGGTCTTGCCCCCGTCGATGCTGTACTCGCAGCCTCTGTCGCCGTACACCGAGACGGAGGTGGCCGTGGCGGACTTCCTCCTCGGCACCTGGGGCGGCGCGGGTGTCGACTTGGCGATGGCGAACTCTATCGTCGCGGTGACGCCGGCGTACTCGCCGACGCCCACCACGCGCACCATCGCCTTGCCGGGGCCGGTCGTGGCGTTAACGTTGTTCGCATATTCCAGTCGGTAGTCGGTGCCCTCCCTGAGGGGCTGGCCCTCGAGGCCCTTGACGCTCGGCTTGGGCTCGTGGGGCCTCCCGTTGTACATGTAGCTGGCTGCGACGCCCGTGATCTCGCCAAAGCGGGTCGGCCGCCACTGGGCGAAGAGGGTGACGTTAGCCTCGCCCATCGTGAGCGTCGCTTGGTCAGCGTAGGCCTCGCCGCCGCCCTGGGCCTGTGTGTTCCACCCGGCAACCGCGTAGCCGTTGCGCACGAAGCCGCAGGTGGGGAGGGTGTAGGGGGTCCGCTCAACCACGTAGTCGGAGGCCGGCATCGTGCCCGTGGCCCTGTCGGCGTTCTTGTCGAAGAGGACCCTGTGTGCATGCACGCCGCACGCGCACTCGCCCCCCGCGTCGAACTTGTGGTCGTACTCGATCGGGCTGCCGCTCTGATCGCTTGGAATATAGAGACACTGCGTGCACCCCTTTATATGGCGCAATCTATTGGCAGTGGGTTTAAACGTCTCGGTTGATGTATCGTTAGTGTCCCTGTGGTCGCAGAGACTTATCTGCGCCCAAAGTTCGCGGCATTTCTCTATTCGCTGGGCTGCCGTGCTTATAGTGGCGTCCTCCGCATCGGAGCCGTGCAGGACCCTGGCCGCGTCGTAGACCGCGAGGTCGCCGGAGACGTCCCAGCCGCTGCCGTGGCCGATGGCCTCGGCTTGGCCGCCATTGGGAGATCCGGCCTTCGCGGTGACGGTGCCGCCGTCGATGGTGACTTTGCGGCCCGCGCCGCCGAGGCCGCCTGAGTCCCTCCGGCCGCCGCCGATGCCGGCGCCGCCCTCCCCGCCGGTGGCCGTCACCACCGGGTTGCCGCTGATCGTGACCTCGGCGCCGTCTCCGTACCTGCCGCCGCCGATGCCGGCGCACCATTTGCCGCCCGTGGCCTCGACATTTGCCGTGCCTCCTATGATGATCTTCCCTCCGTTGGTCAGGATTTTCCCCAAGGAGTCGCCGCCTCCGGCACCGATGCCGGCACCTCCGGCGTTTGGACCGCTGGCAGGCGGATGGCGATCGCTTCCGTCGGCGCGCACCGTGCCGCCGGTGATCTTGATGGTGCCTCCCGAGGCGAACTCGCCACCACCGATGCCTGCGCCACTTTTATCGCCGTGCGCCGTTATGTTACCGCCCGTAATGGTGATCTTTGGCTCTTTGTCATAGATCCCGTTTGCGGTTTTGCCCGTGCCGATGCCGGCGGCATTGGGACCTGCCGTTGCGATGACGGTGCCGCTTGAGGCCTCAAAGCTTCCGGGGTCGCGGCCGCCGTCTCCGCTTCCGATTCCAGCACCGCCTTCGCCCCCAGTGGCCACCACGTATGCGGTGCCGCCGATCTTCACTGTCACGCCATCGCCGTTATCACCTCCGCCGATGCCAGCACCAAGGTTTCCCGCCTTTGCCGTCACGGTGCCGCCCGTTATGGTGACGGGAAAGTCACCATCCTCTTCGCCATGATCTCTGTTCACATAACCGCCACCGATGCCGGCGCCCATCGTTCCGCCCGTGGCTGTAACGTCGCCGCCGGTAACGGTGAGGGAGCCTTCTGAGGCGTTGAAGGATCCCGTACCGATGCCCGGGCTTCTTTGCCTGCCCGTGGCCGTTACGGTTCCCCCCTCGATGCGCACGTCCGCGCCCTTTGTGTGGCCGACATTCCCGTTTATTAAGCCGTTCGCACCGCCAATGCCGGCGCCGTTTTCACCACCTGTGGCGTTGACGGTGCCGCCCTTGATGGTGACCGTGCCGCCGCCGCTGTCGGCGCCATAGCCGCTTCCGCCGCCGATGCCGGCGCCACAACTACCGCCGTTCGCGGTCACGGTGCCGCCCTCTATGGTTACCGTGCCGGTGTAGCCGGTGCCGGGATTGTTGTCCCAGCCGCCACTGTCGCCGCCACCGATGCCGGCGCCGTAACCACCGCCGCTTGCTGTTACGACGGTCTTCTCTCCTCGGATAAGCACGGTGCCGCCATCGTTCTTGTAGCCGCCGCCGATGCCGGCGGCCGAGGAGCCTCCCTGTACGACGGTCCTGGCGCCGTAGGCGTTGAACGTGCCGGCCTTCTCGCCCTCGTTTCCACCGATGCCGGCGTTGTGCTGGTAGACATCACCCGCCGCATAGAGCTCTCCAGTATGTCCCGCCTGGCCGTACACACTGAGCGTGCTCTCCTCGGCGTTGTGGACGCCCTTCTGTGCGTCGAGCCTCGCGCCGTCGCACAGGATGAGGTGCGCGTCGCCCTGGACCTCGATGCGCGTGGAGATGTTGACCTCACCTTTTGCGACGTACCAGCCGTTCGAGAGGATCAGGGGGTCTTCGCCCTCTGGCACCGCCACGAGCGTGTACTCGGTGCGAGTCACCTCGCCGCCGTTCTCGTTGACGTAGGTTATGGCGTCCTGCGAGTTCTGGACCATGAGCACTGCGGGTTCGCCTTCGCCTGCTGCCGCGTTCTCGCCCTCCCCAGTCTGGGAGGTGGTGCTTTCCTCTGGTTGTGCGGGGATTTCCCCGCTATTGGCAGTCGTGCCGACTGGTGCGGCCGTCTGCGGTGGCGCGTCTGGGACGTCCGTGCCCGACTTCTCAATCACCTCGGCCAGTGGCCCGTCCGGGTTCGGGTTGTTGCCCATTTCCTGCGCGAGCGCCGTGGGAAGTGCCGTTCCCGCGAGCTGCAGCGTGAGCAGTGCGCCCATCGCCCACGCGGAGGCCGCCTTAGCCTTCCTTCGTCCGCCCTTTTGATTATCGTGCATGGCCCCTCTCAACGATCGAACAGCTTATTATCTGTAATATAGCATATTGGCTCGGCGGGCTACATCGCGGCCAGGCGCGAGGACGCGGGAGGGGCAGGTGGCAAGACGATTGAGCCCGGGTCGTGCGCACGGGCAGACGTGCCGCGCGCACGACCCGGGCTAGCGGGTGGGAGTGTCGTCTTGCAGGCAAACGCCCTAGCCTAGCTCTTCTCCATTCGTCTCAATGACACGCTTGTACCAATAGAAGCTATCCTTGCGGCTGCGGGCCATGGTCCCGTTGCCCTCGTCGTCCATGTCCACGTAGACGAAGCCGTAGCGCTTGCGTATCTCGCCGGTGCCGGCCGACACCAAGTCGATGCAACCCCAGGTGGTGTAGCCCCACAGATCCACGCCGTTCTCGATGGCACGACTCATGGCCTCGATGTGCGGACGGTGGTAGTCGATACGGTAGGTGTCGTGGATGGATCCATCATCCTCCACGGTATCGAAGGCACCCAGACCATTCTCGACGACCATGATCGGCAGGTCGTAGCGGGCAGCGGCCCACTCGAGCATCCACTGCAGGCCGATGGGGTCGTAGCCCCAGCCCCAGTCGGAATACTTGAGGTAGTTGTTGCGCACGCCAGCCGTAAAGTTGCCCCTCACCGTGTCCTTGGCCGTGTGGGTGGTCACCACGTTGGACATGTAATACGAGAACGAGTAGAAGTCCACCGTGCCCATGGCGAGGTCCACGAGGTCGTTCTGCGTGATGTCGAGCTTGATGTTGTGTGCCTTCCACAGACGCGTTGCATAGCTGGGATACTCGCCCAGGCACTGCACGTCACCGCTGTACCACACGCCCTCCTCCATCCGATGCTGGGACAAGAGGATGTCCGCGGGATCGCAGGTGCTGGGATACCACGGCATGCCGGAGATCATGCAGCCAATCATGTTGTCACCGTCGATGGCATGGCCAATCTGGACGGCCTTCGCGCTGGCGACCAGTTTGTGGTGCAGGTGCTGGTAGGCATGCTGGTAGTCCTCGTCCGTGGTTTGTCCGGTAAACGGCAGGAACATTATGGTGTTGTTGATCTCGTTGAAGGTCAGCCAATGATGCACGAGGCCCTTAAACTCGCGGAAGCACGTCGTCGCGTAGCGCACGTAGTGGTCGATGGTCTCGCGGTTCTCCCAGCCGCCGCAGTGCTCCACGAGATACAGCGGGGTGTCGAAGTGCCAGATGGTCACGAGCGGCTCGATGCCATACTCGCGCATAGTCTTAAACATGTCCTTGTAGAAGTTAAGACCCTCGACGTTGGGCTCAATCTCCAAGCCCGTGGGAAACAGGCGACTCCAGCAGATGGACATGCGGAACTGCTTGAAGCCCATCTCGCCAAGCAGCGCGATGTCCTCCTTGTAGTGGTGATATCCGTCCACGGCCTCGTGATTGGGATAGTGGTACTCAGGCAACACGGCATAGTGGGCACCCTCGGGCAGTCGCTCTCCGTTCCACATCTTGCCGTGATTGCCGTCCTTGTCGATGTAGGTGACATAGCGAGGCTCGGACACCGTGCCACCGGTGGTGACGTCGGTCATGGTCATACCACGTCCCCCCAGATCCCAACCGCCTTCCCACTGGCCGGCAGAAACCGCTCCACCCCACAAGAATCCCTCTGGAAATGCCATGCTCTGCTCCCTCGTTCGATGCGAATATGCACATTCAACATACGTTATGGGGAATGTCCACAGCTCATTTGTAATATTCGTTCTGCAACACGTAACCAAAGGGAAAACGTGGGGAGCCGAACCCGCGAAAAACGGTCACGCGTTCACGGCCACCTCTCCCCCAACTGGGGTTTTGCATAACGGGGGTCGCACGCATGACCGTTTTTATCGGCGGCATGGCCGCGACATACGCGCTGTGCTAGTCCAGAGGTTGGAGGTTGTTGCGCGCGTCGCCCCTACCGATCTTGTAGTCGTACATCTGCACCTCCGCCTCGCGAATGAGTGGGTACATGTCGGCAACGGGCATCTGGGCCAACGAGACGCCATACGACATCCAGTAGCCCTGGTCCGCAAGGCGCTTGTGCATGGGTCGCAGCTTCGCGCGAACGTCCTCTTCCCGCTCGTCGACCAAGAGCACCAGAAACTCGTCGCCACCTATGCGATACGAGTTCTCGGCACCAAAGGAATCGATCAGCTCTTGCCCGATTGCCTGCAAGAACCTGTCGCCCGCAGCGTGCCCCATCGTGTTGTTGAGCTGATGGAGACCGTCGGCATCCGCATAGATGCACACGATGGACTTTGTGGCGATGCGCGGATAGCTCTCCACCTGATTCTCGAAGCAGTTGCGGTTCTTGAGCTTGGTGAGGGAGTCCGTAACGCTGAGGTACTCGACCGTGTATGCGCGATACGAGGAGCGAAACTTGGTGCGCATGATTGCCACGTTGCACACGAGCGCAACGCTCCCGAACGTGATGGCGTTCCACACGTCCACATGTGCCAAATCGGAGCTCTTGAGCATAAGCGACATGGTGCAGATGGCGACCGTGGCAACGATGGTTCCCAGCCCCACGCGAATGGGCGAGTCGAACAGAAGCAGCGGGACGATGGTCAACACCACGATTGCAGAGACGGCCGGATACTCCAGGTGGTTCATGGAGACCAATATCGAGAACGCGTACAGCACGAAGGAGAAAAGATGCATGAGGGGGACGACGAATCGCTGGTGGCGCGGCATGACAAAGTGGGCGCACAGGGAGATGAGACCCATCATGACGCACGACACCTGATAGAGGCAGTGATTCGCCTCGGGCACGCCGCCGGTCATTTGGCTCATAACGTACAGGACCAGAAACACGACCGTGGCGATTGGCGCATAGATGTTAAGGGAGGCCTCGGTCTCGTCGATGACGTGCGGCTTGACGAGACCATACTCCTCCTTGCTCAATCCCCCATACAGCAGGAGATTCTTGACGCACTCCAACTCCCCAACCTTCTTCCGTTCGCCTAAGTAGCTACCCCATCAATGCCCGTAGCTTATGATACCAATAAAACGCAAGGCACTGACGCCAACTGGACCACAGGAGCATGCCATGCCGTCGCAACTGCGCATAACGATACTCACCGACAACGCCGCCTCTCAACGGTATCACAGCGAATGGGGGCTCTCCGTTCATGTCTCCTATGGAACCACGTCATATGTACTTGACTTTGGACAGTCTGAAACCTTTGCCCAAAACGCAAGGATGCTTGGCATAGACCTGGGAACTGTCGACCACGCGGTCCTCTCGCATGCGCATTACGACCACGCCGATGGCATGGAGGCGTTCTTCTCCCTAAACGACCACGCCCCGCTCCACCTGAGTGCGACCTGTTCCGAGAATTGCTGGTCCACAAAGGGAGGGACCACAGAGGCGCACTACATTGGCGTTCGCCCCGGCCTGCTCGACGCATACGCCGATCGTTTGGAGCGCGCGCCTGTGGACCACGCGACCACGATTGCGCCAGGTGTGCACCTCGTGCCACACACGACGGAGGGACTCGCCCGCAAGGGCGAGCGCGACGGCATGCTGCTGGGCGATGGCGTTACCTTGGTGCCCGACGACCTCTCTCACGAGATGTCGCTCGTCTTTGAGCTGGACGGCAAGAGAGGACCGGAGCTCGTCGTGCTCAACAGCTGCTCGCATGCCGGTGTGCCGGTCATCGTCGACGAGGTGAGCGATGCGCTGCCCGGACGTCGCATCGCCGCCTTCGTTGGTGGCCTGCACCTGATGCGCTCGTCTAACACAGAGATTCTCACCACCGCCAACGTGCTGCGCGACGTTGGCGTGGGAACCGTGTGGACGGGGCATTGCACGGGCGAGCGGGCGCTCGAGCTTTTGAAGCGCGAGCTACCCGGCCGGGTGAGGGAGCTCGGCCCGGGGCTGCGGTTCTCGGTGGGTGTAGCAACGGATCCGGAAGAGGCGTAACGCAGGATCAGGGTGAATTAGGGAGGACTCGCATGTCTCAGCGCAACACGGCCCCACGCGACAGGGCGACCATACGCCGCACGCTTCACTGGTTTTGGTGGGTCACCAAAAAACGCCCGTTCGCCACGTTCATGGCGGTGTTCACCAGCGTCACCTACACGGCTCTGCTGACCTACGCAAACGCGTGGGTGATGGGACTCATCGTGGACCGCGTGCAGGCCGAGCCCGTACCCGCCGAGCGGGTCTTCGACGTGTTCATGCCCTATATCGTCGCGCTGCTCCTGGTCAACGCCGTGGGGCAGGCCTGCTCGAAGCTCCAGGACTGGTCGGTGATGAAGCTCGAGATGAACGGCAACTACCATCTGGCGCGCCTGTGCTTCGACACGCTCTCAAACCAGTCGATGACGTTCCACACCTCGCGCTTTGGCGGCAGCCTGGTGAGCCAGACCAGCCGCTTCATGAACGGCTACACGGGCCTGGTGGACGTGGTCGTATACTCGCTCATTCCCACCATCGCCAGCATCGTGTGCACCATCGTGTTCCTGTGGCCTGCAAGCCCGTTGTTCGTGATCATCCTCTTTGCGATGCTCGTGCTCTACGTCGTTGTTGCCTACACCATGTACCAGCGCATCCTGCCCCTCTCGGCAAAGACGGCAGCGGCCCAGAGCAAGCTCAGCGGCGTGCTCTCGGATGCCGTCACCAACATCTTGGCCGTAAAGACCTGCGGGCGCGAGGACTACGAGCGCCAGCTCTTCGACGAGGCCGACCGGGAGGCAATGAAGGCCGAGGGCATCTCCATGAACGCCATGATGCGCCGTGGCGCGATGACCTCCACGATCATAACCCTCATCATGTTTGTGACGTCAATCTTTGTGTGCGGCGGTAACGCATGGTACGGCATCTCGGCCGGCACGCTGGTGATGATGTTTAGCTACACCTACCAGCTCTCCATGCGCTTCAACTACATCAACTCCATGATGCAACGCATGAACCGCGCCGTGGGCGATGCCGCCGAGATGACCAAGATCCTCGACGAGCCGCGTCTTGTTGAAGATAGGCCCGGGGCGCCGGAGCTCGCCGTGACTCAGGGGGCCATCGACTTTGAGCACCTGTCCTTCCGCTACCCCGACGCCTCGAATGACGACTACGTGTTCCGCGACCTGGACCTCCACGTACCAGCCGGCCAGCGCATGGGACTGGTCGGACACTCCGGCTCGGGAAAGACGACCCTCACCAAGCTGTTGCTGCGCCTCTCGGACGTCCAGGGCGGACGCATCCTGCTCGACGGGCAGGACATCTCCGCCTGCACCCAGCAGAGCCTGCGACGCAGCATCGCCTACGTGCCGCAGGAGGCGCTGCTCTTCCACCGGTCCATCCGCGAGAACATCGCCTACGGAAGGCCGGGTGCCACCGACGACGAGATACGCGAGGCGGCACGACTCGCAAACGCGACCGAGTTCGTGGACCGACTCCCCAACGGCTTTCAGACGATGGTCGGCGAGCGCGGCGTAAAGCTCTCCGGTGGTCAGCGCCAGCGCGTGGCCATCGCGCGCGCCATACTTGCCGACTGCCCCATCCTCGTGCTCGACGAGGCGACCTCCGCGCTGGACAGCGAGAGCGAGGCGCTCGTCCAGGATGCCCTCCAGAACCTCATGCGCGGGCGCACGAGCATCGTGGTCGCCCACCGCCTCTCCACCGTAGCCGCGCTCGATCGCATCGTGGTGCTTGAGGACGGGGCCATCGTCGAGGACGGAACCCACACGGAGCTCTCCCGCGCGGGCGGCACCTACGAGTCCCTCTGGGACCGCCAGACCGGGGCGTTCCTCGAAGGGGAGTAACGGACGAGCATGAGGGATGCCCCCCAAGGTGAAGTGGGCTCACACTCCCCAGATTCGACTGACCGCCTGGGCAATGCCGTCGTGATCGTTGTCGGCAACCACCATGTGCGCAACCTCCCGGATGGCGTCGGTGGCGTTGCCCATGGCCACGGGCAGCCCCACGGCCTCGAGCGCGGCCATGTCGTTGTCGGAGTCACCCACGGCCACCACCTCCGCCATGGTGCACCCCACGTAGTCGGCCAGCGTCTGGAGCCCCTGTGCCTTGCTCACGCCCAACGCACTGCACTCCACCGACGTCTGCTCGGCGTTGGCGAGCGTGAGCGGCAGGCCTGAGGCCACCAGCCGCTCCCTCGTGCGGTCGCGCGCCTCCGGACTCGTGTGATAGAAGTTGACCTTAACCACCTCGCCGGGATGGGCGGCCGCCCATGCGCCAAGGTCCTCCGCACGCACGCAGATCCTCTCGAACATGCCCTGGTAGACACCCATCCCAAAGCGGTCCATAACCGGAATGTCCGCCGGCCGCACGACCGAAACCGAGGCGGACATCACATGCACCATGGTCTCCTCCCGCGCACCGATGCGCATGGCCTGCAACAGAACGTCCAGGTCGAGCGCATGCATTGCAAGCGTGCGCCTTGCAACGAAGTCGTACACCACCGCACCGCTCGCAAGCACGCCATAGCGCACGAACGGCAGCTCCGCCGGATAGTCCAACAACTCGCTGAAGCAGCGACCCGAGCAGTACGAAATGGGAATGCCGGCGGCATCGAGGCGCGCCAGGGACTCCTTGGTGCGAGGCGCGATGCGCTTGTTTGAGGTGAGCAGCGTTCCGTCCATATCGAGAGCCAAGAGCTTGTAGGGCATGGTCGCCTCCTTGTCGTTTCTCTTGTTATGGTGAATATGATACCCTCAGGCGCAGACGAACGATGGGAGTCGATATGGCGAGAAGCAAACTCATCAAGGACACGACGCGCGAGGAGCGCATGCGCATCGTGCAGGACGCGCTGGCATGGGATGGCGAATGCGACAGCGTGTCGGGGTTCTCCAGCGGCGTCGACGCCATGTACCAGCCCTACATAGACGGCGAGCTCGAGCTGTTTGAGTGCAACATGCGCGCGGCGGCTACCAAGTACGTAAAGAGCGACCGCGACCGCCCGAGCACCGGCTCCTGCATGATGGGTTGTTAGCGCAGCGTTCAATGCATGGCTGGGTGCAAGGTGCGGCCGCGCGCCGATTCCGCTCACATGTTGATGTGCACGTGCGGACGGTCGGGATAGCCGTGCGTCTCGCCCACATAAACGAACCAGTCGGCCACCTCGTCGGCAAGCGACTGGTCGTGCGTCGCCACCAGCAGCGTCTTGCCCGCGGCCTTGAGCTGCCCCAAAAAGCCGACGAGCCACGACCGCGTCCGCGCGTCCAGCCCGGAGAGGGGCTCGTCGAAGCAGTACACGTCGGGATTCATTGAGAGCACGCTGGCAATCGCCACCCGACGCTGCTCTCCGCCCGAGAGGGTATATGGCGCGCGGTGCCGGAGGTGCACGATGTCGAGAAGCGCGCAGGCATCGTCCACGCGGCGCTCCACCTCGTGCGCGGCCAGTCCCATCTGACGCGGCCCAAAGGCAATCTCGTCCGCGACGCTCGAGCAGAACAGCTGCGCCGACGCATCCTGGAACAAGAAGCCAATGCGCGCATGCAACCTCTTGGCAAACCGCTGGTCGCGCATGGACCTCTCGTCCACCACCTGGCCGTCGAACAGGTAGCGACCACGTGCGGGGAACACCAGGCCGCAGATGGCTCGCAGCAGCGTGGACTTGCCAGACCCGTTGTCACCCATGAGCACCACCGCCTCCCCCGCGCCGATCTCCAAGTCCACATGACGCAGGACGGGCTGGTCCTCGTAGGCGAAGCAGTAGTCCTCGAGTCTTATGAGCGTGCGGTCGTTCGATCGCTTTCTGTGCAGACCGGGCTCGTCGTGGTCGTGTGACATCTACACCATCCCCTCAAGACAGAAGAACAGCAGCAGAAGGGCCGCGAGCATCCCCAGGCAGGCGGCGTTCGCGACCCTGTGCCTCTCCCCCATGTCATGTCCCACGTCGTAGGTGCCGGTAAAGCACCTGCAACGCATGGCGTCGTAGGTCTGCTGCGAGAGGTGCGCGGCCTTTACGAACACCACACCACCCACGCCGCCCATCGACGACGCCTTGCGGTCGTTCTTGCCAACGCTCCTCAGCCTCAGCGCCTCGAGCACCTTGAGGGCGACCGTCCCAAGATCTGCGATCGAGCGGAGCGTAAGCTCCAAGGTGAGGATCGCCACGGAGGGCACGCGAAGCGTGCGCAGGGCGGCCGTGAGCTCTGCCGCGGGTGTGGTGAGCGCGGTCTCCATCACCATGCCGGTGCAGACGAGCGCCTTGGTCGCAAGGGTGATGGCCGATCGGGGTTGTCCCACAAGCACGGCGGGCAGCATCACCAGAAGCGTGAGCGTTGCAGCGGCAAGCGTCACCCTCGCGAACCTTCCCAGCACTCTGGCCGGCAGCATGCAGGCGCGCACGAGCATGATCGCCAGCATCACGCACACAAAGAGGAAGTTGGTAGCAAGCGAGGTGAGTATGATGCACGCCAGTACGCAGCAGAGCTCCATCGCCACGTGAGGCGCGTGGACCGAGCGCCCCGCGCCGTCAAAGCGCAGCTGGGCGAGCATGCCCGACAGCTGAAGGAACGTGCGCGTCACGAACCCGTCGCGATCTGCGGCGGGTTCGTAGTCCTGCCCCTTTAGCAGCCAGGACGGAAGCTCCTTGTCCGTGTAGCGCTCGTCCATATGCCCCGGCTAACCGAAGTCGGGCTGTGTGCGGCGACCCAGACCGATGAGGCGGAACACAAGCACGAGCAGGGCGATGCCTATGACCGCCGAGAGTATGTAGGCAACGAAGTCGGGCAGTCCGGCCAGCGTGTAGTCGGGCATGATGGCACCCCACTCCCAACCCGAGAACCCTGCAGGCTCGTAGCCCACCATCTGCGCGAGGTCCTCGGCACCCCACTCTCCCCAGGCATCGCCCTCGGCGATGAGTCCAAGGGGTGTTGCCAACGCCAGCACGGCCAACAGGATCACCGCAGGGACGATCGTGCTCTTGGAGGTCGCGGTGCCGGTCTCGATTCCAAAACTCGGGGCGGCGTTCTTGAGGAACGCGAGGATGCCCACCGTAAACAGCACCTCGGCAGCACCCCACATGGTAAGGTGGCCGAGCATCATGGCAGGCACCGACACGCTGAGCGGGTACGGGCAGTACAGCGCCTGACCTGCCGCGTCGTGGAAGAGCATGGGCTGGATGCCAAACTCGATGGCCGTGCACAACGCCGCGGCATTGAGGCCCACGTACGATCCCACACCCGCCGCGAGCAGATCGTTGCTGGTACGATCGCGAACCCACGAGTACACGCCAAAGCCCACCATGGGCAACACGAAGGCGATGTTGAAGCAGTTTGCACCCAATGCGAGCACGCCGCCGTCGCCAAACAGAAGCGCCTGAATGACGAGGGCCGCACTCACCGCCAGCACGGCCGCCCATGGGCCAAACAGTATGGCGATCAGCGTTCCGCACACGGCATGGCCGGTCGTGCCTCCGGGAATGGGGATGTTGAACATCATCGACAGAAAGCTGAACGCAGCCGCAACTCCAATGAGCGGAATCTTCTCGGCAGGTACCTCCGCGCGCACCTTGCGGGTGGCGTGAACCAGTATGGGTACCATCGCGACCCCAAACACGCCGCAGGTCTGTGGGCTCAGGTAGTTCTCGGGAATGTGCATGGGACTCCTTCCATAGTGTTACGAATATTGTAGTCGTAACACTCTATGGCCGCAACCACGCATAGAGCACCCAAAACGCAGGCGCCTGGCGCGCGACTCCGATGCATTACTCCTGGTCGCGGGTGGCGACGCAGCACAAGCGCCCGTAGTGGACGCCCTTGATGCCCAGCATGCAGTCGGCCATGTTGGCAATGAGGTGACCCGGGCCGCGCACGGCCAGGATTTCCAGGCAGTCGTCGTGGTTGAGGTGCACGTGCATCGTGCTGAGCACCTCGGTGTGATGGCGGTGCTGGATCTTGTCCAGACGCTCCGAGAGGCCTGGCGTGTGGTGGTCGTACACCATGGTTATGGAGCCGATGACCTCCTCGTCGGGCACCTCGAGCGACTCGTCTACCAGCCGCTCCCTCACAAGGTCGCGCAGGACCTCGGAGCGGTTCTGCCTCGTACCCCGCCTGTCGACATATGCGTCGAGCTGCTCGAGCAGCCCCTCGGGCATTGTTACAGAAAACCTCACCAAGTCGCTGGCCATTGCATCCTCCGTTGCTCGTTGTGGCACCATGGTACCAATGCGAGGCCACGTTGGCGAGGAGGCACGGGATGCAGCGGCATTGGCAGGCAATCGGCCGCCTGGTCGGCAGTCACCTCACCCTTATCGTGCCGATCGGCGTCGCCGTGGGCGTGCTGTTTCCCCAAACGCTGCTCCCGCTCAAGCCGACCATCCCCACTCTCTTTGCCTTCATGACGTTTCAGAACTCGCTCTCCAACAACCTGGGCGCCATGCGCGTCGCCCTCAAGCGACCCGTCGCACTCCTGGTGGTCATCGCCCTCGTCCATGTGGTGGCCCCCGTGCTCGTCTTTGCGATCGCGAGCCTCGTGTTCGGGTCCGACTCCCCCACCACCGCAGGTGTCGTCCTCGCCAACTCGGTGCCCATCGGCGCATCCGCCATCATGTGGGTCGGCATGTTCGAGGGCGAGGTGGCCTTGGGGCTCTGTGCCCTGCTCGTCTCGTCGCTCATCTCGCCGGTGACTATCCCCGCCACGATTCAGCTGCTCCTTGGCGCCACGATCGAAGTGGACGCGCCAGGGATGATGGGCAACATGGCATACATGGTCGCGTTGCCTGCGCTGGCAGCGACCGTGCTCAACATGCGAACGCACGGTTGGGGCGAACGCGTGCTGTCCCCGGTGCTCATGCCCGCGTCGCGACTGCTGCTGCCGCTGATCGTGGCCACCAACGCCACGGGCATCTCGGACCACCTGCTGCACCTCACCCCGCAGCTCGCGGGCGTCATGTGCCTCGTGCTCTGCTTCGTGGTGGGTGGGTTCGTGCTCGGCATGGTGATCGCGGGACGGGTCGCCGGGAACAACGAGCAACGCTTCGTCGCCGTCGCCTTCTTGTGCGGCATCCGCAACATCACCGCAGGCGCCGTGCTCGCGGCCCAGTACTTCGGTCCCGAGGTCCTGTTCCCCGCCATTATGGGAACTCCCTTCCAGCAGGTGCTGGCAGCCACGTTTGGCAAGGTGATGGAACGCGTGCTCTCCAGGCGCCGCGGACGGCAGGGTTAGCGAGGGCGCCAAGACGCCTTGCTCGCCGCGCGCCTCAGGCGCCTTCGACCTCGCGTATCTCTATCTCCAGACCATGAAGCAGCTCGGTGTTGTCACTCGCGCAGTGCGGGCACACCTTGCCGTGCTCAAGCGTGGCATAGGTGCGTCCGCAGTCGTTGCACACCGTGACGGCATCGATCTGGCACACGTCGAGCTCGGCGCCATGCAGAAGCTCGGTGCGATCGGCCGCCCAGCGCCAGCAGTCGAGCAGGTAGCTAGGTACCACGCCCGTCACCTCGCCCAGATCCAGCGTCACGCGGGCGATGGAGGTGAGCCCGTTCTCGGCGCCCACCTCCGTGAGGGTGTCTATCATGTGGAAGACGATGCCCAGCTCGTGCACGAGCTATGCCTGCTTCCGCCCGAACTTGCCGCGCAGGATCTTGATGCCACGCTTGGCGGCATAGGGAAGCACGGCCTTCACCTTGTCCTCCGCCCGCATCATGGTGGACGCCTCGGGGTTGTCGCGATGCAGGTGGATGGCGTCGAACTCGCAGCGCGTGGTACACAGGCCGCAGCCGATGCACTTGTTGGGGTCGACCACGCTCGCGCCGCACGAGAGGCAGCGGGCCGTCTCTATGCGAATCTGCTCCTCGGTGAAGGTGCGCGTGGGATCGTCCCAGCGATGCACGACGTTGTCCACCTTGGCGCAGGCAGGAACCTGGCGCCCCGCGTGGTCGTAGCTGCCGGGGTTCAGCACGACGGCCGACTTGTCTAGCTCCACGTAGTGCCGCTGGTTGCGGCTTACCGTGAGCGAGGAACCCTTCTGTACGAAGCGATGCAGCGAGATGGCCGCCTCGTGTCCCGCCGCAACGGCGTCGATAACGAAGCGCGGGCCGGTGTACACGTCGCCGCCCACAAAGATGTCGGGCTCGGCGGTCTGGTAGGTCTTGGCGTCCGCCACGGGGCCGTTGCCGCGCCCAAACTCCACGGCCGTGCCCTCAAGCAGGTTGCCCCACTCGATGGCCTGGCCAATGGCCAGCACCACGTTGCTGCAGCGAATGGTTATGGTGTCGTCCTCGTCGTAGACCGGTGCGAACGAGCCGTCCTCGGCGAACACGCTCGTGCAGCGCTTGAGCGTGACGCCGCACACGTTGCCGTCCTTGTCGGTCTCCACCTGCTTGGGACCCCAGCCGCACGAGACCTCGACGTCATCCTCCTCGGCCTCTGCGATCTCGTGTGGCAGCGCCGGCATCTGCTCGCGCTGCTCCAGGCTCACCATGGTGACCTTGCTCGAGCCGCAGCGCACCGATACGCGCGCGGCGTCTATGGCCACGTTGCCGCCGCCAATGACCACCGTGGGACCGTCCACCTCGTGCGTGGGGTCGCCGAGCGCGGTGCGCAGGAACGAGACGGCCGTGCTCACCTGGGGCGCGTCCTCGCCCGGCACGCCGGCCATGCGTCCGCCCTGGCAGCCAATGGCCACATAGAAGCCCTCAAAGCCCTGCTCGCGCAGCTCGGCGATGGTCACGTCTGTGCCCACCTCGACGCCGCAGCGGATCTCCACGCCCATCTCGCGCATCACGTCGATCTCGGCCGCGACCAGGTCCTTGGGCAGCTTGTAGCTGGGAATGCCGTAGGTGAGCATGCCACCGGGGAGCTCGTCGCGCTCGAACACGGTGGGGTTGTAGCCCATGTTGGCCAGGTAGTACGCGCAGGTGAGGCCCGCAGGACCCGCGCCGATGATGGCGATCTTCTGCGGCAGGCGCCCGCGGGTGGAGGGAATGCGCGGCTCCGGCACATAGCGATGCTCGGCCTCCAGGTCCTTTTGGGCAACGAAGCGCTTTACCTCGTCGATGGACACGGCCTCGTCCACGATTCCGCGCGTGCAGGCCGCCTCGCAGCGCTTGTTGCACACGCGACCGCACACGGCCGGGAACGGGTTCTCCTGCTTGATGAGGGCAAGCGCGTCACGGTAACGGCCCTGTGCCGCCAGGCGCAGGTAGCCCTGAACGCTCACGTGCGCCGGGCATGCCGTCTTGCACGGCGCGGTGCCGGTGTCGTGGCACTCGATGCGGTTGTTCGTCTTGTAGTCGGGGTCCCAGTCGTCCTCTCCCCAGCCACGGGCGTCGGGCAGGGGCTGGCGCGGATAGGTGATGGGACCGTTTGCCGTCTCGAGCTTCTGGCCCAGCTGCGCGGCGCCCGCCGGGCACACCTCCACGCAGCCCGCGCAGGCCACGCACTTCTCCTGGTCCACGTGTGCCACGTAGGCGGAGCGGCTCATGTTGGGGGTGTTGAACAGCTGGCTCGTGCGCAGCGCGTAGCACACGCTCACGTCGCAGTTGCAGATGGCAAAGATCTTGTTCTCGCCGTCGATGTTGGTTATCTGGTGCACGTAGCCGTTGTGCTCGGCAATCTCTATGATGTCCATCACCTCGTCGTAGGTGATGAAGTGGCCCTTGCCGGTCTCCACCAGGTAGTCGGCCATGTCACCGATGCCGATGCACCACTCCTGCGGGTCACGGCCGCCGTTCTCGCCGCGGGCGCGCTCGGCCAGCGCGCACGAGCAGGAGCTGGCCGCGTAGTGGTCGTACTTCTTGAGCCAGTGCGAGAGGTGCTCCACGCTCACGGAGTGGCTCTCCTGCTTGATGGCGCGCTCCACGGGGATGGTGTGCATGCCAATGCCGGCACCTCCCGGCGGCACCATCTTGGTCGCCACGGTAAGCGGCAGGTAGGTCATGCGCTCAAAGAAGGTGCCCAGCTCGGGGTGCTCCTCCAGCTGGCGCTGGTTCATAACCGTAAACTCCGCGGAGCCGGGCACGTAGCGCGGCAGCACGTAGCGCTTTACGCCCTCCGGGTTCTTGCCGTCCTCGTTCTCCCAGTTGTACTCCATGATGCCCTTGTACGACAGGTCGTCGAGCAGCTCCTGCACGCGCTCGGCAGGCTTGCCGCAGCCTGCCACGACCTGCTCGAACGTCTCGGGCACGCGCACCTTCATGTGGCGCGTGAGCTCGGCCTCCTCCTCGGTCATCACGCTGCCCAGGCCCCAGTACTCCGGGTCATCGGCGGTGAGCTTGTGCAGGCCCAGCTTTACGGGGATGCGGTCGGTGATCTTCTTCGCCTCGCGCAGGACGCCCGGCTTGAACGGCAGCTCGGCGGCGGGGCCGGGATCGTCGGGCGACGCGGGCTTGTAGTGCGTCGCGTCCTCGTTCTCCGACATGTATTCCTCGGCGATGATGCGATGCGGCTTGCCGTCGGGCGCCGTGGTGGGAATCTGGTTGCGAGCGGCAATCTCCTCGTCGGTAAGGTCGCCGCGCATGCTCTCGCGCAGGTATTGGAAGCCCTCCGTACCCGTGAGCGTAACGTCGTTCCAGTCAATGCGATCTGCCATAGGTCCTCTCCTCCCCGTCGCAGCGTCTTGCTATGCCTGCCAGGCGCGCACCTGCTCGCGCAGCCATTCGTACCAGTCGTCCATGCCCTCGCCCGTCTTGGCGCTTATGGGAATCACGCGGGCCCGCTCGTTGCGCCGTGCCACGTTGGCACGCAGGCGGTCCAGGTTAAAGTCGAAGTAGGGCGCCACGTCCATCTTGTTGACCAGCACCACGTCGCACACCTGGAACATGAGCGGGTACTTGAGCGGCTTGTCGTCCCCCTCCGGCACCGAGAGGATCATGGCGTTGGCGGAGGCTCCCGTGTCGAACTCGGCGGGACACACCAGGTTGCCCACGTTCTCCAAAAACGCGAGGTCGGTGTCATCCGTACCCAACTCGTCGATGCCCTGGCGTGTCATGCCCGCGTCCAGGTGGCACATGCCACCCGTGTGCAGCTGGATGGCGCGGACGCCCTTGGCCAGCACACGGCGCGTGTCCACGTCGGAGTCGATGTCGGCCTCCATAACCGCAATGCGCAGCTCGTCGGACAGCGCCTCGATGGTCCGCTCCAGCGTGGTGGTCTTGCCCGACCCCGGCGAGCTCATGAGGTTGAGCAGGAAGGTGCCACGTTGCCGCAGCTCCGCGCGCAGTCTGTCCGCCTCGCGGTCGTTGCTCTCGAACACCGAGCGCTTGACCTCGATTACCCGTATCTCGTCCATAGGCACCCCACTCGCAAACTGTTTGATATGGCGATTCGTATGCATATATTGAGTATACAGGAATGACATGGCGTGACGCACCCGCGCCGATCGGAGCGGACGACTGGAGCAGCTGGGCCACTTTTGCGGCCGCCGGCCCAAATCCGCGAATCGGTAAGCCACAGCGTCTGCTTGTACTATGCTAGCTTTTGCTTTATCTTATAAAGCAAAAGCAGTAGAGAAGGGAAACACCATGGACGCTACCGCACAGCTCAACGCGCGCATGAGCCAAGGTCTTAAGTCGTCAGGGGACCAGGTGCTGGCCGAGGCGGGCATATCTCAAACCAAGCTCGTTCGCCTGGTGTGGCAAAAGGTGGCATCGGGCAGCGAGGGTCTGCATCAGCTGCTTGAGGTATTACAAGGCACCACACGCACGCAGGAACCCGCGCAGTCCGAGAAACCTGCGCACACAGAGCCGAACGTGGCCCGGGGCGAGCAGCTCTTTGCGGAGGGCATGGCCAAGCTTGGGTTGAGCCAGGAAACCACAGCGCTCGTATCCGCAAACACAGACTGGAAGGACCTGCGTGAGGATGCCATTGCAGATCGCCTGGAAGAGCGGGGAATCCTGTGAAGAGGCATCCGCTTCGCCTACTCCTCGACACCAACGTGCTGCTTGACGAGTACCTTCCCACAAGACCCTCATCCGCCGATTCGAGGCAGCTCATAGACCTTGCACTCGAGCAGAGGCACATGCTTCTGTTTCCCGCTCGCGCCATCGTGGACGTTCACTACATGATTTCCCGCACGTTCAAGCAGATGGTGCGGGAGGAACGGGGAGCCGTGCAGGAGACCGACGCCCGCGCCATCGCGGAGGTGGCATGGGGATGCGTGGACAACCTGTGCGAACTGGCGACCGCGGTGGGCATGGACGGCAGCGACGTATGGCTTGCACGCAAGTATCGGGCTCTGCACGGCGATTTGGAGGATAACTTCGTGCTGGCCGCCGCCGAGCGAGCCGACGCGGATTTCTTGGTAACCAGTGACCAGCAGCTGCTCCGCAAGGCGACGGTCGCCGCCCTCTCCCCCAAGGACATGCTCGCGTTGCTCCGTGCCGATTGATCGCGAAAACCTGCCATCCCTTGATTCGCGGCATGCTTGAGGCGCCGGATTCGAAGCGCTACCATTCCTCATATGAAGCCACCCGCATCGTTCATACTGCCGTCCAACCAGACGCCCGAGGAGAAGCGCAAGGAGATGCTCGAGCGCCCCGTGGGTCCGCTCATCCTCTCGCTCGCCGCACCGGCCATCTTTGCCAACATCGTGACGACGGTCTACGGCCTTGCTGACACGTTCTTCGTGGGACAGATGGGCTCCACCAGCGCGAGTGCCGCGGTGGGCGTCTCGCTCGTCACCTCAACGGTCATACAGTCCGTCGCGTTCTACTTCGCGCAGGGAACGGGCATCCACATGAGCAGATGCCTGGGTGCCGGTAAGACCAAGGAGGCCACTGCCTACGTCAACACCGGCATCGCGATGACCATAGCCATCGAGGCGCTCATCGCCGTGGTGGGAACCCTGCTGTTGGACCAGCTGTGCCTCTTGGGCGGCGCGACGCCGACCATCATGCCGTACGCGCGCTCCTACATTCGCATTCTGCTTTTGGGCGCTCCCTTCATCGGTTGCGGCTTTCTCATGAACATGCAGCTGCGATTCCAGGGCGAGTCGTTCTACTCCATGCTGTGCATGGTGGCGGGTGCGGTCCTCAACACGATCCTCACTCCCCTGTTCATATTCTGCCTGGGCATGGGCATCGCAGGCAGCGCGTGGGCTACCGTGGTGAGCGAGGCGACGAGCTTCGTCCTGCTACTCGTCGAGATGAACCGCATTGGCATCACTCCATTGGGCCTGCGTCACGTGCGCGCCCCCAACCTGGAGATGGTCCGCACCATCAACAACGGCGGCGTGCCGTCGTTTGCCCGCCAGGTGACGTTGGGCGTGGCTACGTCGCTGCTCAACAACGCGGCCGCGCCGTTTGGCGACGCCGCGGTGGCCGGCATCGCCGTGGTGCAGCGCATCACGAGCGTGGGCAACTTCGTACTCATCGGCATTGGGCAGGGGTTCCAGCCCATCACCGGCTATAACCTGGGCGCACGACGATACGACCGCATACGCGAGGCGTTCTTTACCACCATTAGGATGTCCATGGTGTCGGTGGGCGCCGTCGGCATCGCGACGTTCGCGTTTGCGCCGCAGCTCATCGCGGTGTTTAGGGACGACCCGGCCGTGGTCGCCTTTGGCACCCTGACGCTGCGTGCCTGCAGCCTCACCATGTCCTTTGGCGGCATCGCGATGGCAACCAACTTCCTGCTGCAGACGTCGGGCAAGATGTGGCGCGCCACCTTCGTCGGCGCGTGCCGTCTCGGCCTCATGCTGTGGCCGGTCGTGCTGGTGCTGCCGCCCCTCCTGGGCATGCTTGGCGTGCAGATCGCACAACCGGTCGCCGACGTCCTCACCGCGCTCGTCGCGGTGCCGTTCGCCCGCGGCATCCTGCGCGAGCTCGACCAGGCGCCCGCATAGCCGTTTGCTCTCGTCTGCGGATTCGGCCCCGTGCACCGGCTAGCGTTGGCGAACGTAGGCCTTTATCACCACGTATCGCTCGCCCTCGCGCTCAGGTCGAATCGTGTACCGGCCGCAGGCCGCGGGGACCACGAACGTCTCGGCGTAGTGTACAACGAGCGGTGCGAACGTCGCATCTGGGCTCTCCACGACCACCGACGTGCCCTCCACGAGGTTGAGCATGTTGAATCCGCCCGTCGCATCGTGGCACGTGGCGCATTGGCCGCTCACCCGTCGCGTCTCTATGAACTCGAGCTCGTGCAGGCCGGTGTGCTCCTCCAGATAGTCCTCGCCATCGTGGACGACCTGCACCGCATTGACCAGATTCTTGCGCACCCAGTCCGTCGTACGGTCCCACTGGATGTTGCGCAAGCCGTCATCGAGGTGGATGGGACGCGGGAGGCCGTCCAGCCCAAGGCGGTCCCAGTCCCAGAGCTTAAAGGTAAAGTTGTACGGCGTGGCCGAAATCTCCAGCACCATGGTCCCCGCACCCGAGCAATGCACGGTACCCGCCGGAATGAGGAAGTGGTCGTGCTTGCGCGCGGGAAAGCGGTTTACGTAACGCTCGGCATCGAAGCCGGCACCACGCTGCGCCTCGCACAGCCCGTGTGCAAGCTCGTCGCTGGTCACTCCGTCCTTGAGTCCCAGATACACGCATCCCCCATCCTCGGCATCGAGGATGTAGTAGCTCTCGTCCTGAGTGTAGGTCATTCCGAACCTGCTGCGTATGAACTCCGTCATGGGATGCACCTGCAGGCTGAGGTTTTGCCCGCCCATGGTGTCCAAAAAGTCGAATCGGATGGGGAACTCGGCCCCAAAGCGGCAATAGTTGCCCATGCCCAGCAGCTCGACGGGCTGGTACATCACCAGGTCCTGCGCCGGCACCTCTATGCGAACGTCTCCAAAGCGCAGATACAGGCTGTTCTCCTCGGGCACGCCGTCAAACGACCATGCATAGTTGGATGCCTCGTCGTCCAGGCCGCACACGCGCCTCATCCACTGTCCGCCCCACACGCCCGGGTCGAAGTACGGAACCAGACGAAACGGCGTGCGCGCCACCTGCCGCAGCCCCTCACGCAGCGCGTTGCCCGAAACGAGCTTGGGAGTTCCCGCGACGTTGGAGTCGAGCAGGTAGTCCATGCGCTCGAAGACCTCCATCTTGCGCTTGTCGGCGATGCGCCACTCCACGAAGTACCCGCGCTTCACCTTGCGCAGCACGTCCTCGCCCTCGTTGTGCGCGCGAAAGTTGGGCATGCCGGCCCTATACCGCAGTTGGATCTCCCAGCGCGCCATGTCGCAGTACACGAACACGTCGCCACTTGCGACCAGTCCCGCACCCACTCCGTACACAAGCGTACGACCACGCGCAGGCACGCTTGCCCGCGCCGCGCGCAGCGCGTCGGTATCCACGAAGTCCTCCATGCGCCCATAGCACATGACCCCACGCACGCGATCGTCTGTAAGGAACGGGCGCATCCGCGCCTCCATCCGCTCCCCGTCCAGGAACACCTCGTCGGCACGTATCACCACGTTGGGACGGAAGGCCGAGCGCACCAGCTCGAGCACCTCGTCTCCCACGCCCGGATAGCACTCCACCACAAGCGTGCAGTCCCGTGCCTCCCCCATGCGCGCGAACACGCGCGCAAGGGCCGCGGTGCCCTCATGCGCATCCTGGTCGAATCCCTCGACCACGGTCTCTGGAAAACGGTCGTAGCCCATAGCCAACCTCCCTCACCATGTTCAATCAGTATACAGGACGCCCCGCGCGGGGACATCCCGTGCGGGGCGACAAGGTGGGAGCAAGAGGCTCCAGCTGTGGGCTCCGGTTGTGGCCGCGGGCGAAGGCGGCTCCGTTCGCTATCCCTGGAAGGGAACCACGTGTGCGACGGCATCGGCAAGGCTCACTTCCGCCTCCCCGTTGTCCAGGTCGCGCAGGGTGTAGCGCCAGTTGCCCATGCCCAGCTCGTGCATGTAGGAAAGCTGCCGGAATCCGTGCCGCGACGTCATGCGGTCCTGGAGGTCGTGATTGTGCACCAGGCCGGCGCTCGTCATGGCCATCACCAGGTCCACGGACGCGCAATCGATGGCGCAGATGTCGGTGGAGGCGAGAATCCCCACGTTGGGGGTCACCACGGGCTGTGCCGCGGTGCCCTCGCAGTCGCAGCTCACGCTCATGTTGCGCAGGACGTTAACGTACACGATGTGCTCGCCAAAGTGGTCGATGGTCGCCTTGGTGGACTCGCTGATCTTCTCCATCAGCTCCTCCTCGGCAACCGACCACTGGCTGCCCCAGCTGGCGCCATTGTCGGACGTCTGTGAGTGGATCCACTTCTTGCCCTCCTTGCCCGAGGCGCAGCCGATGCCCAGGTTCTTGTTCGAGCCGCCAAAGCCACCCATCATGTGACCCTTGAAGTGCGTGAGGGCGAGCATGGAGTCGTAGTGCTCGAGGTTGGCGCCCACGGCCATGGTATCGAACCATCTGCCGCCCTCCACCGGCCACTCCACGTAGCCGTCCTCGTCGGTTATGTCCACCGGGCAGAACGTCCAGCCGTTGTAGGCGATTGTCTCGCGGTGCTTCTCGGTGGTGGCGCGGTCGCCCTCGTAGTAGGTGTTGGTCTCGACGATGGTGGCGTCGGGCAGCTCCTTGTCCACGAGCTCTGCCACCCACGGACGCGGAATGATGTTGGGACCGTCCTTCTCGCCGGTGTGGAGCTTGATGGCGACCCTTCCGTCGAGTGCGCCCGCCACCTTTACGAACGCCTTGCGCAGGCCGCCTGCCGAGAGGTCCCGCGTAAAGAACACGACAGACTGGTCGCCGTCACGCTGCTCGGGTGCCACGTACTGGTTGCCGTCTGTTGCCGGTGTCGCGTTGTGAATTGCCATGCCTACCTCCCCAATCCGAACTCATAACCATGTGTATTGTATCGCACGTGGTGTCGATGGAAGCAAGAACGGGGCTACTGCTTGTCCTTGAGGTTCTTGTATGCGACGCGGCCGAATGCCACGGCCGTGATGACGAGCACGACCGTGCGTATGATGGTCATGGCGTAGTAGCCTGCAGATCCCATTCGCTCGATCATGACGGCCGAGCGCTCGGGAGACATGAGCTCCAGCACGCCGTCCACCGCATAGAACAGGCAGCACACCACGCAAATGCCATAGAGGAACAGCTGGGTCTGCCTTCTCTCCATAAACGTGTTCCAGTTGTACTCGTTCTTCGCCACGATGCCCACCTCTCGGTCCGCCGCATCCCCTGTGATTCGAACAGCAAGAAGCATGGTAGCATGCCTTGCGCCTCGCAGGGGGCAACGTTGCGGGCCTACCTGTGCATGCGCCAGCCGCCTTGGCACGCACGTCGCGTGCGGCGACCTCCCCCGGTTAGACCAAGAGGTGCATGCCATCGCTTGCGAGCATGAATCCCCGTGAGGAGGCGATGGCACCCACCTTTGTGCGATCGTCTTCGGTCCACGCGGGGTTCTGGTGCACGAGGACCACGCGCCCAAAGGTGTTATGCGGAAGGCCCGTCGTGAGGGCCCCTATGCTCGTGTGGCGCATGTCGGCCTCGTCGAGCTGCCAGCACTCGTGCAGCAGGACCTCCGTCTTGGGATAGCCGATCCACGCGTCCGCATCGAAGCGCGTGTCGGTAGCATACGTGAGCGCGTCGCCCAGGCGCAGCTCGAACGAGGGGGACGAGTGGCGCTGCCTCCTCACGCGCACGGGTACGCGCCCCACCAGGAAGCCCTCTCCCCCGTAGTCCTCGTAGCGCACGTCTCGCGAGAATCCCATCGGCCCCGCCGCGTAGAACGGACGCTGCAGAAGGTCCGACGCATACGCCCGCGTTGAGCGGGGATACACTGGCCGTCCGGGACCGCGCACCTCCACCTGCAGGTCCCTCGCGAACCGGCTGAGGTACATGAGGCCCACCATGTGGTCCAGGTGATAGTGGGAGAGCAAGACGGTCAGGCGGTTGTGGCTCCTCAGCACATCTTCCAACTGGGCCAGGTTGGCAACGCCCGTGCCTGCGTCGAGCATGATGAGCTCGCCCTCGAGCTCCACAAGGACGCACGCGCTCTGCCGCCCAGCACCCGGCATCCATCCCATGCTGCCCAGAACCCACACGTTGCCCATGACTTCCTCCGTCGCGCACCCCAAGACGCCTACCCTACATATATAGTATGAATGACTTGCCCGTTATGATGCCGGGCAGATTGGAGCATCTTGCGGCATGTGCAGGACAAACGGCGTTGGACCCAGAGGGCATCGCGTCGCACCCTACCGCTATACTAGTGCAAGAGCATGCCGCGCATGGCAGGAAGGAGACACCCATGCCATTTCGAGTCGTGCGCAACGACATAACGCACATGCAGGTGGACGCCATCGTGAACGCAGCCAACGAGCAGCTCCTCATGGGCGGTGGCGTGTGCGGCGCCATCTTTGCGGCTGCGGGGCCGGCAGAGCTCCAGGCTGCCTGCGACGCCATCGGCCACTGCGACACGGGCAACTCCGTGGCCACGCCCGCCTTTCGGCTACCCGCCCGGCACGTGATCCACACCGTGGGCCCCATCTGGCGCGGAGGGTCCCACGGGGAGGAGCTGGCACTGCGCGGCTGCTATCGCACGGCGCTCACGCTCGCACACGAGCTGGGCGACACGTCAATCGCCTTCCCGCTCGTCTCGTCGGGCATCTATGGGTATCCCAAGGACCAGGCCATCGATGTGGCGATCGGCGAGATACGGGCGTTCTTGGACACCCACGAGATGGACGTGTTCCTCACCATCTTTGACGCCGCGTCGCTGCGGGCGGGCCACGGGCGGTTCGCGCACATCACGGAGTACATCAACGACCTCTATGTGCGCAGGAGTCCCTTCCGGCGCCGCGAGGGCTTTGAGGGTACGTACGCGGACAGCCAGCCAGCGATGCGCAACGCTCCGGAGGCTTGGAGTTCGCAGGAGGAGTCCTCGACGTGGGTGGTTGAGTCCAGCGAACCGACGTCCGCCCCATGTGCTCCCTCGCCACCGGGCGCAAGTCCCAGGGGCAGGGGGCGTTCTGTCACGCTGGGAGGCACGCAAGGCATGCTGGAGCGCCTGCTCAAGAGGCTCGACGCGTCCTTCTCCACCACGCTCATGCGCATGATAGACGAGCGCGGCCTCAAGGACAGCGAGGTGTACAAGCGGGCGAACATGAGCCGACAGCACTTCTCGAAGATTCGCAGCAACAGGTCGTACCAGCCCAAGAAGCAGACGGTGCTCGCGCTGGCCATAGCGCTCGAGCTCTCGTCCGACGAGACGAGGCTGCTGCTCGAGCGGGCCGGCTTCGCGCTGACCCATGCCGACGAGCGCGACGTGATCGTCGAGTACTTCATCGACCGCGGGATATACGACATCTACGAGATCAACCTGGCGCTCTACGCCTTCGACCAGCCCCTGTTGGGATAACCCGTCCAAAGGGGACGGTCCCCGACGGACTGGTCCGGAAGGGACGGTCCCCGACGGACGGTCCTTGGCGGGATGGTCCAGACACGAGAGAGGGAACGGACATGATCGACGCGCTTGCCACAGACCCGGCACGAGAGGACATGCTGATCCTAGTCGATGGGCTCGACCGCCAAACGGGAACAGCGAACAAGGTCGAGGCCCATACGGACGGCCTGTTGCATCGCGCGTTCTCGGTGGCACTGGTGCGCGAGGGAGACGCGGGACCCGAGCTTCTCCTCTCGTGCCGCGCGCACGGCAAGTACCATTCCGGAGGCCTCTGGGCCAACTCGTGCTGCTCTCACCCACGCGCGGGCGAGGCCACCGTCGAGGCCGCCTACCGGCGCGTGCGGGAGGAGCTTGGCTGCGAGGCGACCGACCTGCGGGAGCTGTGCTCGTTCGCCTATCGCGCCGAGTTCGACAACGGCCTCGCAGAGCACGAGTTCGACCACGTGCTGGTGGGCGGCTGCAGGGGGGAGCTGGCACCCGACCCCCTCGAGGTGTGCGACGTGCGATGGGTGGGCGTGGACGAGCTGGCCGCCGAGCTGGCCGCAGAGCCAAAGAGCTTTTGCGCGTGGGCGCCCATGGTCCTCTCCATCGTACTGCAGGCGCTGCGCTAGCGGCACGCCCGGGAGCTGAGCCCCTATGCGCCCAGATGGTTTTTGCGTCGCACGAGATTGCCGACGCAGGCAGGGGCTGCGTGTACAATGAGGTGCGCAATCACACGAGAGGAGCCACGCCATGGCAATCACCCCAGAGGAAGTCGCCGAGACACGCAACATGGTGTCCCAACAGAACCTCGACCTGCGCACCATCACCATGGGCATCTCGCTCTATGGCTGCGCGGACGAGCGGATGGATCGTCTGTGCACCAAGGTGTACGACCGCATCACGCACGCCGCCGAGCGGCTGGTGGACGTTGCCTGGGACCTGCAGCGCGAGTACGGCATCCCCATCGCCAACAAGCGCGTCTCCGTGACCCCCATCGCCCAGATCGCGGCCCCCTGCCCCGACGCCGACCTCTCCCCCGTCGCCCATGCCATGAACCGCGCCGCCGAGACGCTAGGCATCGACTTTATGGGCGGGTTCTCGGCCCTGGTGCACAAGGGCACGGGCGACACCGACCGCCGTCTCATCGAGTCGATTCCCGCCGCGCTGGCCACCACCGACCGCGTGTGCTCGAGCGTCAACGTCGCAAGCGTGCGCGCGGGCATAAACATGGACGCCGTCCTGCTCATGGCGCACAAGATCCGCGAGGCGGCAGAGCTCACGACGAGCACCGACTGCTACGGGGCGGCCAAGCTCGTGGTCTTCTCGAACATGGTGGAGGACTCGCCGTTTATGGCCGGCGCCATCCACGGCTCGGGAGAGTGCGACGCGGTAATAAACGTGGGCGTCTCGGGTCCGGGCGTCATGGCGGCCGCGCTCGAGCAGCTGCCCGACGACGCGGACCTCATGACGGTGGCCGAGCGCATCAAGCAGACGGCGTTCAAGATCACCCGCGCGGGCGAGCTCATGAGCCGAGAGGCCGCCCGTCGTCTGGGAGCCGAGAAGGGCATCGTGGACCTCTCCCTGGCACCCACGCCCGCGGCAGGCGACTCGGTTGCGCGCATCCTGGAGATCATGGGCGTGGGCGAGTGCGGCGGCCCCGGAACCACCTGCGCGTTGGCCCTGCTCAACGACGCCGTAAAGAAGGGCGGCGTGATGGCCAGCTCGAGCGTGGGAGGGCTCTCGGGTGCCTTCATTCCCGTGAGCGAGGACGCGGGCATGATCCGTGCGGCACAGGACGGCGCGCTCACGCTCGAGAAGCTCGAGGCCATGACCTGCGTGTGCTCCGTGGGACTCGACATGATCGCCATCCCCGGCGACACGAGCGTGGAGACCATCGCCGGCATCATCGCCGACGAGATGGCCATTGGCGTCATAAACGGCAAGACCACCGCCGTACGCCTGATTCCCGCCATAGGGCACGCCGAGGGGGACCTGCTCGAGTTTGGCGGCCTGTTTGGCTCGGCGCCGGTGATGCCCGTCAACCAGCATGCCGGAAGCGTGTTCGCCCGTCGGGGAGGACGCTTCCCCGCCCCGCTCAACTCCCTGCGCAACTAGCACCACCCCACGTGGATGGACTCATGCAGGGTTCCCGCACGGGAGCCCCGCATGCGCGCCTAAAAACCGAGGAAGCGAACCTCCGGCTCGAGACGCACGCCAAACTGGCGCTCGACCTCGTCTTGCACGTGCGCTATGACGGCACGGACGTCTGCCGCGGTCGCGTGGCCGAGGTTCACCACGAATCCCGCATGCTTGGTGGAGACGCATGCGTCTCCCACCCGATACCCCTTGAGTCCCGCGTCCATGATGAGCTTGCCGGCGAAGTATCCCTCGGGGCGCTTGAACGTGGACCCGGCGCTGCCATACTCGAGCGGCTGCTTCTCCTCGCGTCGTCGGGTGAGGTCGTCCATCTTGGCGCGCACGTCCGCCGCATCGCCACGGGCGAGGGCGATGCGCGCACGCAACACCACCAAGCCCTCGGTGCGCACGCGGCTCGCGCGATAGCCCAGCTCGAGGTCCTCCACGCCAATCGTGCGCACGACCCCGTCGTTGTCGAGCACATCCACCGACTCGAGCACGTCGGCCATGCAGCCGTCGTAGGCGCCCGCGTTCATGAAGCAGGCGCCACCCACGCTGCCGGGGATGCCGCTGGCGAACTCGAATCCCGCTAGGCCCAGCTCGCACGCGCGCTCGGCGACGCTCTCGAGCGTCGCGCCCGCCTCGCACACGAGCGCCGTGCCATCGTCCGTTATGTCCGTCAGGTTGTCCAGCGCGATCATCACGCCGCGATAGCCCTCGTCCGACACGAGCAGGTCGGATCCCCTGCCCAGCACGAAGTAGGGTACGCCCAGCCTGCGACACGCGCCGACGGTCGCCACCAGCTCGTCTGCATCCGCCGGCGCCACGAACACGTCGGCGGGGCCACCCACCTTAAACGTCGTGTGCTGGCTCATGGGCTCATCAAGTCGAATCATGTCCGCTTCCTCTCTCGGGTCTCGATCGGGGGGACTCCCCCACAAGACACGTTGGGTTACACGAGGCCGGTCGTCTCGTCCAGGCCAAGTACGATGTTCATGTTCTGCACGGCGGCTCCCGAGGCACCCTTGCCCAGGTTGTCGAACAGCGCCGTGACGGTCGTCCGCTCGTCGTTGCCGCACACCACGATCTTGAGCTGGTTGGTACCGGCAAGTCGGTTGGCATACAGTGTGGGCTGTGCCGCGTCAAACGGCGCGACGCTCACCAGCCGCTCGCCCGCATAGTGCTCGCTCAGACAGCGGTGCACGTCCTCGGCCGTGTCCACGCCCGAAAGCTGGCTGTTGTGCAGCATGAGGGTGGTCGCCATGCCCTTGTAGTAGTCGTCCACCACCGGCAGGAACACCGGGGCGCACGACAGGCCGCACACGACCTGCATCTCGGGCAGGTGCTTGTGCGCGAGCGTGAGGCCATAGATGCCCGGGGCATCCAGCGCGTCGGGACGACCCTCGGCCTCGTAGTCGGCGATCATGCGCTTGCCGCCGCCCGAGTATCCGGTGAGCGAGAAGCACGTGAGCGGAAGGTCTGCGGCAACGATGCCCGCCTGGACGAGCGGGGCTGTTACGGAGATGAACCCGGTGGCGTGGCACCCGGGATTGGCGATGCGCTTGCTCGCGGCAATCGCGTCACGCTGGCTCGCGCACAGCTCGGGGAAGCCGTAGGTCCAACCCTCGGCCGTGCGATGCGCCGTGGAGGCGTCGATCACGCACACGTCCGGGTTCTCCACCAGCGAGACGGCCTCCCTGGCACCCGCGTCGGGCAGGCACAGGAACACGACGTCCGCCGCGTTGATGAACTTGCGACGCTCGTCGAGGTCGTGACGCTTGTCCTCGTCGATGCGCATGAGCTCGAGGTCATCTCGGTTGCCGATGCGATCGAAGATCTGAAGTCCGGTCGTGCCACTCTGGCCGTCAATGTACACGCGTGCCTTACTCATGGAGCATCTCCCAACCCAAAACGGGCACCCTGCGACGGGCGCCGACACAGCAGGAAAGTGTGAGACGAAGCGGTCCGGCGTGCGTTGTGGCGCGGTGGTGTTCGCTAAGCCACTGTGGATGGGTATGAGGTTGCTGCTTGTGGACCGGGTGCCCATGTTAGCAAGGAGCGCAACGCCAAACAAGGGGGATTTTGGGCGATTGGCACCGCGAAACGCCTTGGTAACACGAACGATAACACACGACGATTGTGCGGCGCTACAGCCCGAGCGTCGCGCGCAGGCACTCCCATATTGCCAGGGACCCCTCGGACGTGGGGTGCAGGTCGTCGTCGTTGAACTGCTCGGGCGACACGGCGTCCCGCGCGTCGACGAACAGGTACCCGCGCTCGTCGCATATCTCGCGCAGCACGTCGCCCAACGACGCTGCCGGCTCCACGAGCATGCTCTCCGGCCTGAGGTCGCTCACCGGCGACATCACCACGAGCGTGGAGCAATGCTGCTCGACGTAGTCGAACGCCGTCTGTGCGGCATCCCGGTACTCCTCGGGCCCATAGTACCCGGCATCGTTGGTGCCCAGCGCCACGACCACCACGTCGGCGCCCTCGGCCACCCATGCCTCGGGGTTCTGCGCGAGCTCTGCCATAAAGGCACCGTTGATGCCGGCATTCACGAAGCTTCGCACCCCATGCTGGCCCGCCCACGTCCTGAACTCGTTGGCCCAGCACACGACGTCGCTGGGTGTCTCGTAGAACACCGTGCTCGCACCGTCGTCGTATATCACGCTTCCCGTGTCGTCAGTGCCCGGTTCGGGATAGCCGTCGGTGCCAAATCCGGCAGTGATGCTGTCTCCCACCAGGCGAACGGAGCGCACCTTGCCCGCCATGAAGTCGGCGGCCAACTGGGTCTTGGGTGCCCGCTCGTCCTTCATACCCGTCTCCTCCCCCTCGCCTGTTCCATCCTCTGCCCCCACAGGCCGTTCTTGCCCTGCGGCGTCGGCGCGGACGGACGCTGTGTCCGCCGCCTGACCCGCGGACCGGACCCACGGGTGCCACACGAAGACCACCAAGGCGGCCACGGCAACCACGGCCACGACCGCCAACGCGACGGGCCAGGGCGCACCGCGCCGCTGCGTCATGTGCCTGCCTGTCCCATGAGCCATAGTATCACCCCACAAGAGCCGGGGAAGGTGCGACGCATCCCGCCCGTCAACGAGACGCCGCATCGCGCATGCGTGACGTCCTACGAGACGCCAAGCTTCACGACCTCCCCACCACCATCCAGATAGCAGATCCCGCCGTCTCTGCTTGACGATGCGAGTCCGCCCTCACCCAGGTACGCGATGTCGTCGAGCACGCGCGCGAGACTCTTCTGCCACACCCCCTGCGAGGCGATCGCAGGAAGGTTGTGGGGCAGGATGACCTCGGAGGTGAGCATCTCGACTAGGGTGTCTGTGCCGCTCAGCCGAAGGCCCGACTCGTTGCCGAGCCACGCCAGCGTCCCGTCGTCGCGCACGACGGACTTGGACCACAGCGGCACCACGGTCCCCTCGATGCGCACCTGCGACGCCGGCGACGGCGACGCCGCCCCGCTCGAAACCACAAAGGCGGGCAGGGACTGCTCTCCGTTGCCCGCGTAGTACCAGCAGATGCTGTCCCCATCCTCCAGCGAGACGTGCGCGATGTCCTCCTCCGGGGAGCCGTTGAGAAACGCTCCCCACGACTCGCCCGTAATGCCGTTCTCGCCCAGGGCCGCCAGCGACTGGAGGGTCACGCCCCCGTCGTCGTCGAGCGAGTACGACAGAAGGCGCCCCTTCTTGTACCCGTTCTTCTCGAGCACCTTGAGCGAGGCGTCCCATGCGTTCTGCCCATACGAGATGCGCACGGGCGTCGGCTCTATCCAGTACGACGCTCCCGTGCCGCCCGGCCCCACCACCGAGACGCTCACCGCGATCGTTCCCACCTCGTAGCGCCACGACACGTCATCGCCGTCGGCAAGCTCCTTCTCCGAGGCACGCCCACGGTACCGGTCGCCGTTCACATAGAGGTGCCACCCACTCCCCGTGGCCGGGTCGAACGCGAGCGGGTCGTCCTCGAGGGTGCGCATGAGCGACACGAGCGACTGTCGCGAGGACGGCAGGTCGGTCGTGTAGTAGAGGTGCGACCGCACGAGCGCGGCCGTGGTCGCCTCCCATGCCGTCGCGCCAAGCGGCAGCGCGAGGCCGTCGACGCGGTCCCACTCCTCCTTGTCCAGGCCGACGAAGCTCACGCTCACGGTTACGGTGGAGGCGGCGGGAGGCTGTTCCTCGGCGGGCTGCGCCTCCTCGGCCCAGGCGACGCCATGTGCCGCAAACGCGAGCGCCAGCACAAGGCAGAGGCACAGGCGTGCCGCCCAACGCCACATCTGTCGCCTTCCGAACCTGGTCATGCAACCCCCGCCCATGCTTGATCGCGTCGTCGCATCCTCATTCTACCCGTTTCCCACCAGGCAATGGCTCACAGCCACTAGCACGTTTCTCGCCAGCCAAACCCAAGAATCGGCAGATGGAGAGAATAAGGTAGGCGAGCAATTGGCAAGAAAAAATTTTCGGTACGATTTTTCATGTTAACCGCGCGCACGACCTGCGCCAACGTCGGTTATCTACAGCCAATCAACGAACTTCTCAACAAGATGTTGTGCTTTTCAACTGGTATTGACACAAGAACTTGTGGCATAGTAGGGTTCACCACAAGATGTAGGACAAAATAGGGTGCGCAAACACAAAACATAGCATCGCAACGAAACACGAAAACGCAATTGCAACCCGTGCATTCTACGACATCGGTACGAGGAGCGAGTATGAAAATCATCAAGCGCAACGGGTCGGAAGAGCTGTTCGACACGGGCAAGATCGTTAACGCCATCACCGGCGCGAACGGCGAGGCACCTGAGGAGGCGCGCCTCACCGAGCGCGAGATCCAGTTTGCCGCACTCAACGTCGAGGACCAGTGCGCGGAAGCAGGACACACCGTTACCGTCGAGGAGGTCCAGGACCTCGTCGAGGATCAGCTCATGGCGCTCGACCACTTCGAGGTCGCCCGTCGCTACATCATCTATCGCTACCTCCAAAACCTGAAGCGCCACAAGAACACCACCGACGACAAGATCCTCACGCTCATCGAGTCCAACAACGAGGAAGTCAAGCAGGAGAACTCCAACAAGAACCCCACCGTGGTGTCGGTCCAGCGCGACTACATGGCCGGCGAGGTCTCCAAGGACCTCACCATGCGCGAGCTGCTCCCCGAGGACGTGGTGAAGGCGCACAACGAGGGCCTCATCCACTTCCACGACTCCGACTACTTTGCGCAGCACATGCACAACTGCGACCTTGTCAACCTCGACGACATGCTGCAAAACGGCACCGTGATCTCGGGCACGCTCATCGAACGCCCGCACTCGTTCTCCACGGCCTGCAACATCGCCACCCAGATCATCGCCCAGGTGGCCAGCTGCCAGTATGGCGGGCAGTCCATCAGCCTCACGCACCTCGCCCCCTTCGTGGACGTGAGCCGCAAGAAGATCCGCCGCTCCGTCTATGCCGAGATGGAGGCCATCGGCTACCACGCGACGCCCGAGCAGATCGACACCATGGTCGAGAAGCGCCTGCGCGAGGAGGTCGCCCGTGGCGTCCAGACCATCCAGTACCAGGTGGTCACGCTCATGACCACCAACGGCCAGGCGCCCTTCATCACCGTGCTCATGTACCTCAACGAGGCACGCAACCCGCAGGAGAAGGCCGACCTCTCCCTCATCATCGAGGAGATGCTCAAGCAGCGCTACCAAGGCGTCAAGAACGAGAAGGGCGTGTGGATCACCCCGGCGTTCCCCAAGCTCATCTACGTCCTCGAGGAGGACAACGTCTACGAGGGCAGCCCGTACTTCTACCTCACGCAGATGGCCGCCAAGTGCACGGCCAAGCGCATGGTACCCGACTACATCTCCGAGAAGATGATGCTCCAGCTCAAGATCAACGGCAACGGCGAGGGCGACTGCTACACCTGCATGGGCTGCCGCTCCTTCCTCACGCCCGACCGCTCCGGCAACGGCTTCGATAACGTGGCACGCGCCGGCAACTACGAGCCGGGCAAGCCCAAGTACTACGGACGCTTTAACCAGGGCGTCGTGACCATCAACCTTCCCGACGTGGCCCTCTCCTCGGGCAAGGACATGGACAAGTTCTGGCAGGTGTTCGACGAGCGCCTCGACCTGTGCCACCGTGCGCTGCGCGCCCGTCACGAGCGCCTGCTCGGCACGCTCTCCGACGCAGCGCCCATCCTGTGGCAGCACGGCGCGCTTGCCCGCCTCAACCAGGGCGAGGCAATCGATCCGCTGCTCTATGGCGGCTACTCCACCATCAGCCTGGGCTATGCGGGCCTCTACGAGTGCGTTAAGTACATGACCGGCTACTCGCACACCGACCCGCACGCAACCGACTTCGCCCTCTCCATCATGCAGCACATGAACGACCGCTGCGCCGAGTGGAAGGCCATCGAGAACATCGACTACTCCATCTATGGCACGCCCATCGAGTCCGTGACCTACAAGTTCGCCAAGTGCCTGCAGCGTCGCTTTGGCATCATCCCGGGCGTCACCGACAAGGGTTACATCACCAACAGCTATCACGTGCACGTAACCGAGGAGATCGACGCCTTCACCAAGCTGCAGTTCGAGAGCACCTTCCAGCACCTCTCCCCCGGCGGGGCCATCTCCTACGTTGAGGTTCCCGACATGCAGGACAACCTCGAGGCCGTCATCCGCGTGATGCAGTTCATCTACAACCACATCATGTACGCCGAGCTCAACACCAAGAGCGACTACTGCCAGGTATGCGGCTTCGACGGACAGATAAGCGTTGTGGAGGACGACGGCAAGCTCGTGTGGGAGTGCCCGCATTGCGGCAACCGCGACCAGTCCAAGATGAATGTGGCGCGGCGCACGTGCGGCTACATCGGAACGCAGTTCTGGAACCAGGGACGCACGGAAGAGATTCGCGACCGGGTGCTGCATCTGTAGCGTGAGGCCGCTCTCCGTTTTGCGTCTGTGCTCAAACAGCTTGCTTCGCAAGAACTCGCACAGGAGCAAAGCGGAGAGCGGCCTTCTCCATATGCGCACTGGCGGGTGACTTGCGTGATGTATGGGCCTTTGGAACTGCGCGTGTCGCCTGCGTGATGCTAACGTGGGGGGAAGAATGTGTGAGGCCTTCGGCCTCTTTTTGTACGCGTCGCAAAACGACGCACCAGTTTTTTCGCGGTAGTGCCTGCAGCCCAGCACCGTTGGCGACGGCTGTGACAGGAGGGGTCGGCCTATGACTCCGCGCGCAGTTCTGCGAAGCAGCTGTTCGAGCACGGAGCCATAGGCCGACCCCGTCCCAAGGAGGACCCATGAACTACGCAGAGATAAAGGAATGCGACATCGCCAACGGGGCTGGCGTGCGCACGTCTTTGTTTGTGTCGGGATGTCGGCATGGGTGCCCGGGGTGCTTCAACGAGGTGGCCTGGAGCTTCGCGGCCGGCAAGCCCTTTACGCGCGAGGTGGAGGACCACATCATCGATTCCCTTCGCACGCCCTACGTGGACGGCCTCTCGCTGCTGGGCGGGGAGCCACTCGAGCCCGAGAACCAAGCCGTGCTCGCACCGTTTGTCGAGCGCGTGCGCGCGGAGGCGCCCAACAAGGACATCTGGCTGTGGACGGGCTTTACGTGGGAGGACCTCATGGGCGATGCGTGCCGCGCCTGCACCGCTCACCTCGACCGTATCCTCTCGTGTCTGCACGTGCTGGTGGACGGTCCCTTCGTGGAGGCACAAAAGGACATCACGCTACGCTTTCGCGGTTCGGCCAACCAGCGCATCATCGACGTCGCGTCCTCCCTCGAGGCTGGCACCATCGTGGGTTGGCAGGACGGCCCGCTCTTCGCCCGCAACAGCTGGTAACAGAGATGCGACACGCGAGTCGCCGTGGCAGACGCAGCGTGAGAAAGTCATGCCAACAGGCGATTGATGTCCCCCTCTCCTCTGCCGCAAGTCCCTCCTGCGATACAATGGAACATCGACGGAGGAGACACACATGCAGCAGAAGCGAACCCTTTCATCATCTTCCAAACGTATGCGCATCAAGCCGATGGACGGTCTGCGCGCCATAGCCATCCTTGGCATCATCCTGTATCACCTAAGGCTCCCATGGGTCCCGAGCGGCCACTTGGGAGTCGTCGTCTTTCTTGTGCTTGCAGGCTACTTCGCGACCACCACGGTGGTACGCACGCACGACAGGGCAAGGGGGATTGGCCCGCGCGGACTGCTCACGCTGTGGTGGCATCGTCTCAGGCGCATCTGGCCCTCGGTGTTCGTCCTCATCACCGTGTCGGGAGTGGTGTTTGGCATCTTCAACCACGTGCTGCTCACCAAGATGCGACCCGACGTCCTGCCAGGGCTGGGGTTCTTCTCCAACTGGGCCTACATCGTGCGGGGTGCGTCGTACTTCAGTCAGATCGGCGGCCCCTCCCCACTTCTCCACCTGTGGTATCTGGGCGTCGACATGCAGTTCTTCCTTGCGTGGACCCTGCTTCTTGCCATCCTGCTGCGCATTGGCAGAGTCACCGCACGCCGCGTGGCACTTGTGCTGGCCGTGGCCTCCGCCGTATGGATGGCCGTGGCGTTCCGCCTGACAGGCGACATCAACCGCGTGTACTACGGAACGGACACGCGGGCCTTCTCGCTGCTGCTGGGTTCCTGGCTCGCACTGGCCTTTCCGGTGGGCAAGGTTCCTGCCGTGGCCAAGGAGCTGTTCGTGCAGCCAATTGGCGAGCGCAGGCGCAACGCGCGTGGGCAGCGCTACCGTGCCACCACCTTCGCGCACGTGGCAGGCCTCGCGTCCTTGGCCGCGCTCGTTGCGGCCATGGTGCTCGCACCCGCAGACTCCCCCCTCTACTACTATGGCGGATTTGCCGTCGCGTCGCTGCTCGTGGTATTGCTCGCGGCGACGCTGCTTGCCCCTAAGAGCGTGCTGGGCACCATCTTGTCCTTCCCCCTCCTCACCTGGATGGGGCAGCGCTCGTTCTCGCTGTACCTGTGGCACTACCCCATCTTCCAGCTGCTCGCCGCCGACAAGACCACGACGTCTTGGAAGATGCGCCTAGCTGCCGTGGTCGTTACGTTTGCCGTTGCCGAGGTCTCGCACTGGCTGGTCGAGCGCACCTTTGCCCCCCAGCCGTCCACGGAGGCCAAGATGGGGACCGCGCGACTGGCCCTTGTCGCAACCGTGTCGGTGCTCTCGCTTGCCGCTGCGGTATACGCGGCCTTCGCACTGGTCACGGTCCCCAACGAGTCGCTCGTTCCCGAGGAGGCCTTGGTGAGCACCGGAGCCTCGGCAGACAAGGCGCGAGACGTTACGAACAAGGGTGATGCCGCAGGCGGCACCAACGAACCCGTGGCTACCACGGTGAGCGACGCCAAGGGCTTCGACCGCATCGACCAGGGGGGCAACGGGGACAGATACCTCGGCTCGGATGACGCCAAGGGAACCAAGGACGCCAAGGACAAGACAGAAAAGCAGGAAAAGAAGAAGGTGGAGGTCACCGAGAGCACCATTGTGCATGCGCCCAAGGCCGAGACGTCCAAGAACGTGAGCGACCCCGTCCTCATAGGCGACTCGGTACCCGGAGATGCCGACTGGTCGGTACGACTTCCCGACGCCTTGGTCGACACCTACATCGGACGTCGTCCCGACCAGGCCATCGAGGTCATGAAGGGCTACCTCGACCAGAATGCCGTGGGACACGTCGTCGTCTACGCGTGCTTCTCGAACACCACCGCATCCGCCGAACAGCTCGAGGAGATGATCGAGATCGTCGGCGAGGACCGAGAGGTCTACCTGGTGGCCACCGTAAACCCCGACGGATTCCAGGACCAGGCAAACGAGCTGTTGCAGGAGGCGGCCGACGGACACCAGAACGTGCATTACGTCGACTGGCCCGAGGTGCTCGAGGGACACCTCAAGGAGTATCTGTGGGCCGACGACACGCACCTGCGTCCCGAGGGCGCGGAGGTGTACGTGGACATGGTAACGCGAGCCGTGGCGCAAGCCTTGGTGGATGCCGGCGGAACCACCACCGAGGAGTAGTCCCGCCAGCACGCACCACTAAGAGGGCACTCCCCCTATGGCTTGGTGCAACCAAGCTTCCCGCCACTGCCCAAAAGTGGACAATCATTTTGTGGTGAGGGACTGAATCCTGCTGAAATACCGATATTGATGTAACGATTGTCCACTTTCTTGCGATTGACGCACTTTGCTTGGGCAATGGCACCGACCGCCAATGCTCCTTCGGCTGATCAAACGCAGACTATGGCCGCATTGGATGCCCGCCATTGGCTAAAACAAAGAATTGCCCCGCGTCATGCGGGGCAATCGCGTTCTCCAACGATGCGGACGCAAGTGAAAGACTCGCGTGACGGGTGGGCTAGCCCAGCACCCTCCCCGGCCAAATTCTTCCAGCCACGAGGTTGTTCCACTGTTCCGCACTTAGTTGGTGGCTGGTACGCTCCACATGGCGCTCCCGAGCAAAGTCGTCGAGCTCGTCGACCATGCTCACGAAGGCATCCAGACGTGGGTTCTTGCTGCGCTCCGGCTGGGCGTCGACGGCCTGTCGCGTGAGCAGGACGCATGCCGTGTCCGAGAAGCGCACCACCATGCCGGTGCGTCGGCTCTTTGAATCGTCCACCACATAGGCAATCTGGGCAGGCAGTCGCTCGCACAGAAGCGATGCCACCTCCTGCGGACGACGCAGCTCCTGCAGCGTACGAAAGACGGGCATCTCAATCTCCTGGCCGTCCATAACCTCAAGACGCTCTACGTTGACAAAGAGCTCGTCCTGCAGCTTGCCCAGATAGGCGAACGAGGGAATCTGCTGTCCGTTGAGCACGTCCTGGATGGTCGCCACCGAATCGTCACCCACGGCACGGGCGATCGAGGCGGCGCAGAGCCTGGGGTCCGCCTCGCGCATGAGCGCGAGCACGTAGCGCAGGCGCTCAGCATATCGCAGGGCGTAGTCTATGGGCGCCGCGACGGCCAGCGACATGGTCTCCTGGACATCGCCGGCAGCGGGCACGAACCGCGTGCCACCCGCACGCTCGTCGGCCTCCATCGCCTCGAGGAAGGCGACCAGGGCTTGCAGCTGCGTCCCAGACTCCAAGACCTGCGTCGGAGGCTCCTCCTCCGCGGGTTCCTCGACCACGGGCGCGACCGATGCGGGCGTCTCGTCTTGCGCGGACTCGACGACCTGTGGTGTGGGCAGTGACTCTGCCACAGGCTCGTCAACCTCCTGTCCATCGACCTCGGATGCCATGTCCTGTGGCGGTTCGAGCTCCGCATGGGCGGCGGCTGCCCTGCGCTCGCGCTCCTCCTGGCGTGCGCGCTCGAGCTGCTCGATGCGCTTGAGGTTTCGGGCGTTCTCGGCCCTGCGCGCCTCGCGCTCCTGCTCCTCGAGCCGCAGGAACGCATCCTCGACCTCGGGACGAAGCGTCATCTCGAAGATGCCGGCTCCCACCTTGCCCGTCGCACGCGTCTGGTAGAGGAGCGGCCACCATTCGTCCATGCCAAAGCGGTCCTTTTGGGGAGCGGGAACGCCAAATCGCTCCCCCGCCTGCTGCGCCGCCTCCGAGAGCCAGCGCCTGTAGCGGCCCATCGTTCCCCGATAGCGAATGCTGAGCTGCTGGAACGTCGCAGGGCCACCGTACTCACGCAGGCAGCGGATGGCCTTCGCCTGATCGGATTCGATGAAGGAGGGGCTGGAAAGCAGCTCTGCCCACTGGTCGGCCGTGAGCGGCGATACGTACTCTTCCTCGGTGGGATGCCAGTCGTAGTCGACTTCCTCCTCCTCTACCTCAGGCTCATCCTGAGGCTCCGGATCCCGATTGCGCGCACGTTCGTTCCTGATTATCGCCATGCCAACTCCCCCGTTATGAACACACGGAAAGAAGCGTACCATACCTGCAGGTTCGTGTGAGCGAGAAGCGGATGGTATCCCTTATGATGGTCCGGCAGGACACGGCTTGGAAAACGTCCACCGCACCGTAGCGGTTGCGCAACGCGGCACGGCCACCCGTAGCGTCTCCCACTTTTTGGTCTTGGGTACGTCAGGCGATGTCGCCAAGGACGATCATGTCATCGGCAACCTTGAGCAGAAGGTCGATATGCTCGAGCTTGAGCAGCGTGAATCCCTGCCTCACCGACTCGAAGCCAAGGTACGCACCAAGGATGTTGCCACAGATGGCTCCCGTCGAGTCGGAGTCGCCCCAATGGTTGACGGCGCAGCGTATGGCCGAGGCGAAGTCGTCCACGTACGACAGCGCGGCATAGATCGCGATGCACAGGGCCTCCTCGCCCACCCAGCCCTCGCCAAGCTCGTGGATGTGGGCGCGATCGATCTCGGGCGTCGCATGCGACTGGCGCGAGAGCTCCATGGCACGCATGACCATGTCCACCAGCACCTGCGCCTCGGCAAACGAGGTGTACTGCGCGGCCACGCTGCGCACGCTGTGCTCTATGAGGAACGCAAGCGAGTCGCCGTCCTCGCAGGCACACGAGCGCGCGACGATCTGCGCGAGCACTGCCGCAGGAAGCCAACCCATGGGATGTCCGTGCGTGAGCGCCGCGGACTCCGCCGCCATGCCCGTCGCCCACTGGTACCGATGAGAGTTGCGAAACTGCTCGCGAGTACGCATGCAGTGAGCCACGATTCCCACGGGAGCGGCACGCATGACGCCACCGCACCCCTTGCTGTTGTTGACGGGCTCCAAGATCGTGCCGCCCACCCCACCCTGGATGGCGTAGAGACAGGTGTTGCCCGGAGCGCGACGATGGCGCATGGCATCCATGGAGGTGAGCCATAGCTTGGGATGGGCGGGGTCATCCAGGTAGGTGCTGTTGCCCTGCGTCGCAAACCACTCGCGATATGCCAGCCAGACGTCGGACGCCTCGGGGGTACCATGCTGCTCCGCACCATAGATGAGACCGGCGGCGGTAAAGAGCGTCATCTGCGTGTCGTCCGAGAAGATAGCCTGCTGCTCGTGCAAAAGGTCCGCGGCCTGCTCGAGGGTCTGAATGCCGTGTGGACCAAACGTGGCATCTATCTCGTCCTCTTGCATAAACTCGATGGGATAGCCGAGTGCGTCACCGATGGCGCCTCCAATAAAGCAGCCCCACACACGGTCCTTGTCGTTAGCCATGATCTCTCCTGGTTCGCACGCCATTCGCTCCATTGCACGCGACTGGCTTGCCCCTGCAGAAACACGCGTTTCTGCAAAATAGTAGCAGTCATGGCCGATACTACAAAATGTCATGCCCCGTAATGCCGTTCACCTGCATTTGTCTACCACAACTGGAATCCAATTTTGAAAGTAGTGTGAAGACGAATGCCATATGCGCACCGCCGTGCTCGATGCGCTCCCCCTCAGTTGATAGACGCCTCGTAACTGACCAGATGGAACGTCCAACCGTCATCGGCGCGCTCGCACTCCAGCACGGCCTCTCCCCGCGCGTTTGGCTTGTCCACGTGCATTATCGAATTGAGCACACGCATGCTGTATATGTCCAGAGAATCCTTGATCTTCGAGAAGTGCGTGTCCTTGTCGAGGATGTAGTAGGCATAGAAGTTCACATGGAGGAACCCGTCATCGGACTCCGACGTGCTCATGGCTATGGCGGGCCCATACCTCAGGGGGCGCGTCTTTCCCTTCCAGAAGACGTTGGAACCATCGAAGCGATAGGGGCGCTTGTCCTTCTCCAGATCCTCCCACGACTCGTACTTGATGCCCAGGAGCCGCTCTAAAACAGCATTGAGCTTGGATACCGGCACGTACTTGTCCCCGTAGTCCTCCTTGTTCACATGACGCTGAAAGGCGCTGGCATCTCTGCCCGCACCCTCGTTGAGCAGATACCAGGTAACCGCAAAGGCGGCCATCTTCTGCGCGTCGGCTGCGGAGCGGCTAAATCTGCCAGAGAGATTCGTGTCCCAGTCCAGGCCGATCTCGGATAAGCCCGACAGGAATGTGTTGATGGCATCCCTGTCCTCCGGGTTGGAGAGGTCGGGAAGACTCGACGTGGCCTTGCCACCTGCGTCCTTGCCGTCCGCGTCCTTGCCGTCCGCGTCCTTGTCACCCGCGTCCTTGCCGTTGGAGGTCGCGTCCTTTTGGGCGGTGTCCTTGGAGTCGTTTGGGGTGAGCTCCTCCATCTCCTTGGGAGTCAGCGTAACGCTTTCGCTGGGTCGTGCATCTTGTTCGGCGCAGCCCTGCAGCAAGGCAATCGCGGACAGCAGCGACATCACCGTCAGCAACATGAGTGCCCTGGCACCCCACGCGCATGCTCTACGCCCACACATTTTCGGCCCCCGTTCGCCTATGCCTCACGCGCCTTGCCTCCACGCGTACGCCAATAGTACAAGAAACACAGTGCCGCCACGACCGCGAGGGTGAGCGTCGCGGCCAGGCTCGCCTCAAGGCCCATCTCGCCGCCGGACAGCAGGGCGCTGCCCTTGGTGGTGCTCACCAAGAGGGTTGCCGTGGGATCGGCCATGTTGCCGCTCACCGCCACGCCAAAGATGTTGCCCTGGAAGAGGTTCCAGGCCGCGTGTATGGCGCCGGCCATCCAGATGCGATTGGTAAGGAACACCGACATGCCGCAGACGAGGGCGAGCAGGAACAGGTACACCGCGAACATCCACGGAATGGTCCAGCCCACGACGTTCTGCACGTTCACCTGCGTCCGCAGGCCACCAAAGGCCAGGGCGAGGAGGAACGACCCGCCAGTCCATACCCCAACGCCAAGTCGCGCAGCATGCGCGTAAGCGGAGAGAAGCGAATGCCGATGTCGTACGGACGCATGCGCTCCCACACGATGCAGTAGAACACCGCGGCAAAGCTGAGCATGCCGATGGCGATGAGCCAGATTCCGCCCATCGACTCAAATGGCTCCATGTGCCGGTCGCTCACATAGACGGCCAGACTTGGTGATCTTGCCCGCTATGTTGATGATGATGGCGAACTTGACGAACTCCACAAAGATGCCCCACCCACCCGCGCAGTGCTCACGAACCTCACGGACGATACGACAATCATCAAACGGTGCAGTCACGACGACCTCCTTGGCAACGGGGACAACACAAGAGCGGAGAGACCATGGCACACCCCCCAGCACATCGATGGCAGCAATCTGGGCAAGTGGGCTGGCGCAAACGTGCCATCCCCCACCCCATGCCCTCCCATAATACAGAACTGACCCTGATCAGTCCTTCCACGCAGCTCGCTCAAAGCCTGACCCTACGCAGGAGCAGGGAGTTGCTCACCACGCTCACGCTCGAGAGCGCCATGCACGCCGAGCTGAGCTCGGGCGGGAGCACGCCAAAGGCGGCTAGGGGAACGAGCAGGAGGTTGTAGCCCAGCGCCCACGCGAAGTTCTGGTGTATCTTGCGCATGGTCGCCCGACTCAGCTCGATGGCGCGCGCGACGTCCACCACGTCGTCGTGCATCAGCACCACCTGTCCCACTTCGAGCGCGGCATCGGAACCCGCGCTCATGGCAATGCCGATGTCGGCCGTCGCCAGCGCGGGGGTGTCGTTGATGCCATCGCCCACCATGGCGACGAGCCGCTCGTGATTGGGGTCGAGCAGCTCGGCGATGCGATTCGCCTTTTGGTCGGGCAGGACTTCCGCGAGCACGTGGCTGGTCTTAATGCCCACCTGCGCGGCCACGTGCTCTGCCGCACCGCGCGCGTCGCCGGTGAGCAGGTACACGTCGCACCCCAGCTCCCCCAGCCGCCGCACGCCCTCGGCCGCGGTCGGCTTTACCTTGTCGGCGGCGGCAATCGCCCCGGCCACGCCAAAAGAGGCAAAGACGAGGTACATCACGGTGGCGTGCGCCCCCGCCCCCGTGTGCGCGAACTCCTCGCACCAGTCGGGCAGCCCCGCGCCGGTGAGCTCGCGCACCAAACGCTCGTTGCCAAAGCCAAACCGCTCGCCGTCCACGGTGCCCACGACGCCCTTGCCGGTTATCGCCTCGAAGTCACGCACCATGTTCTTGGGGATGTCGATGTCGTTCTCGGCCGCATACATGAGCACGGCTCGGGCAAGCGGATGCTCGCTCCCCTGCTCGAGGGCGCCCGCAAAGCGAATCACGTCCTCCTCGCTCGCCTCGTCCCCATGCGCGACCCCCACCACCATGGGCATGCCCTGCGTGATGGTTCCGGTCTTGTCGAACACCATGCGGGCAAGCTTTCCCGCCTGCTGCAGCACGTCTCCGTCCTTGATGAGAATGCCCTGCTCGGCACCTTTGCCCGTGCCCACCATAACGGCCGTGGGCGTGGCCAGCCCGAGGGCGCACGGACACGCCACGACGACCACCGAGACGCCCGACATGAGCGCATGCTCGAACGAGGCGCCCCCCAACGTTCCCGTGAGGACGGCTATCGCCAGCCATCCCAGGAAGGTGATTAGGCCCAGCAGCAGGATCGCGGGCACGAACACCGAGGCGATGCGGTCGGCCAACTGCTGGATCTGCGGCTTGGACCCCTGGGCCCTCTCCACCATCTCCACGATACGGCTGAGCGTGGACTCCGCACCCACCCGCGTGGCCCGCACCACAAGGGTTCCGTTACCGTTGATCGTGGCGCCCGTCACCTCGGAGCCGACAGCCTTCTCCTGCGGCATGGGCTCACCCGTGAGCATTGACTCGTCCACGGAGCTCGACCCGCCAACCACCACGCCGTCCACCGGCACCTTCTCGCCGGGGCGCACGTCCACCACGTCGCCGATCCGCAGGTCGTCTGCGGGTATGTCTGCAACCTCCGTGCCGCGGTGCACGTGGGCAACCTTGGGGGCAAGGCTCATGAGCGACTCGACGGCCTCGCCGGCACGCCCCTTGGCACGCGCCTCGAGCATCTTGCCCAGCTGCACGAAGGTGATGAGCATGGCACTCGTCTCGAAGGGCGCCATGGCACCCGCACTGCTTGGAGCGAAGGTCACGTAGAGCGAATAGGCGAACGCGATGGTGGTGCCCACCGCCACGAGCGTGTCCATGTTCGCCGAGCGCGCCTTGAGGGCACCCCATGCCCCGCGATAGAACCGCAGACCGGCCACGAACTGAACGGGTACCGTGAGGACCAGGCACACGAGGTTCATCGCCAGCATCATCTGCTCGTGCGTGTGCTGCGGGCCAAACAGGGCCGTGGCCAGCGGCATGGTGAGGGGCATGCCGAGCGGAGTCATGCACACCACCATAACGAGCGTGGTGAGCACGAGCGACATTGCGAACATGCGCAGGTCGTGGGCGCGCTGGGCCGCCTCGCGCTCGTGGCGCTGCCGGTCGAAGGAGGCACGCCCCTCCTGGGGGATCACCGTGGCGCCGTACCCCAGGTCCACGATGGCCTGGACCACCTGCGCCATGTTGGTCGTGTCGGGGTCGAAGGTCACCGTGCCGTTGTTGGCCGCAAGGTTGACGGCGCACTCCCGCACGCCGTCCATGCGCCCCACCATCTTCTCGATGAGCGCCGAGCAATTGGCACAGTGCATGCCCTCGATGGCAATTCGTTCGGTCTTCATGTGTTAGCCCCCTGCCATAGGAATTCGAGCCTGCTCTGCTACGCCACCACCGTAACGCTGCTGCCCTCGGGACTCGCCTTGACCTCGACCCGCTGCTCGATGCGCTTCTCGAGCTCCTCCACGTGGCTGATTATCGCCACCAGGCAGTCTCCGGAGGCCAAGTCGGAGAGCACCCGCATCACCAGCTCGAGCGACTCGGGGTCGAGCGAGCCAAAGCCCTCGTCAATGAACACCGTATCCAGATGCATGCCGCCGGCTCGCTGCTGCGCATAGTCCGAGAGACCGAGCGCCAGCGAGAGCGACGCCTCGAACGACTCGCCGCCCGACAGCGACGACACCGGACGACGCTTGCCCGTGGCGTAGTCGACGACGTCCAGCGAGAGGCCGCCCTTGCCACGACGCTCCCCCTCGGTGTTGCGTGCCAGCTGGTAGTGTCCGTTCGACATGACGGCCAGGCACTTGTTGGCGCATTTCACGATCTGGTCGAAGAAGAAGCCCAGGACGTAGCGCTCGAACGAGATGCGGTTCGTGCCGCTCGCCTGGCCACGCGCGATGCGAGACACGCGGTCCGCGGCCACGGCGGCGCGCTCGAGCGCCGGAAGCGTCGAGGCGATCCGTCTCATCTCGTCAATCGTCCGCTCGTTCATGTCGACGCGCAGCTCTGCCTTGCGAACGTCCCTGTCGGCGGACTTCTCGGCGTTCTGCGCGATGACGAGTGCCTGCTTGGCCTTGGTGATGCTGCGGACCTTGTCTCCCTCGCTCACGCCCAGCTCCACAAGACGCGTCCGACGCTCCTCGAGCACGGACTCGGCAGAGGCGAGCTCGGCGAGGGCGTTCTCGTATGCGGTACGCGCGAGCGTGAGCTCCTGCTCGATCTCCATGCGATGCTGCCGCACCAGCTCGGCCGCACGCACAGCCTCCTCGCGCGACGCATACTGCAGGGAGGAGGAGGCGTCCTCCACGCGCGCCTGGGCGGTGGCGGCATCGGCGGCGGCCACCTCGCACGCGCCGGCCAGGGTCACCAGCTCCTTGCGCACCGCAGCCAGACGCTCCTCGTCTTGGGCCAGCTGGGTGCGCAGTGCATCGAGCTCCTCGAGCTTTCTCTCGAGGGCCTGGGCGCGCTCGCGATTGCTCGCAAGCTCGTCGCGCAGGACCTGACGGTACTCGGCCAGCATCCCAATGGCCATGCGCTCCGCGTCCGCGCCCGCAAGGGCCAGGCCCGTCTCGTCCTCGATCGCCCCAACCAGCTCTCTCGCCTCGGCGAGGGTCGCCTTGGAGCGCTCCTCCACCTTCGTGCTGAGCGTGAGGTAGTCGTCCTGCGCCTTGCGCAGGCGCTCCTCGCAGGCACGCTGCCTGTTGCGAGCCATGGTGAGCGAGCTTCGGTCGGGCGCGACGTCGGTTGGAATCGCGGGGTGCGGATGCTCGACGGACCCGCATACGGGACAGGGCTCGCCTTGCACCAGCGACGACGCCACGAAGGCCGCGTCGTCGGCGACCAGGGCGACAAACAGGTCGTCTGCCTGCCGTCGCGCCGCCTTGGCCTCCTCCGTTGCATCGTGCACCTCGGTGGCGCAGGCACCGAGGTTCGCGCGCTCGCGAACCAGCGTGGCAATGGAGTCCGAGACGAGCTGGGCACGCGTCGACCTCTGCTGCGCCTCCTCCTCATGCGCCCTTGCACGCTCGAGCTCGCTCTGCACGTCGCGCGCGACGGCCAGCTCCACCTGCGCGTGGGCAACGGACGACTCTAGCTGGGCGCGCTCCTCCTCCAGGGTCCGACGCTTGGAGCCGAGCTCCTCGGCATGCGAGCGAGCCTGCGCGGCAGCGGCCATGCGCCGCTCCAGCTCCTCATAGCGCGGGAGCGACTTGGTGAGCTCGTCCTCCTTCACGAGCAGTGCACGATGCTCCTCCTCGTACCCCGCACTCGCCCGGTCGAGGGCGGTCTTGAAGACGGAGACGTGCGCGGTCGCGCGCACGTGCGCACTCCTCGCCTGCTCGGTACCCTCTATCGCCGCGGCGGCCTCCTCCGCCGAACGCAGCTGGAGCTGAGCCCTTACGGTATCCTCTCGCGCCTTGTCGCGTGCCTGCGACAAGAACTCGATCTCGTCGCGCTGGCGCCGCACCACGGTCCTTGCCGCCTCTATGCAGTCGTCGGCGCTGAGCGCGGGTTGCTCGCGGCTCAGGACGCGCTGCACCGGGTCGTGAACTACCACGATGCCGCGGTCCAGGCGCTTTATGCATCCACCGAACTCCGAGCGCGCGAGATCGAGGCTCTCGTTCGCCTCGCGAGACATGCGCGCGAGCTCGTTGGCAAAGCGATCGAGCTCGCCGGTGCCAAAGATCTTTCGCAGCACGACCTCGCGCTCGGCGGGGTCGGTGCACAACAGGTCCCTAAACGCCCCCTGCGCGATCATCGTGACCTGGCGGAACTGGCCATAGCTCAGGCCAAGCAGATCGACGATGAGCTCGTTGACCTGGCGCACGTTGCTGCCCAGCGTAACGTCGCCCGAGGTGAGCTCGGCCACAGGAGGACGGTCGACCAGGGCCGACGCGTTCTCGCCACCGGATCGGCGCCGCGCCAGCTGCTGCTGCGGCCGGCGCACGATCTTGTAGGTCCGCCCAGCATGCTCGAACACCAGCGACACCTCGGTGGGCGTCTCGGCATCGGCAAAGTCACTACGCAGGGTGCGCACGTCGCGGTCTCCCGAGGACTCGCCGAACAGGGCGAAGGCGATGGCGTCGAACAGCATCGTCTTGCCCGATCCCGTGTCCCCATATATGAGGTACAGGCCATGGTCGCCGAACTTCGAGAAGTCGATGTCCGCCGTCTTGGCATAGGGGCCAAACGCCGAGAGGTGCAGCTCGAGCGGCCTCATACCAGATCACCACCCTCCGTGAGTACGGTCTCGAAGGCGTCATCCGCCAACCTCTGCTCGTCGGTCGCAAGCGGCCTCCCCGCCTGTGCCTCGAAGAACTCCGCGAACAGGGAGCGCATGTCCTTCTTGAAGTCCACCTCCGTCGGCGCCTCGCTCACGCCCGCCGCCCGCGTCGTCGCGTTGTCGAAGCTCACTTGCTCGAGGTTTGGCCACACATGGCGCAGCCGCGCCACCACGTCGATGGGGTCGTCGTCGGTCACCACGGCGTGGACAAAGTCGTTGCGGCGGCGCTCGTCCTCCTGCTTGCCAGCCCGCACGAGCTCGTCCACGCTACCGCGCTCCATCCTAAAGTCGCGCAGCGGCTCAACGGGCACCAGGCGGTACGTGACGCTTGTCTCGTTGGCTGTGTCCTGGATGTCCACCACGGCAAAGGACTTGCTCTGCGTGACCTCCGACGAGGAGAGCTTGAGCGGACTTCCCGCATAGCGCACGGTGTCGCGACCGACGCGCTGCGGCCGGTGGACGTGTCCCAACGCAACGTAGTCGAAGCCCTCGAAGGCGCTCACGTCCACGTTGTCGAGGGTGCCCAGCGACAGGTGCTCGGAGTCGCTTCGCTCCGGGGCCACACCAGAGTTGGTAACGAACTGGTGCGCCACGCACACGTTGGGTCGCTTCGCGAAGGCGTCGCTGGCACGCACGTAATCGAGCACAAGGCGCAGGCCCGTGTCGTAGTTGATTACCAGACCCGGGTCGAGCTCCATCCTCGTGGCCCACATGCGCACGTCGGCCGGGCGCACGAAGGGAATCAGCCAAAAGTTGACGTCCTCCACCACCACGGGCTCGAGGTTATGGCGCAGCTCGCCGACCAGGTGAACGCCCGAGAGCGCGATGATGTTCGACGCCACCGAGAGCCGGGCGCCCGAGTCGTGGTTGCCGCTCACCACGAGCACGGGCACACGGGACTGCGCCATGCCGGTGATGAAGCGGTCCCACTGGCGCACCGCAACCTCAGAGGGGTTGGGGCTGTCGAACACGTCGCCTGCCACAACAAGAGCGTGGGAGTCGGACTGCGCGACCAGCTGCGCCAGCTGGTTGAGGACATGGGCACAGTCCTTCTCGAGTGACATCTGTGCAAGTCTTCGACCCAGATGCAGGTCGGAGGTGTGGATAAAACGCATGTGCGTCCAATCGTTCGTCTGTGTAAAGGGGTAGCAAGAGTATATCAACTGACCCAAAAATGACAGGGGGTATTGCGGTGACTTTTGGTGTGGCTTTTGGTGTGGCACGGCAGGCGATTGTCGTGCGCGGCTCCCATGCAAAGTCGCATGTGCCAGCAACCCGTCCCAACCCAAAACCGCACATGCCACTCCGCCGGGAAAGGCGCCTCCCCCAGCGGCTTGGCCACTGGGGGAGGCGGATTGGCAATGATGCGTGCTCCTTGCGCAATCCCTATCGGGACACGGGATTGCTCATGGAGTCGGTGTCCCAGTCCCACAGCTCCCATGGCCACTGGTACGTGTCCCACGGCCACGACTGGTCCGGGCTCTGCTGTTGGTTATGCTGCTGGTTTTGCTGCTGGTTGAGGTATTCCTCGTACTGCTTTTGGAGGTCCTCCTCCTGCTTCTTGCGCTCCTCCTCCTGCTTGGCCTGGAGCGTCTCGTCGGAACCGAGCTTGACCTTTACGGTTTGCTCCTCGCCGTCGCGCACGAACGTCACGTCCACCTCGTCGCCCACGGAGTAGGAGCGCACGGCAAGGACGAGACCGTCTGCGGAGGTCACGTCGTACTTGCCAATCTTGGTTACGATGTCGCCCACCTTGATGCCCGCCTCGGCCGCGGGACCGCCGTCCTCGAGCTCCGAGACATACGCCCCCTGGTTGACCGAGAGGTGGTTGGCCTGCGCGTTCTGCGCGTTGACCGTGGCGCACGACACGCCCATGTAGGCATGGGTCACCGGCTCGCCCTTGATTACCTTGTTGGCGATGTCGACGGCGTAGTTGCCGGGAATCGCAAATCCGATGCCCGCAAACGCCTCGCTGCCGCTGCCGTTCGCATAGAGCGTGTTGATGCCCACAAGCTTGCCCTCGGCGTTTACCAGCGCGCCGCCCGAGTTGCCGCCATTGATGGCGGCGTCGACCTGGATGAGGTTGGTGTATATGGTGTTGCCCGTGGAGGCGGCCATGAGCGTGTTGCGGTACAGTGCGCTCACGATGCCCGAGGACGCCGACTGGTCGAGGCCGAGCGGGCTGCCAAGGGTCATGACCCAGTCGCCGACCACAAGGGCCGAGGAGTCACCGAGCTCCATGGGCGTCACCTGCGCGCCGTCGAGTTCCGCCCGGATGACGGCGATGTCGCTCGAGGCGTCTCCGCCCACCAGCGTGGCGTCGTAGCTCTGCTCGTCGATGGTAACCGAGATGGACTCGGCCTCGCCGGCAACGTGCCAGTTGGTGATGATGTTGCCGTCGGTGTCGAGCACCACGCCCGAGCCGATGCCCGCACCCTCGGCGGAGTTTACGTACACCGAGACGACTGAGGGCAGGCACTTGGCGGCAACCACCTGGGCGACACCGTAGTTCTCGTCCGCCGTGCTGAGGTTGATGGTCCGGCCGGCCGAGGACTCGGTAGTCGCACGCGGTGCGGCCTTGCCGCCCACGACACCCGTTCCGATGAGCACGCCAAACAGCGCAGCCGAGACAGCCGCACCGGCGAGGGCACCGCCAAGGATGCTCTTCCAGACGCCCGAACCCTGCTTGGGCGGTTGGGAAGGCGCGGGCTGCGGCTGGGCTTGGAACTGGGGATTGGGCTGGGGTCTGGGAGGAGCGGGCCGATACGCCTGCTGCTGTGGCCCACGATACCCGTCTTGGGAGCCATATTCCGCGGCGTCGGGGGGCCGTCTTGCGACTCTTGGCTGTTGCGCCGTCGAACCGGGATCGTTTTGCCTGTTGTTTTGCGAGCCCGGAATGGGCGGGTTCGTGTTGTTACCAGCCATGGTCGTCCAGCCTTCCTTCGATACGTGCAAACGTGCATACAGCACAATGAGAATGTACCCCGTTGCACGGTTTTATCTCACGCCACTTCCAGCTTTCACAGGGCGAAAACAAGCCTTTTGGTTAACTTAAATGTGGTCTTGACGCCGTGGGGCGCAGGGAGCGTCGCACGGTTGTCCATGGTACCAGACGACCCGATACGCCACGCCCGTGACCCGTCTCGGCCACTGAGTCACTAGAGCTTGAACAGGTAGCCCACGCCGCGCACCGTCACGATATGTGCGGCGACCTGGGGGCCAACCTTGGAGCGCACGCGTCGAATGTGCACATCCACGGTGCGCGTGCCGCCGCAGTACTCGAAGCCCCACACCCTGTGCAGCAGCGTCTCGCGCGAGTAGGCGCGCGACGGATGCGTTGCAAGGAACGAGAGGAGCGAGTACTCCATGAGCGTGAGGTCGACCGGTTCCTCGTCGATGTACACCTGGTACGTCGCCAGATTTATGATCATGTTGTCCACCGACACAATGTCGGCAGGCGCACTCTCCTCGCCGGGCCACAGCAGCAGCTTGCTCCTCATCTCAAACTCCATCGAGCTGGCAGATGCGACGATGAAGTCGTTTCGACCCTGCACCGGCATGCGCAGCGACGTGAGCCTATCCTCGTCCTGCACCAGCAGCATGGGGATGAAGCCGTTCTCGGCCACATAGGTGTCCACGGCGTTGAGGGTGTCCTCGTCGAGACCGACCGTGTCCAGGATGATGAGGTCGAACTCGTGGCCAGATGAGATTGCCTGAGAGAAGGTGTCGGGAAACGCGAGCGCGATGGACACGTCCAGGGAGTGGGAAAGCTCACGCATGCGTTCGTGATGTCGAGACGTCCTCGATAGAAGCAGGATGTTCTTGTGGTGCATCACGCTAATCCCCCATTAGCACTGTATTGGTTTCGTTCAAAACAATAATGCATAGTACCACATGCCGAGTGTTTTCAAAGACGTAACATGACAAATCACGCGTATGTTGCCCGGGGGAAACCTGCCGGAAATGAGACAAACCCCCTTTTCTCGCGTTCTCGAGGAACGAGAGAAAAGGGGGTTTGGGCGCTGTTCCCAAAAACGGGAGACTATCCGATGCTTCCCAGGAACTCTGCCGTACGCGGGTTCTGCGGGTTGTCGAACACCATCTCGGGAGTTCCCTGCTCCACGACCACGCCGCCTTCCATAAACACCACGCGGTCGGCGACCTCTCGCGCGAAGCCCATCTCGTGCGTTACCACGATCATGGTCATGCCGCCGTTCTCGGCCAGGTCGCGCATAACGTCCAGGACGCCGCGCACCAGCTCGGGATCGAGGGCCGATGTGGGCTCGTCGAACAGAAGGATGTCGGGGTGCATGGCCACGGCACGCGCGATGGCGACGCGCTGCTGCTGGCCACCGCTGAGCTGCGCAGGCTTGAAGTCGGCACGGTCGAGCAGGCCCACGGCGTCAAGCTGCTTGAGCGCCTCGGCCTCGGCCTCATCCTTGGACTTCTTGAGCACCTTGGTCTGGCCGATCATCACGTTGCCCTTGGCCGAGAGGTGCGGGAAGAGGTTGAAGCTCTGGAACACCATGCCCAGGTTCTGACGCAGCCTGTTGACCTCCTTGGTGCCCAGATGCCCCGTGATCTCGTTGTCCTCAATGAGGATGTGGCCGGCCGTGGGCTTCTCGAGCAGGTTGATGCAGCGCAGCATGGTGGACTTGCCGGAGCCAGACGGCCCCAGCACGCACACGACCTCGCCGGGCCACACGGTGAGGTTGACGTCGGTAAGCACCTGCGTCTCGCCGTCGAAGGTCTTCATGAGATGCTCGATGCGCACGCAGGGGTGCTCGTGCGGCTCGAAGTGATGCTTGGTGAGCTCCTTGTCGCGCGCATGAGCCTCGACTGCGGCCTGCTCCGCGTCCATCGCGGGCGGCACGTCGGGCATCGTAATGTGGGGGTGCCTCCTATCGAGCATCTGCAACACCTCCAAACACGCCTGTTCCCGCCTTGAACGGTGCGCTCAGCGCCTCGACCATCGACGGCTCGGCACCCTTGGCCTCGTCGCGCGTGGCCGCATCGTCCGCCTCGGCGCCCGACTCCTTGCCCTTTGCCTTGGGCCTCGGACCACCACCGCGCTCGGACTGCGCCATGCGCTTCTCGATGGTGGAAACCACCTTGATGAGCGGCAGCGTTACGATGAGGTAGAAGATGGCGGCAGTAACGTACGGGGTCATGTTGCCCGTAACGGAGGTGAGGTTCTTCGAGAACATCATGAGCTCCATGACGCCCACCGACGAGAGCAGCGAGGTGTCCTTGAACGCCATGATGAAGTCGCTCGTGACGGTGGGGATGACGCGACGCACGGTTTGGGGCAGGATGATGTTGACCATGGTGAGCAGCCGGCCCATGCCCAGGCTCGCCGCGGCCTCGTACTGGCCCGTCGGGATCGACTCGATGCCCGCGCGGAAGATCTCGGCCAGGTATGCCGACGAGTTGATGGCCATAACGATGACGCCCAGGACGTTGTTGTCTATGTTGATGTTCATCATGGGCAGGCCAAAGAACATGATGTAGATCTGCAGGAAGAGCGGCGTGCCACGCAGGACGTTGATGTATACCACCGCGATGGCGCGCACCACCCTAAACTTGCTGATCTTCATGAGTGCGAAGACCAGGCCCAGCAGGATGGCAAACGGATACGCCACCACGACGATGCCCAGGCACACGAGCCATCCGGGGAACAGCGAGAAGAGCGACGTGAGCACCAGCTGGGGCTTCATGAACATTCCCAGGAACTGGTTCTGGTTCCACGCCTGCACCCACGGCTGCGCGTCCAGGAAGCTCACCATCTGCTGCAGCCAGGTGTTTGCGATCGTTGCGATGGGCTTGGAGGGCGCGAGGTCCTTCTTCTTGCCGGCGCTCTCGTACGAACCAGTTACGACGACGTCGCCGCCCTCGGGGGGAAAAGCCATGCCCTCGATCTCCAGGCGCAGCTTGTAACCTTCCTTCGCCGGGTCGGAGAGCTGTACGGTGATGGTGTTGCCCGACGGGGTCGCCGTCGCGTCGTTGGGAATGCGCGTGAGGTCGTCGAGCACCGTCACCTTGGTGGTGGTGTTGTCGAACGAGGCACCTTCGGGAAGCGTGAGGGTCACCGAGGTGATGGCCTCACCCTCCTCCACGAAGCCCTCCCACGTAAGGCGCGTGGGCATCCCGCCAATGACGCCGGTGCCGCCGTCCTCGTTGGGACGCGCCGTCGCCTTCTCGGTGGTGAGCGCCTGTGCTTGCGAGGGAAGGAGCGCCAGGGCGACCAGCGCCGTGACGCATGCGATGACGAGACGTCCGAGTCTGTGGCTGTGAGCTGCTCGCATGCCTATACCTCGGAACCGAACCACGTGATCTGCAGCTGCTTCATGGTGCCGTCCTCCACCATCTCCTTGAGCGCCTTGTTGATCGCCGCCAGGAGGGCGGGGTTGGACTTGGACACCGCGATGCCGTACTGCTCGCCGGTGGGGATGCCCTCGGCCACCTTGAGGTCGGCGTAGTTCTTCTCGGTCTCGATCTGGTACTTGGCGACCGGCAAATCGGTGATCACCGCGTCGTAGGTCGTGGAGTTGAGGCCGTTCATCGCGTTGATGATGTCGTCGAGCTTTACGATGCCCTTGGAGGCGTCGGCCACGGGTAGGTTCTCGCGCGCCCACTCCTCGCCCGTCGTGCCATCCTGCACGGCGATCTTCTTGCCCTCGGCGTTGAGCGACTCGAGCGTCTCCTCGGAGTCCTTGCGCAGCACCAGCGACTGGTTGGAGTCAAGGTAGGGATCGGACATGTCCACCTCCTGCTTGCGCTTGTCGGTGATGGTCATGCCCGCTATGGCGATGTCGGCCTTGCCCTTTGCCGTGCCATCGCTGTAGTCGACCGCCGAGATGGTGGGCACGAGCGTGTCGAAGCCCATGTTGCTCTCCTTGGTCCAGTTGGCCTCCAGGCCCATGTGCTTGGCCAGCTCGCGCGACAGGTCAATGTCGAAGCCCTTGGGCTCGCCGGTCTTCTCGTCCATAAACTCAAAGGGCGGGAAATACATGTTGGAGATGCAGGTGAGCTTGCCCTCGTTTACCAGCATGATGGTGCCGGCAGCGTCTGGGGCAGCCTGGGCGGAGCCCCCATCGGCGGCAGGGGTCGCTCCGCCTCCACATCCCACCAGCGAGATCGCCCCCATGCCGGCCAGCAGGCTGCTGCCCTTCAAAAAAGAACGACGAGACATGTTGTGCATCTTTGCTTCCTTTCGGTTTGGCAAACGTTATATCCGCAAGCGGGCGGCACCAAGGTCCGCCCGCCGCACGTGCTTCTTGTGGCTCTTGCGCCAGCAACTAGATGTTGCCGCCGAACCACTTCTCCATGATCTTGTCGATGGTGCCGTCGGACTTCATCTCGGCGATGGCCTTGTTCATGTCCTCGGTGAGCTTGGCGTTCTCCTTGGAGACGACGATGCCGTAGGACTCGCCCGTGGGAATCTGGACCGCGACCTCCTGGCCCGTGAAGGACTCCTTGCAGTAGTAGGCCATGCAGGGCAGGTCGGCCACCACGGCGTCGCACTTGCCGGACTCGAGGTTCTGCAGGCAGTCGATGGCGTTGTCGAGCGGCTTGCACTCGGCGTTGGGCAGGTTCTCCTGCACCCACTCCTCGCCCGTGGTTCCCTGCTGCACGCAGACGACGACGCCCTTGGCGTTGAGCTTCTCCTCGGTCTCGGCGTCGGAGGCGCCCTTCTTGTCGGAGCCCTTCTTCATGACGATGGCCTGGTTGGAGTCGATGTAGGACTCGGTGAAGTCGATCTCCTTCTTGCGCTCGTCGTTGATGGTGAACGACGACACGCCCACGTCGGCCTTGCCACCCTGCTTGATGAGCGGGATGATGGTGTCGAACTTCATGGGGCTGAGCCACTTCATGGTGAGGCCGCAGCGCTTGGCAACCTCGGTGGTGAGGTCAATCTCGAAGCCCTCGTACTCGTCGGACGTGCCCTCGACCACCGACTCGAGCGGCGGGTAGGCCATGTCGGACACGCCGATGAGGGTGCCCTCCTCAACCAGCTTGTAGCCCTTTGCATCGGCCGTCGCGGAGGCATACCAGCTACCGGACGAGGAGTCCGTGACGGCGGCGGTGTCCTCAGCCTTGTCGGCATCGGTGGTTTGGGCGTTGTTGGTGCCGCCGCACCCGGCAAGCACGAGCACGAACGCGCAGAGGCAGGCAAGGGCGCCAGCCAAACCAAGAATCCTGCACTTCTTCATTGAGATGTCCCTTCTCTCTCGCACAACGCGGGTCGCGCACCTTTGTGCGCACCAACCCCGCCTGACCGAGCTTTTGCCCGGTGGTCCTACGGATAGGAGCACAGTATGCACGAATCCCGCATACCCGATTGACACCATACAATCAGTTTTAACAATTTGGCTATGTGGACAGCGAGCCGCGCAAGGTGCCCCTTGTGCCAGAATCATTCGTGCACCGCCTAGAACCCCGCGTAGTAGTGGTGCTTCTCCCAGTCGGTTATGGTCGTGCAGTAGTCGTTCCACTCGATGCGCTTCTCGGCGAGCAGGTAGTCGCAGATGTGGTCTCCCAAGGTCTCGCGCATGAGCTCGCTCTCCTCGAACGTCTCGATCGCCTCGCCCAGGGTGCGGGGCAGGTGCGTGCGACCCATGCTCACCATGTGCGCGTCGGTCACGTCCTTGCCCGTGTACTCCACCGGCAGCGGCAGCTCGTCCTCGATGCCCTTGAGCCCGGCCGCAATGGTGGCCGCAAGCGCCAGGTAGGGGTTGGCGGTGGGGTCGGCGTTGCGCAGCTCGATGCGAGCCGAGAGGTGCTTGCCGGGCTTGTGCGCGGGAATGCGCACCAGCGCCGAGCGGTTCTTGCGGCCCCATGTGGTGTAGACCGGCACCTCGCCGTTGGGCAGCAGGCGCTTGTACGAGTTGACCGTGGGGTTGGTGACGAGCGAGAACTCCGGCGCATAGCGCAGGATGCCCGCGATGTAGTGGTGCGCCAGCTCCGAGAGGTGGTAGTCCTCGGTGCCCCAGAAGAGGTTCTCGCCGTTCTGGTCGAACAGAGACTCGCTCAGGAACATGCCCGAGCCCGAGCAACCCGCCAGCGGCTTGGGCATGAAGGAGGCGAACAACCCCTGCTCGTTGGCCTCCTGCTTTATGACCAGGCGCGCCGTCATGATATTGTCCGCGCAGCACAGGGCCTCGCAGTAGCGCAGGTCGATCCCGTTTTGCGACGGGGCGTTGGAGTGGTAGGAGTACTGCACCGGGATGGACATCTTCTCGAGCATGAGCGTGGTGGAGCGGCGCAGGTCACGCGCGGAGTCGTAGGGCGTGAGGTCGAAGTAGCCCGCCTCGTCCACCGGCACCGGCTCCTTGTCGTCGTTGAAGTAGAAGTACTCCAGCTTGGGACCCACGTTGGGCACGAAGCCCCTGTCCTCGGCCACGTTAAGGACCCGCTCCAAACACGAGCGGGGGTCTCCGGCAAACGACTCGCCGCTGGGCGTGCAAATGCGGCAGAAGATCCGCGCGACCCCGCTGCTGTGGGGACGCCAGGGCAGGATCTGGAACGTCTCGGCGCAGGGGAACGCCAGCATGTCCGACTCCTCGAGCGGCACGAAGCCCGCCACCGCCGAGCCGTCGAACCCGATCCCCTCCTCAAACGACTCCTCGAGCTCGGCTGGCGAGATTGAGAACGACTTGAGGTTTCCCAGCACGTCGGTAAACCACAACCGCACAAAGCGGATGTCGCGCTTCTCGACGGTGCGCAGGACAAAGTCAATGTTTCGATCGGTGCTCATGAAGTCCTCCGGGCGTATTGGTTCGGCGTTTTTCTTACCTGGTTCGGCGTTCCAACCGTGGCAGGGCATCATCGGGTGCCAGCCATCTCCCGAACGCTGCATTAGAAACATGGCACAACGTTGTTTCCGGGCTGTTTCTGCTTTGTTGGCCGACCGGAATCGTCACCTGCCCGAAAAGAGGGCGCGGCAGGCAACGGAAGCGCGGGCCACGGGGCACCACGACGCCGTGCCCCCCACCCTCAGGGCCCAACGGACGTGGTGACCCTGCCCTACGTGCACGCTCGCGGAATAGTTGCGACACCGTGGCGTGCCATCATGCATACTGATGGCATGAGGGCAGAAATGCTGCCGACTTCTCGAGAAAGGACCATCCCTATGGCCGACAACCTGATGCATCTCGTTCTTATCCGCCACGGCGAGTCCGAGTGGAACAAGGCCAACCTGTTCACCGGTTGGACCGACGTGGACCTCTCTGAGGCTGGCGTACAGGAAGCTCTCGACGGCGGCAAGGCCCTCAAGGACGCGGGCTTCGACTTCGACGTGTGCTACACCTCGCTCCTCAAGCGTGCCATCCACACCCTCAACAACGTCCTGTTCGCGATGGACCGCGAGTGGCTGCCCGTCATCAAGAGCTGGAAGCTCAACGAGCGTCACTATGGTGCCCTCCAGGGCATGAACAAGGCCGAGACCGCCGCCAAGTACGGCGACGAGCAGGTCAAGATCTGGCGTCGTTCGTTCGACATCCCCGCCAAGGCCCTCGATCCCGATGACGAGCGCTGCGCCCAGAAGGCCGAGAACTACCGCGAGGAGCCCATGCCTGAGCGCCTTCCCTACACCGAGTGCCTGAAGGACTGCATCGCCCGCGCATGGCCGTACTTCCAGGACGAGATCGCCCCGCAGCTCAAGGCCGGCAAGCGCGTCCTCATCGCCGCTCACGGCAACAGCCTGCGCTCCCTCGTCATGATGTTCGACCACCTCACGCCCGAGGAGATCCTCGAGGTCAACATCCCGACCGCCGTGCCCCTGGCCTACACGTTCGACCAGGACTGGAACGTCGTCGAGAAGAAGTACATTGGCGACCCCGACGTGATCGCCGCCAAGATCGACGCCGTCGCCAACCAGGGCAAGGCCAAGAAGTAGCTCTTGTCGCGACGCAAGCTGGCAAGGCCAAGGCGCCCACCCCGCAAGGTGGGCGCCTTTTTTTTGTGGTTGGAAGCGTTCGGATGGTGACCACTCGCTACGCGGACGCGGGTGGTCGCTTGCGGAGCCTGAGCAGGCGCATAACGAGGTCACCGATTCCCACCAGCGCCATGAGGGTGCCCAGGACCATGCAAAACGGCCGCATGATGGCACAGCAGCGCATGGCCTGCGACGCGCACAGATCGATGAGGGTGCCCGGCAAGCAGGCGATGAGTGCGCCAACGAGGCCTACGCCCAGGTCGAGGCCACGGCGCTCCCCCTCGTCGAGCTCGAAGATGCGCACGAGCGAGAGGATGAGGGCCACCACACCGGCGCCCAGCGCGGCCCGGGCGGCCCAGACGCACGTGCCCGAGGTGCCGTCGTCGTGGACGCCGCAGGGACCCGCAAACGTGAGCATGCCCACCACCACAAGGGCGGACAGCACCGAAAGGATGATGCCCGCAGGCGGTGAGGGCCTATTCTTGGTCATGGGCGTCTCCTTCCCCATGGTTGGCTCTGGTCGCTGGCTGGCCGCGTCAGGCAAGCTCGAACTCGGCATTCGGGGTGGTGGTGATGGTTCCGTCGTCGCTCACCAGCAGGCCCTGCAGCGAGGGACGACGCGCCAAGAACGCAAGCGCCTCGTCCGTTGGAAGCATGAAGAGCGGCTTGGTGTAGCCGTCGCCGTCTATGGAGAGGTTCGAGAACACCGACGCCGAGACGACGTCCGTCCGCACCGGATAGCCGGTCCGCGGGTCGAGGATGTGCCCGTAGGTACGCCCGTCCCGCTCGAAGCTCCGCTCGTAGAGGCCGCTGGTGACGAGCGAGCCCCCCGTGGTGCTCACGGTCGCCACCACCTGCGTCTCGTCATTGGCATGCGGGTCGCGCACGCCCACGCGCCATGGCGTCCCATCCGACTTGGGACCATACACCTTGACGTTGCCTCCCAGGTTTACGTAGGCGCTCAGCACGCCATCGCGCTCGAACCGCTCGACGAGGCGGTCGGCGATGTAGCCCTTGGCGATGCCGCCCAGGTCCAGCCGCGCGCCTGGGTCGCCCAGTGCGACGGTGGTGTCGCCAACCTCAACACGCCTCCAGTCCACGTGCGGCAGGGCCCGCTCCACGTCCTCGCGCGTGGGCATCACCCCCAAGGAGAAGTCCCACAACTCCGAGACGGCCCCAATGGTTATGTCGAACAGCCCGTCGGACTCCTCGCAGTACGGCAGGGCCTTGCTCACCAGGTCGATGGTGCGGTAGTCCACCTCAACCGGCTTTCCGCCCGCATGGTTGATGCGCCACACGTCGCTTCCCTCGCGGGTTCGCGAGTACAGGCGCTCGTACGTCTCGCACATCTTGCAGGCCGCATCGAGCACCTCCTGCGGCATGACACCGCCGAGCACGCACACCGTGTCGAAGACGAAGAGTGTGGAGCGGATCTCCTTGCGCCCTGGCAACCACGCACAGCCGCCAAGCGCCAGCGAGCCGATGGCTGCGGCAGATCTCATCAATTGTCGACGCGTCATGTTCACGTGTGCTCCCCGTCGTCTGTGCGGGACGTCCCCTTGCACGGCCGTCTGTGTGCCATGATACACTTGACGGCGAAATGAGGGGTGTGACGTGCAATCCATTCGAGACAAACTTGCCACCATACTCGCGGGCGCGCTTGTCGTGGCGGCGCTCACGGTGGTGGCGTTCCTCTTTGGCCCGTGGCATGCTCCGCAGGCCCAGCGCCTGGTCGTGGTGGTCCACGATGCCGACGAAAACGTTCGGACCGCCCGGCTTGACGAGGACGCACGCCTTGTCGTCGACACGGACCTGGGACACAACGTGGTGGTCGTGAGGGACGGCGCGGCTCACATGGAGGAGGCCGACTGCCCCCATGGCGACTGCCTGCGACAGCACGCCATCGCCCATCCGGGCGAGCAGCTCATCTGCTTGCCACACAAGCTGTGGGTGGAGGTGGCGCAGGAGGGTTCCTCCGACACGGCCATGGACCCTAACGCCGTGACGACCGACGCCACTGGCCCCGCCATATCCAACGGCAAGGACGCCGACCTTGTCGCGCGCTGACAGGGCCAACACCAAGCCGCTTTCGGCCGCCGAACGGCGGCGATGGACCCACGTTGGCGTCCTTGCCGCCCTCGCCATGCTCCTTGGCTACGCGGAGACGTTCGTCCCCATTCCCCTGCCCGGGGTCAAGCTCGGGCTTGCCAACATCGCCATCCTCGCGACGCTCGCGCTCAAAGACCTGCCGGGGGCCGTGTGCATCGCGGCCATCAAGGTCCTGGCCTCCGGATTCCTGTTTGGCTCGCCGCTCACCATGGCCTATGCCGTTGCGGGCACGACCCTTTCGATGCTGGGGATGGCACCGCTCTCGCGCCTGCGCACCATGCGCCTGTGGATGGTCTCGGTGGTGGGGTCGCTGCTGCACGAGACCGGCCAGCTCATGGTGGCCAGCGCGATACTGGGCACCGATGCCGTATGGTACCTCTCGCCCGTGCTCTTTGCCGCCGGATGCGTGACCGGGGTGATGTGCGGCCTGCTCGCCCAGCAGCTCGTGGACGTGTTTCCCTCGCAAGACGACACCCCCGCACTTGACCGGCAAGACGACGCGATCCAGGCTCGCCCGCTCGACATGCGCGCACACACAGCGTTCGTGGCCCTCGCCGTCTTTGCCGTGGTCGTCCTGCATCTCTCGAACGTGACGGCGCTTCTTGCGTGCACGTGCGCCTCCCTTGCGAGCTGCCTTGCAACGCGCGTGCCCCTGCGCTCGATGGCGCGCGCCACCGGCCCGCTGGCGGGCATCGCATTGGGAACCCTCGCGCTCCATCTGCTGGTGCTGCCCCAAGACGCGACGCTCGCGACCGCCGTGGCCGTGGCCCGCCTTTCCAGCATCACCTTTGCGGGCATGGCGTTTATGCGCCTCATCCCCCAGGATGCACTTTCGGCCACCATCGCCTGGCTTGTGTCGCCCCTCACAAGGATGGGGATACGCACGCAGGGGTTCGTCCTCGCCTTCGACGTGGCACTGCGCCTGTTGCCCGTGGTCTCGGAGGTGGCACAGGAGCGGCTGCAGTCACAGGAGGGCCCCAAAGGCGTGCGCGGCCTACGCGCTACGCTTTTGGGGCTGGTCCAGGAAGTGCTCGCTCGGGTCGGGGCATAGCGAACGGGGTCCGTTGCGGCCCCGTTTGATCACGTCCGACCTTGCCTACGCCGCTGCGGCGGTGTTGTTGGCGGCAGCGGTTGTGTCAGTCGTGGTGGTCGCCGCCGAGTCCGTTGCCGTGTTGCCGGTCGTCGTGGCGGTCGAGTCCGTTGCCGCGTTGCCAGACGCAGACGCGGAGTCGGTCGTGGTCGCAGAGTCCGACGTGGTACCGGCGGTCGCATCGGCGCTCGTCTGGGACTCGGAGTCCGCCGTCGCGTCGCCACCGATTGCCTGCGGCTTGGTGAGGTCAAGCGTCACGAGCGACTTGTCGATGTCGAAGTCCGACCCAAAGAGCTGCTCGCACAGGGCGTTGGCCTTCTCGACCGTGAGGCTCGTGTTGTCCGTGTCCGGGTTGACCTCGGTGTTGATCGCGTTTGTGGACGCAAGCTCGTCGGTCCAGTCGCGCAGGAGGTACGTGGTCATGTCGGTCGTAAGGCCCAGGTGCGTGACCATGGGGACCAGGGTTGCGCTCTCCACCGAGCAGGTTCCGTCTGCAGCCTTGCGCAACGTGACCTCCACCATGGCGCCCATCAGGCTCTCGTCGCTGGGAGAGGTGCTCACGAAGTTTCCTGTGGACCAATAGCAGGGAACCGCCTTGCCGTTCTGCCCGGCAAGCACCGTCGCCGGCTCCATCACGTGCGGGTGGTTGCCAATGATAACGTCGGCACCCGCGTCCACGAAGACCTTGGCCCACTCCATCTGCATCTCAACCGGTTCGAGGCTGTACTCCTCGCCCCAGTGCGGGAACACCACGACCATGTCGGCCATCTCATGCGCCTTGGCCATGGTGGACCGCACGTGCTCCTCCTCGAGCATCGACACGATGCCCTGCGTGTCGTGCACCTCGTTGCCGTTGAGGTCGAGGGTGTAGTTGAGCAGGGCCACCTTAAAGCCGTTCTTCTCGTACACGTACACGTCCTCCACGGAGGAGTTCTCGTCGGTGGGGTCGGCCTGACCGATGACGGCCACCTCGGGATGCTTGGTCTTCCAGAACTCCCGCTCGCTCTTTACCAGCGTGTAGGGGTCATCGAAGCTGCCGCTATGGTCCATGGCGTGGTTGGTCGCCTTGAGCACGACGTTGAAGCCCGCCTTGGCCTCGGCATCGCCCACTTCCTGCGGGCCGTTGAACTCGGGATAGCCGTCGTAGCCGTCGGGAGCGCTGCCGGTGAAGATGGGGCCGGCGATGGGCGTCTCCTGGTTGATGACCTTGATGTCCTTGTCCTTGAGCTCGTCCAGGACGTGCGCGAACAGGTGGTCGTAGTTGCGGGTGCCATCATCGGCCAGACCGCTCATGCGCACCTGGTAGTGGAACAGCATGTCGCCGACCATGAGCAGGTTGATGTCGGTGGCGCCGGCGGGAGTTGCGCTCTGCTCCGTCTGCGCGGCCGCCTGTCCCTGCTCGGCCGTTGCGTTGTTGTCGCCGGCAGACTGCTGCTGGGCGTTGTCCACCTTTGGCGCCGCACACGAGCGAATGGCGACGAACGCGAGGATGCCAACCGCCACCAGCACCACCGCGGCTATGGCGATGGGAATTGCCGACGAGCGCCTTTGCGGTGCGCGGGCGTCGCGAGCCTGCGATGCTCCCTGCGCATGTGCCGCCGGTGGCCTTTGGGCCTTGCGCTGCGGGCGCCTCTGTCCCTCGCCCACCTCGCGGCCTTGGGGCGACCGTGCGGCTGCGCGCCGCTGCCCCTGCGTGCCCTTTGCGTGCGCCGCATGCCGCGGGCGCGAAGAGCGCACCTGACGCGGACGTACCGGCTCAAGATCCTCGTTGGACGGCGTGTGTCGTCTTTCTTCTGCCATTTGCCCTCCCTCATCTGCAATGTGGTTCGTATAATACGCGAACGCGATGGATGCAATACCTACCGTTGCCCGCACCAAGGAAAAGGCACACGATACGACTTGCCGTGCCAGAGCAAGCATGTGACTGGTTTTGCTACCAAGCGCGTGGCTTGGTAGCAGATTTGGACGTTTGGGCAACCCTCGCGGCCGTTATGTGTCCCGTTTTGCTACCAAGCGCACGGGTGTCGAAGCGGGGAGTCGGCACAATCCCTAGCGGGAGCTAATGCGAATGAGCACGTACTGCACGCAGAGCGTGGAAAACAGGATGATCATCACCGCGAGGTAGGAGTACACGGCGCCCTCAAATCCCACCATGCGCACCAGAATCACGGACATGAGCGCGACCACCACGAACGAGCCCAAATACGTGAGCGTGGCCATCGCCTGCCGCCGAAGCACCGTAATTATCTGGTACAGGAGGTCGATGCCCGCAGACAGCCCACCCGCCACGATCATGAGGTACTGCGCCATGCGGAACGGCTCGAAGTCCGTGCCATACATCAGTCCCGTGAGCCAGATGCCCACGAACCCAAACAGGAACAGCATGGCGATGGTAACCCCTGCGCTCACGCCGAGCATGGCGAGGACGATCACGTCGAACCGGGCGCGCCGGGTGCGGTCTGCCCACAGGTTGGCGATGCGCACCAGCTGCGGCTTGTACACAAAGCCCACGATCATGAGGATGGACTGCGCCGGAAAGTAGATGGCGTTAAAGAACACCTGGTTCTCGTAGGGCAGCACGCCCTCCATGGCGAACTTGGGCATGGTCTCGATGAGCGCGAACAAGAACTGCGCCGCGAACGCGGGGAAGCACTCCACAAAGAGCTCCTGAATCTCCAGCAGGTCCACCTCGCGCGACTTGGGCGTCTCGAGCAGGGCGAGCGGGAGCGTGAGCAGGACGAACGACGCCACGGCCGACAAGGCCATACCGATGCTCGCCACCACAAGGCTGCGCGTGACGAGCAGGAGGATGGTGAACACCACGATGCCCAGCAGCGACCTCCCCGCCTGGGAGATGCCCGAGAGGTAGAGCTTGCCCATCTGCTGCAGGCGCGCCTCGTAGGTGTCGGCCAGGGCGTCCACGGCGCGAAACCCGAAGGCACCCCACGTGATGAGGGTCATCTCGTGGTCGTAGCCCTTTACGGCACACCACAGCCATCCCACGGCAAGCATGATGAGCACCGTCATGATGCGCTGCACCTGATAGGAGGCGAACGAGTCGGCCTCGTCTATGTCGGATACCTGATAGGTGCGCACGCCATAGTTGCCAATGTAGAGCAGCAACGTCGCCGTGGTAAAGGCCATGGAGAACATGCCGGCCTGCTCCGCGCCGGCGAGTTGGGTGGCGACGATCGAGAGAATGGGAAACAGCGCGCCCCACGCCCCCAGGCCAAGGGTGTTGAGCAGGTAGTCGCGCGTCGTCTGGTCGGCCGCATACTCCGATGCCCCGCGCGAGAAGGACCGCTTGTCCGCCACATCGAGAAGGCGGTCCCACCACCTATTTGCCCTGCGCACGATCGCAGGCTGCGCAGGTGGTTTCGTTCGTTGTCTTTTCTCGCGCGTACGCATCATAGACTTCCCACACATCACAGAGGAAAATGAGAAAAGGGGCCAGACCCCTTCTCTCATTTTACGTCAAGGTGGGAAAAGGGGTCTGGCCCCTTTTCCCATTTGTCGCGAGCTACAGCAGGCGCAGGCTTACTTCCTTGAGCTGACGACCCGAAACCGCAGACGGTGCGTCGCTCATCAGGTCGTTGCCGTTGCTGGTCTTGGGGAACGCCATGACCTCTCGAATGGAGTCGCAGCCCGCGAGCAGCATGCACACGCGGTCCAAACCCAGCGCGAAGCCGCCCATGGGAGGAGCGCCGTACTCGAGGGCGTCGAGCAGGAAGCCAAACTGCTCGCGCGCACGCTCCTCGGTAAAGCCCAGAAGCTTGAGGATGCGCAGCTGAAGCTCGGCGTTGTGCACGCGCATGCCACCGCCACCGGCCTCGTATCCATCCATCACAAAGTCGTACGTGTGCGAACCCACCGACAGCGGGTCCGACTCGAGGCGATCGATGTCCTCCTCGAACGGCTGCGTAAACGGCTGGTGCTCTGCGGCATAGGCCTTTCGGTCCTCGTCCCAGTGCACGAGCGGGAAGTCCACGACCCACAGGAAGTCGTGTCCCTCGAGCGGAAGCTCCATGGCGTGCGCCATGTGGTTGCGCATGCCGCCCAAGATCTCGCACGAGAGCTGCCAGGGACCGGCGGCGAACATCACCAGGTCGCCAGGCTCCACCTCGCACTCGGCGCGCAGCGCCTCCATCTCCTCGTCCGAGAAGAACTTGACGATGGGGCTGTTGACGGAGCCGTCCTCGCGGAAGGCGATCCAGGCAAGGCCCTTGGCGCCGAAGGTGGCCGCGACGTTGGCGAGCTTGTCGATCTGGCTACGGGCCCACGTGCCGGCACCCTTGGCGTTGATGCACTTGACGACCTGACCCTCGGTGTTGGCGGCCGTGGCGAAGATCTTGAACTTCGAGTTGGCAAAGATGTCCGTCACGTCATGCAGGCGCATGTCGAAGCGCGTGTCCGGCTTGTCGGTGCCGTAGGTGTTCATGGCGTCGACAAACGGGATGCGGCGCAGTGGCAGGGGCATGTCCACGCCCACCGCGGCAAACGCGTCGTGCAGGACCTCCTCGAGCGCCCCCATCACGTCGTCCTGGTTCGCAAAGCTCATCTCCACGTCCACTTGGGTGAACTCGGGCTGGCGGTCGGCGCGGAGGTCCTCGTCGCGGAAGCACTTGGCTACCTGATAGTAGCGCTCCACGCCAGACACCATGAGGAGCTGCTTGAGGAGCTGCGGGCTCTGCGGCAACGCGTAGAAGTTGCCGGGCTGCAGGCGACTCGGAACGATGAAGTCGCGGGCGCCCTCGGGCGTGGACTTGAACAGCGCGGGCGTCTCGACCTCCATGAAGGCACGACGATGCAGCGCCTCGCGAATGGCAAAGGTAAAGTCGGAGCGCAGGCGCATGCGCGACATCATGGAGGGACGGCGCAGGTCCAGGTAACGATAGCGCAGGCGCACGTCCTCCGACACGTCCACGTGGTCCTCGATCTGGAACGCGGGCGTGCGGCTCGTGTTGAGAACCTCGATGCTCGAGACGAGCACCTCTATGTTACCGGTGGCGAGCTTGGCGTTCTCCATCCCCTCGGGACGCTTGCGCACGGTACCGGTGACCTTGATGGGCCACTCGGAACGGACGGTCTCGGCGGTGTGGAACGCCGTTCCGCCCGAGTTGTCGGGGTCGAAGGAAATCTGCGTCACGCCCTCGCGATCGCGCAGGTCAATAAAGATGAGGCCGCCATGGTCGCGACGGTGCCACACCCAACCGGTGAGCGTCACCTCGGCACCAATGTCGCTCGTGCGCAGTTCGTCACACGTGTGGGTGTGCATGGAAAACGTGCTCATGTTCTTCCTCTCGTCTCTTGTCGTCCCGTGTCGGTACGGACGGCTTGCCCAGCAGACGGCAACGCAACGTAGACGGCGTCGCGTCGCACAAGGACTGCATTGTACTACGGACAAGTTCGCAACTGCCCGACAAACCACAATCGTTTGCGGTATCCTTCTACCAACTACGTACCAACACCGAGGAAATGCCATGACCAACGAATCGAAACAAGTGCCGCAGACCACGCCAGATGACGACCTCCTGGCCACACGGCTCATGAGTTCGCAAAGCGACCCGGACGAGACGCGCATGCTCTTGTCAAACGAAGACCCGGGTGCCACGCGCCTTCTCGGGCAGGATGCGGACCCGGGTGCGACCCGACTGATGTCGCAGGACGCAGACCCGGGCGCCACGCGCCTGATGTCCCAGGACGCAGATCCCGGCGCTACCCGCATGATGGGCCAGGACGAGATGCCCGGCCTGTCGAGTGACGAGACCATCGCCTCTCCCGAGCTCGGCTTTGGCCTCGAGCGTCAGAACATGCTCGAGCCGTTTGCGGAGGAGGAGAAGCCAGACGACTCTCCCCTTGTGGTGACCAACGACCCCATAGAGCACGGCGTCGAGGCCGACCCGCTCCTGCCCACCATCAGCGCCAAGGACGCTCCCGAGCCCATGGTCAAGCCCAAGCGGTCCTTCCTCTCGCGGCGCAAGGTCGCCGCCGTGAATAAGGACCGCGAGTACTATGCCGGTGAGGCCACGCCCTACCTCTCCTCGCAGCAGGCCCAAGAGGACATCCGTCAAACCAAGAGGCGCCAGGCAAGGGTTCGCGTGGCCATCATCACGGTAGTCATCCTCGTGCTGTCGGGTGCGGCCGGTTGGTTCCTTTGGCAGGCCATCGGCTCACGCAAGACCGAGGCCGTCACCCAATACGATACGGCCAAGATAGTGCTGGGCGAGTTCGTGGACGGCCTCACGGTGTCCTGCCACACCGACCCCCTCGAGCAGCAGGAGATCTCGACCGAGATCTCGGGGTCCATAGCCTCGGTGTCCGTGACCAATGGCGACCATGTGGACGAAGGCCAGGAGATCCTGCGCATGGAGAGCACCACCGTGAGCGACTCCCTGCAACGTGCCCAGGACGCTCTCGACAAGGCACAGGCCGACACCGATGCCCGCGTTGCCGCACTCGACCAGGCAAACCAAGTCCTCGCCAACGAGGAGAAGGAGGTCGAGACCCTCAAGCAGAACGCAAATGCCGGCACCACCGGCACCGACCCAACCGCGACCACCGGCACCACCAGCAGCGCCGCCGCGAAGGCAGCGCTCGCTGCGGCCGAGGCAGTGCTCGAGCAGGCGAAGAACAACGTAACAGAGGCCGAGAACCGCGTTAAGGACTCCGAGAACACCCTGCAGGCGGTGCAGGAAACCTACGACCTGGCTCACGAGCAGGAACAGAAGCTCACCATCCACGCTCCCATGTCGGGCGTGGTGGAGGGACTGGCCGAGGACCTCAAGGAGGGAAAGAGCCTCACCAACGGCCAGATGCTCTGCACCGTCACCGACAAGTCGCACCTGCGCATCGAGATGGAGATTCCCGAGGAGAGTCGCGAGGGGGTGCACGAAGGCATGGATGTGCGTCTGGTGTTCCCCGACATCCCCGACGTCGACCCCCAGTCCTCCACCATCTCATCTATCGAGGACCGCGACGAGGGCTCGGTGGCCATCATCGAGATCGAGGACCCCGACGAGCGCATAGCCAACGTGAACGAGGCCAAGGTGGACGCCTCGGTCGTTCTCAAGAGCATCCCCGACTCGCTCCTCGTACCACTCGACGCGCTCTACACCGACGAGGACGGAAACTCCTGCATCAACATCCTGGTGGATGAGACGCGCGGCATCGTGACCAAGGCCGTGGTACGGATAATCGCCTCCAACAAGACGCAGGCAGCCGTAAGCGCCGACAACATCCAAAAGGACAACGTCGTCGTGATTGGCGTCAAGGACAATCCGGACATCAAGTTGCAGGACCTCGTCAAGAAGAAGGAAGAGGAGAAGCCCGAGGAGAAGCAGGAAGAGAAAGGCAACGACTCGACGGACGAGAACTCAAAGGGCGACGAGGAGAACCAGGGCGAGGAGCAACACGACGAGGAGTCGCAGGAAGACGAGGGCGAGGAACACGAAGAATAGCCCAAACCCCACGACAGCCAAGGGCTCGACACGCAAAGGCCCCCCGACAAAGACCAGTCTTGTCGGGGGGCTACCTTTCGAAATAAGGAGAGCGGCTAGATGCTGATTTTGTACTCACCGGCATCCGCGTCGTAGCCCGTGCCCAAAACCTCCTCGCACTGCTCCCCAAGGTAATCGGGAGTAAGGTTGTCCCAACTCTTCTGGGCAAGCTCGGGCGTGTATTCGCTCAGCAGGTACGCCGCGAAGTCCTCGCCGGAGGCACGGTGGGTGACCACAGGCTTTAGAACGGCATCCGCAACCGTGAACTCGCCCTGGTCGCTACGCTCGAGCTTGAACTCGGCGATGCCACCGAGCAGGTTGTTGGCGTTGAGGGACGAGACCAGACAACCCAGAGAGTAGTAGCACAGCGTCTTGTGGCCCTGCTCGCCGTCGAGCACCTCGACCTCCTGCAACACGCGGGGTCCGGAACCCACGACAACATCCACGCCAAAGCTCGCGTAGAGCTTTGCGAACTCGCGCTGCTCGTCGCTCACCTGAGAGGAGTTCTCCTCGCCCCAGTGTGGGCAGGCAACGATCATCTGCGCACCGAGCTCCTTGGCCTTGTCCACGTCCTCGCGCACCTTTGCCTCGGTGAGCGGTGACACAATGGCCTCGTCACTCTCGTTGATGCCCTGTGTGTGGTTGAGCACCGCGACCTTAAAGTCACCGCGCTCGTACACATACACGTCGTCCACGTAATTGGAAAATCCCGGGTTCTCAACCGGGTCGGGCTCGGCGACGCCGAGCACCGCGACGTCTGGTTGCTCGTTGTGCCACCACGCCAACTCGTTGTGCAGGCCATCGGGTCCCATGTCGAGCGCGTGGTCGGTTGCGTGCAGCGCCACATTGAAGCCGGCCGCCACCTCGGCCCTTCCGAGGTCCTGTGGTGCGTTGAGCTGGCTGGTGCCGCCAAAGCCATACTCGTCCCCGTACATCCCCGTCTCCTGGAACACCATGCAGAGGTCATGCGTCGTGACCGCATCCTTTATGTTGGAGAACAGATGGACGAAGTTGTAGGCGTTGCCGTCCGTCCTGCGTCCGCTATCCACCACACCGCTGTTTGCGACGATGTCGCCCGCAATCGCAAACGACACCTCAGCCGGTTGCACCGTGGTGATCTGAGCGGTCGCGTGGCTCTCGGCCTTGGTCTCCGCGTTCGTTGCGGACCCCGCGGAGCTCGTCAGCATGTACACGAACTGACGACCGAACAGTATTGCCGCACCACCCACGATGAGCACCAGAACCACTCCCACCGCCACGCGGGTGATGAAGTTCACCCGACGCCGCTTGCGGTACGTAGCGACGCCACGTTCACGTGAGTAGTAGTTTGAGAAGACGCGTTGCGGCTTGCCGTTGCCCGACTGCCTGTTGTCCATATCACTCATGCGCTTCCTTTCCCGCGCATAGTTTGCACACCCATACCATGATACGATGAAATGCGCAAAAAAGCGAAGACAAAGCGACGATTAAAGGAGGAATATGCGCAATCAATCCGTGGTGTTCGATCTGGACGGCACCCTGCTCAACACGATCGACGACCTCGCCGTCGCCACGAACCATGCCCTCGACCAGTTTGGGCTCCCCCGACGCACCACCGCGGAGGTGCGCTCGTATGTGGGAAACGGCATTCGCAACCTCATTCGGCTGGCCGTTCCCGAAGGCTCCAACGACGAGCTCGTCGACGAGGTGCACGCGGTGTTCGACGCCTACTACAGCAAGCATCATCTCGACCAGACCAGGCCCTATCCCGGCGTCACCCAAGTGGTCGAGCACCTTCGCGCAGACGGCGTCCCCTGCTGCGTGGTGTCCAACAAGGGCGACTATGCGGTACAGCCACTGGTGGAGCACTTCTTCCCCGGGCTCTTTAGCTGGGTGTGCGGCGAGCGGGAGCGCGACGGCATCCGACGCAAGCCGTGGCCCGACACCGTGCTCACCTGCCTCGACGCAGTGGGCGCCGAACCAGCCAAGAGCGTGTACGTGGGCGACTCGGAGGTCGACCTGCTCACGGCGAGCAACGCCGGCATGCCCTGCGTCATCGTTACGTGGGGGTTTAGGGAAGAGGATTTCCTGCGAAGCCAAGGCGCGAGCAAGATCGCCCATACGGCGGACGAGCTGGAGGCGCTGCTGCGCTGATACCCTGCGCTAGCATGCCCGCAAATCCACGCTTGCCTAACAAATCAAGACCTGAGGAAAACAGCAGGGTGCTTGCGCTAAGATGTTGTGTGAAGGTTTGTCCTCGAACGAAAGGAGCAGCCATGGGCAAAAAGGCAGCAGAGGTGCTCGAGATAAGCTACGACGAGCTGGAAGAGTACCTGCACGTTCATCATTCCGTATACATGCGCGTTGGCACGAAGGTGTACTACATCACCGACGCCAACGAAAGCTATTGGCGTGCGCAGGACACTTCCATCCGTAACCACAAGAATCATTTCGTGGATTGCAGCGACCTTGTTCCCACCGTTGGTGAGTTCCTCTCGCTCCGCTTTGTCAACGGCCATACCATCGAAGAGGTCTTTGACCAGGCAACCTTCTATGCTTCCATCTCCAGCAGGTAGCTCACTGCAATACCAAAGGACCGCATAGCAAAAGCGGGGGCGCCCACGTGGTGCCCCCGCTTCGTCTTCGTGTCCCGGCCGCTATTCCTCGGCTGGTGCGTCGTCAGCGCCCTTGGTCTTCACGCCGTCCTCATCGCGCTCGAGCATGTGGATGAGCGAGCGGAAGGCATTGTCCATCGCGTGCGCGTGCGGCGACTTCTTGGCATAGCGCTTTACGGCTGCGGTGGACTTGTTGATGGCCTGCAGCGTGCCCGGTCCGGCAACGCATCCGCCAGGACAGGCCATGCCCTCGAGCAGATACCCGTCGTACTTGCCACGCGTGGCGTCGCGCAGCATCTTGCGGCACTCGTCGAGTCCCTCTGCGTTGGCCACCTTCACCTCGCGGTCGGGGTACTTCTCCTTGATGACGTTGACCACGGCGTTCGCGACGCCGCCGGAGACGGCGAAGCCGCGCCCGTCCTGGGAGGCAACCTCAAAGTCGGACTTGTTGTCCTCGAGCTTGAGGTAGTTGATCTCCTTGGCGGTCATCATGCCCATCATCTCTTCGAACGTGAGGACGAAGTCGACCTCGGAACGCACGGATTGACGCATGGCCTCGAGCTTCTTTGCCGAGCAGGGACCCACGAACACGATCTTTGCGTCGGGGTGGTTGGCGCGAACCATGCGAGCCGTGAGCACCATGGGCGTGAGGGCCATCGAGATGCAGTGCGCGTGGTCGGGGAACTCCATCTTCGCCATCACCGACCATGCGGGGCAGCACGACGTGCCCATAAAGGGGATGTGCTCCGGGACCTCCTCCACGAAGTCGTCGGCCTCCTCGATCGTGCACAGGTCGGCACCGATGGCCACCTCCTCGACGCCGGCGAACCCCAGCTGCAGGAAGGCGTGGCGCAACTTGTCCACGTTGCCCTTGCCGCCGAACTGGCCCACGAATGCCGGTGCGACGATGGCGATGACCTCGTCGCCACCTATGATGGAGAAGATGACCTGGGCGATCTGGCTCTTGTCGGCGATGGCGCCAAACGGGCAGTTGATGAGGCATTGCCCGCACGACACGCACTTCTCGTGATCGATCTGGGCGCGGCCATGGGAGTCGGAGCTGATGGCATGCATGCCGCAGGCCTCGGCGCACGGGCGCACATGGTGATGTATGGCGTGATACGGACAGGTCCGCTCGCACATGCCGCACTTGATGCACTTCTCCTGGTCGATGACGGCACGCTTGTGGTGGAAGGTGATGGCCTGCTTGCGACAGATCTCGCGGCACGGATGGGCAAGGCATCCCTGGCAGGAGTCGGTAACCACGTATTCGTTATCCCTGCATGCGTTGCAGGCGAACTTTATGACGTTGATGAGCGGCGGGTTGTAGTAGGAATCGGCCACCGTTGCGTCTTCCAGGCCCTCGCTCACGCGTATGGGACGGTCCACACCCTTTTGGTCGAGGCCCATGGCCAGGCGGATGCGCTCCTCCACGATTGCGCGCTCCAAAAAGACGCTCTCGCGATAGGTGGCCACGTCGCCGGGTACGATGCGATACGGAAGCTCCTCAAAGCGGGTATCGAAGTCGGCGTCGGTCCAATCGGGGTTCTCCGCAGTCTCGTACACGATCTTGGCGACCTCGGCAAAGACGCGTCTGCGAATGTCGGTAAGGTTGGTGTATACACCACGCATGGTATCGGCCATGAGACCCCTCTCCTCAAGTCGGCACCGGCTTCCCAGGCCGGTCTGCTACATAGTCAGTCCCTAGTATGGACCAACCCGCAGCGCCGAAAAAGGATGGATGCGGCAGATGGTATCTCGGCAATCGTGGGGTGGCGGTCGGCGATGGAATGGGGGACGTGGAACGAAAAACCCGTCCCCTGTTCCATTTGAACGAAAAACCCGTCCCCTGTTCCACACTACCTGCTCAGACGCACGCGGCTGAGGGCCTCGTATCGCGGGCGCAGGCCAGAGAGGTCCGACGACCAGAGCGTCACGGTGTCCACCACGCCCGTCTCCACGCATGGCATGGGCAACCTGCCGCGCGCTATGTCCGCGCGACGCATGAGGGTCACGTGCGGAAGGAAGCCCTTCTCGTCGAACGAGAAGCCGCCCGCGCCCAATACGGTGCGCACGCGCATGGCCAAGGAGTGCCATTCGTCATCGCCCGCACAGAACCCCTGCCACAACACCGCCGAGCTCGACCTGCCAAAGCTCCCCAACCCCCCAAGCGTCGTTTGGAATGCGGATGCGTCCGCGCACGCCTCGCGCACGAGCTCGGCGACGTTGTCCACCTGCGATCCGGGCACCTCGCCCAAAAACGCCAACGTCACATGAAAGAGGTCGGGACCCACAAAGCGTCCGCGCACGGTATCACGCAACGACGCCGACGTCTGCGCCAGCGCCTCGAGCAACTCCTCGGACAGCTCCGCCGCGACGAACAGCCTCATGTGCTATGCCATCCTCTCCGCGACAGTCGACGCCAGGTCGGCCTGCGCCACTTGCACCTGCTCGTGCGTACGCATGTCCCGCAGGGTCGCCATGCCCGCGGCCACCTCGTCCGTTCCCAAGACCACGCACACCAACGCACCGAGCTTGTCGGCCTGCTTGAACTGGCTCTTGAGCGAGCGACCTTGGTGGTCGGCCTCAACGCGCAGCCCCGCATCGCGCAGGGCGAGCGCCACACCAAACACCTGCGGCCGCACGTCGGGCGTGCACGCCACGTACACGCATCCCTCGGGCTTTCCGCCCAGGTCCACGCCTTGGGCCTGCAAGGCCAGCACGATGCGCTCAAAGCCCACCGCAAAGCCCAGCCCGGGTGTCGGCTTTCCGCCCTCGAGCTCCATGAGGCCGTCGTAGCGACCACCGCCGCCGATGGCACCCACGCCAGAGCCCACGACCTCCACCTCGAAGACCGTACGCGTATAGTAGTCCAGGCCGCGCACGAGCGTGGGATCCTCCTCGTAGCGGATGCCCGCCTCGTCCAGATAGCGCTTTACCTGCTCGTAGTGTTGGTCGCACTCGTCGCACAGGTTGTCTGGGGCCAGCGGTGCCTCGGCCATCACCTCGCGGCAGTGGGCGTTCTTGCAGTCGAAGGCGCGCAACGGGTTGAGCTCGGCGCGTTCCAGGCAGTCGGCGCACATCTCGCCGGCATGGTCGAGGATGAACGTGCGGACCTTGTCGCGATACGCCGGCCGACACGCCGCGTCGCCCATGGAGTTTATGCAGAGGCGCAGGCTTTTCGGGTCGAATCCCAACCGCTCGAAGAACCGCATGAGCATGATGATGCACTCGGCGTCCGACGCGGGGTCTGGAGCACCGAGCCATTCCACGCCCACCTGATGGAACTGGCGCAGACGACCCTTCTGAGGACGCTCCCCGCGAAACATCGGACCGGCATACCACAGCTTGGCCGGTGCACTCCCCTGCGGGACCATGTTGTTCTGCACGGCCGCCCGCACCACGCCCGCCGTCCCCTCCGGACGCAGGGCCAGGCGCTGCTTGGCCTTGAGGCCCTGCTCGCTGCCCTTGGCCAGCAGGTTCTCCACCAGCGCACCCGAGAAGACCCTAAACATCTCCTTGCGCACCACGTCGGTCGACTCACCAATGCCATGCACGAAGGTCGCCACCTGCTCGATGGCGGGTGTCTCTATCATGTCGAACCCGTATGTGCCAAAGACCTCGCGCGCTACGTCCTGCATGCGCTGCCACGCGCGCATGTAGCCCCCGTACAGATCCTCGGTACCCTGAACCCGCTGTGCCATGGCATGTCTCCTCACCCGATGATTGAGCTGAGAAAAGGGAAGACCCCTTTTCCCAGCCTGCAACAAAAACATGGGAAAAGGGGCCAGGCCCCTTTTCCCAGCCGAAACGTGTTACGCGATCTTTACGACCCAGCCGAACTTGTCCTCGATCTCGCCGGCCTGGATGCCAGTGAGCGTCTCGCGCAGCTTGGCCAGGACCGGACCCACGTGCTCCATGCCGGCACCAAACACGTGCTCGCCCCCCTCGAGGTCGACGACCTTGCCCACGGGGCTGATCACGGCGGCGGTGCCGCACATGCCGCACTCGCAGAACTGGTCGATCTCGTCAAAGCGCACCTGACGCTGCTCCACCTTCATGCCGAGCATCTCCTCGGCAACCTGCACCAGGGAGCGGCGCGTGATGGAGGGCAGGATGGAGTCGGTTGCGGACTGCGGCACGACCAGCGAGCCGTCCTTAGTGACCAGCAGGAAGTTGGCGCCGCCGGACTCCTCCACGTACGTGTGGGTCTGCGGATCAAGGAACATGTTGTCGGCAAAGCCCTCGGCATGCGCGAGCACGCTGGGATACAGGCTCATGGCGTAGTTGAGGCCGGCCTTGATGTTGCCGGTGCCATGCGGGGCCGCGCGGTCGTACTCGGGCACCTTGAGCGCCACGGGCTGCACGCCACCCTTGTAGTAGGGGCCAACCGGGGTCACCAGGATACGGAACTGGTACTCGGTGGCGGGCTTCACGCCAATCACGTCGCCCGTGGCGATCATGAACGGACGAATGTAGAGCGTGGCTCCCGAGCCAAAGGGCGGCACCCACGCGAGGTTTGCCTTGACGACCTGCTTGACCGCCTCCACGAAGCGGTCCTCGGGAAACGCCGGCATGCAGATGCGACGTGCCGAGTCGGCCATGCGCTGGGCGTTCATGTCGGGACGGAAGCACACGATCTCGCCGCTCTTGGTCGTGTAGGCCTTAAGGCCCTCAAAGACCTCCTGGCAGTAATGGAAGATGCCCGCGCACTCGCTCAGCTGCAGGGTATGGTCGGGTGTAAGAATGTCCTCGCCCCACTCCCCGTCCTTGTAGTTGCACACGTAGCTGTAGTCGGTGGGGGTATAGCTAAACGTCAAGCTGCCCCAGTCCAAATCCTTCTTCTCCATGGAAGCGCCCCCTTTTTGGTACGAATCCTGTGTAGCGTGCGAAACAGTATAGCCTTCTGGTCCGCAAGCGGCCAATCGGTAACCTCTGCTCAATAAAAGTCGCGCCCCCGTCAATTCGACGGGGGCGCGACGCATGCGTAAGCTAGGTAGTGCGACCGATGCTATGCAACAAGGGTATTAAGGGCAATGCTTGCCTCGCCGAGAAGACCGTTCACGTAGTTGGTCCACTGCTCGGAAATCTCGCTCTGCTTGGTGGAGTACTCCTGGTAGGCCACCATGTAGGCTGCGTTCGCGGCGTTATAGCTCGCGCTGTCCTTCTTGAACTGGCCCTTGAGGTCATCCGTCGAAAGGGCTGTCGCATAGGAGCTGTCCTCGGCCTTCCACTTGCCCGCCTTGGCATCCCACTGGTCACCGGCAAGCTTGACGATGTAGTCGAAGTACTTCTTCTCCATCTTCTTGTTGGCCTCGTCCTGAGCCTGCTGCTTGCCCTCGTCGTCGAGTTCGTTGCCCTCGTCGTCGGTCGTCTTGGCCTCGGGCTGCTCGGGCTGCTCGGGAGCCTCGCCAGCCTCTCCACCGTTCACGACCTTGTCGCGCAGGGCGTTCATCTGGGCAGACTGCTTGAGCAGCTCCTTGACCTGGTCCTCGGTCATGCCGTAGGAGCTCGCGATGGAGGCGTAATCCTTGGTGCCAAGAGTCTCCTCGGCGTACTTTGCGATGTCCTCGTCCGAGACGTTAACACCCTCGGCATCGGCTGCGGAGGAGATGATACGGTTGCGTGCGTAGGTAACCACCGTATCGGCCGTAGGAACGGCGAAGTTGCCCTCTTCGTCCTTGGAGGCGTCGAGCGAGCCGTTCTGCTCGATGACTTCCTTGGCGGTGATCTGGTTCGTCTTGCCCTTGTAGGAGTAGTTGGCTACCACCGTGTTGAGCTCGGACTCGGTGAGCTTGGTCTTGTTAAGCGCTGCACCGGCGCCGCCACCCATCACAAAGTGCCCAATGAGAATTCCGATGACCAGCGTCGCCACCGCAATCCCAACCCATGCCCCAAAGGGAAGGCTCTTGATGTCGAATCCGCCCTTGGATTCCTCATTGACGATTTCCTCAGCCATGCTGCCACCTTTCTGTGCTTCGTCCCAAATCGCCTATTGCGGGACACTACAGACTGCAAGCTGCTATATTACCCCACCGCGTGTTTTTGTGCATGCCTTTTTAATCAAACTGCACACTCAAACTGCACACCACACATATTCCTGTTGGTAACCCAAGACATAGAGCACCGGAATGCCGCAAAGACGCGCCGCGAACAAAAAACAGGTCAACCGACACTGCGGTTGACCTGCCGTTTTTTCTGGAGCCAGCTATCAGACTTGAACTGATGACCCCCGCTTTACGAGAGCGGTGCTCTACCGGCTGAGCTAAGCTGGCTTGCAAGAGAACATCTTACGCGATTCGCCCCTTCAATGCAAGCGTTATTTTACGCAGAACGACTGCGCCTCACCGATGGATGCTCCTCCAATGAGGCACGATCGGCAAAAACGTTAGCGAAACTCGACGTCACCGGTGCAAGCGTCACCAGTCTGGGCCGGAGCCGCAGGCGCCTCGGCAGGAGCCTCTGCTGGGGCCTCGGAGTAGTCGGATGTCGAGTCGTCGTAGTATCCCGCGTCCTCCTCATAGTATCCGGTATCGGAGTACTCGTAGTCCGTCGCATCGTCGTTCGGTTGAGCATCATCCTGGGCCGCACCCTTCGCACCTGCAGCTGCGTCAGCACCCTCAGTCGTGTTCTTCTTGGTGGATTGAGCGCCCTGGTCCTGCTTCCCGGTGGACGTGGCGGCAGCCTTCTTGGCGGCCGCCTCCGCTGCCTTCCTGGTGGAGTCGGTCTTACCCTCGGCGGTCGTGTACTCCACGTAGGCAATACCTTCCTTCTCAATCAGCTTGGCCGCAGCAATGTCGGCAAGAGGCACCGAGACAAACTCGACGTCGGTCGTCTTGCCATCCTTGCCCTTCTTCGTCACCATAAGATCGTACGTCTCGGCGAAGGTTTTGTTGGCGTCGAGCTCCACGAACAAGCGCACCTCCTCGTTTGCGGCAATGGTCTTGCCCGCTTCGACCAAGCTCGCAGGATACGCGTTCTCGCCCGTCGCACGCATCTTCACCGCCGTGAGCTCGGATTCCAGCCCGTTCGTGAGCGCGATTTCAATCGTGGTGGCAGACTCCTTGCCAAGCACCTGGCGAGCGTCGGTCGTCTCGGTCTGCTTGGGCGCCTCTACCTGCTCGGTCTTCTCCTCGGTCACTGCGGGGGTCGTCTCGGCCTGTTTCTGCCCGCCGCCACCGCAACCCACCAGTGTCACTCCCATCGAGACGACCAGAGCTCCCGAAACGAACCATGAGCCAAACTTGTTTGCTCTCATCTTGCTCTCCTTACCTTGCAATCCAACCTACTGCGTTACCGACCCTACCTCAACGGCATGGCTTGTGTCGCCAACCAACACACGCGCCCGGCACCCCTCCGGGACCACATCCGCTTGATCGCTCATCGGGACATAGGCACGATATCCCCAGTCCCCCACGATGTTCCTTGATGACTGTACCTCCTGTCCCTCGAAGTCCCCGGCTCCCCTCGTTGCCTCGGAGACGACAAATGCCTCATATACATGCGGCTCGTCCCCAGGAAGTGAGACCTCCACAAACACATGCGCATCATCCGGTGTGACCGTCTCGTCCAGAGTACCTTCCACAACAAGATAGGGACCATTGATAGCGAGGCATACGGACGTCTGGCCACCCGTGGCATCGCCCTCCTCCTCGATCGTGCGCCCGGGGGCAGCCATGTAGGGCGGAGTCGTTGCAAAGAAGGGCAGATGGCGCTCGGTACGCTCAATTACCACGTCGTTGGCGAACGAGTACATCTGCTCCCCAAGGTCGTAGGGAACCAGCTTGGTAAAGGCGGCTTGCCGATACACGCTTGCGAAGGGCGGCAGCAAGGCGTTGCCAAACGAGTCACGATACATCAGCAGGCTTCCCCGCGCACCCTCATCGGTCGCATTGGTAACCAGGTAGTTGTCCTCGACGCTGGTGGCCTTTCCCACAAACGAGAACTGGTCCACATCGTCGAGGTGCGACTGCTCCTCGGGTGCCGCGCTCGTGGGGTGCAGCATACCGTCCAGGTCTCCCACACGCGCCACGGTCGTAACCTCCTGCCCGCCACCAAGCAGATTCCCACTGCGCCCCAGCGCCGCACGAATGGCCTCGAAGGCCCTGAGCGCACCAGCATCGGTCCAGTGCGAATCGCGCTTGAGGTACATCTCCTCGCTGAGCTCCCCAAACGTTGCCCGCAGATCAACCACATGCACCCCATACTGCCTGAGCAGTGGCATCAACCGCTCGTAGTTACCCTGCCCCTCGCCCGCAATCTCGTAGTACGGGAGATGTGCGGGGTACAACGTGCTCTTGTTGGGAGCGATGGCCACCACGAAGCGCTTGCCGTCACCTTCCAAAACCTCTTGGACCATCGCCAGGTTGCGCGCGGCGTTGTTGAGGGCACGGTCGCTCATGACGGACGTACGCTGGTAGTCTCCCAGCTCACCCGCGTAGTAGAGCCATCCGTCGTACCCAACCACCACGTTCTTGATAGAGGAAGTGAGCAACAGGGATTGCTTGATGCTCGTGTCGAGGTCCACGAGCTGGGAGCGCAGGGCAAAGTGATCGGCATAGTAGTCCCCCGCCTCAACCATCACGCGCGGGTTGGGGATGCCGTCCACCGTTAGGCGCGGTGCGGGGGCGAGCTCGCGCTTCTCGGACGACGTGTCCTCGTCCGAGGGTGCAAGAATTGGCATGAGGACGAGCGGAGCGGCCAAAACGGCGAGCAGAAGTACCACGAAGACCCACTGGGGAACCGCATCGCCCTCCACATCGCAGAGTGGGTCGGTTGGGACGACAGATGCAGCCTGCATGCGACCCGCACTCCCCTGCACCGTGGGAGTCTGACTACCCGCGTCGCCACCTCTCTGTCCTCGCACCTCTTGCACCTCCCTACGCCTAGAACCTAAAGTAGATAAACGGGTTGTACGTGCCGCCAGCCAGACTGGCCATGCACACCACCAGGAGCACGAGGGAGAATGCGTAGCCGCACGCCTCGACCACGCGCATCCTCTTGCCCTCAAGCCATCCGGCAAGACGACGTTCCACGCGCTCCGGCACGGAGCCGCATAGCACGATTGCGCACGCGCTCGTGGCGATGAACAGCGGGGTGAGCTGCCGCGCCACAACGACCATGGACGCCGTGCTCACGTTCCAGCCAACAAGCATCGTGCCGATGACCTCACCGGCCTGACCGAGTGTCTCGCACCTAAACACCACGAACGTAATCATTACAAAGAGCACGGTGAGGATGTGGCCAAGCCACCTGGGCAGCTTGCGAACCGGCACCACGCCCTCGAACAGCAACGCCAGCCCGTGAAGGAGGCCCCATACCACAAACGTCCAACTCGCCCCATGCCATAGTCCGCAGAGCAGGAACACGATGATGCGGTTGACAATGGCACGCCCGGTACCTTTCCTGTTACCACCCAGCGGAATGTAGAGGTAATCACGCAGCCATGTGGACAGGCTAATGTGCCATTTGCGCCAAAACTCCCTCATGCTCGTGGCCGCATACGGATGGTCGAAGTTCTCCTTAAAGTGGAAGCCGAGCGCGCGTCCCAGGCCAATCGCCATGTCGCTGTATCCCGAGAAGTCAAAGTAAATCTGCATGAGATAGGCAAACGCGGCGATCCAGGCGCCCGGAGCCGCAATGCTTGCAGCTGGCTGAGCGAGCAGGTCGTCAACCACCGATGCCATCGTATTTGCCACAAGCACCTTCTTAGCAAGGCCCAAGCAGAATCGACGCAGGCCGACGGCCCTGTCGGATATGGCGGCGTGACGACTCACGATCTCGAGCTCGATGTCGTGATACTTTACGATGGGACCAGCGACGAGCTGCGGAAACAACGAAACATAGAGCAGCACGTGGGCATAGTTGCGCTGAGGCCTCACCTCGTTGCGGTATACGTCTATAACGTACGAGAGCGCCTGGAAGGTATAGAACGAGATGCCCAGAGGAAGCGGAATCTGCGGCACCGGCAGCGCGAGGCCCAGCAAAAAGTTGACGGTCGTCACCAACATGGCGCTGTACTTGAACACGACGAGCAGCCCTAGGTTGACCGTGATCGCAACGGCTAGCCATACCTTTCTCGTGGGCCCCTCTTGCGCGCCTACCACGCGTCCCATAAGCCAGTTAAACACGGTGCTTGCCAGTAGCAGCAGCACGAGCACAGGTTCGCCGTAGGCATAGAACAGCAGGCTCGCGACTATGAGCACGGCGTTCTTTGCCCTCACGCTGGGCATGAGCCAGTCGAGCAGCAGCGTTACGGGCAAGAACGCACAGAGGAACACGATGGAGCTAAAGACCATGTGTCAGCATCCCTACCGATACTGTCCCGTCGCGCTCAGGTATTCGATGGGCGCGGCGGCATACGTGACCATAAACCAGTTCTTATCGCGATAGTTGTGATACATGTTGGGGTCGACCACGTACTTCTTGCCATTCTTGGTAATCTCGCACCAGCCATGCGGTGTGCGCATGTGCGAGCTCGTATACACGAAGCCCGAAATCGTCTTGGCATTGTAACCAAGCCTGCGGGCGACCCAGCAGATGAGCGAAGCGTAGCGGAAACAGTTGCCCGACTTGTTGGTATACATGTCCTTGGCGTACGGAACCGACCATGCCCTCCACGAGCCCTTGGGCTCGGTGTCCTGATAACGATACGGATAGTTGGTGATGATCTCGAACGCCCTTCTAAGTGCCTTGCTGCCCGTACCCGACTTCGTTCTTACGAACTCGTCGAGCATCATGTCGAGCCTCACGTCTCCGCTTACCTTGGGCAAACCGACTCGGTACATGTCCTTGGGTCGCACAAACGCGATGTCCGCATCGCATACGCCGGCCGGATGCCCGGCACCCTTGGAAACGAGCGCTATCTGTATGGACTCCACGCGCTTGCTGAGAGACTGGGTGCCCGCCGAGGCACCGTTGGCCGCCCACGCGAGCCATCCGATGCCCGAAACGTGCACGCGGTACCACAGGTCGTATGATGAGGCAAGCTCGCCAGTAAGGTGCATTCTCACGGCTTCGACGCGCAGACCCTTGCCGACGGTGCCTGCCACCTGACCGTTGCGGCGCTCGCCCATCCAGCCCTTGCGCTGCACATGGGCCTGGTACACGATTGAGCCGGTCTTGTCAACACCGGGACGGTTGACGCGGAAGGCCTCGAGCCTCAGACTCCTACCGTGCGTGCCAATGGTGACGTTGGCGCCTGTCCGCCTAGACGTCCAACCGATCCTCTGAACCTGTGCGCTCGCGTTGAGGCACAGGTCCACGAACGCGTTGCCCAAGGTCCTGCCGGCTTCGCCAGCGGGCACGAGCGCCACCTCGACCGCCTCCAGGCGCAGCGCGCATCCCGCGGTGCCGGCCAGCCCGCCGTTCATGGTCCAGCCAAGCCAACCCTTGCCCTGAACGTAGGCACGGTAGTAGATGTCGTACTTGGCGGACAGCTCGCCCGTAAGCTCGATGCGCAAGGCCTCGAGCCTGAGGCTTTTGCCCACGGTGCCGGCCGACCCGCCATCGCTCGCCCAGCCTTGCCAGCCAACCTTCTGCGCGTGGGTGCGGTAGCGGATGCCGCCGGAGACGCCGTCGGGGCGACCCACTTGGAGCTTGAGCGCCTCGAGCCGCCTGCCCTTTCCGGCCGCGCCTAACACGACGGAGTCCGCGGCTCCCACCCTGGACCAGCCGACGCCCTGTATGTGGGCGGCACCCGACACCGTGGCGCCCTCGGCCTGGGTCGAGACCGCGTCGCCTGCGGTGGACTTGGCATCCTGCGCGACGACTCCAACGTCACCCGCGACCTCGGGAACAACCTCCTCCACCTGGACAGACTGTTGTTTGAGCTCGGGTTCCTCCTCGACGTCAACCACCTCGTCGCCCGGCTCGATCGCCGGTGGCTCGACAGCCTCTGCGTTTGGGGACGCATTGTCCAAGATGGGATTCTCGGCGGGCTCTTGCGCAATACTCTGTGTGGGATCCAAGGTCGAGTCGTCAGACGCTGGTGAAGCACCCTCCTCGGTCACCGCCGGAGCATCGGCGGGGTCGTCGGTCAGCTCCGTCGCAAAGGCCGCACAGGGAACCAGGGCAAACGTCATGATGACCGACAGCGTGGTGGACAGCACAACATTGGCAACACGTCGTATTTGCATAGTGGGCACGCTTTCCATTTTCAAAAGAATTCAAATATACTTATTATTATCCAGCACAACGCTACCAGTCAAATGCTTATATGCTTTATTCTAGGACGGAAACGCCCGCCGCAAGTTATTTCAGGCAATGGAAGGCCAGAGCCCTATTCTCACTCCCGACACCCGGGTGAGAAAAGGGCTCTGGCCTTCCATTGCCTGGGAAAGGACTTTGTCCCCGTTTCTCACGTTCCTTGGACGAACCAGAGCAGGCGACCGCGCCCGGAGTCGCCAATCTCGATGGCTGCCGCAGCTCCGGTGGAGAAACCAAGGTACTGGCCGCACAGCATGCCGCACACGTCCTCCATAAAGGGAATGTGCCCCACGGCGACGACCAGGTCGGCATCGGTCTGGGCGAGCTCGTCCAAGAACTCGTCGTCGTCCTGTTCGTACATGGCCTCTATCTCGCGTTGGGTCTCGATGCCCAGCGTCTCGTTGGCGATCTCGGCGGTGGCACGTGCGCGAACCGCCGGGCTCATCCACAGCTCGGACGCCTCGGTGGGCTCCAACAGCGACAGCGCGCGTGGGAACTGCCTGCGCAGCGCCTCGGCCCCCTTGCTGGTGAGCTCGCGCTCGAAGTCGGTCTGGCCAGGCTTCTTGCCCTTCGCCTCCCCGTGGCGAATCAGCACGACCGTACGGCTCATGGTCTCTCCCCTCTCGCTCGCAGACGCTATGCCATCCAACTCTCGTCCGACGGGTTATCCCTAAAGCGAAGCAGACGATCCTTGTCGTCGGCCCTTATGTAGCCCTCGTCCACGGCGACCTCCACCAGCGTGTCCAGGTCGCACAGGCTCGTGTTCACCACGTTGTCGGCGGCCAGACGGTCCAGGCCGCGCTGCATGCCGTAGGTGAAGATGCTCACCACGCCCAGCACGTCGGCACCGATCTCGCGCAGCGGGTCCACGCACTCGAGAACCGAGCCGCCCGTGGAGATGAGGTCCTCTATAACGACGACCTTCGTCCCCGGCTCGCAGCGTCCCTCGATCTGGTTCTGCCGACCGTGGTCCTTGGCCGAGCCGCGAACATACCCCATGGGAATCCCCAGGCGGTCGGCGGCGATCGCGGCGTGCGCGATGCCGGCCGTCGAGGTGCCCATGAGCATCTGGACGTCGGGGTACAGCTCGCGCGACTTCTCGGCGAGCGCCTCGTCGATGAGCGTGCGCACCTCGGGATAGCTCAGCGTAAGGCGGTTGTCGCAGTAGATGGGGCTTTTTATGCCGCTCGCCCAGGTAAACGGGTCGTCGGGCCTCAAGAACACCGCTCGAATAGAGAGCAACGCCTTTGCCACATCGGTCTTTGTTGCCATGCTTCCTCCTCGACTCGGCGGTCGGCGGGGAATGTCCCGCCAGCCGCATGCAACCGACGGGAGACAACCCCGCCGGTTGCCTCTTGCCTACTTGACGCTAATGGGAATGTTGTCCAGGGAGCGAGCCGCCTCCACGCGAAGGAACACCGAGAGCATCGCGTCACCCACGACGAACCGCGCGCTGCCCTCCTCGTCCACCTCCACCTCATCGTGGCCCTGGCCAAGGACGCAGATCCAACGTGAGCCGACGTGCTCCTTGCCCATGTCGATGGTCTTGTGGACGGGCTCCTCGCCGCCGTGACGACGAGAGAGGATCACCACGCAGCCGCTCATCTCGTGGTGGTCGCTGCCATCGCGCACCCACGCCACGAGGTCGTAGTCGTCGAAGAAGTCCCTCTGGCGACCAAACGCGAACCGACGCCGGATCTCGAGCAGCAGCGGCAGCTCCGCGACGGCGGTGATGCGGTCGTTGGGCAGGCCATAGAGGTCTGCGAAGAACACGCACGGATATCCCTGCTCGCGCAGCAGGATGAGCGAGTACGCAATCGGCTTGAACCACGCGTCGACCGTCGACTCCAGCGCCTGGTCGGGTTGGGTGTCGTGGTTGTCCACAAAGGTGACGGTGTGGATGGGGTCGGCCTCGAGCAGCGTGCCCGACAGGATGTGCTTGAAGTCAATGTGCTCGCGGTCCTGCGACGCGTTGTAGAACTTATAGTGCAGCGGCACGTCGAACAGGCTCATGGCCTTCTCTTCGCCCAGGTACCACAGGAGCCGACCCGTGTCGGCCAGCCAGTACTCGCCCACGCAAAAGAGCTCGCGGCCGGTGGCGCGGCGCATGTCGTTGAGCCAGCGCAGGTAGAAGGAGCGGCTCATGTGCTTGATGGCGTCCAGCCGCACGCCGTCCACGCCCGTCTCGTTGAGGTACCACGCCCCCCACTTGACCAGCTGCTCGTACACGCGCGGGTCGTCGAGGTCCACGTCGGCACCCATCAGGTAGTCGAAGTTGCCGTTCTCCTGGTCCACGTCCGCGTCCCAATGCTTGCCGTCGAGCAAAAACACGCCCGAGCGCTCGTGCATCACGTCGTAGTCCACGGCCTTGAAGCAGTGGTAGTCCCAGGTAAAGTCGTCGTATTTTCCCGCCCTGCCGGGGAAGGTATAGCGCGTCCACGCCGTAATGGGGCGCGGGATGTCCATGGCGTAGTTGCGGTTGTCGCCTGCCATCTCGGTTGCGAGCACACGCTGCGTCTGGTCGGACCCCAGCTTGTGGTTGAGCACCAGGTCGGCAAGGACCGAGAGGCCCGCCGCCTGCAGCTCGCGCACGGCAATCTGGTACTCCTCGCGGGTCCCGTACTTGGTGGCAACGGTCCCACGCTGGTCGAACTCGCCCAGATCCCAGAGGTCGTAGGCCCCGTATCCCACGTCGTTGACGCCCGCGGCGCCCTTGTATGCAGGCGGCATCCACACGGAGGTGAATCCCTCCTCGGCGAGCCGCGGCGCCAGTTGCGCCAGGCGACGCCAGTGTTGGCCGTCGGGCGGAAGGTTCCACGAGAACCCCTGCAGCATCGTGCCATTGAGTTGTATTCCTGCCATGCTGCTCAGCTCCTTGAGTATCGCGTTCCTTTTCCATAATAGACGAGCAAAGCGCGCCGTGGCAGATTAGCACAAACGTCACGAAGGTTCGACAACGTTTTTGCCCGTGTTTTTCTTGCGCACGCGCGAAGATCGGCAAACCCTACCGCCAACAGCCACAACGTCGTCGCGAACGCGCTGGAATACCTATTGCGTCGATTGCTCGCCAACCACAAGCTCTCCCAAACTCTGCGGGTTCTCAAAGATTCCCTGAATCTCGTCAAACGCGTCATCCGCCTGCGTCACCGCGTCACGCACCTCCGTGGCAATGTTGTTGAGGTCCTCGAAGTGCGAGGTGCCCATGGAGTCGGTAATGACGCGACACTCATCGAGGGTCTGGTCCGCGTTTGCTATCGCTGGCCCAATCGAGACGATTGTGTCGGCGTTGCGCAAAATCATCGACAGCACGTCCTCGTCCTCGCCAATGCCTACGGACCGCACCTTGTCGAGCACGGGCATGAGTGCATCGTTGGCGAGCTTGTCCATCACCACCACCAGGTCGCGTGCCAGGTCCACGTCCTGCCCGAGGATCGGTATCCTCTCGGCAAACTCCCAGTACCACACGGACGCCTCCCGCTCGAGCACGTCTACCGAGTCGGCCACGTCCCCCACTGCGTCGATGGCCGCCAGATAGTCCTGTCTTTGTATGCAGTCCTGGCACGTTTGGTACGCTGCCGTCGCCTTGTCCACCTCACCCTTCATCCTCACGACGCTCACGACCAGCACCGCGCCATAGGCGACGATGGCCACGAGCAGCAGTCCCAAAATGCCCTTCAACAAGAAGTGTCTACGATGCACGGCAATCTCCCAACGCTCCGCTCGGCTCCCAAAGATGGTGACGATTTCATATTATCGTGCATATCTTGCGTCATCTCGCACATGGCGCACATTCTTCGCTATCCTGTTCCAAGCCTCGCGCAGGCGAGGCGCATTGGTTCACCGTGAGAAAGGCACAACCACATGAGCAGAGTCTACAACTTCTCCGCCGGCCCGGCAGTGCTTCCCGAAGACGTTCTTCGCGAATGCGCCGACGAGATGCTCGATTACCGCGGATGCGGCATGAGCGTTATGGAGATGAGCCATCGCTCGGCCATGTACCAGCAAATCATCGACGAGGCGGAGGCCGACCTGCGCTCCCTCATGGGCATCCCCGACAACTACAAGGTGCTCTTCCTGCAGGGCGGCGCAAGCCAGCAGTTCACCGCCATCCCCCTCAACCTGTGCGCGCTTCCCGGCGCGTCGGGCAAGGCCGACTACATCCTCACCGGCATGTGGGCAAAGAAGGCCTTCCAGGAGGCCGGGCGCTTCATCGACGCCAAGGCCGTGGCCAGCAGCGCCGACAAGACCTTTAGCTACATCCCCGACTGCTCCGACCTCCCCATCCGCGAGGATGCCGACTATGTGTACATCTGCGAGAACAACACCATCTACGGCACCGTGTACCACGAGCTGCCCAACACAAAGGGCAAGCTGCTCGTCTCGGACGTGAGCTCGATGTTCCTCAGCCAGCCGCACGAGGTGCAGAAGTACGGCGTCATCTATGGTGGCGTGCAGAAGAACGTCGGTCCCGCCGGCCTGGTGATCAGCATCATCCGCGAGGACCTCATCCCCGAGGGTCCCGTGGACGGCTGCCCCACCATGCTCAACTGGCGCACGCAGGCCGATGCCGGCTCCATGTACAACACGCCCAACTGCTGGGCCATCTACGTGTGCGGCAAGGTCTTTAAGTGGCTCGCCGCCCAGGGCGGCCTTTCCGCCATGCGCGAGCACAACGTGGCCAAGGCCAAGCTGCTCTACGACTTCCTGGACGAGTCGGCCCTGTTCAAGGGCACCGTGCGCGCCGAGGACCGCTCCCTCATGAACGTTCCGTTCGTCACCGGCGATGCCAACCTCGACGCCGAGTTCGTGCGCGACTCCAAGGCCGCCGGTCTGGAGAACCTCAAGGGCCACCGCTCGGTGGGCGGCATGCGCGCCAGCATCTACAACGCCATGCCCGTCGAGGGCGTCCAAGCGCTTGTGGACTTTATGAAGGACTTCGAAGCCAAGCACTAGTCTCACAGTCAAGACGCGTGACGAGGCGGCCCCGACATACGGAGCATAGCGGAAATTTGAGCGCGGTGTCCAAAAGGGAACTCTTCCCTAGCGGACACCGCGCTCAACTATGAGTTGATAACAGTCTTTAAGGAAACCATAGTGCTATACTACACCGCACTGCACGCATACAAGAGGCGTGGCGTTGAAGACGACAAGGGGAACTTGGGACGAGGACTCGGAAGGGATTCGTGATTGAATTGAAGACGTTGCTCCGTACGGCAGGCCGCCTGGGTATATGTTATCTCGCCTGCCTCGTGCTGTTCACCGTTCTGCTCATCCTCTCCTACTGCATACCCACACGCTTTATGCACAGCAACATGGAAGAGTCCATAATGACCCTCGAAAGCGAGGGCAGCACCTGGCACATGATTGACGGCGGGGAAAACTGGCGCTTGGACAACTTTACCCTCGCGATGATGCTCAACACCGCTTGCCATGGCGACAGCGATCCCATACGAAATGCGTTCTACAGCCCTCTCGTAGGCACATACACCGATGATTACGATCCGATCGAGCGTCTGTCCACGGGTTTGGACCAACCGGATGACGGCCCGGGAAGAACGTCCTACATGCGCTACTGGCATGGATACCTCGTGGTACTCAAACCCTTGCTTTGCTTCCTCAACCTCACGCAGATTCGCATGCTTCTGCTCGTGGTTGTCTCGGCCCTGCTTGCAATTACCATGGTGGCGCTGGCAAGACGAGAGGGCCCAGCAATAGCAGTGCTGTTTGGCATCTCGTTCGTCGCATTCAACTACATTGTCGGGGTCTTCTCGTTGTCGTTTGTGTTTTGCCCGCTACTTGCCCTAGTCGGAGCGCTGCTGGTCCTCTCCAAGAGCAAAAGCGTCCCCATGGGCTCAAGCTCCTTCTTTGATACATGGACGATTCCATTCTTCGTCCTGGGGGCGCTCACCTCATATTTGGACTTCCTTACCTTTCCCCTTATCACGCTCTGCATACCGCTGAGCATGCTCGTCTTCCTGAGCCGCCACAACATTGGCAAAGGCACCATGTGGCGCTCGATTGGCTGGGTGTGCGCACTCTGCGTGTGCTGGGGATTGGGATATGCGACCATATGGACATCCAAGTGGGTGCTGGCAACCCTCGTAACGCAGCAAAACGTCATTGAGGACGCCCTCCATGACATGCACACCCGCACAGGTCACAAGGTAGAGGGAGAGTACATAGGGCCGCTTGACGCGCCATTGGCAAACTTGTGGCTCGCCTTCCCGTTTTGGAGTGTCGTCTTGTGGGCCGGCGCCGTGGTCGCCACGTTCCTGCCACCCATACGACGGCGCCTGGCCTCTTGGCTACCCAGCAAGACCCAAGGATACTGGTGGGTGGCACCCATCGCCCTGATTGCCCTCATTCCCTACGTATGGTACTTCTTCGCCTCCAACCATTCGCAAATTCACTTTTGGTTTACCTATCGCGCGCAGCTTGGAACGCTCATATGCATCATGTACGTGTGGGTGGGTTTTCTTGCCACGAGCGCACAGCCACGCGCCATCCCAGCTCGGCACATGTCGCAAGCGCAGGGCTAGTGCCCAAGGCGGGTGTCCCCTTTCTTGACAGCCCACATGCGTTATACTGCCATTATTTAGCAAGTGAAACCTGAGGTGACGAAATGATTCACTTTAATATCCCCCCATACGTAGGTGGCGAGGAGGAGTACATCTCCCAGGCCATAGCCAACCACAAGCTCTGCGGCGACGGCGAATTCACCAAGCGCTGCAACGCATGGCTCGAGCACGCCACGGGCACGAGGAAGGCCCTTCTTACCACCTCCTGCACCCACGCCCTCGAGATGGGCGCCATACTGTGCGACATCAAGCCGGGAGACGAGGTCATCCTGCCCTCCTACACGTTCGTCTCGACGGCAAACGCATTCGTGCTGCGCGGCGCCACCTGCGTCTTTGTGGACATCCGTCCCGACACGCTCAACATCGACGAGACCCTCATCGAGGACGCCATAACCGAGCGCACGCGCGTCATCGCGCCGGTGCACTATGCGGGCGTCGCCTGCGAGATGGACGCCATCATGGACATCGCGAACCGCCACGGCCTCAAGGTGGTCGAGGACGCCGCGCAGGCCATTACGAGCACGTATCACGGCAAGGCACTTGGCACCATCGGCGACTTTGGCTGCCTTAGCTTCCACGAGACCAAGAACATCAGCATGGGTGAGGGCGGTGCGCTACTCGTGCGCGACGCCGACATGGCCACCCGCGCCGAGATCATCCGCGAGAAGGGCACAAACCGCTCGCAGTTCTTCCGCGGCGAGATCGACAAGTACACCTGGGTCGACCAAGGCTCGTCGTACCTACCCAGCGAGCTCAATGCCGCCTACCTGCTCAAGCAGCTCGAGGAGATAAACACCATCCAGAGCTCGCGCCTGGCGGCGTGGGACCGCTACTACGAGCAGCTCTTGCCACTGGCCGACGAGGGCCACATCGAGCTGCCCCACATCCCCGAGGGCTGCACGCACAACGCGCACATGTTCTACATAAAGGCACGCGACCTGGACGAGCGCAGCAAGCTCATCGCGCACCTCAAGGCCCAGGGCATCAGCTCCGTGTTCCATTACATCCCGCTGCACAGCTCACCGGCCGGACGTGCCCTAGGCCGCTTCCATGGCGAGGACCGCTACACCACGCGCGAGAGCGAGCGCCTCACGCGCCTGCCCATGTGGTACGGCCTTCCCAACGAGCAGGTCGACACCGTGTGCGCCGCCATCGCGGACTTCTACCGATAAGCGACGCGACCGACCAAGGAGTTACGCATGGCATCCTTTCTTAGGAACGAGCTCAAGAACGCGCTGACCCTGTACTACCTCATAAAGCTCGACAAGAAGATCCCCCAAACCAAGCGCGAGGCGCAGCGCGCCGTGCGCAAGCAGGGGCGTCGCGTTCACAAAACCATGAAGGCCGCCTACAAGATTCCGTTCTACCGAGCGCGCTTCGACGAGCACGGGCTCACGCCCGCGGACTTTCGCTCGGCAGAGGACCTGGCCAAGTTCCCCATCACCTCGCGTGCCGACCTGCGCGAGTGGATGCAGGAGGAGATGTCGTCTCATCCCGAGCGCGAGGGCTCGTGGGAGGTCTTCAAGACCAGCGGCTCCACCGGCATCCCCCTGGTGTTCGTAGTCTCGCGCCGCGAGGCGGCCTGCGTCAACGCCAACTGGATCCGCGTGCTCATGTTTGCCGGCTACAAGCCGTTTACCGAGAAGATGCTCACCTTCCTCACCACCCACTCCGACGTGGACCCCGAGAAGGGTGACTCCTGGGTACAGAAGCTCGGCATCCTGCAGCGCAAGATCGTGCCCGAGCACCTGTACGTGGGCGAGGGTATGCGCGACCTCATCGCGCTTATCAACGACTACAAGCCGCAACTCATCTGCTTCCGCAAGAACGTGCTGGTGCGCCTGGCAACCTACGCAAGGCGCAACAACCTCACCATCCACAAGCCGCGCATCTACACGCCGGTGAGCGAGATGGTGGACGACATAACCAGGAAGCTGCTGGCAGAGACCTTTGGCGACGGCCTCATGGACGCCTACGGCACCAACGAGACCGCCAGCTGCGCCGTCCGCCTGCCGGGCATGGACGCCTTCTACGTGTACAGCGACACGCACGTGCTCAACATCGTGAACGACGAGGGCAGGCTGTCCAACGAGGGTCGCATCATCGGCACGACGCTCTTCAAGTACGACTACCCCATCATCAACTACGAGGTGGGTGACCGCGCGACCTCCGAAATGCGCGACGGCCTCCGCTACATCACCTCGATCCTGGGACGCTCGAACGACCTGGTCCTGCACGAGGACGGCACCGAGACCTCAGCCACCGAGCTCATGAAGATTCCCAACGGCATCGACGGCATCTCGCAGTTCCGCTACGTGCAGGAGTCCACGAGTCTCATCCGCGTCCTGTTGGTAAAGGACCCCCGGCCGCAGACCTCCAGCAAGGAGCAGATCGAGGAGTTCTTCTCGCACAAGGTCGAGGAGCTGTTCGGTCGGCCCGAGTTCGAGCTGTCGTTTGAGTGGCTCGACGAGATCCCGCCCGACAAGAATGGAAAGATGCGCTGCTTCCTGCGCAACTTCTAGCTGCGCAGCCCCACGGCATGCGCGGGGTCGGGTCCTGCGCATGCCACAGAACGGTCCCGAGGAGGTTTTGTAATGGCAAACATTTTGGTGCTGGGTGCCGGCGTCTACCAGATTCCGGTGATCGAGTGCATACATCGCTTGGGACACCGCGCCATCGTGGCGAGCATTCCCGGCAACTACCCCGGCTTCGCCTACGCCGACGAGGTAGTGTACGAGGACACGCGCCACGGCAAGGAGCTGCTCGAGGTGGCGCGCGATCGCAACGTTAAGGCCGTGCTCACCGCCGGAACCGACGTGGCCATCCCCGCCATGGGATACATATGCGAGCACCTGGGGCTGCCGGGCATCGACGCGCGCACCGGTGTGCTCTCCACCACAAAGATCGACATGAAGCGCGCCTTTATGGACGCGGGCGTGAGCACCGCCGAGTTCTACACCGTGCCCGTGGACGCCAGCGAACGCGACTGCCTCGAGGTGTCCGAGCGCATTGGCTTTCCCGTTATCTTCAAGGCGGTTGACTCGTCGGGCAGCCGTGGCTGCGTGTGCGTGACGGAGCCCGCACAGATGCGCGACGCGCTCGACGAGGTGCGCGGCGTAACCTCCAACGACCACTTCATCATCGAGAAGTACCTAGTGGGCATCGAGTTCGGCATGCAGCTCTTCCTGCAGCACGGCGAGCTCAAGCTGGCCATGACGCACGGCGACTACGTCTCGCCCGGCGCAACCTCGGTCCCCATGGGCCACTACGTGCCCTACGGAGACGACGAGCTCATCGCATCGGCCACAAGCGAATCGCTCAAGGCCGCGCGTGCCGTGGGCATTGGCGAGGGCGCAGTTAACGTGGACGCCATCCTGTGCGACGGCAAGGTCTACATCATCGAGATAGGCGCCCGCGCAGGCGCCACGCTGCTGCCCGAGCTCGTGTGCGTGCGCTACGGCTTCGACTACTACCAGGCGATCGTGGACTGTGCCCTGGGCAACGAGGTCGCGGTTCCCGCCCAGACCAATGCCTGCTCGGCGGCCATGGTGCTGTGTCCCAACCGCGCAGGCACCATCGTGTCGGTGGACCACATGCCCAAGGTTGCCGGCGACGTGCGCATTGCCTCGCTCGACAAGGGGGCAGGCGACCAGGTTCGCCGCTTTCACGTGGGTCCCGACCGCATCGGCCAGATCCTGGCCGTTGGCAACACGCTGGAGGAGGCCGAGCGGACCCTGCATGCGGCGCAGGACGAGATAGTCATCTCCATGGATGACGGCGCACCGCTGGATTGGCTCGAGCCCAAGCGCGTGTAGGCGGGCGGTCGGACGTGGGACGCATGACCGGCTGACCAGTCACAGGCCAAAAACAGCCCGCATGTCGCAGGTAGGCAACACGGATTTCCGGCAACGAGTCGGCGGTTGGAGGAGGCACACATGGAGAGGCGACGTCACCTGTTGCTCATGCTGGCAGCGCTCGCATGCACCGTCGTTGCCGTAGGCGTCTCGTGGCTGCTGGCACCCCCTATGTTTGGCATCAACGACGATGCCAAGATTCAGCTCATCCTCTCGGGCGGCGGATGGTGCGCCCCCTCCGGCCATGCCGTATTCATTAACGTGGTGCTTGGAAACATCGTCGCGACGCTCTTCTCGCTGGCACCCACCGTACCTTGGTGGTTCGTGTGGCAGATCGCGAGCATAGTGGTGGGGCTCTATGCGTGGAATCTCTCGATATTCTATGCGTTCAACGGGAGCGAGGGACGGCTGAGGCCACGACGCATGGCGGCGGCACTGTCCGTGTGCGCGCTCTCGGGAGTGAGCGTGTACATGTATGCGCTCTCGCTCGTATCGTTTACGCTCACCGCGGGGGCAATGGCGTCGTGTGCAGTGTTGCTGCAGTGCATGCGCATGGCCCAGCCCGGGCTCGGCGCGCGCAGGCGCTACGGCGCGTTGGTGGCGCTGCTCGCGGTGCTCGCCTACTGCACGCGCGCCTCGTCGGCCACGGCCGCGTTGCCCTTTGCCGCGCTGCTGCTCGTACCCCCGCTCGCAGACGTGCTCCGCAATGCCGGCGAACGCCGCGAGCGCGCACGCGAGCTCGTGCGCGTGGCCATGCCGCTAGTGGTAGGCATTGCGCTGGCCGCATGCTGCAACGTGGTGAACATGGTCCAGTACGGCTCGCCGGAATGGCGCGAGTTCCGATCCACCAACAGCGCACGCTACAGGTACATGGACTACTCGCATGACTCCTACGACGAGAACCCCACGCTGTACCAGAGCGTGGGCTGGTCGTCCCAGCTGGAGCGCCTCGTTAACGACGAGTGGCTCTTCATGGACGAGCGCGTGACGTCCGAGGCGTTTCTCACCCTCAGCAAGGAGGGTGCAAAGGATGACAATCGAGGCCTTTTGCACATCTTCGACAGCTGGCGATTTGGCGAGGGCATGTTCGACAGCCGAACCGTCACCGGCATCATCGTCCTCTGCGCGCTCTGCACGGTCGCGCTGCTCACGCTGCTGTGTCACACGAACGCACGGACGCAGGCGCTCACGGTACTCGCGGCGGTTGTGCTATGCGCCCTGGAGCTCTACTACCTCGAGATGCGCGGGCGACTCATAACGCGCGTGGCACTGGTGTCTTTGTGGCCGGCGCTGGCGTTCTTCCTGGGACAAACCCTCACTATGGGCGTTGAGGCAGCTCGCAAGATGGCCGCAGGCAAGCTGGACCCAACGCGACCGCGCCACATGGTGATTCGCGGTGTGGGGGCTGCCGTTCTTGTGCTCGCGGCAGCCCGCTTCGCGCTTGCCGCCATAAGGACCGACGCACCGTGGAAGCTCGCCTACAGCCTCATGTTGGTGCTGTGCGCCGCGCTCGTGCTGCTCATGGGTTCCCGCACGCGCGCATGGATGCGCTACCTCGTGGTGGGCATGCTCGTGCCCGTGCTCTTTGTGGGGTGCCTGCTCACCAAACGAGACGTTCGCGGCACGCTGGTGACCATCGACGACTACCAGGACGTGGCGGATGCTGGCATCTCGTACGTAGCCAACCACCCCAACCTGCAGTTCTTCTGCACGCTGAGTCTCTTCTCGCCGTTCGACCCCAACTGCACGCGGCTGCCGCCCAACATGCTGTACGTGGGCGGCTGGGAGTTCTACACGCCCGACTACCGCGAGCGCATTGCCACCCTGCGCGCAGGTGACGAGCACAACTACGACATACTGCTTCGCGACGACGTTCGCGTGCTCTGCCTCACCATCGAGCAAGCAGACATGCTCGAGGCTTGCATCGAGCAGGTTACGGGAAAGAACGTCGAGTGGGAGGTGGCGGGACACCCCGGCTACGGTACCCTCTGCCAGTACAGGCTCGCCTAGCAATCTTCGCCGGCCGTACGCCCCCGCAACTGACCCGTCGGGGACCGTCCCCTCCGGACGGTGACTGCACCGGAAGGGACCGTCCCCGACGGATGGTCTTGTGGGTATCCCCAGTGTGGCACCACACGCGCGTCGCCAATCGGCTATGATGTGGTTTCGTATTGGCACCCAAGAGGCAAGGTATGGCTTTGCAGGCTCAACGACTCATCAGTTTTGTAATCCCCTGCTACTGCAGCGAGGGTTCGGTCGGCCTCGTCATCGACGAGATTCGCGAGGTCGTGTCGCAGCGTCCGGAGTTCTCGTACGAAGTCGTGGCGGTCAACGACTGCTCGCCCGACAACACCGTGGGCGCCCTGCGCGCGGCCGTCGATGCCGACCCCAACGTTACGGCCATCGACCTGGCACGCAACGGAGGCCGCCACAACGCGCTCATGTGCGGCTGCCACTACGTGAGCGGCGACTACGTGGTGTTTGTGGACGACGACCAGCAGTGTCCGCTCGATCGCCTGTGGGACCTGCTGGAGCCCCTGCTCGACGGCTCGGCCGACGTCTCCATCGCGCGGTATCCCAAGAAGAAGCAGTCGTGGTTCAAGAACCTCGGTTCGACGGTCAACGACGCGGGCGCGACGTGGCTCCTGGGCAAGAGCGGTGACCTCAAGTTCTCCAACTTCTCGGCCATGAGGCGCTTCGTGCGCGACGAGGTCGTAAAGTACACCAACCCCTACCCCTATCTCTCGGGCCTCATGTTCCGTTCCACGAGCCGCGTGGTTAATGTGGACATGGAGGAGCGCGAGCGCACCATCGGCGAGGGACACTACACGTTTAGGAAGTCGCTCTCGCTGCTCATCAACAGCTTTACGTCGTTCTCCGTCAAGCCGCTGCGCATCGCCACCTTCCTAGGCTTCCTGTTTGCGGCGATCGGTACCCTCTTTGGCCTGTTCGTCGTGGTGCGCAAGCTGCTAAGGCCCCAAATAGCCATGGGCTGGAGCTCCACGATGGCCGCCATCATGCTCATTGGCGGCATGATCATGCTCATGCTGGGGCTCATTGGGGAATACCTCGGGCGCATCTACATCTCCATCAACAACTCGCCGCAGTTCGTGGTGCGCGAGGTCATGGGCAAGGCGCGTGACGACACCCGCTAGCCAGGAGGGCCCCCAGACGCCATACGACCCGACGCGTCCCACAATGCGACGAGCATGGCGGTGCGGTCCGTCCGCACCCAAAGAGCCGTTCTTGTTGGGTTTGGGTGTCCAGGGGATAAATCCGCTACACTGTGCAACGTTATGCAACGGAAGGTAGTGTCGTGGCCAGCGTCAAGAAGAACTTTTTATACAGCTCCGCATACCAGCTGCTGGTAGCCGCGGCACCGCTCGTCACCACCCCCTACCTCTCGCGCGTCATTGGCTCCGCGGGCAACGGCGTCTTTACCTACACGCAGTCCATCACCAACTACTTTGTGCTGGTGGCCGTGCTGGGCATGACCAACTACGGCGTACGCACCATCGCCGAATGCGGAGACGACCGCGCACGGCGTTCCAAGACCTTTTGGGACCTGTGGCTCATGAACGTCCTCGTGGGCGTTGGGGTCCTTGTCGCCTACGTGTGCTATGCCCTCGGACCGGGACGCACATATCTTAACCTCTGGGCGCTGTGGGGCATGTGGGTGCTCGCGTCCGTGCTCGACGTCACCTGGCTGCTGTGGGGCGTGCAGGAGTTCCGCATCCCCACCATCCGCAACTTCTGCACCCGCCTCGCCTCCATCGCGCTCATCTTCGTTCTGGTGAGAAGCGCCAACGACGTATGGGGCTACGTGCTTGCCATCGCGGGAGCCTACCTTGCCAACGCGCTGCTGGTGTGGCCGGTCGTGCGTCGCTACGTGGACTGGGCCCGCCCCAGCTGGGAGGGCATCCGCTCGCACTTCCTTCCAAACCTCACCCTCTTCGTCCCCGTCGTAGCCACGAGCCTGTACACGATCATGGACAAGGTCATGCTGGGATCGATGGCGGGCATGGAGCAAACCGGCCTGTACGACTACGCCGAGAAGGTCTCCAAAATGCCCCTGTCCGTAATCACCGCCCTGGGCGCGGTGGTGCTGCCCAAGATGACCACCGTCATCGCCGAGGGACGCCTCGAGGAGGGCAAGCGCCTCGTGGGCACCACCATGTGGTTTATGCTCGCCTGCGCCCTTGCGCTCTCGTTTGGCATCGCGGCCGTGGCCCCCGAGTTCTGCCCCGTCTTTTTGGGACCGGAGTTCGGCGCCTGCACGCCCCTGCTGCGCCTGCTGTGCGCCATCGTGCCGCTCATCTGCGCCACCAACGTAATGGGCGTGCAGTACCTGCTGCCCACCAAGCGCGACTCGCTCTTCACCGCGTCGGTCGCCTGCGGTGCGGCGGTCAACATTGCCATCAACGTGGTCGCCATACCCATGTCCGGAGCACTTGGCGCATCGATCGCGACCGTCGCGGCCGAGCTCTCGGTGCTCGCGTTCCAAGCCTGGGTGCTACGACGTGAGCTTCCCCTCGTGCGCTACCTGCGCGGCATGCTGCCCTTCGTCGCGATTGGCACCATCATGCTCGTAGCCCTGCGCCTCCTTGCCGCCCTTCTTGGTCCGAACGCCGCCACGCTGCACGGACTGCTGACCGAGATAGCCGCAGGCGGTCTCATCTACCTCTCACTCTCGTACGCCTGGTGTCGCGCCACCAAAAACGAGGAGTTCCAACGCGTGGTGCCCAAGTTGGCACGCTGGTAGCCGAACGTTTGGGGAGCGGCCATGTGGGGGGAATTCGCTTGGGCGACGGCAGCGGTGATCGTACTGCTCTACCTGCCGGGCTACCTCTTCCTCCGGGCGCTTAGGGTCTCGCGAGCGCTTTCGCTGTGCGCCGCACCGCTGTTTGGCGTTGCGGCATATTCCTCACTGCCCATCGTCTACTACGAGCTGGGCATATCATGCGACCCGCTCACCATCCTTGGCCCAACCTGTCTCGTCGCCCTTCTGGCATACGGCTGGCGTCGTTGGCGTGGCACGTCCGCACCGGCGCTGGCGCTTAGCCCCGCAGAGCCGCTCGAGCTTTGTGGACGCTCCTGCCCGTTCAACGTCGTAGGCGCGCTCTCTTTCTTGCTCGTGGCCACCGTCGTGTGCCTTTGCGTCTTCGTGTGCCAGCTGCCCGGCGCGGACGCCTTCGCACCCCGCTACGACAACAACACGCACCTCAACCTGTGCCGGGCCTTCCTGGACTCGGGACGCTGGTCTTCCCTGCACACCAGCACCTTCTTGGCCAACACCGAGCAGGGACGCTCCATCGCCGGCAACGGCGGGTTCTATCCCAGCGGCTGGAACTGCGTGGTGGTGCTCGTCGCACAGGTATCCCGCGTCGACCTCATGGTCGCCCTCAACGCCGTTGTGGGCGCCTCGTGCGCCATCGTGTTTCCCCTTGGCATGTTCGCCTTCATGCGCGCGCTGCTGCCCAACGAGCGTCGCACCATCCTGTTGGGGGCGCTGGTCTCGGTGGGATTTGCCAACTGGCCCTGGCAGTACATCCACACCGGCCCGCTCCACCCCAACCTGTTTGGCATCGCCCTGCAGATGGGCGCGCTCGCCTTGGCTCTCACGGCGGCAAGTCTTACGGGCGTGCGACGGCACATCCCCCGTCTCGTCATCCTCACGCTCGTCTCGCTTGTCGCACTTGCGCTTGCCCATCCGTCCACGGTGTTCTCGTGCTACCTGTATCTCGCCTTCTATGGGGCACACCGCATCTGGCGGGCCCCACGCCTACCCATGCATCGGGGACTTGCGCTTGCGGTATATTGGGTGGCCATAATCGTGCCGTGGGTGCTGTTCTATGCGGTCCCCGCATTGCAGCCCACCATTGGGTACGTGGAACGCGAGCAGACCGAGCTGCTCCAGATTCTCCCCGACTTCTTTGGGATGAGCTTCTGCTTTACCCACATGCAACTCGGCATGGCAGCCCTCACGTGGGTGGGCGTCGTGTGCGTCGCGCGCACTCCCCGCAGGCGCTGGCTCCTGCTGTCACTGTGCTTCTTTGCACTTGGCTACCTTGCCGCACGCGCCGACTGGTGGCTCGTCAAGCATTGGGTGGCCGCACTGTGGTACTCCGACCTGCGGCGCATGGCCGCCAACTTTACCATCTTCGCAATGCCCGTGGCGGCAATTGGCCTCAACACCCTCCTTCCCCACAGGCAGGCATTACAAGACGACGCACCAACAACGCGCATCGCAGACATCGCACGGGTGACCGTTGCCGCGTGCGCGTTGATAATGGCCTTCTTCCCCTTGCTCATCCCGCTTCCCAACCTACACTTGCAGACTCCGCTCAACGAGGCGGCATGGCTTATCGGGGCGCGATACCGGGAGTGCATCTACTCCGCCGACGAGGTGGACTTCGTCAACCGCGTGCGCGATACGATCCCCAAGGACGCGCTGGTCATCAACGCGCCACCGGATGGCAGCATGTGGTCCTACGGCGTCAACGGCCTCAACACCTACTACCGCGATGTCAAGGTTAAGGGGCACACGGATGACGCCGTCCTCATTCGAGAGTCCCTGAGCAGGTACGCGCAGGACAGTCGCGTGCGTGACGCAGTGGCCCGGACGGGTGCGACCTACGTGCTGCTGCTGGACAAGGACGTTCCCTATGGGGACGGGTGGTGGCTGTGGCAGTACGAATGGGACGACCAGGTGCTGTGGGCGGGCATCACCAGCGTCGACGACGACACGCCGGGCTTCTCGCTCGTCCTCTCCGAGGGGGACATGCGCCTCTATCGCATCGACTGACCGCCACGTTGGGGATACTCCCTACCGCGGCAGGCGTTTGCTCGCGCAGACGACGGCAGAGCATATAAGCAGTTGCAGCACGAGGTCCACGGCACAGGTCACGTTGTACAGCTCGTCTCCCCAGTCGATGCCCAACAGCATGCGAACGGCAAAGCGCAGGCCCATGTCCAAACACAGCAGATGCACGCACATCACCGCAAGGGAGTTGCGACCGATAAAGCGCAAAAAACGCGTGATGGCTCCAGGCCTGTTGGCGATGCGCATTGCGACCTGAAGCACCAGGGTGCTCGTGGACAGACTCACCGCAATTCCAAGCGGCCCCCACGTCGTGCTCATTGCCGCCACCGAGACGCCTACGCGCAGCACGCACGCTGCCGCGCAACATACGCACAGCGCAACCATCGCAGGGGTGCTCGCACGCCACCCGAGGCCTCCGTGCTTCGCATACGCATGCCCCAGCATCACGTACAGACCACCAAACAGCCCCGTCTGCACGTTGCACGGCAACAGGAGCATCTGGGCGGAAAGAATCGCTACGACCGCAAGCACGGCAGAAATCGCCACGCGGGCACCTTCCTGCAACCCAGACCCCAAAAGCAGGCGCACCTCCACGAGGGCAACGAACAGCGCTTCCAAGAACCAGATCGCCCCAATGCATCCCACGCCCTCGGGCAGGGTGCCATGCAACACCCCCGCGCCCCACAGCACGGCGCGCGCAAACTGGCCAGGATCGTCCCAGAGGGTCGGCGGTCTGGTAACGCCAACACACAGCATGCATCCCGCCACGTAGGCCCCCAGCACGGCGCACGTGAGCACGTATGGCGTTAGCAGCCGTCTGGCACGCGTGCGCACAAAGACCACCAGCGGCTGCCTGACACTCACAAAGAAGCCCGAGACAAGAAAGAAGATCGGCACATGGAACTGCGCCGTGAGGGGGCTCACCGGGCTGGACCCGTCGGCTGCAACAAACCCCACGTGGGCGAGCATAATGGCCAGCATGCCAATCCCCTTTGCCACGTCCACGTAGTCGAGCCGCTCTCTCACGTATCCTCCTGCACCCCACACGACGTCGGGACCGATCACGAAGGGACCGTTCCCAAAAGGCTAGCCTATCCTGTACAGTCGCATCTCGTCGCCCTCGGACAGCACGACGCCAAAGCCCGGCGTGGTGTCATCTATGGAGGTAATGCCCTCCCACTCGGCGACCTGCCCCTTATGATACTGGCTCAGCCACACGCCATCCTCATACGAGACTCCCTTGTCGAGCAGCAGCACATACTTGATCCCCATGCGAGCCACGGCCTCGCGCACCGCCTGGTTGGTGGCATACTCGCTCAGGTGCCGACGCACCAGAACTGCGTCGTCGGTTTGGCCATGTGTCTGCCGATTCCTAAAGCACACGCGCAGCTCGTTTGCGGCATACGCCCACATGCTGCCGTCGTTGGGCGCATTGTACACGTAAGCACCCTCTGGCAACTCCCGCACAACACGCTCCACGAACGCACGCTCACCCGCGTCGTACATGCGCCTACGCTCGTCACCCACCACGCCGTACATCTTGCGCCCCACGCGTGCAAAGGACGACTCGTACCCCTTCCCCGTTTGGGCATCGCGCATGCTCACCGGCAGAAAGTTGGCAATGCACAGCACTGCCACCAGCCCGCCCGTGGCCACACGCCCCAGCATGGGACGCAAGCCGTGCGACTCGACCCAGCGACGGACCGCCAACACGAGCGCGCCAAGCCCCAGCGCCAGACACGGGAGCGCAAATATATAGATGTTGATGGGAAACCGCACGCTCGCCTGGTACCACGGCCCCGCAAGCCAAAAGGACACGGACTGACACCCCACACCAATCGCGATCAGGCACACACAGAAGTACGCCGGCGCAAACAGCAGCCACAGCTCGCGGCGACGCACCACCGCCACGATGCCTGCCACGGCAAGCAGCATGAGCACCGGCTGGGCGCAGCCAAAGTCCAACCCAAACGTAACGATGGTGCGCAACACGGCAACGAGGCCGCGCTGTTCGGGAAAGTAGTATCGCAGGGTCGAGCGCATAAACGGCAGCTCGTGCACCATCACCCACCCCACGACCACCAGCACACAGTATCCCACCAACCATCGGGCACGACGTGCTCCACCAAATCGATGCCACATCTCGTGTGCGCCAAACGCCGCAAGGAACACGTATGCCGAGAAGAACGTGTTGGGGTGCAGCAGCACCAAACCCGCCCCCGCGCACAGCACGAACGCCACAAGACGCTGCCAGCGCGCGTGCAGATCCGCATCCCGCACAAACAGGACCACCGCACCCAACGGCGCCAGCACAAGCACGCGTCCCGCCATGTCGGGAAGGGTCGGTCCCAACCCCACGAATATCCACGGCACAGCCGCACACGCAGCGGGAAGCACCGCACCTGTGGTCACCGCAGTGCGGTTGTTCGCCAGCAAGGCCCGCAGGAACAGATACGCGCTCAGCGGATAGGCCACGCCGCACATGGCCACGATCATGGCATTGGTCGCCAAGGGAACCGACACGCCCGTTATCGCACACGCGAGCGTTACCACGTCGTGCCAACCTGCAGGGTACAGGCTACCTGTCGCAGACAAAACCGGAGCCATGCCAGAAGGCACTGCCAGATATGGCCCCACATGCAGGGTCGACCACATGCCCGAGTCCAAAAACGCTCGCACGGCATTGAGGTGCGTCTGGTTGTCGTAGTCACACGCAAAGGACTCCGGACCGCTGAGGTTGCCCACAAACACCAAACAGCACACGGCCATCGCCACCACCACATAGCACGCCGGCACAAGCACGTCAAACGAAACGGCTCGTCCGCGCAGGCAAACGGGCCCCTGTGGACTCACGTCCAACACGCCACTCCCCTTCGCGCACGTGCGACCCACTACCCACACGAGCGCGCCAAGCAGCAGCACGGGCAACCCCACGGCAAGCGCCGAGCAACGAACCCCCAGCATGCCGTAGGCAATGGGCAACACGGCGTAGGCACCTATGCTCACGCAGGGCGCACAGCACAGCGCCACCACGCGCGAGAGGCCCAGGCCCCGCAGCAGCAACGTACCGGGCACGTAGAGCAGCAGGAGCAGCACGACAACGGTTCCCAGCAGCTCAACCCACATGCAGACCTCTAACTCTTATCCACCAGCGGCGGAGAACGCTCCCCCGTATGCCCTAGCGTTTCTTGAACGGTGTCGAGACCTTCTGGCGCACACCGCCCAGCGTGGCCGTCGGCCTGCTCTGACCCTTGGGCACGAGCACGATCTGGATGGCCTCCAGGCGATAGGAGTAGCCCGCCGTTCCCGCATTCGCGCCGTTCTTGGCCCAGCCCATCCAGCCGATCTTCTGGGCATGCACGCGATAGTATACGTCGTACTTCTGGGCCATCTCGCCCGTCAGCCGAATCTGTATAGCCTCGAGGCGCAGGCTCTTGCCAGAGGTTCCGCTCATGGTGCCATTGGACTTCCAGTCCTTCTCCCAGCCCTTGCGCTGGATGTGGGTGCGATACTGGATGCCACCAGAAACCGGCAGGTTGCTCAGATTGATGCGGATGCCCTCCAGCCGCTTGCTTTGGCCCGAAGTGCCGCTCACAGTACCGTCCTTAACGTATCCCTGCCAACCAATCCTTTGCACATGCGTGCAATACGACACCACGGGGGTCTTGGTCGTCTGGGACTCGAGGATGGTAAACGACAAGGTCTTGGTGCCATAGTAGGCACCCTTGCCCGTTATGACCACGCGCGCGGTGCCGCTGTTCACGTTGTTCTTGTAGGAGAGGGTGTAGTCGGTCCCCTCACGCAGGGTGTGGTAGCCATAGGTAATGGTCGGCTTGGGCGTGACGGCCTTGCCCGTCCACTTTTGGTCGCCAATGGCCTTGGCAACCACATGGGTGAGCGGAACGCTGGTGTCGACCTTGTGCGGCACGTTGGTGTTGCCCCACTTGATGGTAATAAAGTACTTGTACGTCTTGTCGGTTATCTCGTGCCTCACACGAGCGAGCATGTCGCCACCGGAAACGCCCGTCCAGCTCATGCCGCCAGCCTCCACCTCCGATACCATCTCGGTATGGCCAAGGCCGTTGGTAAGGACGATGTCGCCACGGCGCGGCGTGTAGGATCCGTTGTTCTCGTGAATCTCCGCCAAGTTGGAGTGAGCACTGTAGAAGTCGTAGTACGCAGACGAGCGGTCGGGGACGTACGGCATGGTCTGGCCAGGGACCAACCCCACGTTCCATAGGTTCCAGCCCACAAACTCGCTACACCATGTGGAGTAACCCCAGTGGCCACCCTTGTTTTGATCAATTGGCTCTCGGTCGGTATATTGTTCGGGATATGGCCCCACCCAGTATTTGCAATCCCACTCCGAACTCTTTTTTCCTGCGGGCCAGTTTGAAAGCTCGCGCTCGCAGCTCTGCACAAAGTCGCAGTTGAGCGCTGGGGTCTGACTTGCCGTGCTCAGTACCTCGACCTCCGCGTCCGTACCGCCATCTTCCTGCACCTCGAGGACCTGTTCGGTGGGAGTGGGCTTTGGCTCGGGCTCCACCACCTCCACCTGGTATCCCTCCATGGCCTGTGGCTCCTCCACGACCTCCACGTTATCCGTTTGGCCATTTTGCAACGGCACGTAGTCCACGTACGTGGGTTGGGAGGTTTCTTCGCCGGGTTGCTCAGCAGGTTGCGCGGCGCCTTGCGAGACGTCTTGGGGCTCGGTGGTCTGGACAGTCAGCTCGCTTGCAGGCAACTCGCTCTGCTCGGCAAGCGCAATCGCGGCCGGACTCTGCACGGCAGTCACCACCGAGAGTATTACCGCAAAGATGCGCCTTGCAACAGACTTGTCCATGTTAGTTGTCTCCCGTGCGAATGAGGTGTGTTTTGAGCACTCCCAATGATAGCAGGAGAACATTGGCACGTGCAAAAAACTTTGGTTTCTCTATGTGGCGCCACGCTGGGAATAGGGGCCAGACCCCTTTTCTCATGTTTGCCTTGCAAAATGAGAAAAGGGGTCTGGCCCCTATTCCCAGCCCGTCCACACCACATCACCAAACCGGGCGGACGCCCCTCACCCATCCACCTCGTTTGCACTACAATACAAGGTCCAAACGACCCCATGGGAAGGCGTTGCATGCTGCACAAACAGGCAAACGACACCAACGAACAAACGCAACCGCGCTTTGTCGCACTCCGAATTGCTGGCTTTGCCGCCATACTGCTGCTCTTGCTCTCGTGCGCCAACACGCTCTTCCAGCCTGCATGGTACGAATGGAACAACTACCACACCCACCGCGGCTTCTACCAGCAGCCCAACGACACCGTGGAGGCCATCTTCCTGGGCGCCAGCATGACGGTAAACGGATTCATTCCCACGCAGATGTACGAAGAGCAGGGCGTCTGCGCGTACAACCTGGGGACCGAGATCCAGCCGCCCATGATGTCGTACTACTGGACCAAGGAGGCCAAGCGTCTGCATCCCAACGCACTCAAGGTCGTGATGTTCGACGCCTCCCAGCTGCGCAAGCCGAGCTCGCCTACCATCTCCTTTTATCACAAGGCGTTCGACAACATGCAGCTCTCACCAGTAAAGCTCGAGGCCGCGCAGGACCTCGCCCAAGACCCAGACGAGTTCTTTTCGTACCTCGTTCCCAGCTTTGCCTACCACGACCGCTGGTCGAGCCTTAACTATTCCGACTTCATTAAGAACGAGCCCACCAACAGCGCGTTCTACCGAGGCTACAACACCACCTATTCCCAGTACCTCGAGGGAACAGACCCCGCCGCGGTGGCCACCCCACTTGCCACCGTTACCGACAACCAGAAGCAGGCACAGCTCAACGCGGACGCCTTGGTGTACTTTGAGCGTCTGGTGACCTACTGCCGCGAGCAGAACCTACGCCTTGTGGTGTTTGCCACACCAACTTCTGGCTGGTCTTGGAGCGACGGTGAACACAACGCCATCGACAACCTCACCAGCCGTTACGGTATCACCTTCCTCGACTTTGAGGTCAATCCCCTGCTCGATGAGATTGCCTTTAACCCCAACTTCGACACAACCGACAGCTATCACTTAAGCTACAGCGGCGCAGCAAAGCTCTCGTCGTGGATAGCCCGCTATCTGCACAACGAGTGCCAGCTCGCCGACGTGCGCAGCGATCCAAAATACTCCTTTATGGAGCAGGAGGTAAAGGACTGGCACGCCAAGTTCGACCCGCTGCACGGAGCACTCGAGGAAACCGACCCCGCCGAATACGTAAAGGGCCTCATGGCCAGCGGCAACTACACCCTGCTCATTACCGCCAAGGACGACGCCACCAAGAGCCTCACCGCAACACAGCGCAAGACGTTTTGGGGTCTTGGCCTCACCGACCTTGCCACGCTTGGCTACCACGACGCCTACGTGGGGATGGTCACCAACGGCACCGTGGCATACGAGGCGGTAAAAAAGGACACGAGCACCGCACCGCCCAGCCCCCTCACCAGCCAAACGAGCCCGCCCTACCTTGCCTACGACGACATCTCGTTCGACAAGGACATGGGATCACAACCCCTCACATACGAGACTCTGCTCACCGACGGCAGGAGATGCACGCTCAAAAGCGGTGGTCCCAACATGGGCAATACCTCCTCGTGTACCATAGATGACAACGAGAACAGCCCCGACAGCCGCGGCCTCAACATTGTGGTGTACGACAACGACACGCATCGAGTGGTAAACACGGCCAACTTCGACACGTTCGCCGAGGCGGAACGTACCTTGGCCGATCGTTCCAATCCCGAGGAGCTCATCGCCAAGGGAAACAGCTACGAGACCCTGCAACCCGCGCAAAAGAGCCTGTATCGCTACAACATGCGCGCCTTGCACGACACGCGCGCCCGGCAGGTTGCCAGCGGTTCGCACATACCCTACATCGCCCAGTTCCTCAAGGACTACATGGGCAATGCACAGCTGCGCGTGCTGCTGTGTGCCAAGGACGAGGCGGCGCAGCTGCTGAGCACCGAGGACTGCAAGGCCTTGGCAGACATGGGTCTCGTCCAGCTCGCCAACCTCAATTACCGCGAGTCGTACTGCGCCGTCATTAACGCCGACGGAACCATCCAAGAGGCAAGCGCATCGGACAGCGACGTGGCCTCCATCCAGGCGCAGGACTTCGAGCTGGAGAGCGCCGGCTGGGCCGCGGGCAACCGTGCCATCATTCGCATCGCTGCCGGCGGCTACGGCACCAACCATGCGACCAACGCACGCGGCCTGCACGCACTGGTATACGACCCCGTGTCGGGCGAGATCGTGGAGCAAGTCAACTTTACCCAGGAGGTCCGCACGCGCGACGAGGTGGCGGCTGCCACCGCCGCAGCACAATCCACCACGGCAACCACGGCCACCGGCGCAGATGCGACTGGTGCCACCGGAGCAAACGTAACGGACGTCGCTGACGCCGGAGCTGTTACTGGGGACGCAGCCGCAACAACCCCTGCGCAGGAGGCAACTCCACTGGAGGATGCGACACAACAAAATGACTTGGAGGCTGAGTAATGAGCTTTACCGACCTCGCCTTCTTCGCCTTTGTGGGCGTTACGATCCTGGCATACTTCGTCACGCCCAAACGATTCCGCTGGGTCACTCTGCTGGTGGCGAGCCTTGCCTTCTACTGGATCAACAGCGGGTGGCTCCTGCTCATCCTCTTGGCAACCGTTGCCGTCACCTTTGGCGTGGCCCTTTGGATCGAGGCATCCAACAAGCGCGGCAAGGACGAGCTTGCCGCAGCGGGAAAAAAGCTAGATCGTGCCGAAAAGAAGGCCCTGCGCGCCAAGGCCAAGAAGCGCTCGCGCCGCATCCTAGCCTTGGGCGTGTGTCTGGTGCTGGGGGCACTGCTGTTGCTCAAGTACTACGACTTCTTTGCCGACAACGCAGCCGGGCTCCTCAAACCTCTTGGCATCACGCCACCTCACTTTGCCTTCCTGCTGCCGCTGGGCATCTCGTTCTACACCCTGCAGGCCATCGCCTACATGACCGACGTCTTTAGGGGCAAGGTCAAGGCCGACCGCAACTTCCTAAAGTTCACCCTCTTTATGTCGTTCTTCCCGCAGATCGTGCAGGGCCCCATCCCACGGCACGCCCAGCTGGCGAAGCAGCTCTACGAGCCGCACGACTTCGACTACACGCGCCTGTGCCATGGCGCACAGCTCGCGCTGTGGGGTCTCTTCCAAAAGATGGTCATCGCCGACCGCCTTGCCGTTCCTGTGGGCCAGGTATTCGAGAACTACACCCAGTACCACGGCCTCATGCTGTTCGTCGCCGCAGCAGGTTACGGCCTGCAGGTCTACACCGACTTCTCGGGCGGCATGGACGTGGCGCGCGGCGTGGCCCAGATGCTCGGCATCGAGCTGGAGCTCAACTTCAAGCAGCCGTACTTCTCCACCAGCATCGAGGACTTCTGGCGCAGGTGGCACATTACGCTGGGCAGCTGGATGAAGAACTACGTGTTCTACCCCCTCTCGCTCTCAAAGGCGTTTGCCAACCTCAGTCGCAAGTCGCGCCGTTTCTTGGGTGACTTCGTGGGCAAGCGCCTGCCGCCCATCCTGGCCATGTTTACGGTCTACTTCCTCGTGGGCTTTTGGCATGGCGCCGACTGGAAGTACATCATGTACGGCGTGTGGAACGGCATCTTCCTCGTGGCAGGGATCCTCTTGCCCGAGCAGTATGCCAAGTGGGCGGACAAGCTGCACATAGATCGTGAGTCGTTCTACTGGCGCACGTTCCAAATCGTGCGTACGTTCATCATCTGCTCGCTCGGGCGCCTCTTCTCGCGCGGAGAGACCCTCGAGGCGGCGTGGCAGATGTTTGGCTCCATCTTCGCCGAGTGGAACAACTTCACCTGGCTCAGCGAGAGCACCCGCCTTTCTCTTGGCCTTACCGAGCGCAACTGGATGCTGCTCTTTGCGGCCATTGCGGTGCTTGTGTGGGTGGACCGCAAGCACGAGCACGGCATCCACCTGCGCGAGGCCATCGACCGCCAGCGGCTCCCCTTGCGCTGGATCATCTACTACGGCGGAATCGCCGCCGTGTTTGTGTTTGGCATGTGGGGCCCCGCCTTCGATGCCAGCAGCTTTATTTACGGACGGTTCTAGGAGCACATATGAATGCTATTGAATTGCTGGAGCGGTCGGCGCAAGCCCGGCCCAACAAGGTCGCCTTTGCCGACACAGCCTCACGCATGACCTTTGCGCAGGTGTGGGAGACGGCCCAACACGTGGCCAGCACCCTGCTGCACCACAGCACGACGCCCAATCAGCCCGTGGCGGTCCTCATCGACCGCAACGTGCAGAGCGTCTGCGCCTTTATGGGCATCATCTTAAGCCGCAACTTCTACGTGCCCATCGACCAAACCCAACCGGTAGAGCGCATCGCAAGCATCTTGGGCCAGGTTCGCCCGCAGATGCTCATCGCCATCGACGAAGCGCCTGCCGAGCTGCGCGCGCTCTCCAGCATTCCCATTGTGGCGTACGAGGAGCTGGTGTCCACGCCCATCGACCAAGATGCCATCGACCAGGCACGTGCCGGCTGCCTGGACATCGATCCCTGCTATGCCATCTGCACGTCGGGCTCGACGGGCGTTCCCAAGGCCGTGCTGGTGTCGCATCGCTCGCTGCTCGACTTCATACCCGTGTTTGTTGACACCTTTGGCTTTTGCGAGGACGAGGTGTTTGGCAACCAGGCGCCCTTTGACTTTGACGTATCGGTAAAGGACATCTACTCCACGCTGTACTGCGGCGCGACCATGTACATCATTCCGCGCAAGTGCTTCTCGATGCCCAAGCTGCTTGTGCGAACACTCGACGAGGAGCGCATCACCACCATCGTGTGGGCCGTGTCGGCGCTGTGCATCGTGGCCGGCGTCAACGGCTTTAAGCACGGTGCCCCCGCCACGTTGCGCAACGTGCTCTTCTCGGGCGAGGTCATGCCCATCAAGCTGCTCAACGTGTGGCGCGAGGCCCTGCCCAACGCCACCTTCGTCAACCTCTACGGCCCCACCGAGATCACCTGCAACTGCATGTACTATGTGCTCGACCGCGAGTTTGGGCTCACCGAGCGCCTGCCTTTGGGCAAGGTCTTTGCCAACGAGGAGGTGCTGGTGCTCAACGAGCACGACCAGCCCGTGGCGGTTGGGCAAACCGGCGAGATCTGCGTTACGGGCACCTGCCTCGCGCTGGGGTACTACCGCAATCCCGAGCGCACGGCACAGGCGTTTGTGCAAAACCCGCTCAATACCGCATATCCGCAGGTCATGTACCGTACCGGCGACCTTGCCGAGTTCGCCGAGGACGGCAACTACTACTTTGCCGCACGCAAGGACTTCCAAATCAAGCACATGGGACACCGCATCGAGCTTGAGGAGATCGAGGCCCACATGGGTGCCGTGGAGGGCGTGACGCGCGCCTGCTGCCTGTTTGACGACGTGCGCAACAAGATCGTGGCGTGCTATGTGGGAGACGTGACCAAGCTGCAGATCATTGCCGCCCTCAAGCGCGTGGTGCCCAAGTACATGATCCCCAACATCTTCTTGCCCATGGACAACCTGCCCCTCAACAAGAACGGCAAGATCGACCGCAAGGAGCTGCGCCGCATCTACGACGAGCGAGGTCGCTAACATGCAGCGCGTATTGGACCTGGACCACTACCGCACGCTGGTTAAGGACAACAAGGCCCGGTTGGGCAAGGTGTGCAGCAACTGCAAGGTCATGAGCTCGGCGTTTGCCGCCCCCGCAGCCGCAGGCAGGCTCTCCTTTGCCCGCCACGACAACGGGTTGCTCGTGCGCGTGGACGAGGGCGGCTATGCCACGCTGTACTACTACTGGCGGCCCGGTGCACCGCTGCCCGCCCTGCACGACAACGTCCCGCTCTACGTGGAGGAGACCGGCGCCTGCGACGAGCAGCACCAAACATGGCTTGCGCAGGCGGGACTGCACATAGACAAGCGCAACGGCCAGTATGTGCTCGCGCGGCCAGCAGAGGCATGCGTGGACCACGCGACCGATGCGGAGCCGGCGGGCTACGAGCTCGTACGTTGTGTGGACGAGGTCTTGGCGCTTAAGGTGGTCGCGCTCTGGGAGCGCCGCCTCAACGTTGCCGACATCCCACTCGAGCACCGGGAGTTCCTTGCGACGGGCGACGTGGTGTACTGCGCCCTGGACGAGGACGGCGAGCTGGCGGGTGCCATCTGGTGGCAGGACGCCGGCAAGACGCGCCTGATGCGTCACATTGTGGTGGACGAGCACCACGAGCGTCGCGGCATCGCGCGCGCCCTGCTGTCATTGTGCGCAACGGATGCATGGCAAACTGGTAAGCTACGAGTGAGCACGTGGATCAGCGACACCAACGCCGCCTCCATCGCGCTTCACGAACGTATGGGGTTTCGCGCCACCTCTCGCGTGGTGTGGCAGTTTTCTTTGGATTAGGAGGAGCAACCGTGGAAGACATTCTGGCAATTCTGGAAGAGGTACGTCCCGACGTCGACTTCCTCAACGAGGACCGTCTCATCGACGACGACATCCTGGACTCGTTTGACATCATCACCATCGTGGGCGAGTTCAACGAGGAGTTCGACATCGAGATTGACGTGGAGGACCTCGAGCCCGAGAACTTCAACACCGTCGCCGCGATGAAGGAGCTCATCGACAAGCTTCAGGCAGAGTAACCCAGCTGAGAAAAGGGGCCAAACCCCCTTTCTCACGTTTGCGGAGCAAAGTGAGAAAGGGGGTTTGGCCCCTTTTCTCAGCTTCTATTTCCAGATCTCCGACAGCATGCGCACCGTACGCGCGAGGCCCTCGTCCATCCCATAGTGCGCCCACCAGCCCAGCGCACGCAGGCGCGAGCCATCGAGCAGCGCCTTGGTCGCCGTGGAGTATCCGGCACGCTCAACCTCGTCGGGCAGGTCGAACACCACCTTGCTGCCACCCGCCTGGGCGATTCCTGTCGCCAGGTCGCGCAGGGCCACGTCACCCCTCTCGTCGGCCGCGTTGTACGCAACGCCCTGCTCGCCCCTGGTAAGCACCCACAGCAGGGCGCACACCGCGTCGGCAACGTACAGATACGAGAACGTTTGGGTACCCTCGCTCTTGAGCACCACGTCCTCGTGGGCGACGGCCTTGTGCAGGAACTGCGAGAGTGCCTTGGTGTCGCTGGCGAGCAGCGTGGGGCCATAGATGCGCGGCAGCCGCGGAACATAGACGTGAGCCCCCCGCTCCGAGGCGTAGGCCTGGCACATGGCCTCGCACAGGCGCTTCGCCTCCGGATAGCCCGCGCGCAGCGTGTTGCAGTCCAGATACCCGCAGTAGTCCTCGGCAAAGCGCTCCACGTCGCCGCGATTCTCTCCATAGATCTCCACCGACGAGGCAAAGACGAACCTGCCACGCTCCCCTGCCGTCGCAAGCTGCCACTCCAGGAGATTCTGCAGGCCCACCACGTTGGACGTAATGGTGGCAATGGGCTGCGTGGCATAGGCACGCGGGTGCGTGGTGCTCGCAAGATGCACCACGACGTTTGCCGACGCCTTGGGCGCCGCACCGGGAACGCTCACGTCGAGCTCCTCGAACGCAAAGCGCTCGTCGTCGAAGTACGGCAACCTGCCGCGCGCGCGGTCCTGGTTGCGACCCAGGGCAAGCACACGGCAGTCGAGCGTGCCCGCGTGCACCTTGTGCATGAGGACGTCAACCAAAAACGTCCCCACCATGCCCGTCGCCCCCGAAACGGCAATCGTCGTGCCGTCCAACACGCTCCAGTCCACGTTGCTGTTGGCAACGAGCGCAAGATCCTCTTGATAGAGCGGATGATCCAACCTGTGCATGGCAACTCCCTACTTAAGCCACGTGTCCTCGTCCTGATGCAAGTACGCCTTGAACATCTCCAGGTCGTCCTTAGTGGTGAGCTTGATGTTCTTGTCGGAACCGGCCGCAAAATGGAGGGTATGGCCCAGCTCCACCATCATGGTGTTGGTGTAGTGGCTGCCATAGATACCAACCTCGCGCTCGAACGCCTCGTGATAGGCGGCGTCCAGCACGTCGAAGCGATAGGCCTGCGGCGTTGAGACGCGGCGCAGCGTCTCGCGCGGTATGAACGTGGTGGTGGTTGTGGGATCGTCCTCGTCCACCACGAAGATTTGCTCGTTATAGGGCAGGCTGGTAACGGCATTGCCGTTCTTGGCTGCCACATGGATAACATCCGAGAGAACCTCGGGCGCAACCAACGGGCGAATGCCATCGTGGATAATCGCGAGGTCGTCCGGGTCGGCCACGCCCTCCAGGGCGTAGACGCCGTTGCGTATGGACTCCTGTCCCGTGTCGCCACCCGGCACCACCTGACTGAGCTTGGTAATCTCGAATTGGCGCGCGTATGCGCGAACGACCTCATGCCAGCCGTCTATGCACACCACCACAATGTCGTCCACCAGCTCGTGGCGCTGGAAGCTCTCCAGCGTGTAGACCAGCACGGGCTTGTCGCAAACGTTAATAAACTGCTTGGGGATGTCCTGGCCCATGCGCGAACCGGATCCTCCCGCAATAATGACTGCATGCGTCTTCATGGCATACCTCCCCTACGCTTTGTTGGCCCTCCTAGGATACCAGACCGACGCAAGGCAAACGGTGCGCACGACCCGCATGCGCTATGCGGAAGAGGTACTCGAAGCACTGCCTTTCCTTTGCGAGACCGCCAGCCGATACAGGCGCAGCACGACCTCACTCGCAACCAACGACACCACGATGCCCAGCGCGAGCTTGCTCTTGTAGCCCCAAGTAGGCATCGCAACCTGTATGAGCTGCAGTATTGGGTGGTGCAGGCAAAACAGGGGCATGGACAGCTGTCCCAGATGCATCGCCACGCCATAGACCACGGGCGAATCCAGGTAGTTGCGGTTGTCCATGAGCATGAGCAACGTGGCAATGGCACATAGGCACATGAACTCAGAGGACTGCCTTACCCGACCGCCTGGCGCAACGACGGCCTGCCAGCACACGACGGCAAACAGCGCAAGGCCAGCCACCTTGCAAAGGGGTAGGCGCCCTCGCAGCACCGGATGGTCCTGCGCGCTGTCCGTAAGGTAGTAGATGAGCGTTCCCAGCATGAGATCGGCCACACCGCGCATGAGGCGAGGCAGACCAACCTCCCACACGGCAGTCTTGCCCATGGCATCCATCACGTATGAGTAGCATAGGATGGGCACGAGCCAACTCAGCAGATAACGAAATGCGTCCGGCCACTTGTTCAGGGCCACGACCAGAGGCGGCAACGCCAGTATGAGGATGGTCACGTACCAGAGGGGCGGATCAAAGATTACCGATTTGCTCGCAATGCTGCTGCCGCCAAGCAACAGCAGGTTGTAGGGCAGCGAGAGGAGGCTGGCAAAGGACACGCCCTTCCGCAGCGTGTAGGCCACAAACCCCAGCAGAATTCCGAGCCAGGCGAACGGCACCAGCGGTCGGATCTTCTTGCCCACGTACGAAAGTGCGGAGGCGTAGACATTTGGTGTGTTGGAACCGGGTTCGCTCGCACCGAGCGCGCGACGTCGCACGCACACATGGCGTGCGGTAAAGTAGCCCGTAAGCATAAAGAAGAACTCAACGAACACCCATCCACCAACAAACAACGTCCGCCCCGTCAGGAGGCGTGAATGATGGCACAGGATGAGTAGCGCCGCCACAAAACGGCATACCTCGATGCTCTGATTTCTCTTAGGCATTCCTTGTTCCTCCTAGTTAGCGCCTACCGCAGCATCGCTTGTACTTCTTGCCGGAACCGCAGGGATTCCGACACGACGAGGTCGGTGACAAACGGCGCGACCCGTGGGTCACCCTCGCCCTCATCCACTACGTCAAAGAGCTCATAGAATCGCTTGGCCCGCGTTACGGGGAGTATCATGACGCGTCCTTTCATAGGCGGGGTGCCACCTTCCCAGTATAACGACCCTTTCCCACGTTACATAGGGCGATGGCCCACGTATGGTGCGCCCTCGTTCGCGTATGATGGACGTACATCGGGGATAGGAGGATACCATGGGCATGCCGTACGTCGCATTTTGTGAAACTTGCACCTGGACGGGTTCTGGCGAGGGCAGGGTAAACGAGGACTATGCCGTTATTCGCGAGGATGCGGGTTGCGCGGTGCTCGTGGATGGCGCGACGGGACTCACCAAGGTAAACCTCATTGCGGGCGAGAGTGACGCGTCGTGGTATGCGCGCGAGCTCTGCGAGCAAACGGTGGGCCTACTTGGTGCGACCTCGCAAAACGAGGGAGGCGTGCCAACGGCCACCGCAATGGGCGATGCCGCCCGATCCGTGGCGGCAGACTACCTGCGGTTGCCCGGTGCGGCCGACCTCACGCGGGAGGATTTGCCCAACGGCAGCGTGGCGGTGCTGCGTTGGGACAGCGACCAGCTGGAGGTCACGATGCTCGGCGACTGCACCGCCGCGGTGGCTATGCGCGACGGCAGCGTTCGCGTGGTACACGACGCCACGCTCGACGCGCTGGACCAACAGAACTACGAGCGCATGTATCGCTATGCGGTAAAGCACGGCACGACGATGGCACAGGCACGGCGCGCGCTCAACGACCGGTTTATTGCCAACCGCCTCAAGATGAACGAACCGGGAGGCTATTGGGCTGCCGACATCACGTGCCGTGGCTTTGGCAACGAGCTCGTGGAGCGATTCTCGACGCGGGAGGTCACGGGTGTGTTTGCCTGCAGCGACGGGTTTGTTGCGGCGGTCGAGATGGGCGTCGTGGATGATGCGGGCGAGCTTGCGCTTCGCACGCTGGCCGGAGAGGGGCAACGACTTGCCAAGGAGCTGCGTGCCGCCGAGCGCGCGGACGCGGAACTGTGGCGTGTGCATCGCTCGAAGGTCAGCGACGACGCCACCTACGTTGCCATAGCGTTTGGGGAATAGCCACTACTGACCCACCCTCCACTGACAACCGGATGGGACAAATGTGCACATACCCATCGCCCTACCCGCACCAAACTGAGGGGACCCGCCAACTAGGAAATAAAAAGCTCGTCTCACTCTCAAACTGGCCCTCATGTTTGATTTTTGGGTCTCATTTTCCCGTATGGGCCGAAAGAAGACCCCTAAACGCGCAGGTAAAGGGGGTCGAAAATGTGACCCCCGTAATACCGGTGCCCGACATTTCAAACATGAAGGCGAGTTTGGAAGTGAGTCGTCGGTTTTATTTCCTAGCTGGCAACTCTAGCCTCACATCAATGGTTCCACACCCATCAGAGCTACCGAAACCTCTCTCTCCGCAGCAGCCGTAGCAGTTCATCCTGCCTAGAAAGCATCTCCAAACTCGGTGCGCGGCGATATACACCCAAGTCACGCGCAATCTGTCTCGCGGGGTACTGCATCGAGTTTGCACTCGCCATCTGCGACCTATTTATTGAGGTGACCAAATACCCCATTGCCTTCATGTCGTTGCGCCGAATGCGGGTAGCCTCTGCATCCAAGTCGGCATCATGGCACTCGCTGCTGTCATACTCGCCCGTTATCCTCAGAATGCGACCGTCAACGGTACGTTCCCAATAGAAGTCAGGCTTGTACAGCTCACCGCCAACAAAGGGACGCATCCGCTCCGTCACCCTAATGACCTTGTTCATCACCGGCATGCACAAGGACCAGCCATGCAGCCGCTTTGGAAGGCACAATACCAACAATGTATTGGTCTCCATGGGTGAGTCGCAATGGTCCGCAACCCACCGCAAAGCCTCCCGCGCCCGCTTTGCGCCACGAACCTCGACCACACGATCAATCATGTTTGCGATCTTTCTCCGTGAGGTGATTGGCCGTTTCCCAAGGCGGGTCTGGAACCCAGAGAACGCCATAAGAAAATACCCGCCGCACAATTCGTTACCAACTTGCGCCAGCTCTATGACCGAAAACGACAGGGCCAGCTGCACATACGTGAACTCCGGCGAACTGACAAACAGATTTGGACCGATCTTTCTAAACGCTCCCATGGGAACCTCACCCGCCCACACGTGTGGCCTAAGGTCTTTGGCGTAGCGCCTCGCAGACTCGCTGGGAACCAATACGTCAAGGGGATGACCGGGCTGCATAATCAAACCGTGCTCTGCGGGCATAATCAGTCGTGCATCCTTCGTGCTACATACGGGATTCTTTAGGACCCGGACCTTGGATGCATCACTCGTGCTGAGCCCCTCAAACTGACGCCAATAACGCAAGGCGGACATGTGGCTCACATATAGATTCATCGGCAACTCCCCTCTTTTGGCTACGGATGCCCGATGATACGAAATGCCACTTGCACGAAGTTCGCATTTTAGTCGCAGCTATTTCCCTAATCCGAGAACAAAAGCACGCCCATCAGGGTTTTTGCGTCTTCACCTCCAAAACGGTCGCATTCGGAGTTTTTTCACCACCGCACCGCCCGAATCGCGTTGGCATGCCGCTCGGCCAACTCGAGTCTGGCACTGCCGCAAAGGGGTATAAACGAAACTAAGGTCCAACACCAAGAGAGAAAGGCAAAGCATGTTTTTCCGGACGCTGTTCCAAGGATCTGGACTCATCCTCATACTCCTCATCATCGTCGTAATCATGGTGCTGTCCCGGGTGTACTACGTGGTGCGACAGCAGCACGTGGCCATCATCGAGCGGCTGGGCAAGTTCCATGGCTTCGCCACCCCCGGCCTGCACTTTCGCGTGCCGTTCCTCGACCGCGTGTTCCACATCGACCTCAAGACCGAGGACGAACACATGACGTTTGACGCCAAGACGTCGGACAACGTGACGATCGAGCTCGACGTGTCCATTCAGTATCACGTGGACAGCTCCAACATGAACCAGCTCGAGAACTCCGGCGTGTACAAGAGCTACTACATGCTGCAGGATCCCGTGGCGCAGATGCAGGACTATCTGGCCGACGCGCTGCGCTCGCAGATTCCCAACCGCACGCTCGACGAGGTCTTCTCCGAGAAGGACGCCATCGCCCACGCCATCGACGAGGTCGTGGCCCACAAGATGCTCGGCTACGGATACGTGCTGGTAACCACGCTCATTACCCGCATCAAGCTGCCCATCGAGGTTCAGGAGTCCATGAACCACATCATCGCCTCCAAGAACAACCTGGAGAGCGCGACCAACGACGCCAACGCCGCACGCGCCAAGACCGTCATCTCCGCCCAGGCGAAGGCCGAGGCCATGGCGGCCGAGGGAAAGGGCATCGCCGACCAGCGCATTGCCATAGCGCGCGGCATCAAGGACTCGATCGACGTTATCCAAGGTTCCACCATGACCGCCGAAGAGGCCAACCGCCTGTTCGAGTTCACCCAGTGGGTGGACATGATGCGCGACTTTGCCGAGAAGGGTTCCAGCTCGATCGTGCTGCCCAGCGACTTCCGCGAGAGTCAGTCGATGTTCGAACAGGTCCTCTCGGCCAAGGTAGCGCCCATGCCGGAGCAAGACCCCGAGCCGATGCCCGTGCCGCACATCCACGACAACACCGGCAACGGAGTGCACAGCAGCCACTAGCTCCTGCCAGGTTGCATAATCATTGGGGCGCCACCCCGGGCGAATAGCCGTCGGGGTGGCGCCCACTTTGTTGGAGCTTAGACTTGGAAGCACGGCGAGGAGCTTAGCCTATTCCTTCCGCCGCGTGCCACGACCTGCGATGAGCACGCCCACGCCCACGGCCGCGATGTCTGCAAACGGGAGCAGGGCAGTGGCATCGCTGGTCGCCGCAAGGGTACTCGCCTCGCGGCTGGTCGTTGCGGTGCCGGTGTAGGTGCCCGTAGAGGAGCTGTTTCCATTGTTGCCGCCGTCGCCAGAATCCTTGCCAACGGCCACCTTGATGTGCTCCGTATCGGAGCTCACGGTTGTCTCCTCGCCACCTATCATAAACTTCGTCGTGGCCATATATGGTATGGAGGCCGTGGTGCCGGCGGGGTTGAGGTAGCCGGAAAGGTCCGCACCAGACTTTACCTTGGCCTTGAACACGACCTCTGCGGTTTTGCCCCTAAATGCCGTTATCGCGTTCTCGTCCACGCTTACGGTCAGCGTCTGCCCGTTGATCTTTATGGGCACGTCCTGCGCGGCGCCCCCAACCGTAACCACCACGTCGTTCTCCGTCACGGTGTACTCCATAACGGGCTCAAGCACAAACGTTATTTGCATGCTCGTGGCGTTGCTGGGCACCTTTTGGGTAATCGTGTACGTGACCTCGGTACCTGCAGAGATAAACTTGCCACCCGCACTCGTGCTCATATCGGGCTTATCCACCTTCGTGGACGTGGACGTAGACCCCGTTGTGGTGGTACTCGTTGTGGTGGTTGCGGCGGCGGCCTTGGACACTTCCTTCCACTGCGCGTACAGAGTCACAATCGCGCCGTCGGCATCCGCAAGATTCTTGACGGCTTGGGAATCGCTAAACGCCTCTCCGGTCCCGTCCTGTTTGGTGTTCCACCCTATAAAGGTATAATCCGTGCGCGCAAACGTGTTGGCCGTGAGATTCTTCTCGTCGTCATAGGTAAAGCCCTGGTTTTCCATCTTGCCCGTGCCCTCGTTCGCATCGAAGACGACCGTGTAGGCAATGGGGTCAAAGACAACCTTTACCTCGACGTTTTGGGCTGGCATTACAAACGTGCTGTCGTTAATAGCCAAGGTTTTGGGCTCAACAGGAATCCACGAATTGAACTTGTAACCTGGGTTGGCCTGCGGTGTCAGGGTAACATACGTGTCTGCGGTGGCCGTAGCCGGATTGGCCGTGGCGGTTCCCCTGCCATCTTCGTTCTTTACGGTAATGCTGTAAGGGAGGCGAGCAAACTGATGGTCGAGGTTTATGGTCGTGCCCAAAAGGGGATTGGGCACATCGAGTACCTTCACGACTCGCGAGCCACGGTTAACGGTAACGGTGAGGGTGTCGTCGGATGTGAACACTGGCTCAGTCTTGGTGACAGTGAACTGCGCGGTGTACTGCTTGCCCGCCTCGAACGTGGTCGCTGGCGCGTTGTCCTCATCCACGTACTGCGTAAGGGTGGCGCTCAGCCCTTCGGTACCAGTAACGCTCAGCTCAACATTGGTGCCAGCAGTGGCGCCAATCACAGGCTCCGTAATCGTTACATCCAGCGTATACTCCGCAGCAAGGGCGTGCCGGGCGCAGGTGCCAAACACAGCCAAAACGCCAAGGAGAACCACGAGCACCCGCATGGTACTGGTACGTTTGAATATCATGTTTGTTCCTCTCGCGGTATGCAAAGTGCGATTGCACCTGTAAGTTACCTTAGGATAGTGCGCGGGTCTTTGCGGCGTCAAGCGCATTTCCACGAAACGAGCTGGGAAACCATCCAAGCCATGCTGCCCTCACGCTAAGTGGGCAAACCTGACTCGTCCCTAAGACCGGATCCGTTTAGGTCCACGCTCACGTAGCCTTCTATCTTGTTGGGAGTGCGTGTGGTCTCGGCTGCGACGCCAAAGTAGATGCGATCGGCACCGGGAACGATATCCCGCACGACCAGCGGCCCGTTGGTCCAGTCGCTGTCGAACACCGTCTTGGACTTGCCGGTATTCGTGTCGTAGGCGGTAACCGTCCGTCCCCCGTTGCCAGAGCAGTAGGCCACCCCATCGGCCACGGAGCACACCGCGTTTTCGTCCACATCCGCAATGCGCTTGTCGTTCGACCCGTCCAGCGATTGGCTACGAAGGCAATCGGTACGATAGTAGATTCTCCCCTGGTCAAGCCACATAAATGAGCGGTTCGTCCATTGTGGGGTACCATATCCGGCGGGGTTGAGCTTCTTGAGGACTTCTTTCCGTCCCGTACCGTCAAGATTGGTCCGGACTATGTTGTAGTAGCTCTCGCTGGAGCCGTCGCTTTGCCACTCCACGAACACAAGCGAGTCGTCGGTAACGTGAAGGCACGAGATGTGGAAGCCATTGTGAGATGCGTTGCCCCAGACATCCTTGAGGCCTACGTTGTCGTTGCGGTATAGTACCTGCGAGGTCTTTGACCCATCGTCGCGCACTTCTATGGCGACCCCGCTAGACTGCACGGAATACGTCTTGCCGTTCGCGTGTGCCGTACGCCCGCCCTTGGCGATTTCCGCCGGACTCGTCCCGTAGTTGGCGGGCGATTCCTGAGCGGATTTCGAGACAGCTTTGGAGGCTGGTACGTAGCCTGTCTCATCTGTCGACGACGCGCAACCCAACCCACAGAAGACGGTGATTGCAACGACAACAGCCGCGATGACCGTTGCGACAACAGAAGCCCTTGCCCGCGGCGATTGACGCGACCACGTCCCTGTTGCGTGTGTTCCCCGACTACGTTCCTGCATGACCCACCCTCCACGTCTGGAATCCAGCGACGGTGCAAGCGCCGCCTGCTTTGCTCTTAGTGTTTCACACTGTATGTTAAGGAATCTCTAAGCGCAAGAGCGATTGAGGCAACTACGCCGATTGCGTCGTAAACCCTAGCACAGCGTCTCGTTTGCCAACTTGTCGAGCAGGCATGGCTGCACCGACATCGGGGGTGTAAGGAACCACCCACCCGGCAACCGCAAGGGAGACGAGTTCACATCTACACCGATTCTCGCCCCCGCACGACAAAAGCCCAGCTAGCGGCAACGTGCCCACACACGGTTTTGTAGATGTGAACTCCCAGCGCGCGCACGGAGTTCACATCTACAAAACCGGAGCATCAAATGTGAAAAAACACCAGTTGGCGAGGGTGTTTGCCCACACTTTTTTGTAGATGTGAACTCGCTCTTGTCCGAGCCGAGTTCACATCTACAGAATGGGCACGTCGCAACCTGGTTATTGCGATCAAAATCGCACAAAGCCGCAGATCCACCGAACTACACCCACCAACCTTTGAACGGTTCTGCGCTGACCAGTGGTCACCATTCTGCAGCGCAACCGAATCGGCTGCTGGGACGTCTTACGTCAACGTACAAACGACAAGGCCATCCGTCAGGGTGACGCGATTCCCCAAGAATCCCGCACTCCAAAACCAAGGAATCCCCCGCCCGTTGGGAGAGACGTGTCCTTTACCCGTACCTTGGCTAACGTAAGCGCATTGTGTGCTACGGTTTTTGTATCTATCGGTTCGCCACGTCACACATGCGCAAGCGGAGAGGAAGTACATATGGCACACAACACACGCAAACACTCATCGCTCAACCGCAAGGCTGCCGCAGCAGTCGTGAGCGGCCTCATGGTGTTGGGCATGGCCCCCGTAGCCCCCTTTGCCCAGGCACTCGCCGCCGAGAATGACGTGGTGGTGGAAGATGCCGTGCCACTCGTGGTGACCGATGAGACGACCATTCGGTCCCAGGGTGCTGATGGCATGACAGCAATGAATGTGGCGACAGGCGTCAATCTAGCAGAGGCAGACGTCGCACCCGATCCCAAGGAATACACGTACAACGGTGAGAAGTGCCAGCCAAAGGCAACGGTAAGCAAAGACGGAGATATTGTAGCTGACGAAGACTACGACATAACCTATGCCGACAATTGCATTGACGCCCAAGAGAGCGTCTCGTTCACGATAAAGGCCAAGGATGGCAACCAGCACGGAATAATCGGGCAGAATGAGGGGACCTACCCCATAAAGCCCGCCTCTCTTGCCACCAGCATGATTGCCCTGTCTGCAGACTCCGTTACCGCCAACGGCGAGGTGCAAAAACCAACCATTACGGTTAACGACCTGTTCACCAAGGCCAAGCTCGTAGAGGGCATCGATTACGAGGTCGACTATGGCGAGGGTGATTACAAAGCTGTTGGTACCTACACCATCAAGGTAACGGCCCTCAAGAACTTTATGGGCACCATTTCCAAGACCTTTACCATCAACGAGGACGTGGGCGCAATCCCCGTAACCGGCAAGGCACACGTTCAGAGGGACGGCGACAAGAATGGCACTCCCACACCCAATGGCGTTGTCTTGGGCACCACGGGACAGTCCAAGCGCATCGAGGCCATGTCGCTAAAGCTCGGCACCGACACCAAAGAGCTGGGCATTGAGTATCGCTCCCATGTGCAGGGCATCGGCTGGGAGAGCGGTTGGGCGGCCAACGGCGCAGCCTCCGGCACCACCGGCCAGTCCAAGCGCCTCGAGGCCATGCAACTGCGCCTCACCGGCTCCCAGGCCAATGATTACGAGGTCTTCTATCGCGTCCATGCCCAGACCTACGGCTGGCTGGGCTGGACCAAGAACGGCGAGCCAGCAGGCACCGCCGGCCAGTCCAAGCGCCTTGAGGCCATCGAGGTATGCGTGCTGCCCAAGGGCAAGACGCCCCAGGACTACGACGCCAAGCAGCCCGCGTTCACCGGACGTGTTACTGGCGTCGCCCACGTGCAGACCTACGGCACGCTCGAACCCACCACGGGCATCATCGGCACCACTGGCGAGAGCAAGCGCATCGAGAGCATCCGTCTCTCCGTGTCCAGCCAACCCTACGAGGGTGGCATCGAGTATCAATCCCACGTGCAGACCTACGGATGGGAGCAGAACTGGGCATCGGACGGCAGCCTATCGGGCACCGAGGGCCAGTCCAAGCGCCTTGAGGCCATGCGCGTTCGCCTGACCGGCGACCTCGCCGATCATTTTGACGTGTGGTACCGCGTCCACTCCCGCAGGGTTGGTTGGGGCGGATGGGCCAAGAATGGCGAGGATGCCGGCACCCAGGGCATGTCACTGCGTGCCGAGGCCATCCAGATCGAGATTCTATCCAAGGACGCCGCCGCTCCTGGCCCCACCCAAGATGCCCTGAGGGTTGGCTAGCGGCCCACCAGTTTCGACACGCACCGCGCAACACATTAGGATCTGTCGTCCACGTGCGGCAAGGAACCCCTCCGGCGTCGACGGGTCCTATCCCTCCACACCGCGACGACGAGCAGGGAGGCCCCGGCGAGCGTTCCGAGGGCCCCCATCATCACGCCGGGCACGCGGTAGGTCAGCACCACGTCGTTGTCCCCCTCGACGAGGGGGACCGAGATGAGCGTCCCTCCGAACTTGCGGGGGGAGACGGCCCTCCCGTTGACGGTCACGGTCCAGTTCGCCTCGTACGGCACCGAGGTGAGCAGCTCGTCCCCGTTGCCCCCCCTTTTGCCGTCGCCCTGGTCGTAGGGTATTGGGAACACGGAGGGGGACAGCCAGCACGAATAGGCCATGTTGTACCGGCCGTTCACGTTGAGCAGGGCGTTGTATTTCTTGCGCCAGGGGATGTTTCCGTAGACCACCCAGTTCCCGGAGGGGACGGCCGCCTCATACGTCGCCTGGTACTCGTCGCCGAGGCGGGTAACGGACTGCTCGAACTCAAGCCGCCGGTACAGGTTCGCCTCCCTGCCGAGGAGCTCGGACCACAGCGAGTCCTGGTACAGGAAGGGGTTGCCCCCGTTCGCCTTCCGGTCGCTGCGCACGTCCGTTGGCCCGTACGTCAGGGCCATGGGAAGCGCGTACGGGTTCCTGTATGTCCCGACCCCGTCGTTCTGCGGGATGCCGTCCTCGGGCACGAGGCCTTTGGGCTGCTGCCTCGCCAGCACGTACCTCACGCCCAGCAGGGAGTCTGCCGCCACGAGGCTGTCGTTCGTGGCGCACATCATGCGCGCAGCACGCCTGTAGCCCATCGCGTTGAGGAACGCAAGCTGCGCGTCGTCCGGGCACGACGAGTAGCCGGCTATCGACATGTAGCCGTAGGCCAGGGCGTCGTTGTAGTGCGCGCGTATGCCCGCGCGGTGGCGGTCCTGCTGGTCCCCGACGCCCCGGGTCCACGTGGAGTTGATGCGGTATGCGCTCGGGTCGCGGGACTGCAGAGCGTCGATCTGCGCCCGGGCGCCCATGGAGTACGCATGGTGGCCGGAAACGTTTTCCAGGCTGTACGCCCCCGCGAGCAGCGACGCGCCGCAGAGCAGCTCGCCGATCGCCACGACGGCCAGAACCGGGAGCATCCGCCGCCTTGGGGCGGGGCCCGCCGTCTGCGCGAGCATGGGCGTCACGGTTATCAGCAACGCGACGCTCGCAACGGTGGAGACAGCGGTGCCGCCACCCTGCGACAGCACGGCGGACTCCTCGACGCGCATGGGCAGCAGGCAGATCATGAGGCCGCCAAACGTCGCCGACGCCGCAAGCGCCGTGCGAAGGCGCGGCCGCCTTGCGTGACCGGGCATGTCCTCCAGCAGGTAGCCGGCGGCCAGGGCGACGATGGCGGCGATGCTTCCGTACGTGTAGCGGTACCAGTAGCTGCTGACTTGCTTGAGCAGCGAGAAGACGGCGTCACTCCAGGAGAAGAGCGGTATAAGCACGTAGGCCGCAAACAGCACCGCCCTCGCGGCGCGCAGGCGCCTGCGCTCGTCGCCGTCCCAAACGGAGAGCAGGCAGCCGCCGAGCGCGACGCTCCCGCACCACAGGGCGACCTGCCCCTTGCCGCTGATGGAGCCCAGCGCGAACCCCCGAATGGCGCGCAGGGGGTTCCCGGTGAGGCGCGGGCTCTTGAGGAGGGACCATTCCATCCCAGCCTTGCTGCCGGCCGTCATCGACCGCAGGGCCGGGACGAGCAGGAAGCCGCTCAGCAGGACCCCAACGGCCATGGCAAGTGCATAGGTGCCGACCGCCCGCGCGAGAGGGCGCCTGCCGCGCAGCCGCTCGCCGTGCGCCCAGAGCAGGAGCAGCTCGGCGACGAGCCACAGGGCCGAGAACAGGCAGTTTATCGCCCCGGCGTACCAGTTGAACAGTATGGAGAGCCCAACGCTTACCGACAGCACGGCGATGCCCTCACCACGTATCACGTAATGAACCCCGAGCATGATCAGCGGCAGCATTATGACGCCGTCGAGCCACATGATGTTCGAGGCCTGTGCCACGCAATACTGGCTGAGCGCGTAGCTCAGCGACAGAAGGCAAGGCAGGACGGGCGAGCCAGCCGACCTCTGGTAACGCAGGCGCAGGAACACGCGGAACGCGACGGAGGCGCAGCTGAGCTTGGCCACGACCAGCACGTCGAAGAACGTCGTGAGGTCCGCCTTGTCAAAGAACGCCACCAAGAGGTTGAGCGGCGACGTGAGGTAGTACGCGAAGATGCCGAACGTGTTTCCCCCCAGCACCTTGTCGAAGCTGTACGTGGCGTGGTTGGCGCCCGACATCACGTCCTTTAGGTAGGCGAAGAAGTCCAGATATTGGATGTCGCCGTCCGTGCAGGCCAGCGACCGCCCGCCAAAGGGCGAGAGGCCGTCGATCGCGAACACGACAAGCATCAGGAGGGTCGTGCCGGCGGCCAGCAGCGCGCACTCAAGCAGAAACGCACGCCTTCCCGCACGCCTTTCGTGCGTCACATCAGCCTTCATAATTATCTCCATGTTATGGCTCATCAGAAGAACCGGAATACACCAACAAATGATGCAATTGTACACATTCCCATGCCTCCCCACGCATGGGGCGTACATAGTGCTGCCAACGGCAACGGCCCACGGCAACGATGAAGGCCAAATGACATCCCGCAATTGTCGCGTCGACCTACGCCGACGCCGAATCAGCTGACTACCCCAGCTGGGAACGCTTCTTCACCGACCTGCTGCGACAGGCCACGCTCGCGCTCCATTCGCATGTGGCAAGCGGCATTTAGCGGAACCAGCCCAAATATTGGGAAGCCTCCTGTTCGATATCCCGTCGAGAGGTACACGCTCCCCGCGCACGACGCCGTCCCACCGCCTGATGGTCTCCACGGCCAAGAATTGCATGAAGGGGTAGAGCTCGTCATCGTAGTGATAGGCGTCGAGGGCCTCGAAGTACGCCATGCGGTCCTCGATGGGAACCAGCACCGGCGGCAGGCACTCGCTCAGCAGCACCATGTTGGTCAACTGCCGCGCGACGCGCCCATTGCCATCGGCAAAGGGATGAATGTCAACCAGGCTAGCATGCAGAAACGCCGCGACAGCCAGGCTCCCCAGTGCATCCCGCGTCGTGGAAAGGGCCTCTCGCACCTCATGGAGCAGCGCGTCAATCGCGTCGGGAACGTCTTCGGGAAGGTCCCCGATGCCGTCCGCCACCTCAAACATGTTACGCTTGAATGCTCCCGGGCGCTCGCCAAGCGACCAACGACGCTGGTCATACGTACCATGCGTGAGGGTCTCGTGGCAAAAGAGCAACTCCTCGGTGCTGAAGGAGAACCCCGCCGGAAGCGTGTCGAGCGTCCACGACCACATGGCCTTGAGGTTTGCCAGCTCAAAAAGCGTCCTCACGTCGCCGGTATATGCCGACACGCCGTCTCGGTCGAACACCTCGCGCGTGTCGTGCAGGGAGATCTGATCGTTCTCCATGCCCCCCGAGTGGAAGGCGAAGTCGACGGCAAAGGAGTCCATCAGCAGCGACCGATCGAGCGCCCCTAGGTCCCGCCACCTTGCGCAAAGCGCCAAATAGGCTCGTCCGATCTCAGAGGTACGTAGAGAGGGGCGCATGGGATTGCCTCCTTCCGTCTCGCCGAGGGGCCTCGACGGGTTTGGCGAGCTCATCGGATGAGGCGACGAGGCGAATATCCCCCTCCTCGAGGGCAGCAGACAAGCTGCCAAACGTGGCCACGTAGCGTACGAGCTGCTCGTCAGTGATGAGGTTGTCGTGTGCATCGCACCAAATTCTCATGCTGGCTCCTCTCAGATGCCGCTCCCCTAAAGAACGCAGACTCGAACTATCTCATTCCCCGATCGCTGCGATGGCTTTCCACGAGCGCCATTGTACACGCCAAGTCTGCCACCTGGAAGAGCAGATAGTCCCCGGGATTAACGGCGCGGAACTCGATAATCGAAAGAAAGGACCCGAAGATCATGCGGAGTGTCCTGCTTATCTCCTTTTGGCCCTGATTGCAATACAAGACCACGCAGTCATCGGGCAAGTGGCATCGGCACCTATCATACAGCGCGATTCCCGGAGGGCATGGGGTCGCCGTTGCCGTCCCGTTCGACAATCATCGCGCCAAGCAGGAACAGGGTGGCCACAGCCACACTCTTGGCCACGGCAGCCAGCCGTCAGTCGTATGCTCAAATCCCGTTTCATTCGCACATGCGCGGACGATACCCCCGCACGACCGCCTCGTCACCCAGCAGTCTCCCTTGTGTTATCATAATTATGATAACTTTGAGGGAAAGGGGATTACCATGAAGAGCATCAGGCCCGTGTCGGACCTCCGCAACAACTTTGCGAGTATCTCGCAGGACGTTCACGAGACGGGACGACCCGTTTTCCTCACGAAGAACGGATCCGGCGACATGGTTGTTATGAGCATGGATGCCTACGAAGCGCTTGCCTTTGAGAGCGAGGTCTATACCGCCCTTCGCGAGGCGGAGGTCGAGGCCACGCTCACGGAGGAGCGCTACTCCCCGGATGAGGTGCTTGCCAAGCTGCGTGCCCGCATCGATTCCGTCTCCAAGGCAGGATAGCCATGCCCATCAACTACAGGGTGATCGTACAGCCAACTGCATTGCATGACATGGAAGACGTCGTTGGCTACGTCGCGGGCGAGCTCAAGAACCCCTCTGCCGCCCAAAAACTGGCTCAGGACTTGACCAAAGGCATCGCATCACTCGGACATCTCCCAACGCGCTGTCCGTCCCATGCACCTATCAGGCCGCTCAAGCACGAGTATCGCAAGCTCAGGGTGGGAAACTATCTGGCTTTCTTCTGGGTATCCGAGGAAGACGAGACGGTCACCGTAGTCCGCGTGCTCTATGCCCACAGGGATTTCGATCGGCGGCTCGAGTAGCCATCGTAAACGTGAAGCGAATCACAAATGGTTTCATGGGATTCTTCGAAGGACTCAACGAAGGTCCAAAGACCCTCCAAGAATCCAGCGAGGCCGCTTTTGAGCCGGCCCCAAATCTGTGGACTGTGGGCCGAGCGGAGGATGGTAGCGTATGGGGACTGATGAAGCGCACTATAGACCCTCATGCGTCCCAGAATGCTACCGTCTTTCCACGTTGGTAGCGTATGGCATATCGGCCGTGCCGGCGGCTCCCGAGACGAGGCCGCAGGTCGGGTTGGCGGACGAGCACGGCGGACGCGTCCTTCGCAACTACTCCATGCCAACGCTCAGGAGCGGGGGCAGAAGGATCATACCCGCCTTCACCGAGACCGAGGTTCGCTCGATCGTGGGCGCGATCGATGCGTCCACCGCCAAGGGCAAGCGCGACCGGGCCGTGGTGCTCCTCGCATACTGCACGGGGCTGCGCTCGCGCGACATCCTGTCCCTCAGGCTCGACGAGGTCGACTGGAGGCGCCAACGCGTCACCACCACCCAGTCGAAGACCCACAAGCCGATCACCTGCGAGCTGAACGGTGAGACGATGAACGCGCTAGCCGAATACGTCCTTGGTGGCCTCGCTGTAGTTCCTCAGCTCGATGTCGGACAGAACTTGGGATAGAATGGGATGCTGCATGGGCGTCTCCTCTCGTGGTCGCGATACAAGGCCATACAGCGATTATGCGGGTAGGGGCGGCGTGCAGTCCTACGCGCGCTCCAAGTCAGTTAGTCGATGGCAAAGCTGCCGCGAAGCGGCTTTGTGCAATTTCCCTTATGTAGGTTCCCACATAAGGGAAAGACCATGGTCGCCGTCGGGCTCGGCCTGCTCGCCATAGACGAGGGCTACACCGTGGCGTTCGAGAAGATGGAGTCGCTGGTCAGGATCATGGACGACGCCGAGGTGGACCGCAAGGCCGGCTTCCGGCTCCGCTACCTGCGCAGGTGCCAGATGGTCATCGACGAGAAATGTGAAGTTTCACATTTTTCTTCCATGTTCATCAGGTTCTGGATGAATACGGACAGCCCACCCGCGCAAACAGCAGACAACTATTCCGCAAGGACCATAGCGGTGATGTCCTCGGCCACCTCAACGTTTACGATGCGCAGGCTGCAATCATCGGCTTTGGGAAAGCCCAAGAGAGGCAATGACCCGTACCATGCGACACGTTCATCCATAACCGCAACGCCCGAAACGGCAGGATCGCATACGAGCACCTTACAGCCCAGCGAACTTAAAAGGGCGCTCGCCTCATCGGCTCCTTTCCGTGCCCCATCCAGTGATGGCTCACGAACAAAAACTTGCACGTCCACTCCCCTATCACAGGCTTCCCTAAGCGTTGGCGCCAATAGCCGAACCGTCTTCTGGTTTACGTACGGCACCGACAAGACGGCCGAATGCTCTGCGTGCTCGATGTCAGCCACGAGCGTCGATTGCCAATCAGAACGGTCGACCAGCAGGGCGCCGTCACCCATCGCCTCGGAAGCGTCACGCACCGTGTATCCCAAACGGTTGTATGTCTTAAGCCGCTTCTTGTACATGCGCTCAAACATGGGGACGCTCGTATCCACATAGTCGTACACGAGCACGTCAGTCTTGCCTTCGCTCTGCCGATGAAGTCTCCCGGCGAACTGCTTAATCACGCCCTCCCACGAGTAAGGGGACGCGAGCATGAGCGTGTCCAAATTGGGCAGGTCGAATCCCTCACCCATATAACTACCCGTAGCGACAATGGCAAAGCCGCCGCGAGCGCCACGCACCTCCTCCAGCCTTTTTCGCCGCTCCTTTGCCGTGCCCTTGCCAGTAAGCACGAACACACGAATTCCCGAGTCCTCGATTCTCCGCGCAAGCTCGGACACATGCTCCACGCGACGCGATACCACCAACGGTGTACGCCCCTCTTCTACGGCAGAAACCGTATCCGCAACTATCAGCCGATTCCGTGCGGCATGAGTGCAGAGCTTATCCACCAGCTCGTTGAACGTTTGACCCTGCTTTTCCTCCGACAAGCGAATGTGCGTGAACCTAGGCTCAAGCAAACGATCGAAATCCTGCTCGGCCATCTGCTCCTTTTCGCCCACTATGTGACGAATGGGTCCGCACTGCATGAAGATAACGCTCTGCAAGCCATCAGAGCGCTTTGGTGTTGCAGACAGCCCGTAAACCCGCCGCGCGCAGACGCTTTTCATGACCAGCTCGAGTTGTGGAGCGGCACCATGATGGCATTCATCGCATATTACGAGGTCGTAGCCCTGAACAATAGGCTTTGCACACGGCGCTCCGAGGTCGTCGATGCCCGTAAGCGATTGGAACGTCGCAACGTCAACGAGACCACTCGGCTTGTTCTTGCCTCCGCCAATCTGTCCGATCAATGGACGTTGTCGCTTGCTCAGCCTGCCCGACTTTGTGAGCAGAGGAGGACGATCGTCCGTAATTTGGAGGAACGTATCAAGACGTTCGATCCACTGTTTCACGAGCACCGCCTTGGGCACGATGACCAGCGCTCGCATGCCAAGACTCGCAATCATGTAGGCGCCTATAACCGTCTTCCCAAAACCAGTGGGCGCTGACAGCACGCCACATTCGTGGGCAAGCATGGCGTCTGCCGCCTCCTGCTGTCGCGGACGCAACGTGCCCATGAACTCAGCCCGAAGAGGATTCCCGTTGTTGCGCGTGTCCGCAATCTGACAGACAACACCCAACTCTCCAAGCTGCGAGAGCAGCCGCTGCTTGCAACCACGCGGCAGCAGAACACACTCTTCGTCTTCTTCGCCGCACCACCGAATTCGCGGCTTGTTGTACACGGATTGATGCATTGCCTGTGCCCGATAGAACTCTGGGTTGGCAAAGGCCGCAAGCCTACGAATGTGGTTGAGTCCGCGTGAGCGAGCTCCCCCATGGGAGTGGGCACGCACTTCGCCACAATATGCTCCGCCTGATCCTTGGTCACCTTTTGCACTGTGGAGAGAAAACGCCATTGGTCGGCATATGGCTTAAAGCCGTCCTTGATGTCCACGAACATCGAGTTGCCACTGCGCATGGGAATACTTTGGAACGGCAGCGCGATCAGGTTGCCCAAGCCGTCATCACGTAGCGTTGATTGGGTGGGAAACAAACGGTCGTACGAGTCAAAGGTCATGCCAGGACCGTCGGCCATCGCCTCCGAAATCATCGCACTCCCCAAATCGCGAGCCAACTTGGCGCTTACCGGCTCAGCGAAGAAAAGCCATGCATGGGCACCGTTACCAGAGCGTGACCGCTCCACCGCTGGCATTAGGCCATGCTTGGCACATGCCGCGCAGTACTGCACCGTCTCCTGTTGCCAGCCGTCTTTGTCGAAGTCGGCCACCAACACGTGAGTGCAGCACTCTGTGTCCAGCACGTAGAGGCCAACGACGTCGCGGTACTCTGGGTCGGCCCCCGTGAAATGCTTGTTGAGGTCATGGTCGGAAAGCGATACGTAGTCGCGCTTGGGGCAATCCGAGCACTTAAGGCCACGTCGTACACGTGTCCATCGCGGGCACTGGCTCGTTCGCCCATGAGCGCAAACGGGACCATAGCGGATGTCGCCATCCTTGCCGAGATACCCGCGGGCAAAGACGTCGGTGCGTCCACGAAAGAGGGAGCGAAAGAGCGCGATCTTCCGTGCGGGTGGGCTTTGCGAAGTAACTATTCCCCACTGCTGGGCATGGGACTCAAAGCGAGCCGAGGCCTCGATCCACTCGTCATGCGTAACGTACCTGCGCGAACCAGTGGTGGTTGCAAAGATGCAAATGCGCTCACCCGAGACAGCGTGCTCGACCACTTCCTCCAGCACACATTCAATGCCATCGATAAGCGCATACTCTGCCATTGCGTCACCTCACCCGTAATCAAATATGCCTTGGCAAACCAGACAGCAGACCAAGTCTTCAGTCACGGGGCAATAAGCCGCCCTTTCCTCGTGCTAGCTCGGCAGGCCAGACTCGTCCCTGAGGTCGGATCCGTTTAGGTCCACGCTCACGTAGCCTTCAATCTTGTTTGGAACGCGCGTAGACTCGGCCGCAACGCCGTAATAGATGCGGTCGCCAGCGGGAACAATCGTCCTAACGACCAGCGGGCCCTCGGTCCAGTCGCTGTCGAACACCGTCTTGGACTCGCCGGAACTCGTGTCGTAGGCAGTGACCGACCGCCCTCCGTCGCTGGAGCTGTAGACCACCCCATCGGCAACGGAACATGCCGCGTCTTTGCCCACATCCGCAACGCGTTTGTCGTCCGACCCATCCAGCGACTGGCTGCGAAGACAGTCGGTGCGATAGTAGATTCTCCCCTGGTCAAGCCACATGAATGAGCGGCTCGCCCAGTGCGGGGTGCCGTATCCGCTGGGACTGAGTTTCCTGAGGACTTCCTCTCGCCCCGTGCCATCAAGGTTGGTCCGGACGATGTTGTAGTAGCTTTCACCCGAGCCGTCGCTTTGCCACTCAATGAACACGAGCGAGTCGTCGGTAACGTGGAGGCAGGAGATGGGAAAACCGCTGTGGGACACGTTGCCCCAGGCATCCTCTAGGCCCGCGTCGTCGTTGCGATACAGGACCTGCGTGGAGTTCGAGCCATCCTCGCAAAACTCTATGGCGGTCCCTCCCGATTGCACGGAATACGTCTTGCCGTTCGCATGTGCCGTATGCCCGCCTCTTGCTATTTCCGCCGGGCTCGTCCCGTAGTTGGCAGGCGACTCCTGGGCTGATTGCGCGGTGGACGCAGCGCTCAAAGCGGACTCACCGCCGTTACCGCCTGTCGACGCGCAGCCGAACCCAAAGAAGACGGCGATTGCGATGATGATGGCAGCAATTGCCATTACTGCGAGGTAAGCCTTGTCCCCCGATGACTGACGCGAATCCATCCCTGTCACGGGTTCTCCCTGATCGTGTTCTTGCATTGCTCGCCCTCCGTGTCTTGCCGCCAGTAACGGCTCGATGCCGTCCGTCTTGCTCGCCATAACACGACTCTATGTTAAGGAATCTCGAAGGGCAAGGGCGATTCAGAGTACCGCACCAATACCGTAGTCACCCTTGCACTATTCGCCCGGCAGCAAGCAGCCAATCGCACCCCGCAAGTAATCTAGAACACCGTCTCGTTCGCCAACTTGTCGAGTAATTTTTGACAGGCAGATTCCTGCTCCATGCTCGGCGTTTTGCGCCACAAGCCCAAATCGCGGGCGACCTGTCGTCCGGCCTTCATAAAAGACTCCGCGTCCTTCATTTGCGAGCGATTCATGGAAGTCACCATCATGCCAACGGTCTTAAACTCGTTTCTACGAATGCGCGTGTGCTCCGCATCCAATTCTTCGTCATGGTGCTCGTGGCTGTCGTATTCCACAACCACACGCACAATCTTGCCCTGGATCCGTCGCTCCCACATAAGGTCGGGATAATACTTTCCCTCCTTGACATAGGAGGCGAGGCGTCCGCCTAGATTGATCTGGGGATTCAGCTTTGGCAGTGGCAGCCCCATTCCACCCATGCGTCTTGGCAGGCACAGGGCAAGGAGCACGTTCGTCTCCTGTGGCGACCTGCTGCCGTCGCTCACCCATCGCAATCCGGCGAGGGCCTTCGTCGCTCCGTAGCAGTGCTTCGCACGGTTGACCATATTGGCCATCTTGGCCTTGGATGTGAGGGCCTTCGTCCGTTGGGTAAAGTGCCCGTATCGTCTGAGGTTATAGTTTCCGCACAGTTCGTTGCCCAGCCGGGCGCACTCCACCTCGTCCAGCAGGCCCGCCATCTGTATGTATACGAACTCCGGCGTACTCACATAGATGCCGTCGGATATGCTCAGAAACGCACCGGTTGGTACGGGAGCACTCCATACGTGTGGCATAAGCGTAGCGGCCGGGCGGCGGTTGGCTGTGTCGTGCACCAACACGTCGCAGGGCGCCTCGTCGTTGACCACGAGTCCATGGTCGGCGGGCGCAAGCAGCTTGGCATCCTTGACGCTCGCCACACTACCCCTCGTCGTGGTTATGTAGCTGGGCTTGGCCACCTCCACTTCCAATTCGGTTGCCGCTCTCCAGTATCGCAGCGCCGTAAGATGGCTCACCAACAGCTTCATGTGGCATCTCCCCGTTGTCTTTGCCTGGCGCACGCACCCGTACGCGGCAGTATTGTGACCTACCAGAATCGTGCATGCTCGAAGGCCGTTTCATTCGCCGTTTTGGGGTTTGTGTACGATTTTGGAGTCTCGAATTCCCGTATGGGCGCCAAGACACCCCACAAACCCGCAGGTCAGAGATGCCGCTTATACAACCCCGTATTTTTGGAGCCCAATATTTCGTACATAAACCCCAATTTGGCAAATGAAATGCCTTCTGAGCATAGCACGGACAGCCCGACCGCGCAAACGGCACAATCCTTGCCAGTATGTCTCGCGCATAGTGCGCCGCCTCACGGAAATGACTTCCCAGCGACGCCTATGAGCCACGCGCCGCACGGCTCAGCCAGCAGCCAAGGCCTCACGCACACCCAATATGTAGATGTCACACAAGAGTAGTCGCTGCCAGTCAAGAAGCCTGTGCCCAAAGTCTGTTTCATTCGCCGTTTTGGGGTTTGTGTACGGTTTTGGAGGCTCGAATCGCCGTACGGGCGGAAAGGACACCCCACAAACCCGCAGGTCAGGGCATGCGAAACTACGACCCCGTATTATTTGAGTCCGATATTTCGTACACAAACCTCATATTGGCGAATGAAACTCGCTTCGAGCACACAGCTTTTGAGGAACGCGACGCATGCCGAAGAGTGGAGCCCACTGCCCGCCAAAGACCTGTGCACCTCGATCGATAGAGCCCGATTCGATGGCGGCACTCAAACTCATACCACACGTGTGTCCGTCACGCCCCATGTTGAGCAGCGTAGCCCTATAGTTCACGGCGCACAGTGATTCGCAATAAACCAGTCGTCATCCCTGTCACCAGCTGGGATGTCTGAAGCCGATACCGTCGCCGTCGCAAAACCGAACGAGACCACGGAGCTCGAGGTGTCTCCTCCAGGTGCTCGATCAGATACTCGGCGCCTACGGCGAGGTCATCACCAAAGGGGTGTGAACGCCGACTAGAAATCTGGAAACACTAACTCAATCCCCACCGCTTGAGTCTCCTCGAGCCCAGCCTTATCTGCGTAGCCTCTCCAGCCCTTAACAGAGCGGCGAACGTCTCCCACGATTGCCTTGGCACGACGTGCCGATATGCTCATATGGCCTGCACACGCAATCAGGTCCTCATAGGTAATGCCGTCGCGCTTCCCGTTTTCCGACATTTGGTGGCTACCCGTCCACGCACCATGGGGGTTATAGGCGTAGGTCACGTCATACGCAGGCGCAAGCGACCACACCCCACGCTGGTTCATGAGGAACGATATATTCTTAACGTGATCGTCGTTGTTCCTCGCCATGACGTTGAACACCATGCGCCTGTAGAGCTGTTCGACTTCTGCCTGTCCAAGCCCCAGACCGCGCGCGACATCCACGGCCTGCTCGTAACTATGAGCGCCCGCCCGATTGAAGTCGAAGTGGGCAATGGCTCCAAGCGACTGCATGTGCAGCTTTCCCCCAGAATCGGTGCGATCGAAGCGCTTCGTCAAAAAGTGGTACTTTCCTGATTCCTCATAGAGCCTGCACTCGGACATCTGGATGCCAGCATCTACTGCCATGAGGTGATACGCGTACTCAATCCTTGTGTAGCAAGGTGCGTCGTCGTCTTCCTTGTCAGCGTTACCGTCCATTCCGTCGAACTTAAGCAGCCAGTACGTGTATCCCTCGCCTGCGTTGACTTGTCCCGACCGAATGTCTCCCGTCTGCTCGTTCCAGGCAATGAGCGCCTTCGCCCGTGCTCCACCCGCAGACGATCCCACGCGTATTATCTGCGCCATCGCCTCTTCGTCTTGTGATATTTGGATGCCCCTCCTTGAATTGAGGACGTCTTGGGCAAGCTTGGTAAGGTGGTCGAGATCGAGCTGTTCCGATTTCGCGGGGTCTGGCCCAACAGTCGGCTGGAACTCGAGAGCCCCCATGCCTCTCACGCCCGTGTAGCAAAGCCGTTCTATGGCGTTCATCGACCCGCGCGGCCTCCCCTGCGAGTCCAGCCATGCGTCAATGACCGCATTTCCAAACTTGTCGGGAAGCGAGTCGGCAAGAAGCCCTGGCAAACCGTGGAATGACTCTCGTGCGAGTGCGGGGAAAGAGTAGACTCGCCGAGCGAGAGGCATCTCTAGCGGGGAAAGCTGTATGCCGCTCAACAGGAAGTCGCGGTCGTACTCGAAGCTCGCAACATCCTCGCCATCGATGAGGGCCACCGTGCCAATGTGCGTTCCCCAGAGAATAACCTGAGCTGCAACGCTCACTGTTCGTCACCCCACTTCCAAGCGTCCGTTGCTACGGGGCGCCTGCTCGGGGTGGTCGCCCTCTGCCTGCTGTGCCCCCCATTCATTATTTCCGATGGGCGCGTGACGACCGACGGCACGAGTACGTCCGCGTTTGCCAGGAGCCCCAGCGCCCGCAGAACGCTCATGAGGCTGCTTACATTCGAGTCATGCCCAGTCTCGATGTTCGAGAGGGTTTTGATCGATACGCCCGCACGGTCTGCCAGCTCGCGTTGGGTGAGCGGCGTGTCGATGCGCGCTGCTCGTATTCGCTTGCCCAACTCAGCAAGTACGTTTTCGTTGGAGGTCGTGTTGAGGATTACCATGGTTCTCCTAATTGGTATTTTATTACGTGTTGTTCTGAAATATTTGGTTAATACGTAGTATATTACTCTTTATTCAACAAAGGTATCAATCACTTGGAATGATGTTCTGTGACCATCGACTTGTCTCTGTATTCAGCTCATTAAACGTTGAGCGCATTAATGGCAACGAGGCATTACATACGGCAGTGACTGCCTGGACGACGGAATGAATCGTTGGTTCTTTGGGATTTGCGACGAAAGATGCGGCATGACCCGGAGCGATTTCAATTCGTCCATACGCGAAGAAGTCTTCTTGGCAGCATGTGTCGATGTGGTTGGCGGAGTCGTCCTCTGCCATAATGCTCCGATTACTAAAACTCGTCTCGCTCTTTCCACCTGGCCCGATGACGCGAGGCCATTCTGCGAACCACACAGGGCTGTTGCCCTCGCTGCAGAGCACGAGGAAGCCGGACGAGTCAAGCCCCTCGCCAACCTCGGGTGCCATGGTGACCTGCAGCGGTATCCTTGCGGCCTCGGCACAGAAGGTGCAAGGCTCTAGAGGACGACCGCCCCCTCTTCATCCGAAGCTAAAGTGACATGACCAGCACCCTAGTCAAAACTCAGCCTTTGCCCATCTTTCGTTATAATGCATATTCTGGTAGATTGCACATCAGAATCCGCAATTAGGGATTCAAAGTTGCGATTACCCGTTATAGCAGTCACTAACCGCACTTCGGATCCTCTAGCCGCTACCTCAACGCATGGAATCGGTAAAGCGTGATTTCTGTCCGCACTCGCAACAAATCCTTGGATAGGGTAACCCGCATGCCCCTTAACGACCCGCACATCCACGTCCTGCTGGCACAGCAACCGCTGATCTCGAAACGATAATGCGTTCTCAGCTGAACTCTCGAGCTCTGAGTCAATATGCCAAAGAACGGTAAAATTGTGGGAACCAGGAGCGCACAGTCTGTCGACAACCAGCAAAAGATCACAAACGTGCATAAGATACACGCGGCGTTCATGGCGCGCGAATATGCCGCCTTCGTACCAGCATTGGTAAATGCCGGACGCATGGGAAATCTTGTCCGTGGAAACATACGTCACGTCCGCCCTATCGCGCAGATTCTCATCGCGCCATTTATAGCGCGATCTTCTGTCTTGCCCACCCCCATCCACGAGTACGGTATTGTGGACCGCAGAAGATATCGACCAAGCACGAAATTCAGAATGGTCGTATCGATAGTTGCCTGCCTCGGTTAGCAAAAGCTTGCCACCAACGTGGTAGAGAAGCGAGAGCTTGTCTTCATGCTGGTGTCCAGCACCAAACGGACCCGCATCCATAAGCGCCCAGCGGTCACTTTTCCCCATCCATCGCGCATAACGACGAGGCCAGCATGGGAAAACAGGTGGTTATGGTGTCCTTCAAGCGAAGTGGGAGGCGTTGTTGTCCCGTCCATCAACCAAAATAAGATTTCATCATCCACAAGGCCATCGGGCCTTGAACTCAGTAGCGTGGCAACGTCAAACCATTCTCCATCGTTAAGGTTGGGAAGCCTGCCATCGGGCATCATGAGCAAAACTTCGGCAAGGCATGCTTTACGAAGAGTGGCGGTTATCTTTTCGGGGACCTTTTTCCCAAGTGCTTGAGCCATGCAAACATAGCGGCAGTAATTATTAATCGCTACCTCATGATAGAGTGTTGAGAGCTCGTAATGCATACCATCCTCGTAGAACTGCCTATCCACCTCGGCAACGAGTTTGTCCGCGGCAAAGTCATGCCATGTGTCCGTACCCTTAATCCCTGGGAAACACATGCTCGCATGTAGCAATCCATTCATCTCGATTAACAACCAGTTACCACTCGTATGGCAAGTGATGAGCCTCTCGGCCTGCTGCCTCACTGATTCGTATATTGAGTTCAGGAGCTCCTCATCCATATGGCAACTTGTGGATAAGGCGTGCATAGCATAAGGCCAGGTGCTGCCCAGCCTGATTCCAATCTCAATCGTACGGAATGCCTTAGTTTTATATGCCGATGCGCTAACTCCAGGACAAGTCACTTGCGTCAGCCATGAGCGCCAAATGTCGCAAGCAGTATATGCGTAAGACTCATCGCCTGTCAAGAGGTACTGATGTGCAAGAACCTTGAGCTCCCAGTGCGTGAATTCCAAAACGCATTGCAAGTTTCAGACAGGCGAGAACGCTCGCAACGACTCAACGCAGCTTTCGTGGCATGGCCATCTGTCCGGGACGGGCCGCCGTGCCCCCTCGCAACGACTCAACGCAGCATTTCGCACCGTCCGGAGTCGGCACCGCCCCTCTCCTCCACGCAACGCACACGCCCGCGGGCGGGCCCTTGTCCTATGATTTACGTGCCGGCGGCTACCTTGCGATCAGCGACGGGGTGAGGTTGACCTCGTCACGCGGGATGACCCGCATGCCGAACGCCGCCGGCAGGTTCTCCTGTCCCCATTCGGGCAGCATCTCGAATGGGGACCTCCATCCCAGCTCCCTGCGGGGGTAGGAGTTCGCGTGGCTGCAGACCAGGTTGACGTCCTCCTGGGTGAGGCCGTCGAACGACGTGACTTTCAAAACGTATTGCAGGTTTTCGACAGTCGAAGCCCTTTGCAACGACTGAACGGGTAGCATCGGAAAAGTTGGTGTAAATGCCCCTTCGTAGGTGCTCGGCCATTACCTTGAATCGTCAATCATCCCGTATCCTACGCAGACTTTAGCTCGTCCGCAAACTCTAGGCCGGCATCTATTGCCAACTTCTCCACCATGACTCGCTGAGCCTCTCCGGCGTCGGCGGCTCCCCCACACGCGCGGACCTCGTCGCCTTGATGATGTGCTTACCCTTTGTCGTCATGGTAGTCACCTCCCTTCCGCCGGCGGAGAGTCCCACCAAGATTGTCAGGCAAACGAAGCGCTAGAAGCGAGGCCTCGGGCAAGAGCGGACGCGGAACGGAGCCTAGCTTGGCGCCGCAGACACTGCCTACAAGACTAACCGCAACGACGATGCACCTCAAAATTCAACTGACCGCCGCCCGTAAACTAGCGCGACCGGTGGCGTTATCACACCGCATCCGGAACCCGCTATCCCTTCTTCCGATAAACATATCATGACAACTAGCGATGTTGCCAGTAGCAACAATGTAGGCCCAATGGGCTTCACAATTTCGCGCATCGTTATCTCATTTGCTCTGATAGCCTGTAAACGGTTATTCGCAACGCAAGTCACCTGTCGCTATTGGCGTCACACATAGGAGCAAACATGTCACAGAGACTCTCGCTCACTCTGCTCGCGCAAACGGTTGTTAGCCGTCGCAAGGAGCGCGGTCTAACGCAGCTGCAGCTCGCCGACGCAACCAGCATCAACCGGTCAGTCGTCTCGCGCCTTGAGTCTGCCGACTATTCCCCCAGCGTTGACCAGCTGCTCGCTCTGTGTGAGGAGCTCGGATTCGAGCTCACCGACGTAATGGAAGACCCCGACGCGCACACCGAGACCCGGCCCCTCCCCCGCCGCAGGATCGCCGTGGCGGGCACCGGCTACGTCGGCCTCTCGCTCGCGGTGCTCCTGGCCCAGCACAACAACGTGACCGCCGTGGACGTCGTACCCGAGAAGGTCGAGGCCATAAACGCCTGGAAATCCCCCATCCAGGACGACTACATCGAGCGCTATCTCGCCGAGGCGGCCGCGGGGACCCGAGAGCTCTCCCTCTCCGCGACCACCGATGGCGCGTCGGCCTACGCAGACGCCGACTACGTGATCGTGGCCGCGCCCACCAACTACGACCCGCAGAGGAACTTCTTCGACACGAGCGCCGTGGAGGACGTGATCGGCCTCGTGCTGGATGCCACGCGCGACCGCGCCGAGAGGCCCACCGTCGTCATCAAGTCCACCGTGCCCGTGGGATACACCGAGCAGGTGCGCCGTCAGTTCTGGGCCGACAACATCATCTTCTCCCCGGAGTTCCTGCGCGAGTCCAAGGCGCTCTGGGACAACCTCTGGCCCAGCCGCATCATCGTGGGCTGCGACGAGGGCACCCGGGAGGCCGCGGCGGAGTTCGCGGCGTTGCTGGCGCAGGGGGCCGAGAAGCAAGACATCCCCACCCTCTCCATGGGCTTCACCGAGGCCGAGGCCACCAAACTCTTCGTGAACACCTACCTGGCCCTGCGCGTATCGTACTTCAACGAGCTGGACACCTACGCCGAGCTCAAGGGCCTCTCCACGTCCGACATCATCCGCGGCGTGTGCCTGGACCCGCGCGTGGGCGACTTCTACAACAACCCGAGCTTCGGCTACGGCGGCTACTGCCTGCCCAAGGACACCAAGCAGCTGCTCGCCAACTACGCCGACGTTCCGGAGAACCTCATCGGGGCCATCGTGGAGTCCAACCGCACCCGCAAGGACTTCGTGGCCGACCGCGTGCTGGAGATGGCGGGCGGCTACTCCTACGGCGGCGCCAGCGGCTTCGACCCCGCCCGCGAGGGCCCGGTGACCGTGGGCGTCTACCGCCTCACGATGAAGACGGACTCCGACAACTTCCGCCAGAGCTCCATCCAGGGGGTCATGAAGCGCATCAAGGCCAAGGGCGCCACGGTCGTGGTCTACGAGCCCACGCTCCCGGACGGCTCGACATTCTTCGGCAGCCTCGTGGTCAACGACCTCGAGAGGTTCAAGGCCATGTGCGGCTGCATCGTGGCCAACCGCATGAGCGATGACCTGGCCGACGTGGAGGACAGAGTGTACACGCGCGACCTGTTCCGCAGGGACTAAGGAATCCGGAGCGTATGTCACGAATGCAAGGGCTTTTTCTTGGTAGCCCAGCACTACTTCCGGTCACACGCCTCGCTCGTCATAACCAAATGCCATGCCAAGAATATCTGAAATCATCTGGCCAACTGCAGAAGAATGGGGCTTGCAGGAGGACGTGTATGCTAACCTACGTTACGAGCGTTACAGATTGATAGAAAGGATTGTGATGGCAGAAGACGGACACATGCATGCCGTGCCCGATGCCCCCGAGCTCACAGTGGTGATTCCCTGCTTCAACGAGAGCTCGAGCATCCGAGAGATAGTTGGACGCGTGATCGCGGCCCCCTACGACGACAAGGAGATAATCGTCGTCGATGACATGAGCACGGATGGGACGCGCGACATCTTGGCCTCCGAGATCGAGCCCATCGTGTCGAAGGTGCTCTATCACGAGCAGAACACGGGCAAGGGCGGCGCCCTCCGCACCGGCTTCGCGCACGCGACGGGGCTCGTCGTGATTGTGCAGGACGCGGACCTGGAGTACGACCCCGAGGAGTACCCCAAGGTGGTCGGCCCGGTGTTGGCGGGCGAATGCGACGTGTGCTACGGCTCCCGATTCCTCGGGCAGCGGGCCAAGGGCTACCTCAAGAACAGGCTCGCTAACAAGTTCCTCACGCGCCTGTCGAACCTCTTCACCGGTCTCAAACTCACGGACATGGAGACGTGCTACAAGGCGTTCAGGCGCGAGGTCATCCAAGCCGTCGACATATGCGAGAACCGCTTCGGCTTCGAGCCGGAGATCACCGCGAAGGTCGCCCGCATGGGTGTCCGCGTCATGGAGGTCGCCATCTCGTACCATCCCCGCACCAACGAGGAGGGCAAGAAGATAGGCCTCAAGGACGGCATCCGCGCCGTCTGGTGCATCTGGAAGTACAGGAGGGGCTAGATGAGGCAGAACAGGGTGCTCGTGACGGGCGGAGCGGGCTTTTTGGGGTCGCACCTGTGCGACAGGCTGATTGCCGACGGCAACGACGTCGTATGCGTGGACAACCTCTTTACGGGCAGCAAGCAGAACATCCGGCACCTGCTGGGCAACCCCTATTTCGAGTTCATACGCCACGACGTGATTCAGCCGATCTACGTCGAGTGCGACCAGATCTACAACCTCGCCTGCCCGGCGAGTCCCGTGCAGTACCAGGTGGATCCCATATACACGACCAAGACCTCCATGTACGGCGCCATGAACGCGCTCGGTCTCGCGAAGCGCTGCGGGGCGCGCATCCTGCAGGCGTCCACCTCGGAGGTCTACGGTGACCCGGAGATCTCCCCGCAGGACGAGTCCTACCGCGGCCGCGTGAACACCATGGGTCCCAGGGCTTGCTACGACGAGGGGAAGCGCGTGGCGGAGACCCTCTTCTTCGACTACCACCGCGTGCATGGCGTGGACGTCAAGGTCATGCGCATCTTCAACACCTACGGCCCGCGCATGGACGTCGGCGACGGGCGGGTCGTCTCCAACTTCATCTGCCAGGCGCTGCGCGGGGAGGACGTGACCGTGTATGGCGACGGCAGCCAGACGCGGAGCTTCTGCTACGTGGACGACCTCATCGAGGGGATGGTGAGGGTGATGCGTAGCCGCGACTCCCTCATAGGCCCCATCAACGTGGGCAACCCGCACGAGTTCACGATCATAGAGCTCGCGGAGGCGGTCATCCGGCTCACGGGCAGCAGGTCGAAGATCGTGTACGCGGACCTTCCCTCGGACGATCCGACACAGCGCAGGCCAGACATCACCCGCGCCCGAAAGGAGCTGGGCTGGGAACCGCGCGTTCAGCTCGAGGAGGGACTGCGCAGGACGATAGAGTACTTCGAGCGCGAACTCGACATGCTATAGAATCGACCTTCCGAGAAACGGACTGGAGGGGCCATGAATCGTAAAAGGGTCATTTCGGAGTTCAATCGCTATGTCGACGCATACGACCCCTCGGACCCAAAGATTGCGCTCAAAATCACACACACCTACCGAGTTGCGTCCCTCTGCGAGCGAATCGGCATATCGGCGGGCGTCGATGATGCCGACCTCGCATGGTTGAGTGGCATGCTGCACGACATCGGTCGATTCGAGCAAATCAGGCGCTTTGACACATTCAACGATGCGCTATCCGTCGATCACGCCAAGCTTGGCGCCGACCTGTTGTTCGGCGAAGGGCTGTTAGAGAGATTCGTGCCTGTGGACAATTGGACAAACCCGGAGGACCGTCCCTTGCTCGAGCGCGCCATACGCAACCACAACCGCTTCCGCTTGGAGGAGGGCCTCTCCGACCGCGAGCGCACCTATTGCGACGTCCTACGTGATGCGGACAAGGTCGACATCTTTCGCGTAAACTGCGAGACGCCGCTCGAGGACATATACAACCTCACCACCGACGAGCTTAGGTCATCGGGTGTCGGCGCGAGTGCCCGAGCCGCATACGATGAGCGGACTGCCTTGCTGCGATCCCTGAAGTCAGAGCCCATAGACCATTTGGTAGGACACGTCTGCCTCATATTCGAGTTGGTGAATCCGCTGAGCAAACAGATTGCTCGAGAGCAAGGCTATGTGGATTGCTTATTATCCTTCGAATCGAACAATCCAGAGACGAACGTGTGGTTCGACCACATGAGGAGGACGATCTGGGCCTGACTGTGCGAATGCCACTTGTTCAGCTCGACCCGCACGTAGTAGGGTCGGACATCGTCCGGCTTTACTCTTTTCTCCAGGCTTTATATCGTATGCACCGATATCCAAGACAGCGGAACATTCGCTCGTATGAGCCAATGTCGCCTCGACTATGGCCTATCTAGCCGCTCATGAGCGCATGGACGGTACCGCTGGGCTTTTGGAATCGTGTCGCTTTGTAGATTCTTCATGCCCACCACAACTCTACTCTGCTTGACACTTTAGTTTTACCCATTGCAATACTGGCAAATGCTTGGCGGTAACCTCACATGAATACCACCACAGTTCAGCCTGCAATGCTGAAGCAGACGATGGTAAGCAAAAGAGGTAGTGTGTAGCCCTTAGCACAAAACATTTGGCTATAAGCTGATTACGAACCATTGCAACTCGAGTGAGTCAGACTCTCGTTGTGGTTCATCTCGTGCCCCGCGGAAGCCAGTCGATTGCTCGGCGGCCCCTACGTAGAGCGGGTACAGGTGTCAAAACCATGTCCCGTTAAACTCGCCATCACACTACAGGCGGATTCGTAGTTTTCGTCATCCAACTGAAGCAATCCCGACTTTCAGCGATAGCGCCAACGGCAACCATGGAGGCCCAATAGTTTCGCCAAGTTCGCGACGACCGACTTCGAGTCGCTGCTCGCCGAGTCTCGCAAGCAGCGGGTGGGATTCGTGCTCAGCTTCCAGACCCTCTCGCAGGCACGCACGCTCGACGTGCGCACTGGGCAGGTCGGCCAGCTCGAGCAGTCAATCCTCGGCAACGTGGGCTCCGTCGTCTGCTTCCCCATGGGCGAGCCCGACGTGCGGCTGCTCTCCGACCAGCTCGACGTGAGCACCACGGACCTGCGATGGATCCGCCGCTACCGGCCGCTCGCCCGCCTCATGCGGCACAACCAGCCCGCGAAGGCGCAGCCGCTGCCCGTCGCCCTCGCCCCCGCACCGGACAACCCGACGGCACCCAGGCGCGTGGCGCGCTCCATGGTGGCCTCGGGCACGTGGGCAGAGGTCGAGGGGGCGTCCGGCAACGAGGCGTACCTGCGCATGCTCTATGCGGACTGACGCGCCGGACGGATTGGGCACGCGCACGGGTGCCCAATCACCTGCTATACGCAAAGGCATGAGGAAAGGAGCTTGGCGATGGGCAACGCGGGCAAACCCATGGACGGTCTCCAATACGCCTATCGATACCGCGACGCCGCGACCGGGCTCACCGAGCTGACCGAGGACGAGCGCGTGGTTGCACGCGAGTCACGTGAGGCCGACGTGGTCGTCCTGGCCGAGTTCAGGGACGGCCGGCTGGCGCACGTCCCCGAGACGCCGCCACGATGCGACGCGCCCCTCGAACACCTCTGCCCCCACGCGCAGGACGGTCACGTGCGTGTCTTTCGCTATGCCGACCTCCGCACGCGAAAGCTTGTCTACGCGCCGGACGAAACGCTGGCACAGATCGCGTCGGGCGGCAACTATCAGCCCGTGTAGGCGTACTTCCGCGACGGGCGCTTCGTCCGGTTCGCGAGCAGGGACGAGATGAGGTACCTCTTCCTGGAACGGGTCGAGACGATCATCACGGACAGGCTTATCAAGATGGAACTTGGACCCGAGTCGGAAATCACCGAAGAAATTCGATGGAAGGTGCAGCGGATTATGGGTCGAGCACCGCAGGAGTACCTGCCGCTCGTCACCGAAGCGCTCGCCCAAGCACGCGACGAGCAAAGCGGCGCAGTCATCGAGGATAACCCCACCAAGGGGACGCGACGATTCACCGACCTCCCGGAGGGACTGCTCTGGTAGCCCTTGGGCTCATGGCAACAATCGTTGGCCAAGCTAGACTTCGTGCCCATCGCACGCTCATCTCGCCTGAGTCTCGCAATGAATGAACGCTAGGACGAAAAAGCCCTTTGTCGGACAGACTAACCCACTGTTTTTTGGATTGATTCAAGCAAGTCAATGCTCAAAACCCGTTTCATACGGCGGACAGGACACACCAAGCCGGGAAGCAACCCATCTTTTCCGACGCTACCCATTTACGAAGACCCGACCCTCACCATACCTCACGGAGCGGCCGTCCAAAAACGACCTATCCTTACGCGCGCTCCCTAAACATCTCCACATACGCGCGGCTCACTCGCTGTACGGCATCGACCGACAGCCGCCCGAGCTCCTGTCGCCTCATAAAAGCGTTGAAGTTCGACGGATCCACTCCCGCCTTCAGCGCCACACTCCTATTAGAGAGCCCGAGCTCGCTCGACCACGATACAAAGTCTTCGCGCATCCTGCGCTTGAGTCGCTCGTCGCTTTGTGCCTTGTGAGCCGCTGCGTAATACGACCTGAGCACCTTTCCATAACGCGCCGGAAGACTCGGCTCAGCCTGCCACAAGCTATCGAATGAGTCGCATTCCCGCACGTGCTGGTAGACCTCGGCCCACTCGATTCTGTATGACTTACCCTCGGCCAATGCCAGCGACATTGGCATCCTTCCCGTCGCGAAAAGGTAGAAGAAGCACGCCTCTCGCGCATGTTCCTTGCGTTGGCACACGTTGACGAGCACGTTCGCACGCAGCGAGCGCTGGCCTGTTAGCTCCCGCACGTATGTCTCCAAGAACTTCTCGAAACGCATTACTCCTTGGCCTTTCCACCCTGTTCCGGTCCCCATTGTCGCCTGTAATCCTCGTACTTGGCTACGAGCATCTTGTAGTCAATGTCCGCCATGCACGACGCTTTCGCCTCATCTGGGTCGTAGATGAGGTGTTGCAGTTGTTCCCAGTCGATACGCCTTAGCACCTCTGGACTGGTAATATCTTCAATATCGTGATCACGATATGATCTGAGCTTCATCACGACAAGATCCTCTAGCGATGGGCGGAACACCCGTATGCTCGTTAGCGAAATGGGAATCTCTACGAGCCTGTCTTCGTATCCGTAGGGTAGGCAATCGAGGAATACCGCACAACTCGTGTTGATTTCCGGTATCTGAGGTATGCATTTTGCGACAGGCTCCGACGCCTCTATCACATCAATGTCTTGGGTGAGCTCGCGCTCGGTGAGTCCGTCGCACATGAAGGCCGCTCCGCCCACGATTACCATATCGACTATTTCCATGGGACCAATCTCATGGAGGACTTCTAGGTCCAAAACTCTCAGTAGCGTGAGCAGACTATCTTTTGATAAAGTGCGTTTTAGCATGTCAACCAACCTTTTTACAGTATATTACCATACATTGTACCCCACCGTTCGATTGTTAGACGCCCCGATGAGGCCATCCCAATTTGACCTATGATGAGAAGTTGTCTACTGCACGCGTACCCAAAGAGGGTGTGCGCCTAGAGTTTGTGGACTCTCTGGAACGGGGAACGCACGGCCTCCGAGCATACACTTTTTGGGGAAATGCGTCCCGAGGGGCTCGACTCATGCCTCCGCAGTGTTAAACCATGGATGCTTCCCCGACCTGGCCGAAAGCCTGGCTGGCTAAACGTCGATTAGCCGCCCGCGAATTCACCACTGAGACAAGCGGGAAATCGTTAAGTGCGTAACTTTGGATGGTGCAAACCCTTATGAGAAGCGCATTTCCGCAGGTAAATGGCATACCGTCGCACGGCGGACCTGCCGGCGGGCCCAAAAAGTTACGCACTTACGGAAGGCGTGGGGGCGCCCGTCGACCGAAACCCGCCCCGACATCCGCGCCAACGCAGTGACCAGCTGGCGATGACCCCGGCCCTACGCGCCCTACGCCCGGTCCCCACGTCCCGCGCCGAACCATCCCATAGCCGCAAGCACCGGGATCAGCGGCAGGAAGTATATCCCGTACCGCAGCGCGGACGAGTGGGGCGTCGAGATCATGAGCATCGCCCGCAGCCTCGAGGAAATACGACTGGCTGGAGTTCCTGGCCGCGGGTCCCAGCAACCTCGGGTCTCGGCGAGCCATGCCTGCACGTACGTCTTGGGGTTCGCCAGCCCCATTCGCGCCAGAGAGCAGACTCATCGCGTTATACTTCTTGTACGACGAAAGATCACGGAGGGCCTATGGACAGAGTGCTTATTCGCCATCTCCGCATCGAGCATGTGCGACACCTGAAAAACATCGACATTCCGCTCGCTGCCAGCAATGACGACGCTCCACGTCACCTCATGCTTACGGGAAAGAACGGAAGCGGCAAGACGAGCGTCCTCGATGCCGTGGCTGGCTACATCGACTCTGTTTGCCACAACCAATGCCCTTCCAAACTCCAACGCGAAATCGATGGCTGCGAAGAGCGACTTGAGCATTACCGGCGCAATCCAGAGGCAAACAAAGAGCGAATACGTCAAGACGAGAGTACCCTTCAAAGCTTTCGAGCCCGCCTTCAGGGCGCTCGCCACGGCGTAGACCTAGAGTTCAACACGGATGACACGGACGTGCGCGCTCAATATGAAGAGGGCAGCTGCCTGTTTGCGTACTTTAGGGCAAAACGGCAGTTCGACGCTGCTATACCCCGTCAAATCGAAAAGGTAACGTTTGCCGACCGCTACGGCATAGACGACTCCCCCCGCGACTTGTTCGTGAAGTATCTGCTCGATCTCAAGATGACCCAGGCACTCGCCGCGACGGGCGGCAGGCAGGAAAAGGCACGGGAGATTCAACGTTGGTTCGACCGGGTGCGCGACATCCTCAGAAACATATACGAAGACCCGACCCTCACGCTCGAGTTCGACGAGGAGACCTATGAGTTCTCGATTCGCGAGCAGGGTCGCGACCCCTACAACTTCAACGAAGCCTCGGACGGATTCTCCGCCATCCTGGACGTGGTGGTTGGCCTCATGCTGCGCATGGTCAAGAGGAACGGACGGTCCCCGGACTTTACCATGCCGGGGATTGCGCTCGTGGACGAAATAGAGAACCACCTGCACCTCTCGCTACAGAAGCGAGTGCTGCCCATCCTAATAGACCTGTTTCCGAACGTTCAGTTTATCGTCTCCACGCACTCTCCGTTTGTGCTGTCGAGCCTGAGCGAGGCAGTGGTATATGACCTCGAGAACCGCACTCGCGCCGCCAACGGGCTTTCCGGCAACACTTACGAAAGCATCGTCGAGGGCTACTTTGGCGTGGATTCGCTTTCGGATGAGCTGCGCCAGAAATTCGACCGCTACAGAGAGCTCGCCGCGCACAACAGCCTGAGTGATGCGGAGTTCCTGGAGGCGCGGGGGCTGGAAAGGTACCTTGACGAGATTCCCGACTATCTGGACCTAGGCATCACGACCGAGTACCTACGGAGCAAGCTCGAGCTCAACGCGAAGGTCGTGGACGAATGATACGCATCGAGCGGTCCAAGGAGGTGCCTCCGCCTCTGGTCGCAAGCAAGGCAAGGGACCGATACCGTCACAAGGAGGTCGTGGATCGGTTGCGTGCCGACTCCCACGGCAAATGCTATATCTGCGAGGACGGTGCTGTGCCAGAGACCCCGAACTGCTCCTGGAGCAGGAATTGGTCGGGGATGATGTTACCGTTCGGGTGCTCAACGAGGATGACCCGGAGGCATGCCTTACCGCCCAGCTCATCGAGGAGGTGTTTACCTCCGAAAGCAAGCCGCTGAGGACGCATGCGTCGGACGTAAGGCTCAAGGAGCTCCAGAGACAGATGAACTTGCTTTATTCAAGCTTGTCGGAATACGGAGGCAACAGACACGATCCCGTGGCCAAGAGAACAGTGAAGCTCCTGTTACGGTCGGAGGCACCTTTTGCGGGGTTTGCCCGTTGTTACGCGCGGAAGCATCTGAACGCATATCCAGAACTGGCCACATTGCTAGCGTCGGTTTAAATCAGCCCACTCATGGTTTGCAATCATGAATACGATAGCAGGGCGGAATGATGAGCGCGCAATCCCCCGGCAACGCCGCGAGCTCGCCAGCACCGATCCGGTCGGGGCGCGCCACCGAAACGGCCAGACCGAAAGTGCGCAACTTTGGACGGTGCAAGACCTTATGCAAATCGCGTTTCCGCAGGTAAATGGCATGCTGTCGCACGGCGTACCAGCAGGAAGCCCCGAAAAGTTACGCACTTTCGGAAGTCAAGCGTCACGCGCGCCGGCCGAGGGCCGCTCGGAGTGGACGAGCTCCCAGTCGGGCTCGGAGTAGGCCTCCCTGGCGACGGCCTGCGCGGGCGGGCGGTCACTTGGTTGAGATTGGGTGGTTACCTGTTTGGTATCGGTGGTCGTCCACGGCGTGAATAATCAATGGTTGCTTTGGCGCCCTAGCAGAAAGCCTGGCTGGCTAAACGACGATTGGTCACCTGCGGCGTCCGCTTGGAAAGAGGCATTGATTCGAGGTTCTCAGGTGGCTGGCCGCGCTGCCTGCGAAATGGCCGTTACACCAACATTCCCGACACTACCGAAGCACAAATCGCAATTCCATAGTTTGAATATTTCTAGTGACTGCGCTAAAATAGCGAACGCGCAATAACCTCCTTGACGGAGTGATCGAGGGGAATGCGGCCGCCGCGCCAACGTCGGCGCCCGGCATCGACAGTACGCTCCGTCGGAAGGAAGGACTTGTCATGAGCGCAAACTCCAAACAGACTAATGCCAAGAAACCTAAGAGTTCGACAGGTGACAGCGCCGATGCGATGGGACTCACCACCATCGCTTACGTGGACGAGAGCATTCGAATGGCAGCCGACCCACCGTCATATCTCATGGCGGCGACCGTTCCCATGCGAGACGACCAGCTCGCACCATTCGAAGCCCTCTTCCAACGTGGTGCCCGCAAACTGCACTGGCGTGACATGCCGCTGCCACTGAGAAAGAAGTCCGTGCGGGCCATCGCGGAGATGGACCACCTCACCACCGTGGTAGTAGCCGCTCCGCTCGACCGCCAAAAGCAGGAAAGGGCACGGAGGAAGTGCCTCGGCGCCCTGCTGCCCGCCTTGGAGGAGCTGGGAGTCTCCCTGGCGATTCTCGAGGGCAGGGACCGGAAGGCCGACCTGAGGGACGTGGAGACCGCGAAGTACCTGAGGAGGCAGGGCGCCATCTCGGACATCCTCGTAACGCACGCCGGCACCGAGGAGCACGGGCTCTGGCTTCCCGACCAAATTCTGGGCGCATACGGAGAGACCCTCTGCGGGACACCCGGCGCACGCACGTGGAGCGCCGATTGGGCTTTGGCGCTCGCCTCGATCGAGGTCATCGAGATACCCGCATGAAAAGCGCCGGAGCCGGCTCCCATGACCTCACGGGCAATCCGGCTCCGACTTCCTCTCCTCCCGGCGGGAGGTGGCGTTCATGCTCAGTATATCCCATCTACGCTCGTGTCATTACGACAATTTCGATAGGGTCGCCCTCCGGGCTTGATTGAAAAACTAAGTGCAACGTTGCAAGGGTAAATGCAACGGGTTTCGGTAAGTCCTGCAAAACGGGGGTGCCCCGCAGTCGCGCACGCGGGCGGAGAACGCGCTGCTAGTCCTGTGTTTTTTCGGCATGCTGGCGCCAGCCCCGGACGCGCGTCTGCAAAACTTAGCGCAACGTCGGCGGCGATCGAGCTATCACCGGCCCCAGGCACGAATGTCCAACGGTCTATCGGTCTATCGGTCTAACCTGTCGCTCCGCCCCGCCGGTCCAGGCCGAGCAGGCGAGGTGTCATCACCACCTCGCCCGGCTCGACCCTCCCGATCCCCAGCTCCTCGAACAGCGAGCGCGGCAGGATCGCCAGCGCGAGGTCGATCGGGGCCATCCCGCCCAGGCTGGGCCTGGGGTAGGAGTTGACGTGGCTGGTTATCGTCGCCATGTCGTCGGCGGTGAGCGCGTCCATGCTGGTCCCCTTGGGGACGACCTTGCGGAACTCGACGTGGTTCTTCTCGCACGAGCCCTTCTGGTGGGAGGCCATGGGGTCGCAGTAGTATATGGAGCAGCGCCTCCTCCCCGGGTCGGCGGCGGACCGCTCGATCCCCTCGGCGTCCGAGAACTCGCCGCCGCGGTCGGTGAGCCCCACGGGGAACAGCCGGGCGAACGCGCCCCCGCAGGCGAGCTCGATGAAGTCCAGCGCGCGGACGACCTCCGCCGCGACGTGCGCCGCGAGCAGCAGGTATATCTGGAACTCGATGCGCGGCACGTGGAACGACATGACGCACTGGGCGTCGTGCACGCGCCCCATCACGCAGTCCAGCTGGAAGGCCGCGCGGCGCAGGTTGTTACCGTCAATTAGGATTTCGCCAATTTCGCCAATTCCACACACCAATCCCACCAACGTAGTTTCGCCAATTCCACAAACGCTCATTCGCCGTTTTCGGCGTCCCTCCGGTCCCTCCCCGGGAGGTCGGGGAGGATGTCCTTCATCCTGTAGGACCTGCCCGTTATCCTGATCACGTGGCAGTGGTGGCACACCCTGTCGGCTATGGCCGACGCCGTCACCGGGTCGCCGAAGACCTGCGCCCACGCCCCTATGCCGACGTTGGTCGTGACGATGGTCGACCTGCGCTCGTAGCGCCTGCTCACGAGCTGGAACAGCAGGTCGGCGCCCTCCTTGTCGATGCCGAGGTAGCCCAGCTCGTCCAGGATGAGCAGCGACAGGTGGGCGTAGAACCTCATCCGCCGCTCCAGCTGGCCCTTGGCCGCCGCCCTCTTGAGGTCGTCCACCAGGCGCTGGCAGTCGGCGAAGTACGTGAGCTTGCGGCACCTCACGGCCTCCACGCCCAGCGAGACCGCGATGTGGGTCTTGCCCACCCCCGGAGAGCCCACCAGCACGACGTTCTCCCCGCGCTCGAGGAACCCCATGGTGGCCAGGTCCTCCACGACGGGCCGGCTCAGGGACGGCTGGAACGAGAAGTCGAAGTCCGCGAGCGTCTTCACGTAGGGGAAGTTCGCCTTCTGGACGCGCCTCCACAGGTCGCGCTCGCGCACGGCCGCGATCTGCGCGTCGGTGAGCTCGAGCAGCGACTCTGCGTAGGTCTTGGACCCCGCGGCGACCAGCGACATGTGCTCCCCGGCGAGCTCCGCCATCCTGTCCATGCCCAGCTCCTCGAGGTTCGAGCGGACGCGCACGGCGGGGCTCGCCTCCACGACCGGCGCCGCCATCACAGGTCGCCCCCGAGCGAGCCCAGCCCGTCGAGCAGCTCGAGGTTGCGGCGCGCGGCCTCCTCGATGTCGGCGTCGGCGCCGCCCCAGCGCTTGTCCGACATGGCCTCGGCGTAGTGCGCGGGGTCGTAGTTCACGGGCTTCGCCGGGACCGTCGTGTCGTGGCTGGCGACGAGGCCGTCGCCGTCGAAGACCGACAGACGCCCGCCGGGCTGCAGGACGCAGCGCACCTCGCGGCCGATGCAGCGCCTGGGCACGGACCACTCGCGCCCGGCGGCCCGCACGAGCATGGTGGACGGGACCCTCTGGCGCGTCACGTCGCCGAGCATGGACTCCAGCAGCCCCAGGTTGCCCACGGGCGCGAGCGCATCCTTCTCGCCGCGGGCGAAGAGCAGCTGCGGCGGGAGCCCGGTGGTCTCGTTGGGCTCCTCGTTGCTGCGGCGCTGGATGCGCGCGATGATCCCGTCGAGCTCGTCCCAGCCGTCGAAGTCGCCCTCGTAGGCGCGCAGCCTCGAGAGGAAGCGGTTGGCGCTCTCGTCCTTGCCCTTGGTCTGGGGAGTGCGCACCCTGCACAGGACGAGCTCGAAGCCGGCCTCGCGGGCGAACCTCGCGACCCTCGGGTCGCGCCTCCTGGACCCGTCGCCGCCGATCGTGGCGATCGCCGACATGTTGTCCGTGAGCCACAGCCGGCAGACGCCGCCGAGCAGCGCGATCGTGAGGAAGAGGCACCTCAGCAGGTCGTCCCGCGTCCTCGTGAGCGTCCTTATGAAGACATGGAGCCTCGAGTAGCCCAGGGTCGCGCTGAAGACGTTGAACGCGTACCCGGTGCCGTCGCGGCCGTGCATGAGCAGGTCCTCCTTCCAGTCGAACTGCAGCTGCTCGCCGGGGGCGGTCTCGAACCTGGGGTGCGCCTCGACCTCGCCGGGGACGCCCACCTCCACGCCCCTGGTCCTCAGCCAGTGCGTGAACGCGTTGTACCCGGCGAGCTTCCTCTCGTCGGAGGCGTGCCGGTCGAGCAGCCACTCGTGTATGCCCTTGGCCGTGACGCCCGGCAGCTGCGCCCTACCCTCGATCTCCGCGCGCAGGCCGTCGAAGCAGCTCTCCCTGCCGGACCTGCCGTCCGCGGGCTGCTCGCCACCTCCGTTCCAGTACTTCGACACGGTGTGCCGGTCGACGCCGTAGCGCCTGGCCACCTCCGAGAAGTTGGGCTTGATACCCGCTTCCTTCATGATGTTCAGCTCTCCAATCAGGTTGCCGTCCATGCTGCCCTCCCGTCCTTGTCCCGACGGCGGCAGCTTACTTCCTTAATGGTGGAATTGGCGAAACTACGTTGGTGAAACTGGTAAGTCCTCCTTTGTCAAATCGGTGGCCGACATTGGTCCAGCTGGTAGTTTTTAGATTAGCGGCAACACGCAGGTCCTCGGCGAGGGCGAGGAAGTCCCCGTAGGTCCTTCCCGTCGCGTCGACGCAGCCCCCGGCCGCCGCCTTGCCCGTCCTCCTCGGCTTGTACTTGACCTTCTTGGGCAGCTCGATGCTCGCCAGGCCGAACACGCCCCTGTCCACGTAGTTGCGGAAGGTCCTCGAGCTCACCGGGAACAGGCCCGGGTTCTCCGACCATATCGCCTCTATGCTGTGGCCCTGGGCCATGAGCCTCCTCGCGTGGGCGACCATGGACTCGAGCTGCTCCGGCGTCACCGACACGCCGCTCCTGGACTCGCACAGGCGCCTCTCGTATTTGGTCTGGGCGTCGCGGGCGCCGTACTTCGCCCGCCGGAAGCTGCAGTTCGCGCGCCTCCTGCAGGTCCCGCAGACGAACGGGGCGCGCCCGAGCAGGTCGCACGTGCGCTCCTCCCACTCCGGGCACAGCAGCGTGCACTGGTTCGAGCGGCACCTCTTGCAGGCGGTCCTGGCGCAGCCGACGTCGCACAGCCCGGTGACGGCGCACTCGCCGTAGTGCACGCAGAGCTCGCGCTTGATCGACGACCTCACGAGGTAGAACGTCCTGTTCTGCCTTATCTCGCGAGAGACGGTCGACGTCGAGACGCCCAGGACCCTCGCTATCTGGGACAGCGAGTCGCCCTCCTTGAGGGACCTCTCTATGGTCACGCGGTCGGATATGTCCAGGTGCTTTCCCTTTCCTCTGGGCATGACGCACCTCCCTTCCCGTGCCCAGGGACTGGCACAAGGCTAGGGGAGGTGGTGGCCCATTGCAAAACTAAACGAAAAGGGCTTTGCAATTCAAAATTCAATCAAGGGGTCGCCCTCCGGGCTTGATTGAAAAACTAAGGGTTGCTCGCAAATCTAAATGCAACACTGCAAACCGAAATGCAACAGTTGCACCCAACCTTGCAAAATGGATCCGAAGCCGATGCATCAACCCTTTCAAGATGCCCCGTTCGACGGCAATCAGGCAAAGACCCCGGCAAATAGGGCCAGGCTCGCGCCGACCCCATGTGCGGAGCTGCAAAACAAGCAGGAGGGGGTCGAAGGCGCCCGCGAACGCCTCGCGCGATCCCATCGCGCGCTCGAGGTCGTCGAGGCGCGCGACGGTCGCGTCGGGGTCGGCGTGGGCCTTGCGGAGGTAGAGCTGCGCCTTGCGGGCGACGATGCACAGGCTCAGGATGTCGTGCCCGTTCCATCCGAAGCCCTCGACGGAGTCCCCTTGCACGACGCGCGCCTGCTATGTCCATACTCGCCGACATGGACAGGGAAGACTTCGAAGCGCTTGAGCGGCTGTGCTCCCGCTGCATCGGAGGAAAGGATGGTGCGGGACGCGAGTATGAGCTACGGCTAACGCTCATAGGTAGAGGCGAACCCTTCGCCATGGCGCCGTCCGACGTCGACAGGCCGAGGAACGTGGGGGTCATTGACTTCGCGATTGACCCCGCGACCATGGAAAACACGCTGCTTGACTGCGGCAAGGGCGCGCTCGTTCAAGTTGGGGCTTCGGCGTTTCGGTCACCGGAAAACCCGGCAGCACCTTGCCCATGCCCAAACGACCTTTCGCGAGACACGGCCACGAGCTCGCGCGCCTGCGCAGGCTCGGCAGCGCCGAGAGGTTCGCCAGTACCCTAGCCGACGAACGGACGTCCACGGGCTTCGAAGTCGGGGTCGCGGAAGCGTGGCCAGGCGATCAGGCTCGCTTCCGCGTTATCCGACCCGCGACGCCATGAATGCGAGGGCATGAATGTCAGGCGACTCTTCCAAGGCTGAAGTCGGCCTGTCAATGGCGGCACTCCCGTTAGACTACCGTTGGCAGGACGCATATCATACTGATGACATCGATAGTGACGATAGCTGTGCGAGTAAATAAGCATCTTTGTTTGAGTTCTTGATCTCGAGCCGTTCTAGCACTGATTGTTCTGTTTCTGGACTCCAGTATATCTTCAACTTGTTTTTAGCTCGTGTAATTGCTGTATAGAAGATATTATGCGTTATACGTTCCTCAGTCTCTTTCGTAATAATAATCTTGACTGAGTCATACTCTAAGCCTTGCGCCTTGTGAATTGAGACGGCATATGCGACTTGGAATGGGACGACCGTAGAATTAGTGTCGTCATCATCTTCATCGGTGCTACGATACTTATTTACACTGAATGAAATAATGGAGTTGCCCTCTTCCGATTCGCCAATCAGCTTAAAACCATAGCCCCATGCATCGATTTCGTTAATCGATTCCTCGAGTTCAATATCAAACCAAATTTGCCGCTCCTCCGGCCTGATATCAATTATTTTTCCTTTCGAATTGTTGTGAATCAGAGGAGAGAAAATATTCGACTCGTTGAACAGGATTGGGTCGCCTACTTTGTAGGTGCTAATCCCCCATAGGATGGCTGGATTAGGATTGCTATTTTGCAAGAACCGGTTGATATTGTTGATGCCATATAATCCGTCGTAGTTGAGACAAAGGATGATTTCATCGTCATCGCCGCGCTCGAAGATGGACTTGTCTAGTCTCGCCACGTACCCATTCTTCACCATAGGCTCCAGGATCGCGTCATCGAGCTCGCGCACCCGATCCCAAACGGTCAGAAGACTGCTGTTCGTCGTTCGATATGGGTGGGTCAGCTCAAACACGGATGTAGCCGGTACAAATTTCTGGGCAACGCTAAACCAGTTACCAAAGTAAATCGACTCAATCTGAAAAGTGTCACCGACAAGAACAAGCAGCTTGAAGCTCGCCTTTTCAAGTACACGACGCATGTCGCTGTTGCTAACCGTGCTGCACTCGTCAATAAAGAGAATGTCGCAGTCTGTGGCGTGATTCCGCCCGGAGAGGAACTTCGCGATTGTACTATATACGCTATTCCCAGATGTAACCTTCCTGCGCATGTTGTCCACGGCAGGATGCGTGTTGGCAAGGAATATCTTGTCTTTGCCAGCCCAGAAATTGGAGATGTGCTTGATGAGCGTGGACTTGCCTGTGCCAGCGGAGCCGTAAATTAGGGCGACGCGCGAGTTGGAGAACATCCGTCGTAAGGCTTCTCTTTTGCCGTCATCGTCAATCATATAGGACTCTCTGGCTATCCACGAATCTACGGATGCCGTATATTGAGAAACACCCGATGAGGCCAATTCCTGCAGCTTTTTAATTATTTCGGCACTATCTTCAACATAGCTATTGATATACAGGTGATTCTTGTACTCTCTGATTCTCCGGCCGGTATGCTTGTAGTATAAGGAGGAATTGTGTTTCTCTATCAAATCATCAATGTTTTCAAAGCCTTCAATTTCATCTTTAGGCGTGAATAGGTGTCTCTCTATTTCTGTATTGTTCTTTACGCATCTGGCTAATAGTTCATGTTCGTGGCCGGAAATAGGGATAGACTCAAGCAAGTCGTAAATCCTCGGATTGTGTTGCCGAAGGGAGGTGCAATAGGGCATCTCGTCAAAAGGGATACAGCCATGGCTTAAATAAAGGTTAGATAGCCTGCCGCATCGCTCGTTCCAGCACTGTCCTTTAATGACACGGTTGTTCATCTTGTGAAGCAAGTATCTCAATACATTTGAGCCAGGCTTATCACCAACGATTATGTCCCGGCAACGATCCAGCATTTCGTAGATCTTTGTGGTCTGGACCCGTTTGGTGATCTTGCCCCTGATAAAGTCGTAGTATTCCTGATCGCTGCTCACCAGCTCAGTTAAGGACATTCTCACATCGGTCAGGAATCTCATCATCTCCCTGTATTCATTAGAACTCGTGCTATGTCTCACTTTCGGACCAAATATCTCGGACAGATTGTCCCACTCGCATGGGCGAATAGATACCTCATACCCATCTATCACAAGGATGGACATGTCTCTATCAAGGATGCGAACTACGTCGTTGCGAATTGAAAACTTGACGGCATAGTTATCCACAATCTCGTGTAGCGTAAACGCAATGACTCGGTTGAACTTGCTGGCGCGTGCATTTGCCGCGGTAAAAGTGACTTCATAATATATCTTCTGATTAACGAAAAACGGCTTTACTTTCTGCACGTAGTAGCGGTCGTTATAAGCAACCGGATAGCTTCGCGCACTCGGGGATTCGATCCTTTCTGCGATCTTTCCATAGTAATCAGAGAGCTCGGTGTCCGTGTCCAAATGAAAGTCTCCGAGATTCTCCAGTACATCCAAATCGAAGATCCGCTTTAAATAGAGCTTGATTCTAAGGAGATGCTCATAGTACTTGAGCATGAGACGTTCCGACCCATCTTTGTCCACCGTGTAGTGCGACACGGACTTTTGGAGCATTTCATGAAACTTATATAGAAATCGCAAATCGCCTCTGCGTTGCATATCCTTCAATGCAGCAACACGCAGGGCATAATCATTGGGGTTAACATCTTTGCCGTCTGAATATACCTTGATCGCTACGTATTCTACGAGGTTACGTGTCTGGCTAAGAACATTCTGACTCAAAAGACCTCTATCGGTTTCACCGAGTCGTTTTATGTTGTCGCAAATCGCTCCATTCGTATCAAGAATGGACTTATCAATCCTTAGCATACGTTAGACCCTTCCTTGGATACAAATAGGACAGTTAATCTTCTCTTGCCATAACACCGCAGGAACTTCGGCGATCATGTCTATGCCACGAGACTAGACGATTCATGTGGTATATACTTGCGCATCGTTTTATCTGGCACAACATCTATAACATTCTCTGTCCAGAGTCCACACTGAAACATAACTACCTGAACGGTATCGGCCATACACCTCACGGCAGAAATTTAGTTTCTTCAGCAACTTCTTTATCTGCATGTGTGTTCACTCTTGCCTAGGCATCCACGCCATGCGCCACTGAAGAAGCTGCTAGAGGAATGCCAAAGGTTGCACGATAACTGACCACCGGCGTAGCCGGTGGCTTTATGTTCGCAGCTCTCGCTGCGATGCTGCAGTTGCGGCAGAGCCGCGGGCATCGGTACCCTACTGGGCCATCCTGCTCGCATCCTTCTGGTTCCTGACGTACTTCCTTATCATGACCTCGTTAAGGCCACGGTGCTGACATAGTAGCCTCGGGCCCAAAACGTCCTGTCGCGGCCCGTCCTGTTCCTCCACTCCAGGTGGTGGTCGAAAAGTATCAGGGCGCTCTTCCCCCATTACAGTATTCCTAGCCTGAAATCAAGTGCCCTTTGATGAAAAGTGACGACGGTCCTATCATCTCCTACCGGCACTTGGAAGTAGGGCTGCTGGCCGACCGTCCCAGGACGGCCCTGCGCCCCTGCCTCTGCGAAGGCCCGGGGGGTGTTGCCGCCTGGGACCGGTGGTCCGC